>NZ_BBYR01000027.1 GCF_001293525.1 Pseudideonella sakaiensis | reverse complement strand
CCCGCCGCGGGCGCCGCGGGCGCCGCGGGCACTGAGCGCCGCCTTTCGGCCGCCCCTCCCGCCTGCGCGATCACGGCCCGCGCGATGCCGCGCAGGATGTGCAGTTCCTCCTCGCGCACCCGCGCCCGCAGCACGAGCTGGTGCAGGCGTGCCATCAGCTTGCGCGGCACCGCCGGGTCGAGGAAGCCGAGCGCCTGCAGCGCCTCGCGCCAGTGCTGCACGAGCTGCTGCACCGCCGCGGCGTCGGCCGGCACCGGGGGACGCGTGCGCGCCTGCACCGGGAAGGCGCCGAGCGCGCTGCGCCAGTCGTAGGCGATCAGCTGCACCGCCTGCGCCAGGTTCAGCGAGCCGTAGCCCGGCGGGGTCGGGATGCTGAGCGCCGCGTGGCAGCGGTAGACGTCGTCGTTCGCAAGCCCCACGCGCTCCGAGCCGAACACGAAAGCCACGCGCTCGCCGGCAGCCGCCAGGCGAGGCAACAGCTCGCGCGGCGCGTGCACCGGCGGGCCGAAGTCGCGCGGGGTCATCGCGGTCGCGCAGACCACGTCGATGCCGTCCAGCGCCTCGCCGAGCGTCGCCACCACGCGCACGCGCTCGAGCACGTCGGTGGCGCCGGAGGCGAGGGCCCGGGCCTGCGGCGCCGCGTGCAGCCACCGGTCGCGCGGGGCCACCAGCACCAGGTCCTCGAAGCCCATCACCTTGATCGCCCGCGCCGCGGAGCCGACGTTGCCGGGGTGGCTGGTGCCGACCAGCACGAAGCGCGTGGCGGGCCCGGTGGGCGGCAGCGGGGGAGTCATGGAGCGGGTGGCGCGCCCGCAGGCAGCACGCGCCGAAGGCGGCGCGCCAGCGTCGGGGCGGCTAAAATCCGGCGATTATCCCAGGCAGCCGCAGCCTTGCTGCGCCCGCCCGCGCCCGGCGCCCCGCCGTGCCCGCCGCTCTTTCCCCCTGCCAGCCGCCTCCCCTCGCCCGCCGCACCATGTCGCAAGCGCTCCACCCCATGCTCAACATCGCCGTCAAGGCGGCACGCACGGCCGGCGCGCTGATCAACCGGGCCTCGCTGGACCTGGACCTGCTCAAGGTCGGCACCAAGTCGCCGAACGACTTCGTCACCGAGGTCGACGAGGCCGCCGAGCAGGCCATCATCGACACCCTGCTCGCCGCCTACCCCGGCCACGGCATCCTGGCCGAGGAGTCCGGCCGCAGCCGCGGCGCGCGCGACAGCGACTACGTCTGGATCATCGACCCGCTCGACGGCACCACCAACTTCATCCACGGCTTCCCGGTCTACGCGGTGTCGATCGCGCTCGCGTTCCGCGGCCAGGTCCAGCAGGCCGTCGTCTACGACCCGACCCGCAACGACCTGTTCTACGCCTCCCGCGGCCGCGGCGCCTACCTGAACGACAAGCGCATCCGCGTGTCGCGCCGCACCCGCATGGCCGACGCGCTGATCGGCACCGGCTTCCCCTTCCGCAAGGGCGACAACTTCAAGCGCTACCTCGCGATGTTCGAGGCGGTGATGCCGCAGTGCGCCGGCCTGCGCCGCCCGGGCGCCGCCGCGCTCGACCTGTGCTACGTCGCCGCCGGCTGCTACGACGGCTTCTTCGAGACCGGCCTGAACCCCTGGGACATCGCCGCCGGCGCGCTGATCATCACCGAGGCCGGCGGCCTGGTGGGCAACTTCACCGGCGAGGCCGACTACCTGCACCAGCGCGAGCTGGTCGCCGGCAACCCGAAGGTCTACGCCCAGCTGGTGCAGACCCTGGCCCCGTTCAGCCGCGTCATCAAGGACGACGACAAGGCCGCCGTGGCCACCGACGCCGGCGCCAACACGACGACGCCTGAAGCGGCCCTCGCCGCCAGCCTGGACGCGCCCGCGCCGGCCGCCGACGCGCCGCCCACGCCGCCGGCCCGCAAGGCCGTGCGCATCCGCAAGGCCGATGCCGCCGCGCCCGCCGCCCCCGCGGCCGAGCGCCCCCGGCCGCGCGGCCCGCGCCCCCCGAAGAGCGACGCCCCGTTCTGAGCCGCCCGGCCACGCGCATGGACCGGGACTCGCCGCGCGCCGCCGCTGCTGCGGTGCCTGCCGGGCACACGCCGATGATGGCGCAGTACCTCGCCATCAAGGCCGACTTCCCCGACACGCTCGTCTTCTACCGGATGGGCGATTTCTACGAGCTGTTCTACGAGGACGCGCGGCGCGCGAACCAGCTGCTCGACATCACGCTGACGACGCGCGGGCAGAGCGCCGGCGAGCCGGTGGTGATGGCCGGCGTGCCGGTGCATTCGGTCGAGGCCTACCTGGCGCGGCTGATCCGGCTGGGCGAATCGGTGGCGATCTGCGAGCAGGTCGGTGACGTCGCGACGGCCAAGGGGCCGGTGGAGCGCAAGGTGGTGCGGGTGGTGACGCCCGGCACGCTGACGGATGCCGAGCTGCTGGCCGAGAAGTCGGACGCGCGGCTGCTCGCGGTGACGACGCGGCGGCAGCGCGGCCAGGTGACGCACGGGCTGGCCTGGCTGGGCCTGGCCAGTGGCGAGCTGGGCCTGGGCGAGTGCGCCGAGGCAGAGCTGCCGGGCTGGCTGGCGCGGCTGGATGCCGCGGAGGTGCTGGTCGACCGCGACGACGTGCCGGCCGCACTGGGCGAGGTTCGCGCGGCCGTGACGCACCGCCCGGCCTGGCAGTTCGATGCGGCGCTGGGCCTGCGCAAGCTGTGCGCGCAGCTGGAGGTGGCGAGCCTGGCCGGCTACGACGCGCAGGACCTGGCCTGCGCGCAGGCCGCCGCCGCCGCGCTGCTGAGCTATGCCGAGCACACCCAGGGCCGCGCGCTGGCCCACGTGCGGCGGCTGACGGTGGAGCGCGCGGGCGACCTGCTGGAGCTGCCGCCGAGCACGCACCGCAACCTCGAGCTGACGCGCACGCTGCGCGGCGAGGAAGCGCCGACGCTGCTGTCGCTGATCGACACCTGCCGCACCGGCATGGGCAGCCGCGCGCTGCGCCTGTGGCTGACGCGGCCGCAGCGCGAGCGCCACGAGGCGCTGCGGCGGCTGGACGCCATCGAGGCGCTGCTCGCGCACGGCGTGGAGCCGCTGCGCGAGGCGCTGCGCCGCGTCAGCGACGTGGAACGGATCACCGCGCGGCTGGCGCTGCGCCAGGTGCGCCCGCGCGAGCTGGCCGGCCTGCGCGCCACGCTCGAGACGCTGCCCGCGCTGCACGCGCTGCTGCCGGCCGACCCCGCGCCGGCCGGCCTGCTGGCGCAGCTGGCCGCCGCGCTGTCCCCCCCGCCGGCGCTGGCCGCGCAGTTGCGCGCCACGCTGGCCGAGGAGCCGGCCGCGCTGCTGCGCGACGGCGGCGTGATCGCCGCCGGTTGCGACGCCGAGCTGGACGAACTGCGCGGCATCGCGCAGAACTGCGACGCCTTCCTGCTCGAGCTGGAGGGCCGCGAGCGCGCCCGCACCGGCATCGCCAACCTGCGCGTGCAGTTCAACAAGGTGCACGGCTTCTACATCGAGGTCACGCAGGGCCAGCTCGCGAAGGTGCCGGACGACTACCGGCGCCGGCAGACCCTGAAGAACGCCGAGCGCTACATCACGCCCGAGCTGAAGGCCTTCGAGGACAAGGCGCTGTCGGCGCAGGAGCGTGCGCTGGCGCGCGAGAAGGGGCTGTGGGAGCAGCTGCTGGACGCGCTGCAGCCGGCGCTCGGCACGCTCGGCGCGCTGGCGCAGGCGCTGGCCGGGCTGGACGCGCTGGCGGCGCTGGCGGAGCGGGCGGCCACGCTCGGCTGGACGCGGCCGCAGTTCGTGCGCGAGCCCTGCATCGACATCCAGGGCGGCCGCCACCCGGTGGTCGAGGCGCGCCTGCTCGAGACCGGCGGCGGCGCCTTCATCGCCAACGACTGCCGGCTCGACGCGCAGCGCCGCATGCTGCTGATCACCGGCCCGAACATGGGCGGCAAGAGCACCTACATGCGCCAGGTGGCGCTGACGGTGCTGCTGGCCGCGATGGGCTCCTTCGTGCCGGCGCGCAGCTGCCGGCTGGGCCCGGTCGACGCGATCCACACCCGCATCGGCGCGGCCGACGACCTGGCCAACGCGCAGTCCACCTTCATGCTCGAGATGACCGAGGCCGCAGCCATCCTGCACCGCGCGACCGAGCACTCGCTGGTGCTGATGGACGAGATCGGGCGCGGCACCTCGACCTTCGACGGCCTGGCGCTGGCCGGCGCGATCGCCAGCCACCTGCACGAGCGCAACCGCGCCTGGACGCTGTTCGCGACCCACTACTTCGAGCTCACCGAGCTGCCGCTGCGGCTGGAGCGCGCGGTCAACGTCCACGTCTCTGCGGCCGAGAGCGGCAGCGGGATCGTCTTCCTGCACGAGATCCAGCCGGGCCCCGCCAGCCGCAGCTACGGCGTGCAGGTGGCGCGGCTGGCCGGCATGCCGGCGGGGGTGGTGCGGCAGGCCCGGGCGGCACTGGAGTCGCTCGAGGCGCGGCAGCGCGCCGGCGAGGCCCAGATCGACCTGTTCGCCGCGCCGCCGGCGCCGGCCGCCGAGGCCGCGGAGCCCTCGCCCGCCGAGGCGGCGCTGGCCGCGCTCGATCCCGACGCCCTCAGCCCGCGCGAGGCCCTGGAGGCGCTGTACCGGCTGAAGAACCTGACCTCCGCGCGCGAAAGGAGCGCACCATGACCTATTGCATCGGCATCAAGCTGCAGGCCGGCCTCGTCTTCCTGTCCGACTCGCGGACCAACGCCGGCCTCGACCAGATCAGCACCTTCCGCAAGATGATGATCTACGAGAAGCCGGGCGACCGCTTCATGACGCTGCTGTCGGCCGGCAACCTGTCGATCAGCCAGTCGGTGCGCGAGATCCTGCAGGTGGAGAAGATCGACGCCGCCGACCCGGCCGACGAGCCGATCACGATCTGGAACGCGCGCAGCATGTTCGACGCCACGCGGGTGCTGGGCGCCGCGGTGCGCCGCGTCTACGAGCAGGACGGGAAGGCGCTGAAGAGCGCGGGCATCGACTTCAATGCCTCGATGATCTTCGGCGGGCAGATCCGCGGCGAGCCGATGCGGCTCTTCCTCGTCTACTCCGCCGGCAACTTCATCGAGGCCACGCGCGAGACCTGCTTCTTCCAGATCGGCGAGTCCAAGTACGGCAAGCCGGTGCTGGACCGCATGCTCACCCCGGCCACCCCGCTCGACGAGGCCGCGAAGTGCGCGCTGGTCTCGATGGACTCGACGCTGAAGTCCAACCTGTCGGTCGGCCTGCCGCTGGACCTGCTGGTCTACCAGACCGACGCGCTGGCGAGCGACCGCATCGTCTGCATCGACGAGACCAATCCCTACTTCCACATGATCCGCTCCACCTGGGGCGAGCGCCTGCGCCAGGTCTTCGAGTCGATCGAGGACCCGCAGTGGGGCGACGGCGGCACCGCGAACCCGCTGCGCGTCGCGTCGACCCGGCACGAGCCGATGCGCAAGATCTCGCGGCCCGAGGAACGCATCATCTGAGCGGCCGTCGCGGGGCCACCGCCCGCCGGGTGCCGGATCAGCGCGGCGCCGCGGCCTGGTCGTCGACGCGGCGATCGTCGCGGAACTCGCCGCTCCACCGTTCGCCGGACGCCCAGACCATCGTGCCCGCGCCCTCGCGCCGGCCCGCGACCCACGGGCCGTCGTAGCGGTCGCCGTTCTGCCACGCGAAGCGGCCGCGGCCATGCGGCAGGCCGGCGCGCAGGCCGCCCTCGTAGCGGTCCCCGTTGGAGAACTCCAGGCGGCCCTCGCCGTTCGGCACGCCATCCTCGACCCGTCCGACGTAGCGATTGCCGTTCGGAAAGCGCAGCTCACCCTGGCCATCGGCCCGCCCACCGGCCCAGTCGCCCTCGTAGCGCAGGCCGGACACCCACGTGAAGACGCCGCGGCCGTCCGGCATGCCGTCGCGGAAGCGGCCTTCGTAGCGGTCACCGGACGGGTGTTCGAGCACGCCGGTGCCCTGCGGCCGGCCATCCACCAGACGACCGACATAGCGGCGACCGTCGGCGAAGCGCAGCACGCCCTCCCCTTCGACGCGCCCGCGCACCCACTCGCCCTCCTGGCTGCGACCATCCGGCCAGGTGGTGCGGCCCGGCCCGTGCGCCTCGCCGCGCACGAACACACCCTCGTGCACCTCGCCCTGGACGCCGAAGCGGCGACCGCGCCCGTGAGGCAGCGCGTCCTCGACCTCGCCCTCGTAGCGGCTGCCGCCGACGAACGACAGCTGGCCCCGGCCGTCGGCGCGGTCGTCGCGCCAGGAGCCCTCGTAGCGCTGGCCGCTGGCCCAGCGCAGCTCCCCACGGCCATGGCGGCGGCCGCGCAGCCACTGGCCGAGGTAGCGGTCGCCGTTCGGGTACAGCACCTCGGCGTCGCCGCTGTAGCTGCCGTCCGGCTCGCGCTGCAGGCGGCCGCGGATGCGCACACCGTCGGCCAGCCCCTCGTCCACCAGCGCGGCGCCGCCCACCCCGGAGCCCGCCGGCGCGGATGCGGCCGCGCCGTCGGCCGGACGTGCGGCCGCGGCCACGACCGCGCGCCCGGGCGCGGGCGGGTCGACGACGCTGCGCACCGCCTGCGCCGCGGCGGCCGCCACCGCACCCGCCGCCTCGACGACGCGCACGGCCACGGGGGGCACGTCCGGCACTCCCGGCCCCGCCACGGCCGGCGGCTGGGTGGCGACCCACGGCGTCCCGCGCTCGCGCGCCTGCTGCTGGGCCGAGCTGCGGGCCAGGTCCTGGGCCTGCCCGCGGCACTGGTCGGCGGCCTCGCGCCACAGCGTCTCGTTCACCTGCAGGCCCGTCTGGCGCTCGCTCGCCGACAGGCCACCCGCCTGGGCCCGGAAGCGCTGGACCTGCTCGCGCGCGCGCTCGAAGCGGGGGGCGCAGTGCTCGGCGTTGTGGGCGTCGATGGCGAGCTGCTCGCGCCGCTGCTGGGCCAGCGCCTGCAGCGGCCCGGGGCAGGACTCGGCGACCACCTCCCACAGGCCCTCGGCCTTGCGGAACCAGGCGCCGGCGTCGACCCAGCGCGTCTCCGCCAGCGCCTGGCGTGCCAGTTCCTGCATCGCCTGGGCGTTCTTCTGCGCGCCGCTGCAGGCCTCGCCGCCGCCGTGCAGCGCCTGCAGGCGCTCGCGCGCGCGCTCGCTGTCGGCCAGGTTGCGGCGCGCGCGCTCGCGCGGCCGACCCTCGCAGGCCTCCACCGTGCCGCGCCACAGGCCGACCGCTTCATCGATGCGGCGCAACTGCTCCGCCGGCTCGGCCTGCTGCGCCTGGGCGGAGGCCGCCCGCAGGTCGGCCGCGAAGGCGCGCTGGGTGCGTTCGGCACAGCCCCCGCCGGGCCCCGCGTCCGCCGGCGCGGGGCGGCCGTCGTCTCCCGCGCCGGCAGCCGATGCCGGGGGCGACGCCGGCGCCAGCCCGGGGTCGGCCGCGGCGTCGCTGCCGGGCGACGGGCGAACGGGCAACGCCTGCGCCGGCCCGCCGCCGGCGGCGGCGCCGCCATCGGCCGCGGCCGCAGCGGACGCCGGGAGCGCCAGCACGGCCGCCGCGGCCCAGCCGGCCAGCGCCCAGGCGAGTGCCGCGGACCGCCTCCGCCGCAGCGGTCCCGGCGACGCGCCACGAACCGTGACCCAGGGTGCGGCGCCCGCCGGGCTCATCGGCCCCTCCGCGAGTCGACCGGCATCGACAGGCTCGCGTCGATCAGGCCGCGGCCGAAGGGCTGGTCGCCCGGCTCCGGCGCGGACTCGTAGGCGAAGCGGCGCGCGGACATCAGCGGCATCGCCGGGCCCGGATCGAGGTCCTGCGGCCGCAGGCCGCGCAGGATGGCGACCAGGCGCTCGCCGAGCCCGCGCGACTCGGCCAGCCGGCCGAGCGCGGTGAGCCGCTCGATGTCGAACACGAAGGCGTTCTGCGCACGGTCCGCCTCGGCCAGCTTCTGGTGCAGCACGACCCCGGCCAGCGGATCGGCACCGAGCCGCTCCATGCGCGGCAGGGCCCAGGCGTCGGCGCGGTCGAAGACCGTGCCCGCGACGCGCGACATGCCGCCCAGCACCCCCCGGTTGGCCGCGGCCTTCTGCATCGAGGCGATCACCTGGCTGCGCGAGACCTGGTCGAAGGCGTCCGAGAACGCCTGGCGCATGCGCTCGACGGCATAGGACTGCGCCTGGTCGATCAGTTCCTGCTTCAGGATCTCGGTGGCCAGCTGGGCCGCGGCCTGCTGCGCCGCCTTGACCGCCGACTCGGCCGCCAGCGCGGCGCCGCGCACGCCGGTGGCGATGGTCACGACCTGGTACAGCGCACCGGCCACGTCGACCGCGACGTGGTAGGCCTTCATCCGCGCACCACCCTCTTCCGACAGGCCCTGCGTCCAGAGCACGAGCCACAGGGCTTCGTCGGGCGTCGGCTGTGCGTCGGCCACCTGCAGCGGGTGCAGCGACATCAGCCAGTGGTAGTCCTGCAAGCGCGCCGCGTTCGGCGGCGCGAAGCGCGTGTAGCCGCGGCAGACCTGGAACGGCTGCACGATCACGCGCTGGCCGGCCGCCGTCTGGACGCCGAAGGGCCGCCCGCGGTCGCGCTTCGCGGCGACGTGCACGATCAGCTCGTCGGCCGTCGTCAGCTTTGCCGCACCGTCCACGGCCACGAGGCGATCCCCCGGCTGCAGCGGCGATCCCGGGGCCGCGGCGACGACGCCGACGCGTTCGTCCACGCCCAGGCCCCGCGCCCAGGCCACCCGGTCGTCGTCCGACCAGGCCTCGCTCGAGGCCAGCGAGAACGGCAGCTCCCATTGCCGGTCGCAGCCCTCGCCGGCCAACGCGGCACTGCGCACGATCGCCGGACGGACGGCGCGTTCCAGCACCCCATAGGCGCGGATGCCGGCGAGCAGTTCCTCGTCGACCGGCCGCCCGTCGTCGACGGTGTAGCGGCCCGTCGCGCAGCCCTGCAGCAGGAGCAGCGAGAACAGGCTGACAAGCGCCGCCACCGCCCGACGTCCGGCCCGGCCCACGGACTGCCCGCGCCGCTCGATCGATCCCTCCCTGCAGCCGCCCACCGTCCGCTCCCGGTGCGGGCCGGGGTGCGCCGGCCGGCTGACGTCACCGGCCCGCAGGCCCCCTGGCCCGGGCGCGGATTCTACGGAGCGGGGGCCGCACCGCTATCCTCACATCTGAACATCCCACGACGCCCCCGCATGCCTCTTCCGATCGTCTTTTCCCACGGCAACGGCTTTCCCGCCGGCACCTACCGGCGGCTGTTCGAACGCTGGCGGGCCGCCGGCCACGCGGTGCACGCGGTGGACAAGTTCGGCCATGACCCGGCCTATCCGGTGACGAGCAACTGGCCGCGGCTGCGCGACCAGCTGATCCACTTCATCGAACGCGAGGTCGGCGGGCCGGTGCTGCTGGTCGGGCACTCGCTGGGCGGCCTGCTCAGCCTGCTGGCGGCCTGCCGCCGTCCGGAGCTGGCCGCCGGGCTGGTGATGCTCGATTCGCCGGTGGTCACCGGCTGGCGTGCGCACGGGGTGCGCATGGCCAAGGCGACCGGCCTGATCGGGCGGGTCTCGCCGGGCAAGGTGTCGCGCCGGCGGCGCCACGAGTGGGCGCACCGCGACGAGGTGCTGCCGCACTTCGCGGCCAAGCCGGGCTTCGCGCGCTGGGACCCGCGGGTGCTGCAGGATTACGTCGAGGCCGGCTTCGAGCTGCACGGCGAGGGCGCGCGGCTCGCGTTCCGGCGCGAGGTCGAGACCCGCATCTACGACACCCTGCCGCACCACTTCGCCACGCTGCTGCGGCGCCACCCGCCGGCCTGCCCGGTCGCCTTCCTCGCGGGCACCCGCTCGTCGGAGATGCGCCAGGGCGGCTTCGCGAGCTCGCGCGCGCTGGCCGGCGAGCGCTTCGAGTGGATCGAGGGCAGCCACCTGTTCCCGATGGAGCGCCCCGACGAGACCGCCGAGCGCGTGCTGGCGCTGCTGGCGCGCATGGACGCGGGCCGGCGCGCGCCGCCGGCCGCCTCGGCCCGGCCGGCCGCGGCCCCCCCTCTATAATCGCGCTTTACCACCTCGGCCGTCGTGCACGTGACGGCTGCGCACCATGACCAAGTTAGTCTTCGTCACCGGCGGTGTGGTGTCCTCGCTGGGCAAGGGCATCGCGGCGGCGTCGCTGGCCGCGATCCTCGAATCGCGGGGCCTGAAGGTGACGCTGATCAAGCTCGACCCTTACCTCAACGTCGACCCGGGCACGATGAGCCCGTTCCAGCACGGCGAGGTCTTCGTCACCGAGGACGGCGCCGAGACGGACCTCGACCTCGGCCACTACGAGCGCTTCATCACCACCCGGATGAAGCGCAGCAACAACTTCACCACCGGCCAGATCTACAAGAGCGTGCTCGAGAAGGAGCGGCGCGGGGACTACCTGGGCAAGACGGTGCAGGTGATCCCGCACGTCACCAACGAGATCCAGGAATTCATCAAGCGCGGCGCCGGCATCGGCACCGACCACGAGGTGGACGTGGCGATCTGCGAGGTCGGCGGCACCGTCGGCGACATCGAGAGCCTGCCCTTCCTCGAGGCGGCGCGCCAGATGAGCCTGCGCATGGGGCCGAACAACTCGGCCTTCGTGCACCTCACCTACGTGCCCTACATCGCCGCGGCCGGCGAGCTGAAGACCAAGCCGACCCAGCACACGGTGCAGAAGATGCGCGAGATCGGCATCCAGCCGGACGCGCTGCTGTGCCGCGCCGACCGGGCGGTGCCCGACGAGGAGCGGCAGAAGATCTCGCTGTTCACCAACGTCCCCGAGTGGGGCGTGATCTCGGTGTGGGATGCCGACACGATCTACAAGGTGCCGCGCATGCTGCACGAGCAGGGCCTGGACGGCCTGATCTGCGACAAGCTGCGCATCCACACGCCGCCGGCCAACCTGAAGCGCTGGGACGACCTGGTGCACCGGGTCGAGCACCCGCGGCACGTGGTGACGATCGCGATGTGCGGCAAGTACACCGACCTGTCGGACTCCTACAAGTCGCTCAACGAGGCGCTGCGGCATGCCGGCATCCACAACGATGCGCGGGTGCAGATCGAGTACGTGGATTCCGAGTCGCTGCGCCCCGGCACGCTGGAGCAGCTGGCGCGCTTCGACGCGATCCTGGTGCCCGGCGGCTTCGGCAAGCGCGGCGTCGAGGGCAAGGTGCTGGCCGCGCAGTACGCGCGCGAGCACCGCGTGCCCTACCTCGGCATCTGCCTGGGGATGCAGGTGGCGACGATCGAGTTCGCGCGCCACAAGGCCGGGCTGAAGCAGGCCAACAGCACCGAGTTCGAGCCCGAGACGCCGCAGCCGGTGATCGCGCTGATCGAGGAATGGCAGGACGCCGACGGCTCGATCCAGCGCCGCGACGCCCATTCCGACCTCGGCGGCACGATGCGCCTGGGCGCGCAGAGCTCGGACGTCAAGCCGGGCACGCTGGCGCACGAGATCTACGGCGACGTGGTCACCGAGCGGCACCGCCACCGCTACGAGGCCAACGTGCGCTACCTCGACCAGCTCACCGAGTCGGGCCTGGTGATCTCGGCGCTGACGCAGCGCGAGCAGCTGACCGAGATCGTCGAGCTGCCGCGCTCGGTGCATCCCTGGTTCATGGGCGTGCAGTTCCACCCGGAGTTCCGCTCCACGCCCTGGGACGGCCACCCGCTGTTCATCTCCTTCATCCGGGCCGCGCTGGCCCACCAGGCGGCCGGCGGCGCTCGCCAGGAGGCGGCATGACGATGCGGCTGTGCGGCTTCGAGGCCGGGCTGGACCGCCCCTTCTTCCTGATCTCCGGCCCCTGCGTGGTCGAGTCCGAGCAACTGCAGATGGACGTCGCGGGACGGCTGAAGGAGATCACCGCGTCGCTCGGCATCCCCTTCATCTTCAAGAGCAGCTACGACAAGGCGAACCGCTCGAGCGGCGGCTCCTTCCGCGGCCCCGGCATGGAGCGCGGCCTCGAGATCCTGGCCAAGGTGCGTCGCGAGCTGGCGGTGCCGGTGCTGACCGACGTGCACAGCGAAGCCGAGGTGCCGGCCGTCGCGGCCGTGGTCGACGTGCTGCAGACGCCGGCCTTCCTGTGCCGCCAGACGGACTTCATCCGCGCGGTCGCGCAGTCGGGCAAGCCGGTGAACATCAAGAAGGGCCAGTTCCTCGCGCCGCACGACATGAAGCACGTCATCGACAAGGCCCGCGCCGCCGCGCGCGAGAAGGGCCTCGCCGACGACGTCTTCCTCGCCTGCGAGCGCGGCGCGAGCTTCGGCTACAACAACCTGGTGTCCGACATGCGCAGCCTCGCCATCCTGCGCGAGACCGGCGCCCCGGTGGTGTTCGACGCCACGCACAGCGTGCAATTGCCGGGCGGCCAGGGCACGAGCTCCGGCGGCCAGCGCGAGTTCGTGCCGGTGCTGTCGCGGGCTGCGGTGGCGGTCGGCGTGGCCGGGCTGTTCATGGAGACCCACCCCGATCCGGCGAAGGCCCTCAGCGACGGCCCGAACGCCGTGCCGCTGCGGCACATGCGCGCGCTGCTGGAGCAGCTCGTCGCCCTCGACCGCGTCGTCAAGCAGCAGCCGCTGCTCGAGAACGACTTTTCCTGCTGAGCCCAGCCCGCCGAGCCATGAGCGCCTACGTCATCGCCGAAGTCACCATCACCGATGCCGCCCGGATGGCGGCCTACCGCGAATGGAGCACGCGCGCGATGCAGGAGCACGGTGCCGAGGTGCTGGTGCGCGGCGGGACCATCGACACGCTGGAAGGCGACTGGACGCCCGAGCGCCTGGTGGTGCTGCGCTTCGCGGACCGGGCCGCGGCGCACCGCTTCTACGACAGCGAGACCTACCGCCATGCCCGCACGCTGCGCGAAGGCGCCGGCGTGATGCGCATGGTCGTCGTCGACGGCGTGGCCTGAGCCCGCGTCGGCCCACCCCTTACTGACTCACCGAAGGAACGCCCATGAGTGCGATCGTCGACATCGTCGGCCGCGAGATCCTCGACAGCCGAGGCAACCCCACCGTCGAATGCGACGTGCTGCTGGAGTCGGGCACGATGGGCCGCGCCGCGGTGCCGAGCGGCGCCTCGACCGGCAGCCGCGAGGCGATCGAGCTGCGCGACGGCGACAAGGGCCGCTACCTCGGCAAGGGCGTGCTGCGCGCGATCGAGCACATCAACACCGAGATCAGCGAGGCGGTGCTGGGCCTGGACGCCTCCGAGCAGGCCTTCCTCGACAAGACCCTGGTCGACCTGGACGGCAGCGACAACAAGAGCCGCCTCGGCGCGAACGCCACGCTGGCGGTCAGCATGGCGGTGGCACGCGCCGCGGCCGAGGAATCGGGCCTGCCGCTGTACCGCTACTTCGGCGGCTCGGGCGGGATGTCGCTGCCGGTGCCGATGATGAACGTCATCAACGGCGGCGCGCACGCGAACAACAACCTCGACCTGCAGGAGCTGATGATCATCCCGGTCGGCGCGCCGACCTTCCGCGAGGCGGTGCGCTACGGCGCCGAGGTCTTCCACGCGCTGAAGAAGATCATCGACGGCCGCGGCATGAGCACCGCGGTCGGCGACGAGGGCGGCTTCGCGCCCAGCGTGGCGAGCCACGAGGCCGCGATCCAGATGATCCTGGAGGCGATCGACAAGGCCGGCTTCACGGCCGGCGAGCAGATCGCGATCGGCCTGGACTGCGCGGCCAGCGAGTTCTACCGCGACGGCAAGTACCACCTGGAGGGCGAGGGCCTGAGCCTGAGCGCCCCCGAATGGACGGACATCCTCGCGACCTGGTGCGACAAGTACCCGATCGTCAGCATCGAGGACGGCATGCACGAGGGCGACTGGGACGGCTGGAAGCACCTGACCGAGCGCCTGGGCGCGAAGGTGCAGCTGGTCGGCGACGACCTCTTCGTCACCAACACCAGGATCCTGAAGGAAGGCATCGACAAGCGCATCGCCAACTCGATCCTGATCAAGATCAACCAGATCGGCACGCTGACCGAGACCTTCGCGGCGATCGAGATGGCCAAGCGTGCCGGCTACACCGCGGTGATCAGCCACCGCTCCGGCGAGACAGAGGATTCGACCATCGCCGATATCGCGGTCGGGACCAACGCCGGCCAGATCAAGACGGGCTCGATGAGCCGCAGCGACCGGATCGCGAAGTACAACCAGCTGCTGCGCATCGAGGAGGACCTCGGCGACATCGCCGCCTACCCGGGCCGCGGCGCCTTCTACAACCTGCGCTGACGGCCGGCGGCGGGTGCCGGCCTCCGGCCGGCGTCCGCCGCGGCAGCCGCCCCCTCCCCCGCCCGATCCGATGCGCGTCGTCACGCTGGTGCTGCTGGTCCTGCTCGGCCTCGTGCATGCGGAGCTGTGGCTGGGGCGCGGCGGCGTGCCGCGCGTGATGGAGCTGCAGGCGCGGCTGGACCGCCAGCGCGCCGACAACGCGGCCGCCCAGGCCCGCAACGCCCAGCTGCTGGCCGAGGTCAGCGACCTGAAGGAAGGCCTCGAGATGGTCGAGGAGAAGGCGCGCAGCGACCTCGGCATGGTCAAGCCCGACGAGATCTTCGTGCACGTGTCCGCGCCGCGCCGCTGAGGCACGCCGCGCGACAGCGCCGCCCCCCGCGCCATGATGGACGCCTGGCTCGCCCCGTTCCGACCGCTGCTGGCGCCGGTCTTCGTCGCCTGGGGTGTGCCGGTGACGCTGCTGGAGGTCGTCGCCTTCGTGCTGGCGCTCGCGATGGTCGGCTTGAACATGCGCGTCAATGCCTGGGCCTGGCCGCTGGCGATCCTGAGTTCCGCGCTGTATGCCCTGCTGTTCGCCGACAGCCGGCTCTACGGCGAGGCCGGGCTGCAGCTCTTCTTCATCGCGGTGGCGGGCTGGGGCTGGTGGCAGTGGCTGCGCGGCCGCCTGCCCGACGGTGCCGCGCTGCGGGTGCGGCACCTCGGGCCGCGCGGCCGCCGACGGGCCCTGCTCGCCTTCGCCGCCGCCTGGCCTGCGCTGGCGGCGCTGCTGATGCATGCCACCGACTCCGACGTGCCCTGGTGGGATGCCTTTCCGACCGCGGGCAGCCTGGTCGGCCAATGGCTGCTCGGGCGCCAGTACGTCGAGAACTGGCCGGTCTGGCTGGTCGTCAACCTGGTCAGCGTGGCGCTGTTCGTGCACAAGGGCCTGTGGCTGACGGTGCTGCTCTACCTGCTGTTCAGCGTGCTGTCGGTGCTCGGCTGGCGGGTGTGGCGGCGCCACGCCGACGCGGCGGCGCCGGCGGCGGCCCGATGACGCGGCCGGGTGCCTTCGTCGTCGGCATCGTCGGGGCCGAGAGCACCGGCAAGACCCGCCTGGCCGCCGAGCTGACGGAGGCGCTGCGCCGGGCCGGGCACGACGTCGCCTGTGTCGACGAGGGTTTGCGGACCTTCTGCGACCGGCTCGGCCGCACGCCGCTCGCGGCCGAGCAGGCCGGCATCGCCGCGGCGCAGACCCAGTCCATCGACGACGCCGCCGCGCGGCATGCGATCGTCGTGGCCGACACCACCGCGCTGATGACCGCGGTCTACAGCGACTGGGTGTTCGGCGACAGCGGCCTGTATGCCCAGGCCCTGGCCGACCACCGCCGCTGTGACCTGACCCTGCTCACCGCGCTCGACCTGCCCTGGGTGGCCGACGGCCTGCAACGCGACGGCCCGCAGGTGCGCGAGCCGATCGACCGGCGGGTGCGCAGCGCGCTGCAGCGCGGCGGCCTGCCCTGGTGCGTGATCGGCGGCCGGGACGGGCGTCGCCTCGCGCAGGCGATGGCGGCGCTGCAGCACGCGCTGGAACGCCGGGCGGCAGCGCGCTAACTAACCCGCCTGCGAGGTCGGGCCGCGCTCGTACCACCCCTTGCTCTGGTTCACGACCCGCACCACCAGCAGCATCACCGGCACCTCGATCAGCACCCCGACGACCGTGGCCAGCGCGGCACCCGACTCGAAGCCGAACAGGCTGATCGCCGCCGCCACCGCCAGCTCGAAGAAGTTGCTCGCGCCGATCAGCGCAGACGGGCAGGCCACGCTGTGGGACTCGCCGAGCCGGCGGTTGAGCCCGTAGGCCAGCGCCGCGTTGAACAGCACCTGGATCAGGATCGGCACCGCCAGCATCGCGATCACCAGCGGCTGCTTCAGGATCGCCTCGCCCTGGAAGGCGAACAGCAGCACCAGCGTCGCCAGCAGCGCGGCGATCGACCACGGCCCGATCCGCGCCATCGCCGCCTCGAACGCTGCCGGCCCCCGGGCCAGCAGCGCCTTGCGCCAGGCCTGAGCGATCAGCACCGGGACCACGATGTAGAGCACGACGGAGGTCAGCAGCGTATCCCAGGGCACGGTGATCGACGACAGGCCGAGCAGCAGCGCCACGATGGGCGCAAAGGCGAACACCATGATCGTGTCGTTGAGCGCCACCTGGCTCAGCGTGAACAGCGGGTGGCCGTTGGTCAGCCGGCTCCAGACGAAGACCATGGCCGTGCAGGGCGCCGCGGCCAGCAGGATCAGTCCCGCGATGTAGCTGTCGAGCTGATCCGCCGGCAGGTAGGGCGCGAACACCTGGCGGATGAAGAGCCACCCCAGCAGCGCCATCGAGAACGGCTTGACCGCCCAGTTGACGAACAGCGTGACGCCGATGCCGCGCCAGTGCTGCCGCACCTGGTGCAGCGCACCGAAGTCGACCTTCAGCAGCATCGGGATGACCATCACCCAGATCAGCAGGCCCACCGGGATGTTGACCCGCGCGAACTCCATCCGCCCGATGGCCTGGAACGGCCCCGGCATCAGCCGGCCCAGGGCGATGCCGACGACGATGCACAGGAACACCCAGACGGTGAGGTAGCGCTCGAAGACGCTCATCGCGGCAGGCGCCTGCGGGATGCTAGCCATGGCAGGAAGGCGCCGCGAGCGCGCAGGGTCGCCCCTCGCAGCAGTGGGAGGTCAGGAAGCCCATCAGATCGTTCATGCGGTCGAACGCGGCGCGGTAGACGAGGTGGCGGCCGTCGCGCGACTGGCTGACCAGGCCGGCGAACAGCAGCTCCTTCAGGTGGAAGGACATCGACGCCGGCGAGATGCCGAGCTGCTCGCTCAGCACGCCGGGCGTCAGGCCCTGCGTTCCGGCCACCACCAGGGCCCGGAAGGCCTTGAGGCGGTGCACCTGGGACAGGGCCCCGAGGGAGCGGGCAGCCAGTTCGTCGTCCATGTCGCTCAAAGATTCATCGAATTATTTGATTGCCGGATGACAAGCACGTGACATCCCCGCGACTCGGAGCCGCCCGGCGTTTCCTGAGACGGTCGAAGCCGGCACGGCGCCCCGACATGGCGCGGGCCCGGCGAGGCCAGCCCGCGGGGGCTAGTTCAGGCTCGCCGAGCCTGGCGCCTGGTCGATGCGCGGCGTGAACAGCTCGCCCACGTCGACCGCGTCGAAGTGGTAGCGAAGCCCGCAGAACTCGCAGCCCACCTCGACCCGGCCCTGCTCCTCCACCACCTCGTCGACCTCGCTGCGGCCGAGGCTCACGAGCATCTGGCCGACCCGCTGGCGCGAGCAGGTGCAGGCGAAGCGTGGCCCGGACTCGCCGCGCTGCGGCTCGAAGCGGCGCAGCGGCTCCTCCCAGAAGAGCCGCCGCAGCAGCGTGTCGGCATCCAGCCCGAGCAGCTCCTCGGTGGACAGGGTGGCCGCCAGCATCGCGATGCGGTGGAAGGCCTCGTGGGACTCGTCGGCTTCCGGCGCATCCTCGCGCCCGGCCAGGTTGCCGACGCCCTCGACGGGCAGCCGCTGGATCAGCAGGCCGGCGGCGCAGCGGCCGTCGGCGGCGAGCACCAGCCGGGTGTCCAGCTGCTCGGATTGGCGCATGTAGTGCTCGAGCACCTCGGCCAGCCGCCGCAGCGGCTCGCCGTCCGGCCCGCTCAGCGGCACCACGCCCTGGTAGGGCTGCTGGCCGGCGGTCTTGTCCTTCGGATCGAGCGTGATCGCGCAGCGGCCGCCGCCCTGCACGTTCAGCAGCGCATCCAGCGCGGCGTCCTCGGCCACCTCGCCGTCGACCTTGGCGGTGACGCGGAAGCCGAGGTCCGAGCGCACCTCCGCCACCGCGAGCTTGACCGGCCCGTCGCCATAGACCTGCAGCACCAGCGCGCCGTTGAAGCTGATGTTCGACTGCAGCAGCACGCCGGCCGCCGCCATCTCGCCCATCAGCGCCTGCACCGGCGCCGGCCAGCCGGCACCCTCGGCGCGGCGGCGCAGCACCTCCTGCCAGTCGGCATCCAGCCGCACCAGCACGCCGCGCACCGGCAGGCCCTCGAACAGGAACTTGTGCAACTCGCTCACCACCGCCCCTTGCCGCCGGCTCAGCCGATCTTCTTCAGGCCGGCGCGGTAGCGCCGGGCGTTCTCGCGGTAATGCTCGGCGCTGCGCTGCAGCCCGGCGATCTGCTCGGCCGTCAGCTCGCGCACCACCTTGGCCGGCCGGCCCATGATCAGGCAGCCATCGGGAAACACCTTGCCCTCGGTCACCAGCGAGCCGGCGCCGACCAGGCTGTTGCGGCCGATCCGGGCACCGTTCAGCACCACGGCCTGGATGCCGATCAGCGAGCCGTCGCCGACGCTGCAGCCGTGCAGCATCACCTGGTGGCCGACCGTCACGTCCTCGCCCAGCTCGACCGGGCAGCCGTGGTCGGCATGGATGACCGTGCCGTCCTGGATGTTGCTGCCGCGGCCGATGCGGATCGGCTCGGTGTCGCCCCGCAGCACCGCGCCGAACCAGACGCTGGTGTCGGCGGCCAGCGTGACCATGCCCATCACCTGGGCGGAGTCGGCGACCCACGCGGAATCGGCGACCTCGGGGACGTGCTCGTCGAGCTGGTAGATGGCCATGAGGCAGTACGCAGGCGGGGCCGCGGCGGTGGAAATCGATAATTCTAGAGACCATGCCCGAAGTTCCCCCGCCGCCCCTTGCGCCGGACGGCCTGCCGCCCGCCCCCGGCACGCCGCTGCGCGAGGCCGCGCTCGCGCTGCTGCGCGAGCACGATCCCCGCCGCAAGGCCGCGGCGACGCGCGCCCTCGCGCAGGCCTGGCGCGCGGCGCCGGCGCAGCACCCGGTGGACCCGGCCGCCCGCCTGGCCGAGCCGGACGACCTCCCGGGCCGGCCGCTGCGCCCGCGGCTGGTGCCGCCGAAGGAGGTGCCGGCGCGCTCGCCGTTCACGGTGGCGGGGCGGGCCGGGCTGCTGCACGCGATCGCGCACATCGAGTTCAACGCCATCAACCTCGCGCTCGACGCGGTCTGGCGCTTCCCGGACCTGCCGCCGGCCTACTACGCCGACTGGATGCGCGTGGCCGACGAGGAGGCGCTGCATTTCCAGCTGCTCGAGGCCCATCTCGCGGATCTGGCGCACGCCTACGGCGACTTCGACGCCCACGACGGCCTGTGGACGATGGCGCGCCGCACCGCGCACGACCCGATGGCGCGCATGGGCCTGGTACCGCGCACGCTCGAGGCGCGCGGGCTGGACGCCACCCCCGCGCTGCAGGCCAAGCTGGCGCGTGCCGGCGACGCGCGGGCGGTCGAGATCCTGGCGGTGATCCTGCGCGACGAGGTCGGCCACGTGGCGATCGGCAACCGCTGGTACCGCTGGCTGTGCGCCCGCGCCGGCTTGCCGCCGCACGCCACCGCGCAGCGGCTGGCCCGCGAGCATGCCGCGCCGCGGCTGCGTCCACCGTACAACCTGGAGGCCCGGCGCGCAGCCGGCTTCGACGAGGACGAGCTGGCGGCGCTCGACGCGGCCGCGCCGCCGCCGCAGCCGGCCGGCGACTGACGCCGGCGGCCGGGCTGCCCCGCGCATGGCACCGAGTTTGCGTGCCCCCCGATGCCGCGCCGGCCGGCGCCGCCTTACACTCGACCGAGACCCCGCGCCGATCGGGGCTACCGAGGACTTCATGACCGCTTTCACCACCCGACGATTCCTCCAGACCACCGGCCTGCTGCTGGCCGGCATGCTGCTCAGCGCCTGCGGCAAGAAGGACGAGGCCCCGGCCGCGGCCGCGCCCGCCTCCGCGCCCGCCGTGGCCGCCGCCTCGGCCCCGCCGGCGCCGCCGCCGCCGAAGGTGCTGACGGTCGGCACCGACGCCGCCTACGCGCCCTTCGAGTCGCAGAACGAGAAGGGCGAGATCGTCGGCTTCGACATCGAGGTCGTCGGCGCCATCGCGAAGAAGGCCGGCTTCGAGGTCAAGTTCGTCAACACCCCGTGGGAAGGCATCTTCAACACGCTCGGCCAGGGTGACCGCGACCTGCTGGTCTCGGCGATCACCATCAACGACGAGCGCAAGCAGACGATGGACTTCTCCGACCCCTACTTCAACGCGCAGCAGCTGATCGCGGTGAAGGAGAACTCCAAGGTCGCGAAGTTCGCGGACCTGAAGAAGCTCAAGGTCGGCGTGCAGACCGGCACCACCGGCGACGAGGCGGTGACCAAGCTGCTCGGCAAGACCAGCACCGCGATCAAGCGCTTCGAATCGACGCCGCTGGCGCTCAAGGAGCTGGAGGCGGGCGGGGTCGATGCCGTCGTGGCCGACAACGGCGTGGTCATCAACTACGTGACGAACAACGCCGGCAGCAAGTTCAAGGCGGTGGCGGACCCGGCGGCCTTCGCGGCGGAGCAGTACGGCATCGCGGTGAAGAAGGGCAATGCGGAGCTGCTGGGCCAGATCAACAAGGGCCTGGCCGACATCCGCGCCGACGGCACCTACGACCAGATCTACACCAAGTACTTCGGCGCCCCGCCCGCCGCGGCCGCCGCCGCCTCCGCCGCCTCGAAGTAAGGTCCGCCCGGGGCCGTGATGGACCTGCGCTGGAACATCCTCGCAGGCTACGGGCCGCTGTTCGCCAGCGGCCTGTGGATGACGGTGCAGCTGACGATCGTCGCGATCGGCGCCGGGCTGGTGCTCGGCGTGCTGCTCGGGCTGGTCAGCAGTTCGCGCGACGCGCCGGCGCCGAAGTCGCTGCCGCTGGCCTGGGCGCTGAAGGGGCTGCGCGCGGTCACGCTCGCCTACGTGACCTTCTTCCGCGGCACACCGCTGTTCGTGCAGATCCTGCTCGTGCATTTCGCGCTGATGCCGATGCTGATCCACCCGGACGGCGGCCTGCTGCTGGCGGGTGAGGCCGCGCGCGAGTTCCGCCAGGCCCACGGCGCCTTCTTCTCCGGCGCGCTGGCGCTGTCGCTGAACGCCGGCGCCTACATCTCCGAGATCTTCCGTGCCGGCATCCAGAGCATCCACCTCGGCCAGACCCAGGCCGCCTACAGCCTGGGCCTGACGCACGCGCAGTCGATGCGCCACGTGGTGCTGCCGCAGGCCTTCCGGCGGATGATGCCGGCGCTGGTCAACGAGGGCATCACGCTGATCAAGGACTCCTCGCTGGTGTCGGCGATCGGCCTGGCCGAACTGGCGCTGGCCGCCCGCACGGTCGCCGGGGCGTATTCCCGCTACTGGGAGCCCTACCTGGCCATCTCGGTGCTCTACCTCGCGCTGACGATGCTGCTCTCGCTGCTCGCGAAGCGGCTGGAGGCGCCCGCGCACCTGCGGGGCCGCTGAAGCTCCCGCGGGATTTCCCGCGGGGGTTTTTCCTCTTGCCCTGTCCCCAATCTGCAGGCCCGAGCCTGTTGCGACACTGCAACGTGTCCCGCCGGGCGTCGGGTTTACTACCTAGAATTCGTCGGTGGAAACCAGTGAAACCGGTTCGTCTCCTCAACGAAACCGCCAACAAAGGGAAGTGAACATGAAACGCACCATCTTCGTGGCCGCCATCGCCACCCTGGCCGCCGGCAGCGCGCTGGCCCAGAGCAGCGTCACCGTCTACGGCCGCCTGAACGTGACGGCCGAGCGCTTCACCGCGAACAAGCAGACCACCTACCTGCTGAACAACAACGCCTCGCGCATCGGCTTCAAGGGCGTCGAGGACCTGGGTGGCGGCCTGCAGGCCAGCTTCCTGATGGAAAGCGGCTTCTCGCCCGATACCGGCGCCGCCTCGGCGACGTTCTGGGGCCGTGAGAGCTGGGTCGCGATCGGTGGCGCCTTCGGCAAGGTGCGCCTGGGCAACATGGGCCGGACGAACGCCTACTTCACGACCGCTGACTACATCAGCATGCACAACCACGACACGGGTACGTCGGAAGACAAGCTGTACCTGTACCCGGGCCGTGCGACCAACATGATCGCCTACACCTCGCCGAGCCTGAGCGGCCTGGTGGTGGACGCCCAGCTGAGCCTGTCGGAGACGAGCCAGGCCGGTCGCACCTACGTGCTGACTGCCAACTACGACCAGGGCCCGCTGCACCTCGGCGGCAGCTACCTGCAGGCCGGTGCCGGCCGTCCGGGCGCGAAGGAGAAGGAATACGGCCTGCGCGCGCTGTACGAGCTGGGCGACTTCACCGTCGGCGCGTACTACATCCGCAACGACAACGTCTTCGGCAACAACGGCTGGAAGCGCAACGCGGTCCGCGTCTCGGCGATGTACACGATGGGCCCGGGCGAACTGCACGTGAACGTCGGCAAGGCCTATGCCATCAAGGGCAACGCCATCACCGGCGACGACGCGCTGCAAGCCACCGTCGGCTACAACTACAACCTGAGCAAGCGCACCAAGGTGTACACCTACTACACCCGCGTGACCGACGACGCCCGCCTGTACACCGGCAAGTACGGCACGCTGGCCGCCGGCATCCGCCACAACTTCTGATCGGCGTCGCCCGTCCGGGCGATTCGACGGAAACCGAAAGCCGCCCGCCCGGGCGGCTTTTTTCATGGGAGCGCACGTCGGCATCTGCCGCCCCGGAGCGCCCTTCCGCCCGTCACGTGCCACGGCGGCGCTGACGCAGCGTCCCGCGGCCAGGCCCAGCGGCGCCGGGATCGGAACGCCGATGCCGCCGGCGACGCGCCGCGTCAGCCGAGGAAGTAGCGCTTCAGGCCGGCCAGGATCATCTCCACCGCGATCGCGGTGAGCACCAGCCCCATCAGCTTCTCGGTCGCCGCCACGACCGAATCGCCAACCCAGCGCCGGATGTGGTCGCACAGCAGCAGCACCGCGCCGGACACCCCCATCGCCACCGCCAGCGCGCCGATCCAGGTGCCGAGCTGCTGCGGCTGGCGCGACGCGAGCAGCAGCACCGTGGCCATCGCCGACGGGCCGGCCAGCAGCGGGATCGCGAGCGGAAAGATCAGCGGCTCGCGCCCCGGCGGCACCCCGTAGACGCCACCTTCGACGCTGAAGATCATGCGGATGGCCACCATCAGCAGGATCACCCCGCCGGCCACCTCGAGCGAGCGCTCCGACAGGTGCATCAGCCGCAGGAAGGCGTCGCCGACGATCATGAAGGCGAACAGCACCAGGAAGGCGATCGAGACCTCGCGCAGCGCGACCCGCGCGCGCCGCGCCGGCGCGACGTCGCGCATGATGGGGATGAAGACCGGCAGGCTGCCCAGCGGATCCAGCACCAGCAGCAGCAGGATCAGCGCGGACAGGAAGCTGTGGTCCACGCTAGGCCTCCGCCCGGGCGGCGGAGGCGCCACCGTCCAAGGCCGGGGAGCCTTCCACCTGCGCCCGCAGCTCGCCGCGCAGCACGCGCTGCGGGAAGGGAATCTCGATGCCCTGCGCATTCAGCAGGTCGAGGATGGCGAGGTTCACCTCGGAGCGCACGTTGCCCTGCCCGTTCTCGGGGTCACGGATCCAGAAGTTCACGGTCAGCTCCAGGCCATCGGCGGCGAAGCTGCTGAGCTGGACGCCCGGCCCCGGCTCGGCCATCACCCGCGCGACGCGACGCACGGTCTCCACCAGCTGCGGCTGCAGCGCGCGGACGTCGGTGCCGTAGGCCACCTGCACCACCGTCGACAGCGAGACGCGCGGGTCGTCCAGCGACGCGTTCTCCACCCGCTGCGTGATCAGCATCTCGTTCGGCACGATGGCTTCGCGGCCGCCGAGCGAGCGCACGATCGTGTAGCGGGTGCGGATGTCGGTGATGCGGCCCTCGAAGTTGTCGATCTTCACCACGTCGCCGATGCGCAGGCTGCGCTCGGCCAGGATCACGAAGCCGCTGACGTAGTTCGCGGCGATCTTCTGCAGGCCGAAGCCCAGGCCGACGCCGACCGCCCCGCCGAGCACCGACAGCGCCGTCAGGTCGATGCCCACCGCCGACAGCGCCAGCAGCAGCCCCACGAGCAGCAGCGCCGCGCGCACCAGGTTGGCGGCCATCTTGCGCAGCGAGAGGTCGTCGCCGCTGCCGCGCAGCAGCCGCCGCTCGATGCCGGCGGAAATCCACAGCGCGACGACCAGCACCAGCCCGGCGCTGATCGTGCCCTCGAGCGCGGTGCGCAGGCTGATCCGCGAGGTGCCGACGTGCCAGACCACGTCGTCCATCGCCTCCAGCAGCAGCGGCAGGATGCCCACCACCCACAGCACCACCGCCAGCCAGGCCAGCCAGGAAATGCTGCGCTCGACCACGCGCACCCAGCCCGACTCGGGAAAGGTCGCGCCGAGCACGCGCACCGAGACGCGGATCACCACCAGCGACAACAGCACCGGCACCGCGAGCTCGAACACCGCGGCCTGGACCGTGCCGGCCACCACCCGCTTGGCGACGAAGGCCAGCGCCAGCGCGATCACCGGCCAGAGCACGCCGTCGATGTCGCGGCGGCCGAACCAGATCGAGCCGGCCGCCGCCTCCGGCGCCTCGACCCGCAAGGTGTGGCGCAGGCCCCGCACCACCCCCCAGGCGACCAGCAGGCAGCCGGCCAGCAGCGCCAGCTCGACCAGCGATTGCGGGCGCGCCAGCGTGTGCAGCAGGCGCGCGAACTCGTCGAGGTTCAGCGCCTGCGGCGCTGCCGGTGTCGTCGCCATCGGGCTCCCCTCAGGCGGCGACGTCGGCCAGCACCCGCAGGTGCGCGGCCACGCTGCGTGCCAGCGCGCTCAGGTTGTATCCACCCTCCAGGCAGGAGACGATGCGGCCGCGTGCGTGGCGATCGGCCACGTCCTTCAGCCGGCGCGTGATCCATTCGTAGTCGGCCTCGACCAGGCCGAGCTGGCCCAGGTCGTCCTCGCGGTGCGCGTCGAAGCCGGCGGAGATGAACAGCATCTGCGGACGGAAGGCCTCCAGCGCCGGCATCCACATCGCCTCGACGATCTCCCGCACCTCGCCGCCGCGGGTGTAGGGCGGGATCGGCACGTTGACCATGTTGGCGCCCTTGGGCACGCCGCCGCTGCCGGGGTACAACGGGTGCTGGAAGAAGCTGACCATCAGGATGCGCTCGTCGTTCGCGACGATGTCCTCGGTGCCGTTGCCGTGGTGCACGTCGAAGTCGACGATCGCGACACGCTGCAGGCCGCGCACGTCCAGCGCGTGGCGCGCCGCCACGCAGACGTTGTTGAAGAAGCAGAAGCCCATCGCCTCGTCGCGCGTCGCGTGGTGGCCGGGCGGCCGCACCGCACAGAAGGCGTTGTCGGCGCCGCCGTCCAGCACCGCGTCGGTGGCCGCCACGGCCGCGCCCGCGGCACGGCGCATCGCCTGCCAGCTGCCCGGGCCGACCACGGTGTCCGGGTCGAGCGCGCGCGGCGCCCCCTCGGCCTCCACGCCGTCGGTGAAGGCCTGCAGGTTCAGCACGTGGGCCCGGCTGTGCGCACGCGCCACCTCGTCGAGGTCGACCAGCGGGGCGTCGCGCCGGTCGAGCGCGATGTCGAGGCCGCTGGCCAGCAGGAAGTCGTCGATCGCGGCGAGCCGCTGCGGGCACTCGGGGTGGCCCTCGCCCATGTCGTGGCGGCGGCAGTCGGGGTGGCTGTAGAAGGCGGTGGCCATGGGAACGGCGTGCTGCGGGGCACCCCCGCAGGTCCGGAGGGCGCCGGATTTCGGGTAAGGTCGCGCCGCATGATCCAGACGCCGTCGGACCCCGCGGAAGACCTCGCCCGCCTGATCGATCAGGTTAGCACGATCATCGTCGGCAAACGGCCCCAGATCGTCGATGCGGTGGCCTGCCTGCTGGCCGGCGGGCACCTGCTGATCGAGGACGTGCCCGGGGTCGGCAAGACCACGCTGGCCCATGCGCTGTCGGTCTCGCTCGGCCTGCGCTTCTCGCGGGTGCAGTTCACCGCCGACCTGATGCCCAGCGACCTGGTCGGCGTCAGCGTCTACGAGCGCGCGCGGGAGGCCTTCGTGTTCCACCCCGGTCCGGTGTTCGCGCAGGTGCTGCTGGCCGACGAGATCAACCGCGCCGGCCCGAAGACCCAAAGCGCGCTGCTGGAGGCGATGGAGGAGCACCAGGTCAGCGTCGAGGGCGAGACGCGGGCGCTGCCCGAGCCCTTCTTCGTGATCGCGACGCAGAACCCGAGCGACCAGCTCGGCACCTACCCGCTGCCGGAGAGCCAGCTCGACCGCTTCCTGATGTGCCTCACCCTCGGCTACCCCGACCATGCCAGCGAGCGCGCGCTGCTGGCCGGCACCGACCGCCGCGAGGCGATCGCGCGGCTGGGCCCGGTGATCACGCCGCCGCGGCTGCGCGAGCTGCAGCAGGCGGTGCTGCGGGTGCACGTCGCCGAGGCGCTGCTCGACTACCTGCAGGCCCTGATCGCCGCCACCCGCAGCGGCCGCTGGTTCGTCGAGGGCCTGAGCCCGCGGGCCGGCATCGCGCTGCTGCGCGCGGCGCGGGCGCGCGCGCTGATCGACCGGCGCGGCCATGTCGCGCCCGACGACCTGCAGGCGATCCTGCCGCAGTGCATCGGCCACCGGCTGGTGCCGGTGGCCGGCGCCGGGCGCGGTCGGCTGGAACAGGTGCGCGCGATGCTCGAGGCGGTGCCCGTGCCGTGACGCGGCGTGCCTGAGTCCGCGACCGACACGCGGCCCGGCGGCCGCGCGGCGGCGGCACGCCGCGACGGGGCGGCGGGTGCGTCCGGTGCGGCTGCCGGCCGCGCCCCCCGCGCCCACGCGGCGGCGGGCGCGCCCCAAACCCGGCGACCGTCCGCGCTGCGCCAGGCCCTGTCCCGCCTGGCCGCGGCGCCGCAGCGCCGGCTGGACCGCTGGTGGGACGCGCGGCTGCAGCCCACCGACACGGTGCTGCTGACCCAGCGCAACGTCTACATCCTGCCGACCCGCGCCGGCCTGATGTTCGCGCTGACGCTGTTCACGCTGCTGCTCGCCTCGATCAACTACCAGCTCAACCTCGGCTACCTGCTGACCTTCCTGCTCGCCGGCAGCGGCCTGGCCTCGATGCACCTGACGCACGGCAACCTGCGCGGGCTGCAGCTGCACCTGAAGCCGGTCGCGCCGGTGCACGCGGGCGACGCGGCGCTGCTGGAGGTGGTGCTGGCGGCACCGCCGGCCGCGCGCGCACCGCGCCACGGCCTGGGCCTGCGCTGCCAGGCGGCGGGCGAGGACACGCTGGCCTGGGTCGACGTGCCGGCCGGCGGGCAGGCCAGCAGCCACGTCGCCTGGCAGGCGGCGACACGCGGCCTGCAGCCGCTGCCGCGGCTGGTGCTGGCCACGCGCTTCCCGCTCGGCCTGTTCCGCGCCTGGACGGTGTGGCGGCCGGCCGGGCGCTGCCTGGTCTATCCCCGGCTCGAGCCGCTGCCGCCGCCACTGCCGCAGACGGCCGGCGGCGGCAGCGACGGGCAGCCGCTCGGGCGCGCCGAGGGCGGCAGCGAGACCGAAGGCGTGCGCGCCTACCGGCGCGGCGACCCGCCGAAGTGGGTGCTGTGGAAAAAGGCGGCCAAGCAGCTCGAAGGCGGCGGCGAGCTGAGCAGCCGCGACACCCGCACGCCGGTGCGGCGCCAGCTCTGGCTGGACTGGCAGGAGGCGGCCGGCCTGGCCCCCGAGGACCGGCTGTCGCGGCTGGCCGCCTGGGTGGTCGCTGCGGACCGGCAGGAGCTGCTCTACGGGTTGCGTCTGCCGGGCCGCGAGCTGGCGCCGGACCGCGGCGACGCGCACCGCCGCGCCTGCCTGGAGGCGCTGGCGCTGTGGCAATGAACCCGCGCGCAGGCCCGCCGGCAGCGCGCCGCGGCGCGCCTGCAGCCGCCCCGGTGACCGACGCGCCGCGGCGCGGGGTGCGCGCCGCGCTCGCGGACGGGCAGGCGCGGCTGCGCCACCTGCCGCGCGATGCGCGAGACACCCTCTTCCTGCTCGCGGTGCTCGGCTGGACGGTGCTGCCGCACGCCGGCAACGTGCCGCTGTGGTGCAGCCTCGGCAGCGCCGCGGTGCTGGCCTGGCGCGCGGTGCTGACGCTGCGCTCGGCCGCCCTGCCCTCGCGCGGCTGGCGCGTCGGGCTGCTGGTGGCCGCCACGCTGGCCACCGCCTGGACGCACGGCAGCCTGCTGGGCAAGGAGCCCGGCGTGACGCTGGCGGTCGCGCTGGTGGCGCTGAAGACGCTGGAACTGCGGGCGCGGCGGGATGCCTTCGTCGTCTTCTTCCTCGGCTTCTTCCTGGTGCTGACGAACTTCCTGTACTCGCAGTCGCTGCCGGTCGCGGTGGCGATGCTGCTGTCGGTGTTCGGCCTGCTGACGGCGCTGGTGCTGGCCCACATGCCGGTGGGCCAGCCGGCGCTGGGCGCGGCCGCCGGGCTGGCCGCGCGCACCGCGCTCTGGGGCGCGCCGGTGATGGTGCTGCTGTTCGTGCTGTTCCCGCGCATCGGCCCGCTGTGGGGCGTGCCGCAGGACGGTCTGGGCAGCACCGGCCTGAGCAACCGCCTGCGGCTGGGCGCCGTGGCCGAGCTGGCGCAGGACGATGCGATCGCGCTGCGCCTGCGCTTCCTCGGGCCCGACGGGCGTCCCGGCGCGGCCCCGCCGCCGGCGGCGCTGCAGTACCTGCGCGGCCCGGTGCTGGGCCATTTCGACGGCGTGGAGTGGCGGGCCTACGGCAGCGCGGGCGTGCCCTTCGGCTTCCCGCCGGGCCTGCGGCCGCCGGCCGACCTGCGCCGGCTGGGCGAGACGCTGCGCTACGAGGTGACCGTGGAGCCGCTGCGGCTGTCGGTGCTGCCCCTGCCCGAGGCGACGCCCGAACTGCCGGCGATCGACGGCATCGGCCTGCGCCAGCGCGACGACCTGCAGTGGGTCAGCGACCGGCCGCTGTTCGAACGGCTGCGCTTCGTCGCCGAGGCCTGGCCGCGCTTCGCGCACGGCCCGACCGACCCGATCGTCGGCCTGCAGGACTACCTGCAGCTGCCGCCCGGCCACAACCCGCGCACGCTGGCCTGGGCGGCCGCGCTGCGCCGCGACCCGCGCTACGCCGAGGCGGACGCCGCCGCGCTCGCGTCGGCGGTGCTCGGCCACATCGCCCGTGGCGGCTACACCTACACGCTCGCGCCCGGCCTGTACGGCGAGCGCGACCCGCGCGGCGTGGTCGACGAGTTCTGGCTCGACCGGCGCGAAGGCTTCTGCGAGCACTTCGCGTCGGCCTTCGTGGTCGTGATGCGGGCGCTGGACGTGCCGGCCCGCGTGGTGACCGGCTACCAGGGCCTCGACCCGGTGCCGCAGGACGGCTATTGGCTGGTGCGCCAGAGCGCGGCGCATGCCTGGGCGGAGTACTGGCAGCCCGGACTCGGCTGGGTGCGCGCCGACCCGACCGCCGCGGTCGCGCCCGAGCGGGTGCGCGCCGGCCGCCCGCTGCGCCCGGCGCCCGGCCTGGTGGCCGGCGCGCTCGACACCGTGAGCCCGGCGCTGCTGGCCGGCTTGCGCCGCGGCTGGGAACGGCTGAACAACCGCTGGAACCAGTGGGTGCTCGGCTACTCGCGCGGCCAGCAGCGGGACCTGCTGAAGTCGCTCGGCATCGAGGCGCCGCAGTGGGAGGACGTGGCCCGGCTGCTGGTCGGCGTGCTGGCCACCTTGGCGGCGCTCGGTGCCGGCTGGGCAGCCTGGGACCGCCACCGCAGCGACCCCTGGCAACGCCAGCGCGAGCGGCTGCGCCGCGCACTGGACCGGCTCGGCGTGCCGAGCGCCCCGCACGACCCGCCGCGCGCGCTCGCGGCACGGGTGCGTGCGCAGCTGGGCCCGCGCGGCGACGGCCTGGCCGCGCTGCTGGACACGCTCGACGCCCAGCGCTACGGTCCGCTGGCACGTGCCCGGCCCGACCCCGCCCTGACCCGACACTTCCTCTCGAGCGCCCGCATGGCCGCCCGCACCCCCTCGGCATGACACTCCCCGCGTTCCTCCTCCGCGCGCTGCGCCTCCGCCCGGCCCTCCGACCGTCGCCCCGGGCACCGCTGCCCGGCCTGCGGCACGGCACCCAGCGCCGGCGGCGGCTGGCGTGGCCCCTGCTGGTCGTGCTGGCGGCGGGGCTGGCGGTGGCCGGCACGAGCCCGCCGGCCGCCGCCGCCACCGCGACGGGCACGAAGGCGCCGGGCAAGCAGGCAGGCAGCTCGAAGACCACGCGCCCGAAGGCGTCGACACCGTCGAAGGCCCGCGCCGCCGCGGCGCGCGACGAGGGCGCCGCCGAGGCCGTCACCTACGGCGGCCGCGAGGACGTGATGCGCTTCGCGGACGAGGCCGCGCAGCGCCAGGGGCTGGATGCGGCCTGGGCCCGCGGCCAGCTCGAACGCGCCCGCTACCTGCCCCGCGTCGCCCAGCTCATCATGCCGCCGCCGGCCGGCACCGCGAAGAACTGGGCCGCCTACCGCGACCGCTTCGTCGAGCCGGTGCGGCTGCGCGCCGGCCGCGCCTTCTGGGCCGCCAACGCCGCCTGGCTGGCGCTGGCGGAAGAACGCTGGGGCGTGCCGCCGGAGATCGTGGTCGGCATCATCGGCGTGGAGACGATCTACGGCCAGCACATGGGCGGCTTCCGCGTGCTGGACGCGCTGGCCACGCTCGCCTTCGATTTCCCGAGCGGGCGGCGCGACCGCAGCGCCTTCTTCCGCGACGAGCTGGAGCAGTTCCTGCGGCTGTGCCGCGACCAGGGCCTGGACCCGCAGGCCGAGCGCGGCAGCTTCGCCGGCGCGATGGGCCTGCCGCAGTTCATGCCGAGCAGCATCCGCCAGTGGGCGGTGGATTTCGACGGCGACGGCCGCATCGACCTGCGCGGCAGCGCCGCCGACGTGATCGGCAGCGTCGCCCACTACCTGGCCGGCTTCGGCTGGCAGCGCGGCCTGGCCACCCACCACGCGGTGGCGGTGCCGGTGGACGTGGCCGACCGGGCCGTGCTGCTGGCGCCGGACATCGTGCCGACCTTCACCGCCCAGGCCTTCGCCGAGCGCGGTGCCGTGCTCGACGAGGCCGGCCGGCAGCGCGCCGGCCTGCTGGCGCTGGTCGAACTGCAGAACGGCGCGGCCGCCCCGACCTACGTGGCCGGCACGGCCAACTTCTATGCGATCACCCGCTACAACTGGTCGAGCTACTACGCGATGGCCGTGATCTCGCTCGGCGAGGCGATCAAGGCCGGGCGATGAGTCCCCGCCAGGGCGAACACCGCCGCACTCGGCGCGCAGCGTGCCCGGGATGAGCCTGCCGCCGCCCGTGCTGCTGCCGCCGGCGTTGCGCGACCCGGCGCTGCTGCTGCGCCGGGTGCGGCGCGACTGGGGCGGCGAAGCGCCGCTGTGGGTCTTCGGCTATGCCTCGCTGATCTGGCGGCCGGAGTTCGACGCGGTCGAGCAGCGGCCCGCCACGGTGCACGGCTGGCACCGCGCGCTGGAGATGGTCTCGCGCGTCAACCGCGGCACGCCGGAGCGGCCGGGCCTGGTCTTCGCGCTGGTGTCCGGCGGCTCCTGCCGCGGCATCGTCTACCGGCTGGACCCGGCCCGTGCCGAGCAGGAACTGGAGCGCCTGTGGCTGCGCGAGATGCCCACCGGCGTCTACGACCCGCGCTGGCTGCCCTGCCGCACGCCGCAGGGGCACGTGGCCGCGCTCGGCTTCACGCTCAGCCGGGCCAGCCCGAACTACACCGGCAAGCTGGGCGACGAGGCGCTGCTGGCGATCCTGCGCGACGCGGCGGGCCGCTACGGCCGCACGCTGGACTACGTGCTGGAGACCGCCGACGGCCTGGCGCGCTGCGGCATCCGCGACCGCGAGATCGAGCGCCTGGTGCGCCTGGCGCGGGCCCACGGGCTGGCGCCGGGCGGCCACGGCCGCTGACGGCGCCGACCCGGCCGGCGTCAGGCCGCCTCGAGTCCGGGCGCGCGCAGCAGGTGCTCGACCTGCGACGCGTGCAGCGGTCGCGCCAGCAGGTAGCCCTGGCCGATCGTCGCGCCCAGCGTCTTCAGCATCTGCAGCTGCGCCGGCGTCTCGATCCCCTCGGCCACCACGTGCTTGTTCAGCGTGCGGCCCAGGCTGACCACGGTGCGCACGATCTCCAGGTTCTGCGGGCTCTGGTCCATGCCCATCACGAAGGACCGGTCGATCTTCAGGCAGTCGAAGGGCAGCGTGCTCAGGTAGGCGAGCGACGAGTAGCCGGTGCCGAAGTCGTCGATGCCCAGGCGCACGCCCAGCGCGCGCAGCTCGCCGAGCGACTGCAGCGCCAGTTCGCGCTGCTCCATCAGCGTGCTCTCCGTGATCTCCAGCGTCAGCAGCCGGGCCGGCAGGCCATGGCGCGCCAGCACCTCGCGCACGCGCGGCACGAACTGCGGCCGCGACAGGTCCTTGCCCGAGACATTGACGTGCATCACCAGGTCCGCGTACTGCGGCACCTCGCGGCGCCACTGGGCGAGCTGGCGGCTGGCCTCGTCGATCGCCCAGGCGGTCAGCGCCTCGATGCAGCCGGTCTCCTCCGCCAGCGCGATGAAGACCGCGGGACTCACCGGGCCGTGGCTGGGATGGATCCAGCGGGTCAGCGCCTCGAAGCCGCTGAGCCGGTAGGGCTCGAGGTCGTACAGCGGCTGGTAGGCGAGCGTCAGCTGGCCCGCGCCGATCGCGCGCCGCAGGTCGGCCTCGAGCTGCAGGCGGTGGCCGAGCTGGTCGTGCAGGCTGGGGTCGAACATCGCCAGCCGGCCCTTGCCGCCGGCCTTGGCCTGGTACATCGCCAGGTCCGCGTCGCGCAGCACGTCGTCCGGCTCGCGGTCGCCCTGGCCGCTGAAGGTGATGCCGATGCTCGCCAGCGGCCGCAGCTCGGTGCCGCAGATCCGCACCGGCCGATCCAGCACCCCGAGCAGGCGCTCGCCCAGGCGCAGCACCTCGGCCTCGTCGGTGGTGCTGTGCAGCAGGATCGCGAACTCGTCGCCGCCGAGACGCGCCACCAGGTCGTCGTCGCGGGTGTGCGCCGCGAGCCGGCGGCCGACCTCCTTCAGCAGCTCGTCGCCGGCCGGGTGGCCGAGGCTGTCGTTCACGACCTTGAAGCGGTCGAGGTCGAGGTACATCACCGCGAAGCGGTGGCCGGCGTCGCGCCGTGAGCGCTCCACCGCCAGCTGCAGCCGCTCGTGGAAGCAGTTGCGGTTGGCCAGGTCGGTGAGGCTGTCGTGGTAGGCGATGTGGTGCAGCTCGCCCTCGGCGCGCCGGCGCGAGCTGATATCGTGCAGCTGGAAGATCAGGCCCTGCAGGCCGGCCCGGTCGTCGAAGGGCGCGCAGTGCAGCGAGACCCAGATCTCGCGGCCCTCGGGCCCGTGGCAACGCAGCTCGATCGAGAAGCCCTCGTCCCCCGTGGCCTGCATCGCATCGACGCGCCGCGCCAGCATGTCGGCATCGCCCGGATGCCAGATGCCCCGGAAGGAGCGCTGCAGCAGCTGCGCCGCCGGCGCGCCCAGCAGCGCGCAGATCGCCTGGTTGACCTGCATCACCTGGCCGTCGCCGGAGACGATCGCCATGCCGATCGCCGCATGGCTGAACGCCGCCTCGAAGCGCTGCTGGTTCTGCCGCGACGCGGCCTCGGCCGCCGCCAGCCGCGCCTCCTGCTGCGCATGCTCGGCGCTCTCGCGCTGGAAGTGGGCCCGCAGCATGGCGAGCGCGGCACCGATCGCGAGCACCGCCACCACCACCACCGAGCGGCCGAACACCTGGGCGTTCAGCGACAGCACGCCGGCCACCAGGCCCGACAGCAGGTACAGCGTGCCGACCCAGCTGCCCTCGTGGAACCACTCGCGCAGCCGCAGGCTGCTGCCGCGCTTGAGGGAGAAGACCTGCATCTGCGGCAGCGTGTGGGCCGGGAAGTAGGCCAGCGCGGCCACCACCAGCGCGGCGAACTCGGCGGTGGCCGTGCCCAGGCCCAGCGCGGCGAAGCCGGCGCCCGCGGCCTCGCAGGCCATGCCGGCCACCGCCATGCCCAGCGCCCCCGCGGCCAAGGTCCCGATGCGGCTGCTGACGCGGGAGGAGCCGCGCATCGCGGCGACACCCCCCTCCACGGCGGCGGCCAGCACCGCGGCCGCCGCGCCGTGCAGCGCGAGCGTGAGGAAGATCAGCACGTCGCCAACGGCGATCGAATGCCGGCTGCGCGGGATCTCGATCGGAAAGGCCGCCGCCACCGCCACCAGCACGCACCACGCGGCCACCTGGAGCAACTCGCCCAGCGGCGCCGCGGCCAGGTCGACCAGCGACACGGCCAGCGCCAGCCCGCCGGCGCCGACCATCAGCAGCCAGAAGCGGGTCGCCGCGGCGTTGTAGTCGTAGAGGTGGCGCCGGCGGAAGGCCGTCCAGCCCCAGGCCCACACCGGCCCCTGCGCCTCGTTGGCCGCGTCCTGCCCCCCGCCGACGCGCGGCAGCACCACCGCCGGCAGCACGGAAGCGGCCGCGGTGTCCGCGGCGTCGGGCGAGGAGGTGCTCATGCGCGCCCGCCGGCCGCGTTCACGGTTCGCCGAGCAGCGGAGCCCGGTCGCCGGGCGGCTCGCCCTGGCCGGACTCGCGCATCACCAGGCCCTCGCGCATCACCAGACCCTCGCGCATGACGAGGCCCTCGCGCATCACCAGGCCCTCGCGCATCACCAGGCCTTCGCGCATCACCAGGCCCTCGCGCATCACCAGGCCTTCGCCGAGCACCACGCCCTCGCCCATCCCGGAGGACGCGGCCAGCTCGGCGGTCTGCAGGAAGGGGCTGTCCCAGCGCGCCAGCGCCACGTCGTCCAGCAGCTGCACCTGCGGGGTCACGAGCCGCAGCGTGCCGCGGGCCCAGGCCTCGGAGATGCTGCGCGGCACGCGCCGCGCACTGGCCGGCCAGTAGTCGACCGTGGCCTGCAGCACGCCGCGGCGCGTCCAGCCGAGGGTCGGGTCCCAGATCGGCTGGTGGCGTGCGAACAGCGCCTCGCCCGTCAGCAGGTGGTTGCCGCCGGCGTAGACCAGCCGGCTCCAGCCGAAGCGCTGGCCCGCCACCACCGACTGGGGGGCGGGCAGGCTGCGGCCACGCGCCAGCAGGCTGTCGCCCGCCTTCAGCGTGCCGGCCTCGAGCGCCGGGCCGATGTCGGTCCGCAGCGCCTGGGCCAGGCGCACGGCGCCCTCGATGTTCAGCAGGCCCGCGCCCTGCTGCAGCAGGTTGCCCTGCGCCAGCGGCTGGGCGGTGTACTGCAGGATCGCCTTCACCAGCGGCGGCGTCAGCCCCGGGTTGGCCTGCAGCATCAGCGCGGCCGCGCCCGCCACCACCGGCGCGGCGATCGAGGTGCCGCTGAGTTCCATCAGCGCCTGCTGCGGCGCCTGCGCGGCGCCGGGCACCGCCGCGAGCACCGGGTAGGTGCGCGCCAGCAGGTTCCAGCCGCTGCGCGCGCCGGACAGGTCCTGCGCCAACGCGCCGATCAGCGCATTGCCCGGCGCGACCAGGTCGGGCTTCAGCAGGTTGTCCGGCTCGCCGACGCCGCCCTGCCGGCCGCGCGTCGGCCCGCGCGAGCTGAAGCCGGTCACGCCGTCGTCCGCGCGGCCGACCGTGCCCCGCAGATTGACGGCGCCCACGGTGATGACGGCCGGCTCGTGGCCCGGCGACCCGACGGTGCCGTAGGCCTCGCGGCCGCTCTCGTCGCGTCCGTGGTTGCCGGCGGCCACCACCACCACCAGCCCGGCGCCGACGGCGGCGCGCGCCGCGCGCGCCAGCGGGTCGGTGAGGTGCGATTCGGTCGAATCGGCGGCCAGGCTCAGGTTCAGCACGCGGATGTTCAGCAGGCGCGCGCGCTGGATCACCCAGTCGATGCCGGCCAGCACGTCCGAGGTGTTGCCCACGCCGTTCTCGTCGAGCACCCGCACGTCGTACAGGTCGGCGCCGGGCGCGATGCCAGTGCTGTCGAGCGACTGGTAGCCGCCGTCGCCGGCCGCCACCGACGCCACGTGGGTGCCATGTCCGTTGGGATCTGCGTTCACGGCGCGTTGCAGCGGCTGCAGGGCCGTCGTCAGCAGCTTCACCAGGTCCAGCTGCAGCGCGGGATTGGACAGGTTCAGGCCGACCGCGAAGCCGCCGTCGGTCAGCAGCCGGCTCGCCGCGCGCAGGTCGACCGCCTGGCGTACCCGCGGCAGCGCCAGCAGGCCCTTGCCCGCGAAATGGCGGTGCTGCCAGGCGATGCCCGAGTCCAGTACCGCGATGCCGACGCCACTGCCGTTGAAGACCGTGCCGGTCTGCACCGCCGCATCGCTGGCGCCGGACGTGCGCTCCAGCAGGCTGGCGCTGCGCACGACCGGCCGGTTCGGCGAGACCGACAGCACCCCCGGCAACTGCACCAGGCCCAGCAGCTTCGCCGCCGGCACCAGCACCGCCATCGCGTTCAGCGTCGGGTAACGCTCGTGCACCGCCCCGCCGAGCGACAGCACCTGGCCCAGCAGCGCGGCGACCGCCGTCTCCGAGCGGGGCTCGTAGGCCACGATCACCTTGACCAGCAGGCCGTTGTCGCCGCGGCGGGCCCAGGGTGCACCCACGTCGAGGCGACCGGTCGCGGCCAGCCCGCGCAGTTCGCCGCCGAGCTTGGCCAGCCCCGCGGCATCGACGGCCTGGGCACCCGCCGCGCCCCAGACCAGGCTGCAGGCCATGCCAATGGCAGCCATCCGCAGCTGGCGCACCCATTCCCAACGGACCATTCCCCGCCTCCCCGATCCGGCCGCCGATGCCTTTGCCCTACGCAAACGCCCTAGGCCGGCCTACGTTCCTCCCCATATCGCCCGGGCCGAAAGGAACTTGAGGGCCGTCAATGGACTTCTTTTCAAGCTTTACAAATGGCTTGCAGCGCCGACGCGCCCGTGCACGGACGCCGCGGCCGCCGGGCAGCGGCCGGTCGGCGGGCCCAGGCCTTGAGCCGTCAGCCTGCGCCGAGGGGGTCCGCCGGCGCGAGGTCGGCGCGGGCGCGTGGCCCGTCGAGGCGCTCGAGGTCGGCGACGGTGTCGACGTCGGCCAGCACGCCGGGGTCGTCGACCTCGACCGCGCGCGCCGGATAGCGGGCCAGCAGTCGGCGCGCGCCTTCGTCGCCGCTGAGCAGCACCAGCTCGGAGTACAGCTCGGCGGAGAAGGCGACCGGGTGGCCGCGGCGGCCCCGGTGCTGCGCATAGGCCGCCGGGTGGTCGGCCAGCGCGTCGGCGACGGCATGCAGGCTGTCGGGGCGCACCAGCGGCATGTCCCCGGGCAGCACCAGCCAGCCCCCGGCCTGCGCCCGCGCCGACACGCCGACGGCGATCGAATAGCCCATCCCGAGCGGCTCGGGCGAGCTGCCGTCGGCCTCGGGAATCACCACCACGTCGCGCGACGCGAGGTGGTCCGCGGCCAGCGTGGCCAGGCGGGCGGTGGTGACCACCACCACCGGCAAGGCGCTGCGCACGACGTTGCGCAGCGTGGTGCCGAGCACCGTCGAGCGGTCGAACGGCTGCTCGAGCTTGTGCCCCGGCCCGGCAAAGCGCGAACCACGCCCCGCCGCCAACACGATCACCGCCACCGCTGCCGCCATGCTGCCCATCCGTCGCGCCGCCCCGGCGCCTTCGTTGCCTCGCCCATCCAGAGACGCCTGCACCCGGGAACCGGGGCTCCCGCGGCGCGCCGGCCCGTCGTGGCCGGCGCTCGGCGTTGAGGATCGGCCAGCCGCCGCCGCACGGCCAAGAGGGGCAACACCTAAGGCCTGGAACCTAGGGCCTTCCCCCGACGCCCGCCGCAGGACCCCGGGCTTCTCCGATCATGCCGCAGCCCTGCCCCGCGGCTGCCGTCCCGGTGGCGGCGCATACACTGAAGCGATGAGCCCGACACTGTCCGATTTGCGCAAGAGCTACGAGCACGGCGAACTCGACGAACAGGCCTCCCGGTCCGACCCGCGCGAGCAGTTCGAGGCCTGGCTGCAGGAGGCCATCGACGTCGGGCTGGACGAGCCCACCGCGATGACGCTGGCCACGGTCGGCGAGGATGGCCGGCCCTCGACGCGGGTGGTGCTGCTGAAGGGCTGCGATGCGCGCGGCCTGGTCTGGTATACGAACTACGACAGCCGCAAGGGACGCGAGCTGGCGCACCAGCCCTGCGCCGCGCTGCAGTTCCACTGGCTCGCGCTGGAACGCGTGGTGCGCATCGAAGGCCGCGTCGAGAAGACCTCGGCCGAGGAATCCGACGCCTATTTCCGCTCGCGCCCGTTCGATTCGCGCATCGGCGCCTGGGCCTCGCCGCAGAGCCAGGTGATCGGCTCGCGCGCGGTGCTGGTGGCCCAGGCGGCGAAGTTCGCGGCCCTGCACCTCGGGGATCCGCCGCGTCCGCCGCATTGGGGCGGCTACCGCCTGGTGCCGGACCGCTGGGAGTTCTGGCAGGGCCGGCGCTCGCGCCTGCACGACCGCCTGCGCTACCGGCTGCAGGACGGCGCCTGGCTGCGCGAGCGCCTCGCGCCCTGAGCCCGGCCGCCCGCGGGCCGGGCGGACGCCTGCACGCGGGCGGACCGGCCGGCACACGGGCGGGCCGGCGCGGCCCGCCCGTGCCGTTCAGAACGCCAGCCGGATGCCGGTGCGCAGCGAGCGCCCCGGCAAGGGCGCCAGCTCGCGCACCGTGCGCACCGTGACCGCGTTGGTGGCCAGCGTGTCGAAGGCGTTGTCGAGCCGCAGGAACCACAGCGCATCCGCCGCGCCCCAGGCGATGCGCCGCGACAGCGCCAGGTTCACCAGCGTGGCGGAGGGCGTGGGCACGTCGGTGGCAGGCACGCGGTCCTGTCGCGCGGCATGGTCCGCGCCGATGCGCAGCTGCCAGGGCCCCGAGGCCGCCTCCAGGCCCAGCGACGCGCGCCACGGCGGCAGGCGCGGCAGTGCCTCTCCGCTGTCGCGGTCGGTGCCACGCACCAGGTCGAACTTGCCGTTCAGCGCCAGCGTCCAGCCGCCGAGACGCGGCAGCGCGTGGCGCCCGTCGATCTCCAGCCCGCTGAGGCGGGCGCGCACCGCGCGGAAGGCGTACTCGGGCGTGCCCTCGACCTCGGCGCCGGTGGCTTCCAGCGCGATGAAGCGCGAGAACCGGGTGGTGTAGAGCCCGGCGCGCAGCCGGTCCTCGCCGGACCGCCAGGTGGCGGCCAGCTCGAGGTGCCGCGCGCGCTCCAGGCCGAGCGACGGATCGCCGCGCTCGTAGGCACCGGTGGCCGCGTGCTCGCCATCCGCGTACAGCTCGAACGAGGTCGGTGCGCGCTCGTGCTGGCCGAGGGTGCCCTCGAGGGCCCAGCCCGCGCCGAGCGGCACGCGCTGCGACAGCGAAACGCTGGACGGCGAGAAGCGGCGCTGCGACGGCGCACCGAAGCGCGGCGTCTCGCCGCTGGCGTCGCCCGCCGAGGCCACCCGCTCGCGCCCGACGCGCACCCCGGCGGCCAGGGTGCCGAGCGACCAGCGCAGCTCCTCGACCGCGTAGGCGCTGGCCTTGCGGGTGGTCGTGCCCGGCACGAAGGCCTCCTCGCCCAGCGCAGCGAAGTCCGACTGCTCCCATTGCGCGCCGACCACGCCGCGCACGGGGCCCAGCTGGGCGTGCTCGAGGTCGATGCGCGCCTCGTCGCCGCGGTTGCTGAAGCGCGTGCCGACCTCGCCGCTGCCCTCGATCTCGTCGTGCACGTAGCGCGTGCGGCTGGCCTGCACGCGCAGCGAGCGCCACGGGCCGTCGCTGCGGTTCCACTCGCCGGAGACCGCGGCGCGCTCGCGCGCCATCCGGATCGTGACGTCCGGCTCGGCGACCACGCCGTAGCGGCTGTCGTAGCGGTCGACCGAGGCGCCGAGATGGCCTCCGGCGAAGGTCCACGACGCCCCGAGCGCACCGCCGCTGGCACGCGACGCCGAGTTGCGGACGCGGTCCGTCGGCGCGAGGGGCGTGCCGTCCTCGATCGGCGTGTAGCGTGGCACGCGCAGGTCGTCGGTCTCTCGGCCGTAGGCATCGGCGTGCAGCGCGAAGCGGCCGTCGCCGGCCTCGACCAGCGCCGCGCCGCCCCGCTCGCCGTTGGCGCCGCCCAGGCGCAGCTCGGCACTGCCGCCGACGCCGCGCACCGGGCTGCGCGGGATGCGGTTGTCGATCGCATTCACGACGCCGCCGACCGCGCCCCCCCCGTGCGCCAGCGTGGCGGGGCCGCGCAGCACCTCGAGCCGCTCGACCACCAGCGGGTCGATCGGCACCGCATGGTCGAAGCTGAGCGAGGAGGCGTCGAAGGCGCTGCCGCCGTTCGACAGCACCGAGACGCGGTCACCGTCGAGGCCGCGGATCACCGGGCGGCTGGCATTCGGCCCGAAGCCGCTGGCGGAGACGCCGGGCAGGCCGGACAGCGTGTCGCCGAGCGTGGCGCCGCGCCCGACGACCAGGCCGTCGCCGGCCAGCACGCTGGTGGGCGCGATCAGCTCGTCGCTGCGCAGCGGGTTGCCGGTGACGGTCACCATCGGCAGCCGGGTCGCGTCCGCGGAGGGGGACGTGCCGGCAGTGGCCGAGGCGGCCGGCGCGGCCGAGGCGGCGGGGGCAGGCGCGGGCGGGGTGGACTGGCCGACGGCGGCCAGGCAGGTGCCGGACGCGGCGAGCGCCGCGGCCAGGCGGGACAGGGACAGGGAAGACATGGGGGTTCCGTGAAGCAGGATCGTCCGCGCGCCGACCACGCCGGCGCGCACGGCGCCGCGCCGCGGTCGCCGGGCGGCCGCAACGCGACGAACAGGGCTTCAGGAACGCAGGGGAGGACCGCGGGCGAGGAAGCCCGCCGCCTGGACGGCGCAGGGGGCGACCGGGTCGATGCCGACGCGCGGCGGCTCGGCCGGCGCCGGGACGACGCCCGGCACGACGAACGACGCCAGGTCGACGCAGGCCAGCGCGTCGTAGAGGCGGCAGGTGCCCGGGTCGTGCGACCCGGGCTCCCCGTGGCCCGCGGCTGACGAGGCCGCGTGCGCGGCCTCCCCGCCGTGCGTGGCGGCGTGCCCCTCGACGCCTGACGCGGCGGCCCCCGGGCCGGCGGCGGCGACGGTTGCCCCGGTCGGGTGGCCGGTCGCACCCGCTGCCCCGGCCGGGGCAGCCAGCGCGACCAGGTGCGCCGGGGTGCCATGGTGCACCCGGTGCTGCAGGCCGGCCCACTGCGCCAGCAGCAGCACCAGCCCCAGCAGCGCGAGCGCCACGGGCGTGGCCGCGCCGCGCCGGTGGCGCAGCGGGGTGGAGGCGCGCGAGCCGGGCAGGATGGGGTCCCGGTTCGGCCTCAGGCCGCGCGCGCCAGCCGTGCGAAGGTCTTGCGGAACTTCTCGACCTTCGGCCCGACGACGACGGCGCAGTAGCCCTGGTTCGGGTTGCGCGCGAAGTAGTGCTGGTGGTAGGCCTCGGCATCCGACCAGCGCGCTTCCGGCTCGAGCTCGGTCACGACGCGGCCGCCGCTGGCCGCCTGGACCTCGGCCAGCACCTCGCGCGCCACCTCGGCCTGCTCCGGCGTGTGCCAGTAGATGCCCGAGCGGTACTGGGTGCCGACGTCGTTGCCCTGGCGGTTCAGCGTCGTCGGGTCGTGCACGACGAAGAACACCTCCAGGATCTCGCGCAGCGAGACCTGCGCCGGATCGAAGCGCACGCGCACCGCCTCGACGTGGCCGGTGCGGCCGGTGCAGACCTGCTCGTAGGTCGGCGCGTCGACCTGGCCGTTGCAGTAGCCGCTCACGACCGAGGCCACGCCGTGCACCTGCTCGTACACCGCCTCGGTGCACCAGAAGCAGCCGCCGCCGAGGGTGATGGTCTGGAGGGAGGAAAGGGGGGTCGTCATCGTGAGCTCCGGTGCGCGGCGCGTGCGGATTGTGCGCGAGCCGCGATGCCCCCGGCCGGCAGCAGGCGGTCGGCTCGGGCAGCGGGCCGCCGGCGCGGGGTGGGCGCCGGCGGATCGACCTCGGCAGATGGAGGCGCTCCCGCGCGACGCAAGCGCACGGGCGTTCGGGCGTTCGGGCGTCCGGGTGCGCCGGTCGCGCGTCGCGCTCTCGATGCAGCGTCCTGCGCCGACGCGGCGCCGTCGCGCGCTGGCCTCGAATCGCCGCGGCGCGCGGCTCGAACCGCCGCGGCGCGCGGCTCGAACCGCCGCGGCGCGCTAGTCGAACCGCCGCTGCGCGCTCAGCGCGACCAGCGCGTTGCGCGGCAGCGCCGGCTCGAAGTAGCGCCGGTTGCCCTCGTTGACGATCACCGAGCCGGCGTAGCGCCGGTCACCGGCGTTGTCCAGCCGCAGCAGCTGGGTGAAGCGCCAGGCACCCCACTGCTGCGCGAAGCCGGCGCGCAGGTTCACCACGGTCGCCGCCGCGGCGGCATCGTCGTTCACGTCGTTCACGACGATGCGGCCGACGTGCACCAGCTCGGCCGCCGCGTTGAAGCCGCCCCAGGCGGCCCTCGGCTGCCAGGCCAGCTCGGCATAGGCGCTGCGCTCCGGCGCGCCGGCCAGGCGGCTCCCGGCGGGCACGGTGACGGCGCTGGCGCCGCTGCCGCTGACGAAGGCCTCGTCGAAGCGGGCGCGCAGCTGGGTCAGGCTCAGCGTGGCGCGCCAGCCGGCCCCGAGCTGGCCGACCCAGCCGAGCTCGAGGCCGGTGCGCCGCGTGCGGCCGGCGTTCTTGAACGTCGAGCGGCCGCCGACATTGGTGTCGACCACGATCTCGTCGCGGGTGCGGATGTCGAACAGCGCCAGGTCGACCCGCTGCGTCGCATCCAGCCGCCACTTGGCGCCGAGCTCCGAATGGGTGCTGCGCGAGGCCTGCAGCGCGGTGTTCAGCCCGGTGCCGCCGTTGCGGTAGGCCAGCTCGGTGAAGGTCGGCGTCTCGAAGCCGCGGCCGGCATTGGCATACAGGTTCAGCGCGGGCGTGGCGCGCCAGCTCAGGCCGATCACCGGGTTGGTGGCCTGGTAGGACAGGCGGCCGCTGTCGTCGGGGTTGCCGGCCACGATGTAGCGGTCGTCGGTGCGGAAGGCGACCTCGCTGCGGCGCACGCCGAGCGTGGCCGACCAGGCGGTGGCGAAGTCCAGCCGCGCCTGCGCGAAGGCGTCGCGGTTGTCCACGCGGTTCAGCTCGCTGCGCTTGAGGGCGCCCTGCACGCCGCCATTGTTCAGGTAGCCGCGCCGGTCCTCGCGCGCACGGTCGTACTCGACGCCGCCGACCAGGTTCAGCGCCCGCGCCTCGCCGAGCGGCACGCGGTGCGCCCACTGCAGGCCGAGGCCGCTGTAGGTCCGGTCGAAGGCGACGATGCCGCCGGCGGAGGTGGCCGCCGCCTGCGCGGCCGGCGGGACCGAGAGCGCGTTGTCGAGCGCGCGCTGACCGCCGTAGAGCCGAGCGGTGATCACGCTGTCGGCCGCCAGGCGGTGCTCGACCACGGTGCCGACCTGGCTCTGCCGCACCGTCTTGCGCGCGTCCTGCTGGAAGGCGACGGCGACGGCCTGCCGCGGGTCGGCCTCGAACTGGGCCCGCGTCAGGCCGAGCGGGTCCTGGGAGACGGGCTGGTCGAGCGCATTCAGCACCACGCTGACGCTGGTGTCGCGCGACAGCTCGGCCTGCCAGCGCGCATTCAGCTGGCCGCGCTGCGCCGCGCTGTGCTCGCGGTAGCCGTCGGTCTCGAAGTGCGAGGCATCGACGGTGATGCCCTGCCCGCCCGGCGTCGTGGTGCTGAACTTCAGGCCGACGCGGCCCTGGTGGTAGCGGCCCGCACCGGCCGAGAAGCTGACGGTGGGCCGCGTCGCGTCCGCCTCGGTGAAGACCTGGACCACGCCGCCGGCGGCATTGCCGTAGAGCTGGGCGAGCGGCCCGCGCAGCACCTCGACGCGGCCGGCCGAGGCCAGCGCCACGGTCGAGACCTGGCCCTGGCCGTCCGGCATCGTCGCGGGGATGCCGTCCACGATCAGCCGCACGCCACGGATGCCGAAGGTCGAGCGCGAGCCGAAGCCGCGGATCGACAGCTGCAGGTCCTGCGCGTAGTTCTGCCGGTTCAGCACGGTGATGCCCGGCACACGCACCAGCGACTCGGACAGGTTGACCTGCAGGCCGCCGGCCTCGATCGCATCGCGCCCGATCGCGCTGATCGCCGCCGGCGCATCGAAGGACGCCTCGCGCGCGCGCCGCGCGGTCACCACCACCGGCTCGAGCTCGGTCACCGGATCGGCGGCAGGGGCCTGTGCGCGCGCGCCCGGCGCGGCCAGCCCGAGCAGGCCGGCCACCGGCGCGGCCGCGGCCACCGCGATGGCGCGCCGGGCCCAGGGCGGTCGGGCGTTCGCGCGGGAGGAGGTCGAGGGGCGGAGTCGGGCGGGGAGCATGGCGGCGCGGGCGGGCAGTCGGGACGGACGGAGCGGGTCGGCGGGGGACGGCGGGGGAACGGGTCGGCGGCATCGGCGGCGGCACTGCCGCCGCCCGCCTTCAGCGGGTCTCCTTCACCTCGATCTGCAGCGAGGCGTAGTAGGCCGCGAGCTCGGCGATCTCCGCGTCCCCGAGCGGCCTGGCGATCACCGACATCACCTCGTGCTGGCGCCGGCCGCTGCGGTAGGCCTTCAGCTGCTCGACGAGGTAGATCTCGGGCTGGCCGGCCAGGTGCGGCGCATTCGGCAGCACCGACAGGCCGAGCGGACCGTGGCAGGCGGCACAGGCGCGCGCCCGGGCCTTGCCCGGCGGCTCGGCCGGCTGCGCGAGCGCACTGCCGGCCGCCGCGGCGGCCAGCAGCGCGGCGGCCAGCGCCCGGCCGGCGCCTGCGCGCCGGCCCGGAACGGGCCGCGCATCGCACGGCCCCGGAGCGCTGCGCCGGCTCAACGCGGCGCGTCCCCGACGTAGGTGACGCGGTAGATCGCGCCGGCGAAGTCGTCGCTGATCAGCAGCGAGCCGTCCTTCATCGGCGCCACGTCCACCGGGCGACCGCGGAACAGGCCGGTCGACTCGTCCAGCCAGCCGCTGGCGAAGACCTCGGTCTTGTCGGCCGTGCCGTCCGCCTTCAGCGAGGTAAACAGCACCTGGGCGCCGTTCGGCTTGGTGCGGTTCCACGAGCCGTGCTGGGCCGAGAAGAAGCCGCCCTGGTACTTCGCCGGGAACTGGCGGCCGGTGTAGAAGGCCATGCCGAGGTCGGCGGCGTGCGCCTCGGTCAGCACCTGCGCGGCGGTGACGTTGGCGGGCAGCGGGTCCTTGTCGTAGCCGTGCTCGGTGATGCGCGTCTTGCCCTGGATCCAGGGGTAGCCGAAGAACTGGCCCTTCGCGGTGATGCGGTTGATCTCGCCGTTGGGGATGTCGTCGCCCATGCCGTCGGTCTGGTTGTCGGTGAACCAGAGCGTGCCGTCCTTCGGGTTGAAATCGTGGCCGACGGAATTGCGGATGCCGGTCGCGTAGACCTCGCGCTTGCTGCCGTCGAAGGCGTTCATGCGCACCATGCCGCCGATGCCGACCTCGGTGTACAGCTTGAGCTTCTCGCGCGGCTGCACGTTGAAGGGCTGGCCGAGGCTGACGTAGAGCATGCCGTCCGGGCCCACCCTGCAGACCCGCGCGCCATGGTTGAAGGACTCCTCCTCCACCGGGATCAGCTTGCCCTGCTCCACCACCGGGATGACCGCGACGTCCGGGCCCTCGTAGAAGAACTCGGCGGCCGGGAAGTTCAGGATGCGGTTGTGCTCGACGACGATCAGGAAGCCGTCCTTGGTCCAGCACACGCCGTTCGGCACCTGGAACTTCAGGCTCGGCGCGAAGGGCTTGACCTCGTCGGCGATGCCGTCGCTGTTGCGGTCGGTGACGGCCCAGACCGTCGTCTTGCGGGTGCCGACGAACAGCATGTTGGTGCTCGGCGCGACGGCCATGTGGCGCGCGTCGGGCACGACGGCGAACAGGTCGATGCGGAAGCCCGGCGGCAGCTTGACGCGCTTCAGGTTCTCGCGGATCGCGTTGGCGTTGCGCCCTTCCTGCGGCACCGGCGGGATGTTCAGGTCGGTGCCCGAGACCTTGAACTGCTTGAGCTTGTCGATGTTCTGCGGCGCCTGGGCGGCGGCAGCGCCGGCCAGCAGCAAGGCGGCGGCAGCCGCCAGCGCCGGCAGGCGGCGTTGGGTGACGGTCATGCGAATGTCTCCTCGTGGGTCGTGGGATCGGTCCTGCGGCCCCGCCTGGAAGACGGGCCGGCGCGCCTTCGTCGGGCGGCAGGCCGGATGATGCGCGCAAGCCCCCGGCGCGACCGCCCGGTGAGACCCGGAGGCCGCCGCGCGGCGACGCGGCGCGGCACGGCGCCGACTGTCACGGAATGGAGCAGCCCGGCGATCACCGCACAATCCGCCCTGGTGCCGGGCCGACCGGAACGGCCCGCCTGCCGGCCTTCCCCCCCTCCACCGCCCCTTGCCCGAGCTCCTTCTTCCGTCCGCCGGCAACTGGAAGGCCGTGCTCACGGCCCTGGTGCTGCCGCCCGTGCCGATGCTGGCGGTGGTGCTGGCCGGGTGGCTGCTGGCCCCCCGCCACCGGCGCACCGGCCGGCTGCTGGTGCTCGGCGGGCTCGCGGCGCTGTGGTTCAGCACCACGTCGGCCGGCGCCCAGGCGCTGCTGGCCGTGGCGGGCCTGCAGCCACCGGCGCTGCAGGCGCCGCGCGTGGCGGCGCTGCGGGCGCAGGCCCAGGCCCGGTCCACGGCCGCGCCGCCCCGTACCGCGATCGTCGTGCTCGGTGGAGGCCGCGAGCGACTGGCCCCCGAGTACGGCCAGGCCATGCTCGGCGCGGACTCGCTGCAGCGCCTGCACTACGGCGTGTGGCTGGCCCGCGCGACCGGGCTGCCGCTCGCCTTCAGCGGCGGCCGCGGCTGGGCCCAGCTCGACGGCGAGGCCGAGGCCGACCTGGCCGCGCGCATCGCCGCGCAGGACTACGGCCTGCCGCTGCGCTGGCGCGAGAACCAGTCCCGCGACACGCGCGAGAACGCGCGCCTGACGGTGGCGCTGCTGCGGGCCGAGGGCGTCGAGCGCATCCTGCTGGTCACCCATGGCTGGCACATGGCACGCGCGCGCCGCGCCTTCGAGGCCGAGGCCGGCGGCACGCTCGCGATCGAGCCGGCGCCGATGGGCCTGGCGGCGCCCGACGAACGCCCGCCGCTCGCCTGGCTGCCGTCCGGCGGCGGCAGCCAGCGCTTCCGGCAGGCCGCCCGCGAGTGGCTGGCCGCGCGGCTGGGGCATTGACGCCGACGCACGCCGGCGCGGCGTGACGAAGACCGGCAGGCCGGCTCGACGGCGCGACTGCCAGCCGGCGGACGGCGCGGCCTTCCGTGATAATCGTTGCGCTTTCCAGAGCATTGGGGATGCAGGAGCCCGGTCGGATGCGATACAGAGAGCGCAAGGATCAAAGCGCCGAACTGCTGAGGTTGGCCCTGGCGGAAATGGGTCGCCACGATGCGGCGTTCACGCCGATCTGCTTCACCGTCTGGTACGAGCACGTCGGCGGCATCAATCCGCGCCTCAGCCAGGCCATCGCGCACCAGCTGACAGTCGAGAAACGCTTCTCGGACGAGACCGTCGAGCGGCTGCACCGCGAGCACATCGCGGAGATCGACGGCCAGACCGCGGAACGCATCAGCGACCAGTTCCAGCGCGTGATGAAGAACATGGGCGACGCGGCACACGCCACCGGCGAGACCGCCGAGCGCTTCGGCGACGAGCTCGGGTCCTTCGGCGGTGCGCTCGTCGCCCAGGACCCGGCCGCGCTGGCCAGCCTGCTCGCGGCGATCCAGGCCGGCACCGAGCGGATGAAGGCCTCGGCGCTGGCGCTCAAGGCCGAGGTGGTGCGCGGCCAGCGGGAGATCGAGAGCCTGCGGGCGGACCTGGAGCGGGCCCGCGTCGATGCGACGCTCTGCCCGCTGTCGCGCGTGCTCAACCGCAAGGGCTTCGACCAGCGGCTCGACGCCATGCTCGCGGCAGCACCGTCGAGCGGCCGCACCCACGGGCTGATCATGGTCGACATCGACCATTTCAAGCAGGTCAACGACCGCCACGGGCACCTGATGGGCGACCGCGTGATCCAGGCGCTGGGCGAGGTGCTGCGCGCGAGCGTGACCCAGCCGGAAGCCGCCTGCGCCCGCTACGGCGGCGAGGAGTTCGCGGTGCTGCTGCCGAACACCACCGCCGGCGAATGCCTGCAGCTGGCCGAGTCGCTGCGGGCGCGCACGAAGGCGATGAAGGTGCGCAACCGCACCACCAACGAGGTGCTGCTGACGGTCACGGTGTCGGCCGGCGTCGCCTGCAGCCGCAGCGGCGAGGACCCTTCGGCGCTGGTGGCGCGCGCCGACGCGGCGCTGTACCGCTCCAAGCAGGACGGCCGCGACCGCGTGACGGCGGGCTGACCCGCACCGGCGCGGACCCGCGACGGCCGCGCAGGGAACGTCCGACCGGCCACGCGATCCCACCGGTGCCGCCTGCGCGGTGGCGACGCCCGCAGCGGGCGGCCGCCGCGCGGGCGGGCGGTCACCGAAACCACGACGCCGCGGCCGCGGCACGGAGCTGCCATGGACGACACCCGGATCGAACGCGACAGCATGGGCGAGATGGCCGTGCCGGCCGACGCGCTGTACGGCGCGCAGACGCAGCGCGCGGTGCTGAACTTCCCGATCGGCCGCGAACCGATGCCGGCCGGCTTCCTCGCCGCGCTGCTGCGCGTGAAGCAGGCCGCGGCGCGGGCCAACGTCGAGCTCGGCGCACTCGACCCGGCGCGTGCCGGCGCGATCGACGCCGCGGTCGAGGACCTGCTGGGCCGGCCGGACTGGCCGCGGCACTTCCCGGTCGACGTCTACCAGACCGGCTCGGGCACCAGCAGCAACATGAACGCGAACGAGGTGCTTGCCACGCTGGCCAGCCGGCGGCTGGCCGCGGCACCGGACGCGGCGGACACGCCCGCGGTGAACGCCAACGACCACGTGAATGCGAGCCAGAGCAGCAACGACGCGGTGCCCACCGCCCTCCACCTCGGCGCCGCGCTGGCCCTGGCCGCGGAGCTGCTGCCCGCGCTGGACCACCTGGCCGCCACGCTGCGGCGCAAGGCCGAGACCGACGGCCACCACGTGAAGACCGGCCGGACCCACCTGATGGACGCAATGCCGGTGCGGCTCGGGCAGGTGCTCGGCGGCTGGGCCGCCCAGGTCGAGGCCGGCGCGGCCGCGCTGCGCGCGCAGCAGCCGCGGATCCAGGCGGTGGCCCAGGGGGGCACGGCCGTCGGCACCGGCGTCAACACGCCGCCCGGCTTCGCGGCGGCGTTCTGCCGCCACCTGGGCGCGATCACCGGGCTGGCGATCACGCCGGCACCCGACCACTTCGCCGCGATGGGCTCGCAGGATGCCGCGGTCGCGCTGTCCGGCGCGCTGCGCGGCGTCGCCGTCAGCCTCACCAAGATCGCCAACGACCTGCGCTGGATGAACTCCGGCCCGCTGGCCGGCCTGGCCGAGATCGAGCTGGAGGCCCTGCAGCCCGGTTCGTCGATCATGCCGGGCAAGGTGAACCCGGTCGTGCCGGAGGCCGTCGCGATGGCCTGCGCGCAGGTGCTCGGCCACGATGCGGCGATCGCGATCGCCGGGCAGTCCGGCAACTTCGAGCTGAACGTGATGCTGCCGCTGGTGGCGCGCAACCTGCTGGAGAGCTGCGGGCTGCTGGCCCGCTCCGCCCGGCTGCTGGCCGACCGGGCGATCGCGGGCTTCCGCGTCAACGAGGCGGGCCTGCAGGCCGCGCTCGCACGCAACCCGATCCTGGTCACGGCGCTGAACCCGCTGATCGGCTACGCGGCGGCCGCCGAGATCGCGAAGCAGGCCTACCGCGAGGGCCGCCCGGTGCTGGACGTCGCGGTCGAGCGCAGCGGCCTGCCGCGCGATCGGCTGGCCGCTCTCCTCGATCCGAGGACGCTGACCGGATCCTGAAGGCTCAGGTGGGCCTGGACGCGTCCGATAATCCGGGCCATGACCCTGCCGGCCGGATGACCGTGTCCGATACCGCCTCGCCACCCGCCGTGCCTCCGCGACCGCGCATCTGGCCCGCGCTGCTGGTGGCTGCGCTGGTGATCGCCGCGCTCGCGGCCTGGTCGGTGCGCGGCGAGTTCCTGCGGCTGCGCGAGCAGGCGGGCCTGCGCCTGCAGACGTTCGCCGAGTTGCGCGAATCACAGATCCAGGCCTGGGTGGCCCGCCAGCTCACGCTCGCGGACTTCCTCAGCGGCGGCAATGCGCTGTCGGAGCTCTACCTGCGCTGGCAGGTGAACGGCGACGCCGCTGCCGGCGAGCGGCTGCTGGCCCGTGCGATCCAGTACCGCCAGGCCAACGATGCGGACGCCGTGCTGCTGATGGACGCGCAGGGCCGCGTGCTGGCACGCGAAAGCGGCCGCCCCCGGGATCCCAGCCCGCAGCTCGTGGAGGCCGTGCGCCGGGCCGTGGCCAGCGGCGAGCCGACGCACACCGGCATCTACCGCCGCGACGGCGTCGAGCTGCCGCTGCGCCTGGACGTGGTGATCCCGTTGCGCCCGGGCACGGAGCCGGCGCGCGGGCTGATCGTGCTGCGCATCGACCCGCGGCGCGCGCTGTTCTCCCAGCTGGGCTGGCCCGCGCCGTCGCAGACCGGCGAGTCCTCGCTGTGGGCGGCGCAGGGCGACCGCCTGCTGGCCTTGACGGACCTGCGGGGACAGCCCGACTCCGCCGCCCGCCTGAGCCTGCCGCTGGCGGGCAGTGCGCTGCCGGCGGCGCGCGTGCTGCGCCGCGAGGTCGCGATCGGCCGGCCGCACGAGGCCCTCGGGCACGCCGGCCAGCCGGTGCTGGCCGCTGCCCGCCCGGTGCTCGGCACCGACTGGTGGCTGGTGCTGCAGGAAGACCTGGACGAGATCGACGCGCCACTGGCGCGCCACGCGGCCCTGGCCGCGGCGCTGGCGCTGCTCGCGATCGGCGGCTTGCTGCTCGCGGCGCGGCTGTGGCGCCACCGGGAAGCGCTGGCCGAACGCCAGCGCGACGCCGAGACCGAGCACCGCGCCTTCCGCGCGCTGCGCGAGAGCGAGGCGCACTACCGCACGGTGGTCTCGGTGCTGAACGAGGGCGTGCTGGTGTCGGACCTGCAGGGCCGCGTGATCAGCTGCAACCCCGCTGCCGAGCGCATCGTCGGCACGCTGCAGCAGGACTGGTCCGGTCACTCGATCGTCGCGCCGGGCTGGACGGCGCTGCGGCCGGACGGCAGCCCGATGCCGCAAGAGGAAACGCCGCCGGGACGGGTGGCGGCCGGCCTGCCGGCCGAGCGCGGCGTGCTGCTGGCCACGCGCAGCCCGGCGGGCGTCTTCACCTGGTTCGAGCTCAGCGCGCTGCCGGTGCACAACCCGGACGATGGCTCGCTGATGGCGGTGGTGACCTCGTTCACCGATGTCACCGAGCGCAAGCGCGTCGACGACGAGCTGGCGCGCCACCGCGAGGCGCTCGAGGCGCGGGTGGCCGAGCGGACGGCGGAGCTGGCCCAGGCCTACCAGGAGCTGCAGGCGCGCGAACACTTCATCCGCACCCTGACGGACGCCCTCCCCGGCCGCGTCGCCTACTGGGACCGCGCACTGCGCTGCCGCTTCGCGAACCGCAGCTACTGCGAGCGCTTCGGCCGCCCGCACGACGAGGTCATCGGCCGGCATGCCACCGAGGTGGTGGGGCAGGACTACGTAGACCAGACGATCCAGCGCATGGAGGCGGCCTTCGCCGGCGAGCGCCAGGACTTCGAGCGCGAGACCCTGCGTCCCGACGGCAGCCGCCTGGTCGAGCAGGTGCACTACCTGCCGGACCGCGGCGCCGATGGCCACATCGGCGGCGCCTACGTGATGGCCTTCGACATCAGCACGATGAAGCGGGTGGAGGCCGAGCTGGCGCGCTCGCGCGACCTGGCGGAGGCGGCGAACCGCGCCAAGTCGGCCTTCCTGGCCAACATGAGCCACGAGATCCGCACGCCGATGAACGCGATCATCGGGCTGACCCACCTGCTGTCGCGCGACACCCGCGACACGCTGCAGCGCGAGCGCCTGGCCAAGGTCGGCGATGCGGCGCAGCACCTGCTGCAGGTCATCAACGACATCCTCGACCTGTCCAAGATCGAGGCCGGCAAGATGGCGCTCGACGAGGTCGAGTTCTCGCTCGACGCGCTGATGGCGCGCAGCTTCGAAATGGTCGGCGAGCGCGCGCGCGAGAAGGGCCTCGAGCTGGTGCTGGACACCGACGACCTGCCGCCGCGCCTGCGCGGCGACCCCACGCGGCTGTCGCAGGCCCTGATCAACCTGCTGTCGAACGCCGTCAAGTTCACCGAGCGGGGCTTCGTCCGGCTGCGCGCCGAGCTGCTGCGCGAGGATCCGCGCCGCCTGCAGGTGCGCTTCGAGGTGCAGGACACCGGCGAGGGCATTGCGCCGGAACGCCAGGCCCGGCTGTTCAGCGCCTTCGAGCAGGCGGACAGCTCGACCACCCGGCGCCACGGCGGCACCGGGCTGGGCCTGGCGCTGACGCGCCACCTCGCGCAGATGATGGGCGGCGACGTCGGCGTGACCAGCAGCCCGGGCCAGGGCAGCAGCTTCTGGTTCACCGCGTGGCTGGGCCGCGGCAGCGAGGCCGGCGATCGCGCCGCGCCGGTGCCGATGCAGGGCCTGCGCGCGCTGCTGGTGGACGACCTGCCGGAAGCGCTGCAGGCGCTCGGCGACCGGTTGCGCCTGCTCGGCCTGAGCGTCGACGCGCTGCCCGGCGGCGAGCAGGCGATCGAGCGGGTGCGCGCCGAGATCAGCGCCGGCCGGCCCTACGACGTGATGCTGATCGACTGGCGCATGGGCCCGCTGGACGGGATCGAGACGCTGCGCCGGCTGCGCGAGCAGCTGGGCGCGGGCATGCCGCCGGCCATCCTGGTCACCGCCTTCGACGAGGTGGAGATGTGGCGGCAGGCCCGCGGCGTGTCCTTCGACGCGGTGCTGGTCAAGCCGATCACCGCGTCGGCGCTGCACGACACCCTGATGCGCTGCCTGCGCCGGCAGTCGGCGACCCTGGCCCCGCCGAGCAGCCCGGAAGTCGCCGGCGAGGGCGAGCTGCTGCTGCGCCGCCGCCACGCGGGCCAGCGCATCCTGCTGGCCGAGGACAACCCGATCAACCAGGAAGTGGCCGACGAGCTGCTGCGCGCGGCGGGGCTGCAGGTCGAGACGGCGGGCGACGGCGGCCGGGCGGTCGAGCTCGCGCTGTCGCGGCCCTACGACCTGATCCTGATGGACGTGCAGATGCCGGTGCTGGACGGCCTCGAGGCGACGCGCACGATCCGTGCGCGGGCCGGCCGTGGCCTGCCCATCATCGCGATGACCGCGAACGCCTTCGGCGAGGACCGCCTGGCCTGCCTCGAGGCCGGCATGAACGACCACGTCGGCAAGCCGGTGGACCCGGACACGCTTTACGCCACGCTGCTGCGCTGGCTGCCGCTGCGCGAGCCGCCCGCCCACCCGCTGCCGGCGCCGGGCCCGAGCGGCGAGGAGGCGCCGCCGCCCGTGCGCGCCCCGCTGACGGAGCGGCTGGCGGAGGTGGCCGGCTTCGACGTCGGCGCGGCGCTGCGCAACATCGGCGGCCAGCCGGCCAGCCTGGCCCGCCTGCTGCGTCGCTTCGTCGATGCCTACGCGATCGGCGAACCGGCGCTGCTGCAGCTCGGCACGCCGCGCGACGTGGTCGCCTGCCGCGAGGCCTGCCACTCGCTGCGCGGGGCCTGCGCCAGCATCGGTGCCACGGTGCTGGCCGTCGAACTGCTGCAGCTGGAGCGCGCGCTGCTCGGCGTGGACCCCGAGGGCGGCGTGCCTGCGGAACTGGTCGTGCAGGCGCAGGCAGTGCACGCCGACCTGCTGCGGCTGGTCGACCGGCTCGGCGAGGAACTCGGCTGAGACGCGGCCTCTCGCACTCTCAGAAGCTGTGAATGAACCCGGCGCGTCCGAGCGGGCGCCGCAAACGGGTGCAATCAAGGCGCAAACCGCAGCCATGGCTCGGGCTATGGCGAGGATTTGCAACGCGGAGTGCGCCCGTTT
>NZ_BBYR01000026.1 GCF_001293525.1 Pseudideonella sakaiensis | reverse complement strand
CAACCCGGCCGCCACCACCCCGGTCGTGCCCGCGATGACCCCCGCCGTGCCGGCCATGACGCCGGCCGCGCCGGCCCCGGCCCCGGCCCGTCGCCGCGGCACCACGACGCCGCGCTGAGCGGGCCCCGGCCGGCGCGTCCGGCCAGGAACGCATGAAGGCCGTCACCCGCGAGGGTGACGGCCTTTTTCATGCGGGAATCGCCCGAGACACCCGGCCCGGCCGCCGCGTCGAGGCGGCGGGGCCGGCCCGCTCAGCGGCGCACCGGCGGCAGGTCGGTGCAGGCGCCCTCGTAGGCCTCGGCCGCCAGGCCGATGCTCTCGCCCAGCGTGGGGTGCGGGTGGATCGTGCGGCCGATGTCGACGCCATCGGCGCCCATCTCGATCGCCAGCGCCACCTCGCCGATCATGTCGCCGGCGTGCGTGCCGACGATGCCGCCGCCGACGATGCGGTGCGTCTCCTCGCTGAACAGCAGCTTGGTGAAGCCCTCGTCTCGCCCGTTGGCGATCGCGCGGCCCGACGCGCTCCACGGGAACAGGCCCTTCTTCACCTTGACGCCGCGCGCCTTGGCCTCGTCCTCGGTCAGCCCGACCCAGGCCACCTCCGGGTCGGTGTAGGCCACGCTCGGGATCACGCGGGCCTCGAAGGCGGCCTTCGCGAGCGTCGCGTCGCCCAGCTGGGTGCCGGCGGCCACCTCGGCCGCGACATGGCCCTCGTGCACCGCCTTGTGCGCCAGCATCGGCTGGCCGACGATGTCGCCGATCGCGAAGATGTGCGGCACGTTGGTGCGCATCTGGATGTCGACCGGGATGAAGCCGCGCTCGCCGACCACCACGCCGGCCGCCTCGGCGCCGATCTTCCGGCCGTTCGGCGTACGGCCGACCGCCTGCAGGACCAGGTCGTAGACGCCCTCGCTCTTCGTGCCGTCCAGGCCCTCGAACTGCACGCGGATGCCGTCCGACACGGCCTCGGCGCCCACCGTCTTCGTCTTCAGCATCAGCCGGTCGAAGCGCTGCGCGTTCATCTTCTGCCAGACCTTGACCAGGTCGCGGTCCGCGCCCTGCATCAGGCCGTCCATCATCTCGACCACGTCCAGCCGTGCGCCCAGCGTCGAGTACACCGTGCCCATCTCCAGGCCGATGATGCCGCCGCCGATCACCAGCATCCGCGCCGGCTGCTGGCGCAGCTCCAGCGCGCCGGTGGAGGTCACGACGCGCGGATCGTCCTTTGGCAGGAAAGGCAGCTTCACCGCCTCCGAGCCGGCCGCGATGATGGCCTGGGCGAACTTCAGCACCTGGGTTCCGCCTCCGCTCACCTCGACCGCCAGGTGGTGCGGATCGACGAAGCGGCCGTGGCCCTGCACCACCGTGACCTTGCGCATCTTGGCCATGGCCGCGAGGCCGCCGGTCAGCTTGCCGATCACCTTGTCCTTGTGCGCCTTCAGGCGCGGCAGGTCGACCGACGGCGCGCCGAAGCTGACGCCCAGCGCCTCGAAGTGGCGCACCTCGTCCATCACGGCCGCGACGTGCAGCAGCGCCTTGGACGGAATGCAGCCGACGTTCAGGCAGACGCCGCCGAGCGTCGGATAGCGCTCGACGATCACCGTCTTCAGGCCGAGGTCGGCGGCGCGGAAGGCCGCCGAGTAGCCACCCGGGCCGCCGCCGAGCACCAGCACGTCGCAGGCGAGGTCGACCCCGCCGGCGTGCGCCGCTGCGGGCACCGGCGCGGGCGACGGCGCCGGCGCCGCGGCCGGGGCTGCTGCGGCCGTCGGCGCGGGCGCCGGCGCGGGGGCAGCCGGAGCCGTCGCCGCGGCGCCCGCCTCGGCCGCCTCCAGCGTCAGCAGCACGCTGCCTTCGTTGACGGTGTCGCCGACCTTCACGCGCAGCTCGCGCACGGTGCCGGCCGCCGACGAGGGGATCTCCATCGAGGCCTTGTCGCTCTCGACGGTGACCAGGCTCTGCTCGGCGCGGATGGTGTCGCCGGGCTGGACCAGCACCTCGATCACCGCGACGTCCTTGAAGTCGCCGATGTCCGGCACCTTGATGTCGATGAGGGCCATGTTCGTCGGCCTCCTCAGAGCAGCACGCGGCGGAAGTCCGCGAGGACCTGGCCGAGGTAGGCGTTGAAGCGTGCGGCGGCCGCGCCGTCGATCACGCGGTGGTCATAGGACAGCGACAGCGGCAGCATCAGCCGCGGCACGAAGGCCTTGCCGTCCCAGTGCGGCTTCATCGCGCTCTTCGACAGGCCGAGGATGGCCACCTCGGGGGCGTTGATGATGGGCGTGAAGTGCGTGCCGCCGATGCCGCCGAGCGAGCTAATCGAGAAGCAGCCACCGGTCATGTCGGCCGGTCCGAGCTTGCCGTCGCGGGCCTTCTTCGCCAGCTCGCCCATCTCCTGGCTGATCTGCAGGATGCCCTTGCGGTCGGCATCGCGCAGCACCGGCACCACCAGGCCGTTCGGCGTGTCCGCCGCGAAGCCGATGTGCACGTACTGCTTGTAGACCAGCGCGTCGCCGTCGAGGCTGGCATTGAACTCGGGGAACTTCTTCAGCGCCGAGACCACCGCCTTGATCACGAAGGCAAGCATCGTCACCTTCACGCCCGACTTCTCGTTCTCCTTGTTGGTGGCGACCCGGAAGGCCTCCAGCTCGGTGATGTCGGCCTCGTCGTTGTTGGTGACGTGCGGGATCATCACCCAGTTGCGGTGCAGGTTGGCGCCGCTGATCTTCTTGATCCGCGACAGGTCCTTGCGCTCCACCGGGCCGAACTTCGCGAAGTCCACCTGCGGCCAGGGCAGCAGGCCGGGGATGCCGCCACCCGCCGCGGCGGGTGCCGCCGCCGGTGCCTTGGCCGCCTGCGCCGCGGTGCGCCGCTCGCCGGCCATCACGGCCTTCACGAAGCCGGCCACGTCGTCCTGCGTGATGCGGCCCTTGGGCCCGCTGCCCGTGACCTCGGCCAGCGGCACGCCCAGCTCGCGCGCGAGCTTGCGGATGCTGGGCGACGCATGCGGCAGCCGGCCGGCCGGCGCACCCGGCTGGTGGGCCGGCAGCGCCGCGGTCGGCAGCGGCTTCGCCTCGGCCGCAGCAGCCGGCGGCGCAGCGGCCGCCGGCGCGGCCGCCGGCGTCGGCGCCGCGGGGGTCGCCGGCGCTGCGGGCGTGGTCGCGGCGGCTGGCCCGGGCGCTGCCGCGGCCCCCTCCAGGATCGCGATCAGGCTGCCCTTGGACACCGTGTCGCCGACCTGCACCTTCAGCTCGCGCAAGGTGCCGGCATGCGACGAAGGAATCTCCATCGACGCCTTGTCGCTCTCGACGGTGATCAGGCTCTGCTCGGCCTTCACCGCATCGCCGACCTTCACCAGCACCTCGATCACCGCCACCTCGGCGAAGTCGCCGATGTCGGGCACGAACACCTCGACCGGGCCGGACGCAGCCGCCGGCGGTGCGGGCGCTGGCGCGGATGCGGCAGGCGCAGGCGCCGGTGCGGCAGCCGGCGCAGGTGCCGGCGCCGCCGCGGGTACCGCCGCGTCGGCGGTCTCCAGCACCAGCACGACGCTGCCCTCGCTCACCTTGTCGCCGAGCGCCACCTTCAGCGACTGCACGACACCGGCATGCGACGACGGGATCTCCATCGACGCCTTGTCGCTCTCCACCGTCAGCAGCGACTGCTCGGCCTTGATCGTGTCGCCGGCCTTCACCAGCAGCTCGATCACCTCGACCTCCTTGAAGTCGCCGATGTCCGGGACCTTCACTTCCAGCAGGGCCATCTTCTGAGTCTCCATGGGGCCTGCGCGCACCGGGCGCAGGCCGTTTCAGTTCATGCTCGGGGGCCGGCGGCCCGGGCCGATCAGGCGTACAGCGGGTTCGGCTTGTCGGCCTGGATGCCGTAGCGCGCGATCGCCTCGGCCACCTTCGCCACCGGCACGCTGCCCTCGTCGGCCAGCGCCTTCAGCGCCGCCACGACGATGTAGTGGCGGTTCACCTCGAAATGCTCACGCAGCCGGCTGCGGAAGTCGCTGCGGCCGAAGCCGTCGGTGCCGAGCACCTTGTAGCAGCGGCCCGCGGGGATGAAGGCGCGGATCTGCTCCGCGTAGTTCTTCATGTAGTCGGTCGACGCGATCACCGGGCCCGCATGGGCGGCGAGCTGGCGCGTCACGAAGGGCACGCGGGCCTCGGCCGTCGGGTGCAGCAGGTTCCACCGCTCGCAGTCCTGCCCGTCGCGCGCCAGCTCGTTGAAGCTGGGGCAGCTCCAAACGTTGGCGGCCACGCCCCAGTCGGCTTCCAGCAGTGCCTTGGCGGCCTGCGACTCGCGCAGGATGGTGCCGCTGCCGAGCAGGTTGACGCGCGGGGTCTTCTTCGCGCCCTCCTCCAGCAGGTACATGCCCTTGATGATCTCGTCCTCGGTGCCCGCGCGCAGGCCGGGCTGGGCGTAGTTCTCGTTCAGCAGCGTCAGGTAGAAGAAGACGTTGTCCTGCTTCTCGACCATGCGCTTCAGCCCGTGGTGCAGGATCACGCCCACCTCGTGCGCGAAGCTCGGGTCGTAGCTGATGCAGTTGGGGATGGTGCCGGCCAGGATGTGGCTGTGGCCGTCCTCGTGCTGCAGGCCCTCGCCGTTCAGCGTGGTCCGGCCCGAGGTGCCGCCGAGCAGGAAGCCGCGCGCCTGCATGTCGCCGGCGGCCCAGGCCAGGTCGCCGATGCGCTGGAAGCCGAACATCGAGTAGTAGACGTAGAACGGCACCATGATGCGGTTGTTGGTGCTGTACGAGGTCGCGGCGGCGATCCAGCTCGACATGCCGCCGGCCTCGTTGATGCCTTCCTGCAGGATCTGCCCGGCCTTGTCCTCGCGGTAGTACATCACCTGGTCCTTGTCGACCGGGGTGTACTGCTGGCCCGCCGGGTTGTAGATGCCCACCTGGCGGAACAGGCCCTCCATGCCGAAGGTGCGCGCCTCGTCGACGAGGATCGGCACCACGCGCGGGCCGAGCGCCTGGTCCCGCAGCAGCTGCGTCAGGAAGCGCACGTAGGCCTGGGTGGTGGAGATCTCGCGGCCCTCCGCGGTCGGCTCGAGCACCGCCTTGAAGGTCTCGAGCGAGGGCACGGTGAAGCTCTCCTCGGCCCGGGTGCGGCGCTTCGGCAGGTAGCCGCCCAGCGCCGCGCGGCGCTCGTGCAGGTACTTCATCTCCGGCGTGTCGTCGGCCGGCTTGTAGAAGGGGATGTCGGCCAGGCGGTCGTCGGGAATCGGGATGTTGAAGCGGTCGCGGAAGGTGCGCACGTCCTCGTCGATCAGCTTCTTGGTCTGGTGCGCGGTGTTCTTGCCCTCGCCGCTCTTGCCCATGCCGAAGCCCTTCACCGTCTTCACCAGCAGCACGGTCGGCTGCCCCTGGTGGTGCTGCGCGCGGTGGAAGGCGGCATAGACCTTCTGCGGATCGTGGCCGCCGCGGTTCAGGCGCCAGATGTCCTCGTCGCTCATCTTCGCCACCATCTCCAGCAGCTTGGGATGGCGGCCGAAGAAGTTCTTGCGGACGAAGGCGCCGTCGTTGGCCTTGAAGGCCTGGTAGTCGCCGTCGACCGTGTCCATCATGACCTTGCGCAGGATGCCTTCGCGGTCGCGGGCCAGCAGCGGGTCCCAGTAGCCGCCCCAGATCAGCTTCAGCACGTTCCAGCCCGAGCCGCGGAACTCGCCTTCCAGCTCCTGGATGATCTTGCCGTTGCCGCGCACCGGGCCGTCCAGGCGCTGCAGGTTGCAGTTGATGACGAACACGAGGTTGTCCAGCTTCTCGCGCGCCGCCAGGCCGATCGCGCCCAGCGATTCGGGCTCGTCCATCTCGCCGTCGCCGCAGAACACCCAGACCTTGCGCTTGCTGGTGTCGGCGATGCCGCGCGCGTGCAGGTACTTCAGGAAGCGCGCCTGGTAGATCGCCATCAGCGGCCCGAGGCCCATCGACACCGTCGGGAACTGCCAGAACTCCGGCATCAGCTTCGGGTGCGGGTAGCTCGAGATGCCCTTGCCGTCCACCTCCTGGCGGAAGTTCAGCATCTGCTCCTCGGAGATGCGGCCTTCCAGGTAGGCGCGCGCATAGACGCCGGGCGCCGAATGGCCCTGGATGTAGAGCAGGTCGCCGCCGTGGCCTTCCGCGTCGGCATGCCAGAAGTGGTTGAAGCCGGTGCCGAACATCGTGGCCAGCGACGCGAAGGAGGAGATGTGGCCGCCGAGGTCGCCGCCGTCGGCCGGGTGCAGGCGGTTCGCCTTCACCACCATCGCCATCGCGTTCCAGCGCATGTAGGAGCGCAGCCGCTCCTCGATCTCGATGTTGCCGGGCGAGCGCTCCTCCTGGTCGGCCGGGATGGTGTTGACGTAGGCGGTGGTGGCGGAGAACGGCACGTCGATGCCGGCCTGGCGCGCCTCGTCGATCAGCTGCTCCAACAGGAAGTGCGCGCGCTCGCCGCCCTCGGACTGGATCACCGCGGCCAGGGCGTCGAGCCACTCGCGGGTTTCCTGGGCATCGGCGTCGTTGGCGGCGGCGCCGGCGAACGCGTGGAGGGAATCGGGCAAAGCGGACATCGAGCGTCTCCTCGGGGCAGTTCGTGTTGGGGCGGAAGTGTCCCACAGCCGGCGTATTTTTCAAATAGCGCCGAGTGATCTCATATTGTGGAAACTACGCACGCAGACGCGCCACCGGCACGGCCCGCCGGAAAGCGGCCCCGCGATAATCCCGCCGATGCGCACCCCCAGTCTGTCGCCGGCCGCCCGCAGCGGCCGCCGGAGTTTTCCCGAACGCCTGTTCGGCCGGTGGTGGCGCAAGCAGTCGCCGGCCCAGCAGGACCGCTTCGCCACCTTCGGCCCGCTGGTGTCGGTGCTGTTGTTCCTCGCCGCGATCATCCTGGCCTTCTGGTACCTGCGGAACGAGGAGTTCGAGCGCGAACAGGAGTCGGTCAAGCGCGACACCGAGATCGCCCAGCAGCAGATCCGCGTCCGGCTGATCGACAACCAGGACCAGCTGCTGCGCATGGCCCGCGAGCTGGTGCAGCGGCCCGCCGGCCCGGAGGAGTTCGCGGCCCAGGCCGCCACCGCCTGGCGCGGCCGCCAGGAGCTGACGCGCCTGCTGTGGATCGACGCGGGCCGCGAGGTGAAGGGCTTCCACGTGGCCGCGGGCTTCGAGCCGGACATCGGCCTGGCGGCCGACGACGTCGGCCTCTCCTTGCCGCTGGCCGGCCGCGACTCGCCGGCCGAGACCGCCTTCCTGTCGGCCCGGATGCAGCGCCAGCCGGTCTACTCCGAGCCCTTCGTGGCGGCCGGCGGCAATGCCGTGGTGCAGCTGCACGTGCCGCTGATCGAGCGCGCGGGCTTCGCGGGGGTGCTGGTCGCCGAGTACTCGGTGGATGCGCTGCTGCGCCACCACGTGGCCGACGACGTCGCGCGCCGCCACACGATGAGCCTGCTGGACGCCCGCGGCCGCCTGCTCGCGAGCACCGTGCTGCCGGTGCCCGGCGAGGCGGCGCGGCCCGCGTCCATCCTCTACCAGGTGCCGCTGGCGCCGGTGTCGAACGGCCTGGTGCTGCAGGGCCAGGGGCACCGCACCTCGATCGGCCTGATCAGCAACACCCTGTTCTGGATGGTGGCCGCGCTGAGCGTGCTCACGGTCTGGATGCTGCTCGGCACCTGGCGCCACATGCGCCGACGCCTGCAGATGCAGGACACGCTGGCCCAGGAAGCCAACTTCCGCCGCGCGATGGAGAACTCCATGCTGACCGGCATGCGGGCCATGGACAAGGAGGGCCGCATCACCTACGTGAACCCGGCCTTCTGCGCGATGACCGGTTTCTCGGAGTCGGAGCTGATCGACCGCCGCCCGCCCTTCCCCTACTGGCCGCCCGATCGCTACGAGGAGAACGGCCGCCTGCTGCACCAGGAACTGCGCGGCCGCAGCCCGGCCGGCGGCATCGAGGTGAAGGTGATGCGCAAGGACGGCTCGCTGTTCGACGCCCGCATGTACGTCTCGCCGCTGATCGACCCGAAGGGCCACCAGACGGGCTGGATGACCTCGATGACCAACATCACCGAGGCGAAGCGGGTGCGCGACCAGCTGTCGGCCTCGCACGAGCGCTTCACGACGGTGCTGGAGGGGCTGGACGCCGCGGTCTCGGTGATGTCGGTGCAGCAGGGCGAGCTGCTGTTCGCGAACCGCTCCTACCGGCTGTGGTTCGGCGCCGACGAGCGCGGCCACGTGCTGATGGCCGGCGGCGAGATCGGCGTCTCGATGCTCGACGCGGGCGACGAGGTGGACGACCTCGGCGGCCTGCCCACGCAGGAGATCACCGAGGCGGGCTCGGACTCGCGCGAGGTGCACGTGGCGGCCCTGGGCAAGTGGTTCGACGTGCGCGCGCGCTACCTGCAATGGACCGACGGCCGCCTGGCCCAGATGCTGATCGCCACCGACGTGACCGCGCGCCGCCACGCCGAGGCGCTCGCGACCGCCCAGGCCGCGAAGGCGGAGGTGACCAGCCGGCTCGTGACCATGGGCGAGATGGCCTCGTCGGTGGCGCACGAGCTGAACCAGCCGCTCACCGCGATCAGCAACTACTGCAACGGCATGGTCAGCCGCGTGCGCAACGATGCGATCGCGAAGGACGACCTGATCGCCGCGCTCGACAAGACCGCGCGCCAGGCCCAGCGCGCGGGCCAGATCATCCACCGCATCCGCTCCTTCGTGAAGCGCAGCGAGCCGCAGCGCCAGGCCTGCGAGGCGCGCGCGATCGTCGACGACGCGGTGGAGCTCGCGGGCATCGAGCTGCGGCGCCGCAACGTCGCGCTGCACACCTACGTCGCCCAGCGCCTGCCCCCGGTGATGGCGGACCCGATCCTGATCGAGCAGGTGCTGCTGAACCTGCTCAAGAACGCCGCCGAGGCGATCGACGGCGCCGGCCTGCCCGGCGCGCGCCGCAACATCGAGCTGCGCGTGGTGCCGCGCCACACGCCCGAGGGCGGCATGATCGAGTTCAGCGTCACCGACATGGGCCCCGGCATCCGCGACGAGGTGATCGCGCGGCTCTACGAGGCCTTCTTCTCGACCAAGGTCGAGGGGCTGGGCATCGGGCTGTCGCTGTGCCGCTCGATCATCGAGTCCCACCAGGGTCGGATCCGGGCCGAGAACCTCTACAATGGCGAGTCGGTCACGGGGTGCAGATTCACGTTCACGCTGCCGGTCGCCAGCAGCCGCGCGGACGCCGGCGCCACGCGCACGGACCCTGCCAGCCCCCGGGCCGAGGCCTCCGCCCCCCCTTCCCTACCCGCTGTCACCCCATGAGCCTGATTCCCAAGAAGGGCACCGTGTACGTCGTGGACGACGACGAGGCGGTTCGAGATTCGCTGCAGTGGCTGCTCGAGGGGAAGGACTACCGGGTCAAGTGCTTCGATTCGTCGGAATCCTTCCTGTCGCGCTTCGACCCGCGCGAGGTCGCCTGCCTGATCGCGGACATCCGCATGGACGGCATGAGCGGCCTGGAACTGCAGGACCGGCTGCTGGAGCGCAAGAGCCCGCTGCCGATCGTCTTCATCACCGGCCATGGCGACGTGCCGATGGCGGTGACGACGATGAAGAAGGGCGCGATGGACTTCATCGAGAAGCCCTTCAAGGAAGAGGAACTGCTGGGCCTGGTCGAACGCATGCTCGACCAGGCGCGCACGGCGTTCAGCCAGCACCAGGAAGCCGCCAGCCGCGACGCGCTGCTGTCGCGCCTGACCACGCGCGAGGCCCAGGTGCTGGAGCGCATCGTGGCCGGCCGCCTGAACAAGCAGATCGCCGACGACCTGGGCATCAGCATCAAGACGGTGGAGGCGCACCGCGCCAACATCATGGAGAAGCTGAACGCGAACACCGTGGCCGACCTGCTCAAGATCGCGCTCGGCGCCCAGGCGAAGACCTGATCCCGGCCGGCCGGCGGCCCCCTCCCTCCCGAATCCCCGCCCGAAGGCCGCTGACCGCGGCCTTCCTCGTTTCACGTCACCGAAGCGCCCCATGCCCGCCCAGACGATCGACGGTGTCGCCCTCTCGAAGCAGATCCGCGGCGAGGTCGCGCAGCGCGCCGCCGCGCTGTCGGCCCTCGGCATCACGCCCGGCCTGGCCGTGCTGCTGGTCGGCGACAACCCGGCCAGCCAGGTCTACGTGCGCAACAAGGTGAAGGCCTGCCAGGAGGCCGGCCTGCACTCGGTGCTGGAGACCTACCCGGCCGAGTTCGGCGAGGCCGAGCTGCTGGCGCGCATCGCGGCGCTGAACGCCGACCCGACGATCCACGGCATCCTGGTGCAGCTGCCGCTGCCGCGCCACATCGACGAGCAGCGGGTCATCGAGGCGATCGCGCCGGCCAAGGACGTCGACGGCTTCCACGTGGCCAGCGCCGGTGCGCTGCTGGTCGGCCGCAGCGGCGACGAGGCCGGCTTCCGGCCCTGCACGCCCTATGGCTGCATGAAGATGCTGGAGTCGATCGGCTGCGACCCGCGCGGCCGCCACGCGGTGGTGATCGGCCGCAGCAACATCGTCGGCAAGCCGATGGCACTGCTGCTGCTGCAGGCGCACGCCACGGTGACGATCTGCCACAGCGCGACGGCCGACCTGGCCCACCACACGCGCCAGGCCGACATCGTGGTCGTCGCGGTCGGCCGCCGCCACACGCTGACCGCCGACATGGTGAAGCCCGGCGCGGTGGTGATCGACGTCGGCATGAACCGGGACGAGGCCGGGCGCCTGTGCGGCGACGTCGACTTCGACGGCGTCCGCGAGGTGGCCGGCGCGCTGACGCCGGTGCCCGGCGGCGTCGGGCCGATGACGATCACGATGCTGCTGGCCAACACCGTCGAGGCCGCGGAACGCAGCGCGCGCCGCCGGCTCCAAACGCACTGACCCCGCGCCGCCACGCCCCTGCCCATGACGAATCCGCTGCTCGATTTCTCCGACCTGCCCCGCTTCGGCGAGATCCGCCCGGAGCATGTCGCACCGGCGCTGGACGGCCTGCTGCAGGCGGCCGATGCGGCACTGGCGCGCGTGACGGCAGACGATTTCCCGGCCGACTACGAGGCGCTGTCGCGCGAGCTGGACGTCGCCACGGAGCGCCTGGGCCGGGCCTGGGGCGCCGTCGGCCACCTGCATGCGGTGGCCGACACGCCCGAGCTGCGCGCGGCCTACACGGAGATGCTGCCCCGCGTGACGGCCTTCCACACCCGGCTGGGCGCCGACGAGCGGCTCTACGCGAAGTACAAGGCGATCGCGGCCTCACCGTCGGCCGCCGCGTTGTCGCCGGCGCGGCGGCGCGCGCTGGACAACGCGCTGCGCGACTTCGTGCTGTCCGGCGCGGAGCTGCAGGGCGAGGCGCGGGCGAACTTCGCGGCCCTGCAGGAAAGCATGGCCGCGCTGTCGCAGCGCTTCTCCGAGCACGTGCTGGACGCCACCGACGGCTACGCCTGCTGGGTCGAGGAGGCCGAGCTGGCCGGCGTGCCCGACGACGTGCGCCAGGCCACCCGCGCCGCCGCCGAGGCCGACGGGCGCAGCGGCCACAAGCTGACGCTGCACTTCCCCGTCTACTACCCGGTGATGCAGTACGCGGAGAACCGCGCGCTGCGCGAGCGCCTCTACCGCGCCCACGTCACGCGCGCCAGCGAACTCGGCCCGGCCGCGCTGGACAACGGCCCGGTGATGCGCGAGCTGATGCAGCAGCGCCAGCAGGAGGCCCGGCTGCTCGGCTACGCGAGCCATGCGGAGGTCTCGCTGGTGCCGAAGATGGCGCAGTCGCCCGCACAGGTGACGGACTTCCTGCGCGACCTGGCGCGCCGCGCCCGCCCGCATGCCGAGCGGGACGTGCAGGCGCTGCGCGACCATGCGCGCCGCCACTGCGGGCTCGACACGCTCGAGCCCTGGGACCTGCCCTTCGTCAGCGAGAAGCTGAAGCAGGCCGGCTACGCCTTCAGCGACCAGGAGGTCAAGGCCTACTTCCCGCTGCCCACCGTGCTCGAGGGCATGTTCCGCATCGTCGAGACGCTGTTCGAGGTGGCGATCCGCCCCGACGAGGCGGCCGTCTGGCACCCCGGCGTGCGCTTCTTCCGCATGGAGCGCGGCGGCAGCCTGGTCGGCCAGTTCTTCCTCGACCCTTACGCCCGCGCCGGCAAGCGCCCCGGCGCCTGGATGGACGACGTGCGCGGCCGCTGGCGGCGGCCCGAGGGCCCGACGCAGACCCCCGTGGCGCACCTGGTCTGCAACTTCGCCCCGCCGCTGCAGGTCGACGGCCGCGAGCGGCCCGCGCTGCTGACCCACGACGACGTGATCACCCTCTTCCACGAGTTCGGCCACGGCCTGCACCACCTGCTGACCCAGGTGGACGAGATCGGCGTCGCGGGCATCTCCGGCGTCGAATGGGACGCGGTCGAGCTGCCGAGCCAGTTCATGGAGAACTTCTGCTGGGAGTGGGACGTGGTGCGGCGCCTGAGCGCCCACGTCGACACCGGCGAGCCGCTGCCGCGTGCGCTGTTCGACAAGATGCTGGCGGCGAAGAACTTCCAGAGCGGGCTGCAGACGCTGCGCCAGGTGGAGTTCGCGCTGTTCGACATGCGGCTGCACGCCGAGCCGGGGCGCGAGCAGGACATCCAGGCGCTGGTCGACGAGGTGCGCGCCGAGGTCGCGGTGCTGCCCGCGCCGCCGTTCCAGCGCTTCCAGCACAGCTTCTCGCACATCTTCGCGGGCGGCTACGCCGCCGGCTACTACAGCTACAAATGGGCCGAGGTGCTGAGTGCCGACGCCTGGAGCGCCTTCGAGGAGGCGGCCGACGGCACGCAGGGCGTGCTCGACGTGGCCACCGGTCGCCGCTACCGCCAGGCGGTGCTGGAGGCCGGCGGCAGCCGGCCGGCGCTGGAGAGTTTCATGGCCTTCCGCGGCCGTGCGCCGCGCATCGACGCCCTGCTGCGCCACCAGGGCATGACCGCACCGGAGACGCCGCAATGAACCGCCCTGCCGATCCCGCCCGCGACCCCGCGCCCCTGCCCGGCGCCCCCACGCCCGTGGACACCGCCAGGGCAGCGCACGCAGGGCCCGGACCGACCCGCAGCGCTGGCTTCGCCCGCCACCTGCCGGGCTGGTGTCTGGTCGGCAGCGGCCTGCTGCTGGCGCTGCCCGCGCTGGGCCAGCCGCGGGCCGCCGCGGCGGACGGCGCCGCCGCGGCGGTGTCGACCGCCGGCCTGCCGATGACGCTGCGGGCCGCCGTCGGCCGCTACCCGGTCACGCTGTACAGCGCGCGCAGTTGCAGCGGCTGCGATGCCGGCCGCCAGTACCTGCGCAGCCGCGGCATCCCGTTCATCGAGCGGGTGGTCGGCGACAACGACGGCGAGGCCCTGCAGCGCGCCACCGGCGGGCGCGAGCTGCCGGTGCTGACCATCGGCGCGCAGGTGCTGCGCGGCTACCAGGCCGAGACCTGGGGCTCCTACCTGGACGCGGCGGCCTACCCGAAGCAGTCGCAGCTGCCCGCCAACTACGCGGCGCCGGCGCCGCAGCCGCTGGTGCCGCCGCCCCCCGCGGCCGCCCCGGCCGCGCCGGCCCCGGCGCCTGCGCCGGTCGAGGCGCCGCCGCCGGCGCCCGGCGGCATCCGCTTCTAGTCCGGGCCCGCATCCGCAGCCGCCTCCGCGTCGCCGCATCGCCCGCCGCGGCGCGCCCTTGCGCCGCCGGCACCGCGCCGCCTACAGCCGCCTTGCCCGCAGGCTGCCCGCGCCGACCAGCGCACTCATCAGCCAGAACAGCCCGCCCGCGCCGATCGCGCTGCCGCCCGCGCCGAACAAGAGCGGCATCAGCGTGCTGGACAGGTTCAGCGCCATCGAGCGCAGCGCGATCGCCTCGCCGTGCCGGCCGGCCGGCGTGACCTGGTGCAGCATCGACATCACCATCGGCTGCACGCTGCCGAGCGCCAGGCCGAGCAGCACGGCGCAGCCGGCCATCACGGCGGCCGCATGGACGAAGGGATAGACGAGGAACAGCCCGGCGATGGCGGCCATCGCGGCCGCCAGCACCGTGCCCTCGCGCAGGCGGTGCGCCCACAGCGGGATCAGCAGCCGCACCGCCGCCACCGCGACCGCGAAGCTGCCGAGGATCAGGCCGATCGCCGAGGCGCTGAAGCCCCGCTCGTGGCCGAGCAGCGGCAGCAGGAAGGCGTGCAGGTCCCAGCAGGCCGAGATCAGGCCGTTCAGCAGCAGCAGGCGGCGCAGCGCCGGCAGCCGCAGCAGGTCCCAGGCCCGCGGCCGCGCCGCGCCCACGGGCTGCCCGGCCGCGGACGGCTCCGCGGCGGGCGGCCGCTCGCGCGGCACGCGGCGCGACCAGGCCAGCGCGGCCAGCGGCAACAGCATCAGCACGGCGAAGGCCACGCGGAAGCCCGCCGTGTCGATCAGCAGGCCGGCGAGCACCGGCCCGAGCGCGTTCGACAGGGCCGGCGCGAGCCCGAGCCAGCTGAAGATCCGGATGCGCTCGGTGCTGTCGCCGGCCATGTGGCCGGCGGTGCGCTGGATGGCGATCAGCCCGATGTTGGCGCCCGCGCCGGTGAGGACCGCCGCGCCCGCGAGCGCGGGCAGCGCGGCACTCAGCGCGGCCAGGCCGGCCCCCGCCACCACCAGCGCCGCGGCCAGCGCCACGGGGCGGTGGTAGCCCTGGCGGTCGGCCAGCCGGCCGGCCGGCAGCGCCAGCGCCACCGGCGCGAGCGCGAACAGCGCGAGCAGCGCACCGACCCGCCAGGCCGGCTGCCCGGCCTGCAGGGCCTGCAGCGGCACCGCCATGCGCACGCCGGCCATGCAGGCGTGCAGGCCGATCTGGCCGAGGATCAGCGCGGCCAGCACCGCCGAGAAGCGGCCGCCGCGGCTCATCGCCACCCGGCCGCTGCGGCGCCGACCAGCGCCCGCCCGTCGCGGCTGGCGCCGTCGTCGAGCCCCGGGCCCCTGCCTTCCCTCCGGGCCGGCCGCCGCGTCACGCGCCCTCCCCCTCGTCGAGGGGCTCGGCAAGGTCGTCGAGCAGACCCGGCAGCAGGCCCTGGCCCGGCCCGTCGCCGAGCACTTCGACGGACCGCAGCCGACGGCCCATCACGCGGGTGCGGGTCTCGGCCGCCTCGATGCTGTTGCTCGCCTCGACGAGCTTCTTCTTGGTCTTCGCCAGCACCTCGCCGAACTTGCCGAACTCGGTCTTGACGCTGCCGAGCACCTCCCAGACCTCGGCCGAGCGCTTTTCCAGCGCCAGCGTGCGGAAGCCCATCTGCAGGCTGTTCAGCGTCGCCAGCAGCGTGGTCGGCCCGGCCAGCATCACGCGCTGCTCGCGCTGCAGGCCCTCGACCAGGCCAGGCCGGCGCAGCGCCTCGGCATACAGGCCCTCGGTGGGCAGGAAGAGGATCGCGAAGTCCGTCGTGTGCGGCGGAGCCAGGTACTTCTCGGCAATGCGCCGCCCCTCCAGGCGCAGGCGGGCCTCGAGCGCCCGTGCCGCGGCCTCGGCCGCCACCGCGTCGGCGCGCTCCTGCGCCTCCAGCAGGCGCTCGTGGTCCTCGCGCGGGAACTTCGCGTCGATCGGCAGCCACAGCGCCGCGCCGTCCTCGCGCCGGCCCGGCAGCTTGAGCGCGAACTCCACCCGCGCGCCGCTGCCGGGGACGGTCTCGACGTTCGCCGCGTACTGCTCGGGCGTGAAGACCTGCTCCAGCAGGCCGGCCAGCTGCACCTCGCCGACGATGCCGCGCGTCTTCACGTTGGTCAGCACCCGGTTCAGCGCGCCGACGTCCTTGGCCAGTCCCTGCATCTCGCCCAGGCCGCGGTGCACCTGCTCCAGCCGGTCGGCCACCTGGCGGAAGCTCTCGCCCAGGCGCTGCTCCAGCGTCGATTGCAGCTTCTCGTCGACCGTCAGCCGCATCTGCTCGAGCTTCTGCTCGTTGCCCTGCTGCAGCGAGCCCAGGCGCTGCTCGACCCCCTGCCGCAGCTCCGCGAGGCGGCGTTCGTTGCCGTCGGCCAGCTGGCGCAGCTGGTCGCCCAAGGCCTGGCCGAAGCGCTGCAGCGCCAGGTCCTGGGCCTCGCGCGCTGCCTGCGCGGTGCGCTGCTGCGCCTGCGCGGCGGCCTGCAGCGCGTCGGTCACCGCCGCCTGCAGCGCGCCGAGCTGCACGCGGAAGCTGTCGATCTGCTCGTTCTGGGTCCGTGCGACGTCGCCCTGCTGCGCCAGCAGCGTCTGCTGCAGGGTGCCGAGCGTCTGCGTCAGCTCGAGCCGGGTGCCCTGGCCGGAACGCGCCAGCTCGTCGCGCAGCTCGCGCTCCAGGCGGGCCAGGCCCTGGCCCAGTTCGGCGAGCGCGCGGTCCCGCTGCGCGTCGGCAGCGTGGTCGCGGCGCAGCCGCGCCACGGTCCAGGCCGCCAGCAGCGTCACCCACGCCCCCAGCAGCAGCAGGCCCAGCATCAGCCCGGCAGGGCCTCCCTCGACGGAAAACGGCATCCGCCGATTGTCTCAGCCGCGCAGTGCCCGCAACGCGGCCCGGCCTCCGCCGGCCGCCGGGCGGCCGGACCCGCGCCTGTTCAGGCCCGCCCCAGCACCTCGGGATTGATCGGCGTCGGCGGACGACCGGCCTGCGGACCGCAGCCGAGGGCCGCGATCAGGTTGTCGGCGGCCAGCTCGGCCATGCGCCGACGCGTCGCCACGGTCGCGCTGGCGATGTGCGGCGTCAGCACCACGTTCGGCAGCGTGAGCAGCGCCGGGTGGAGCGCCGGTTCGTTCTCGAACACGTCCAGTCCGGCGGCGGCGATGCGCCGATCGGCCAGCGCCTGCGCGAGCGCGGCATCGTCGACGATGCCGCCGCGGGCGATGTTGGTCAGCGTCGCCGTCGGCTTCATGCGGGCCAGCTCGGCGGCGCCGATCACGTGGTGGGCCGCCGGCGAGTAGGGCAGCACCAGCACCAGGTGGTCGGCCGTGCGCAGCAGCTCGTCCTTGTCCACCCAGCGCGCGCCGCAGGCCGCCTCGACGGCCGGGTCCAGGCGCGACCGGTTGTGGTAGATCACCGGCATGCCGAAGCCATGGGCGCCGCGCCGGGCGATCGCCTGGCCGATGCGGCCCATGCCGAGGATGCCCAGCGTGGCGCCGTGCACGTCGCTGCCGGTGAACATGTCGTAGGCCCACTTCGTCCACTCGCCGCGGCGCAGCGCATGCTCGCTCTCGGCCATGCGGCGCGCGGCGGCCATCATCAGCGCGAAGCCGAAATCCGCCGTCGTCTCGGTCAGCACGTCGGGGGTGTTGGTGCACAGCACGCCGCGCGCGGTGCAGGCCGGCACGTCGAAGTTGTTGTAGCCGACGGCCATGTTGCACACCGCGCGCAGCTGCGGGTTGGCGTCGAGCACGGCGGCGTCGATGCGCTCGCTGCCGGTGGTGAAGGCGCCCGCCTTGCCCTGCAGCCGCGCGCTCAGCTCGGCCGGCGTGTACACGCTGTCCTGGGGGTTGTCCTCCACGTCGAAGTGCTCGCGCAGCCGCGCGACCACCTGCGGGAACACGGCCCGCGCCACCAGCACCTTCTGCGTCATCGTCGATGTCTCCCGGGGTTCGAGCGCGCCGCGCTCAGCGAAACCAGACCCATGTCATCAGCGCGAACAGCGGCAGCAGCACCGCGCCGGACCAGGCCATGTAGCCGAAGAAGCTCGGCATCGCGACGCCGCGCTCCTCGGCGATCGCCTTGACCATCAGGTTCGGCGCATTGCCGATGTAGGTGTTCGCGCCCATGAAGACCGAGCCGGCGGAGATCGCCGCCAGCGTCGGTGCCAGCGTCGTCATCAGCGCCGCGGCGTCGCCGCCGGCGGTGTTGAAGAAGACGAGGTAGGTCGGCGCATTGTCGAGGAAGGACGACAGCAGGCCGCTGGCCCAGAAGTACATCGCCGGCAGCGGCTGGCCGTCGGGCCCGGTGACCGCCGCCACGACGGCGGCGAACGGCCCCTGGGTGCCGGCACGCAGCATCGCGATCACCGGAATGATGGTGAGGAAGATCGCCGCGAACAGCTTCGCCACCTCGGCCATCGGCGCCCAGGTGAACCCGTTGGCGGCGCGCGGCGCCTGCGGCGCGAGGCGCAGCGAAGCCGCGGCCAGCAGCAGCAGGCCCGCGTCGCGCAGCAGGCCGCCCCAGCTCAGCTCGGCGCCGGCGACGACGACGGCGATCCCGCCGTGCCACAGCCCGCTCATCAGCACCAGGCCGACCACGCCGGCCAGCAGCAGCAGGTTCACGCCGCCGTCGATCGCCAGCCGCGGCGTGTCCGGCGTCGGGTCGATCGGCGTCACGCCCTCGCGCCGGTAGAGCCAGCCGTCGAGCAGCCAGAAGATCGCCAGCAGGCCGGCGACCAGGAACAGCGTCTGCGGCCACAGGTGCTGCAGCGTCCAGCCGAAGGACACGCCCTTCAGGAAGCCGAGGAACAGCGGCGGGTCGCCGAGCGGCGTCAGCGAGCCGCCGGCGTTCGAGACCACGAAGATGAAGAACACCACCACGTGCGCGTTGTGGCGGCGGTTGTCGTTGGCGCGGATCAGCGGGCGGATCAGCAGCATCGACGCGCCGGTGGTGCCCATCACGCTGGCGAGCAGCGCACCGGTCGCCAGCAGCCCGGTGTTCAGCGCCGGGCTGCCATGCAGGTTGCCGCGCAGGTAGATGCCGCCGGCCACCACGTAGAGCGTGCCGACCAGCAGGATGAAGGGCAGGTACTCCGCCACCAGCGCGTGCACGAAGCCGGTGGCGGCCGCGGCCGGCCCGAACACCACGGCGAAGGGCAGCAGGAACGCGAGCGCCCAGCCCGCGACGACCTTGCCGAAGTGGTGGTGCCAGAAGCGCGGCGCCAGCAGCGGCACCAGCGCGATCGACAGCAGCACGCCCGCGAACGGCAGGCCCCACGCGGCCGACAGTGCGCCGCCGTCCAGCGCCGCCGCCGAGGCCGCGCCGGGCGCGGCCGCCAGTCCCGCGGCGGCCGCGGCGGCCCACGCCGGGATCCGCAGCCGGCGGCGTGGCGGCCGCACGCCGACGCCTGCCGGCCCGCCGCTCACGGGTGGAAGGTGGTGAAGGCGGCCGCCGGCTCGCGCTCGGTCACCAGCGTGTTCTCGATCGCCGCCGGATCGACGTGGCCGAGTGACATGCCGCAGACGAGCATCTCCTGCTCGGGCGCGCCCAGGTGCGCCATGATCAGCCGGTGGAAGGGGTTGAACGCGGCCTGCGGGCAGGTGTGCAGGCCGAAGGCGCGGGCCGCGACCATCACGTTCTGCAGGAACATGCCGTAGTCGAGCCAGCTGCCCTGCCCCATCACGCGGTCGATGGTGAACATCAGGCCGACCGGCGCGTCGAAGAAGCGGTAGTTGCGGCGGTGCTGGGCGTGCATCCCGGCCTTGTTGTCGCGCGTCAGCCCGAGCAGGCCGTACAGGTCCCAGCCGACCTTGCGGCGCCGCTCGATGAAGGGCGAGCGCCATTCCTTCGGGTAGTAGTCGTACTCCTCGGCATGGGTCCGGGCGACCGCCGGGTCGTCGAAGGCGGCGCACAGCGCGTCCGCGAGGGTCGACAGCGATTGCCCGGTCAGCACGTGCACCTTCCAGGGCTGGGTGTTGGTGCCCGACGGTGCGCGCGCGGCCACGTCGAGGATGCGCAGCACGGTCTCGCGCGGCACCGGCGTCGGCAGGAAGCGGCGGATCGAGGTGCGCGAGGTGATCGCCGAGACGATCGCGTCGGCCTGGGCGGCATCGGCCTGGAAGTGGATGTCGGGCGTGAAGCTCAAGGGGACTCCGCGGGGACGGGGATCGGGGGAGGGACGGCTGCCTGCGGGCCGGCGTCAGCCGGCGCCGCCGGGCACCAGGGTCTGCAGCAGCGCGCGCAGCGCGGGCGGCAGCGCCGGCACCGGCCGGCGCGTCAGCCGGTCCACGTAGACGTGGACGAAGTGGCCGCGCGCCGCCGTCAGCGGCGCGTCGGCGGCGAACAGCCCGATCTCGTAGCGCACGCTCGCGCTGCCGATCCGCGCCACGCGCAGGCCGGCATCCACCGGCTCCGGAAAGGCGAGCGACGCGAAGAAGTTGCAGTGCGTCTCGACCACCAGGCCGATCGCGTCGCCGTGGTGGATGTCGAGCGCACCCGCCTCGATCAGCGTCGCGTTGACGGCGGTGTCGAACAGGCTGTAGTAGACGACGTTGTTCAGGTGGCCGTAGGCATCGTTGTCCATCCAGCGGGTGCCCAGACGGCGGAACCGCGCATAGGCCGAGCGCGGCTCGGCGAGGGGCCGCTCGGCGGCGGCAGGGGTCGCGTCGCTCATGGGCGGCTATTGTTCACCAGTTCGGCCGAAGGCCGCCGCGGCCTGGCGCCCGGCGCCCGGCCAGCCGGCCGCGTGCTGGTGCTGTGCTTGCGCCAGCGTCGCGAGCTGCAGCGCGACCGTCACCTCGAGCTCGCGCCCGTAGCCCCCGGCCATCGAGACCGCCACCGGGATGCCGCGGGCACGCAGCGCGCCCAGCACCCGGCGGTCGCGCTCGGCCAGGCCGGCGGCGCTCAGCTTCAGGCGACCCAGCCGGTCGCCCTCGTGCGGGTCGGCCCCGGCCAGGTAGAAGGCCAGGCCCGGCGGGGCGTCGGACTGGCGCGCCCAGGCCTCGTGCAGCGCGCGATCGAGCGCCGCCAGGTAGTCGGTGTCGCCGCAGCCGTCGGGCAGCTCGACGTCGAGGTCGCCCGGCTCCTTGCGGAAGGGAAAGTTGCGCGCCCCGTGCAGCGAGAGCGTGAACACCGTCGGGTCGTCGCGGAAGATGGCCGCGGTGCCATTGCCCTGGTGCACGTCCAGGTCGATCACGACCACGCGCAGCAGCCGGCGCTCGCGCCGGTGCCATTCGGCCTGCATCAACCGTGCGGCCACCGCCACGTCGTTGAAGACGCAGAAGCCGCTGCCCTTGTCGGCGGCGGCATGGTGGGTGCCGCCGGCGAGGTTGGCCGCGATGCCTTCGCCGTCGACGAGCGCGCTGCGTGCGGCGGCGATCGTCGCCCCCACCGAGCGTCGCGCCCGCTCGACCATGCGTTCGCTCCACGGGAAGCCGATCTCGCGCTGCTCGGCGGCCGACAGCAGCCCCTCGGTGACCGCGGTGACGTAGCGCGGCGTGTGCGCCAGCGCCAGCTCGCCGTCGCTCGCGGCCGGCGCCTCGCACAGGCGCACGGCCGGCAGCGCCTCGCGCACCCGCTCGCGCAGCCGCGCGTACTTGCCCATCGGAAAGCGGTGCCCGGCCGGCAGCGGCAGCACGAAGTGGTCGGAGTGGAAGGCCCGCATCGGCCGTGATTCTCGGGCGGCGTGGCCGCGGCCCTCGACGCCGGGAAATTAGGGAAGCCCCTCCACTTTGCTGCACCGCAACAAAAAAGGCTTGCCGCCGGTGCCGGAAGCCCTATACTGGCGCCCATGGTGCAGTGCAACAAAAGACGCACCGGCGCACCACCGGCCCACGGGCTGAACCTTCAACCCCACTGGAGATCGCGATCATGATGACTGCCGAACAAATCCTGGCCACCCACAAGGCCAACATCGAAACCCTCTTCGGCCTGACCGGCAAGGCCTTCGAAGGCGTCGAGAAGCTCGTCGAGCTGAACCTGCAGGTCGCCAAGGCCGCGATGGGCGAAGCCGCCGAGACGACCAAGGCCGCGCTGTCGGTCAAGGACGCGCAGGAACTGCTGGCGCTGCAGGCCGGCCTGCTGCAACCGGCCGCCGAGAAGGCCGCCGCCTACAGCCGCCACCTGTACGACATCGCCGCCGCCACCAACGCCGAAGTCAGCAAGGTCGTCGAGGCGACCGCCGCCGAGTCGCAGAAGAAGTTCATGGCCGTGGTCGACACCGCCGTGAAGAACGCGCCGGCCGGCACCGAGAACGCCGTGGCGATGATGAAGTCGGCCGTGGCCGCCGCGAACAACGCCTACGAAAGCGTCCACAAGGCCGCGAAGCAGGCCGCGGAAGTCGCCGAAGCCAACTTCCAGACCATCACCTCGACCGCGGTGAAGGCCACGCAAGTCGCCGCCAAGCCGGCCAAGCGCGCCGCCTGAGCCCGCGCCCGGCATGCCGGGCCGCACATGGCCGAGCCATGACCGCCAAGCGCGGCACGGCCCGGCAACACGGGCCGCCGGAGCACTCCGGCGGCCCGTAAACTTTTGTAGAGCGCCGAACTTCGCGGCGGACCCGGGGCTCACAACGAAGGACTGCAGCCCGGCTGCAGCCGCCTTTTGCTTGACTCCTCGGTCCCTGCGACGCCTGCGTCCAGGGTTTTCCAGCCCGGCCTCCGTGCCGGGCTCTTTGTTTTCCGGGTGGCCGCCTTCCCCCGGGGCCCGTCAGTGCGGGGCCCCCTCGGCCGAGCCCGCCGGGCCCAGCGGCCGCGCCCGCGCCGACAGCAGGGCCTTCAACGCGGGCAGCTGGGCCGTCATCGCGTCGCGGCCGGCCTGGATGGCCTGGCGCCGCGCCGCGAAGTTGGTGCCCGAGATGCCGGGCAGCCGCGGCCGCACCACCAGCTCCGCATCGCGCAGCTCGAACTGGTTGATGCTGCGGCCCATGATCGCGAAGGTCTGCAGCAGCAGGCGCACCGGATCGCCGGTGGGCATGCCGTCGGGCACGGCCGAAATGTCGACCGCGATCACCAGCTCCGCCCCCATCTGGCGCGCGAAGCGGACCGGCACCGGCGACACCAGCCCGCCATCCACGTACTCCCGGTCGCCGATGCGCACGGGCTGGAACACGGCCGGCACGGCACTCGACGCGCGCACGGCGACGCCGGGATCGCCGCGGCGGAACAGCATCGGCTGGCCGCTGTCGAGGTCGGTGGCGACGATGCCGAGCGGCAGGCGCATCTGCTCGATCGGCCGGCCGCCGGTGTGCTCACGCACGTAGCGCGCGAGCTGCTCGCCGCGCAGCAGGCCGCGCCCGGGGTAGGCCCAGTCGGTGAAGCTGGATTCGTCCATGGTCTCGGCCAGGCCCGCGAGCCGGCGGCCGTCCAGGCCGCTGGCGTACAGCGTGGCCACCAGGCTGCCGGCCGAGGTGCCGGCCACCAGCGCCGGGGCGAGGCCGTTCTCCTCCAGCACCTGGATCACGCCGACGTGGGCGAAGCCGCGGGCCGCGCCGCCGCCCAAGGCCAGGCCGACGCGGGGCGGGCGCAACGCGGGGGCCGGCGCGGCGGGCGCGGCCGGCGCGGCGGTGCCGGCGGGCGGCGGCGCGGGCGCCGGCAGCGGGGCGGGCGCCGGCGCGCGGGTCGCGCAGGCGGCCAGGCACAGCGCGGCGCACAGCGCCGCCGCACGGCCCCAGGGGCCGTGCCTCGCCGCACGAACCGAGGACTCATATGTCCCGTGCGAATAAACAAACATCTAGAAAGTCGTTCTCAACCATAAAGGCGACACCTACAGTCGCCGTTCCCGCCGGAGCCCCGGTCGCGGTCCGCCGTCGCGGTGTCGGACGGGGCCGGCCGGCCAGGGGCCTGGCGGCGCCGATTGTCGTGGGGCCCGCCGGGCGCCGCGCGACGGCCCTCCCGCCGACCCGCCCATGTACCAGTACACCGACTTCGACCGCCACTTCGTCCGCCAGCGGGCCGCCCAGTACCGCGACCAGCTGCAGCGCCACCTCGCCGGCCAGCTCGGCGAGGACGAGTTCCGCGCGCTGCGGCTGCAGAACGGCTGGTACGTGCAGCGCCACGCGCCGATGCTGCGCGTCGCGGTGCCCTACGGCGAGCTGAGTGCCCGCCAGCTGCGCCAGCTGGCCCGCATCGCGCGCGACGACGACCGCCAGCCGGACGGCCCGTTCGCCGGCGAAGGCGGCTACGGCCACTTCACGACGCGCCAGAACCTGCAGTTCAACTGGATCCCGCTGGCGCGCAGCGCCGACGTGATGGACAAGCTGGCCGAGGTCGACCTGCACGGCATCCAGACCAGCGGCAACTGCATCCGCAACATCACGAGCGACTGCTTCGCCGGCATCGCGCCGGACGAGGCGATCGACCCGCGCCCCTACGCCGAGCTGCTGCGGCAGTGGAGCACGCTGCACCCCGAATTCGCCTTCCTGCCGCGCAAGTTCAAGATCGCGATCACCGGCGCGCGCGAGGACCGCGCCGCGACCGCCTGGCACGACATCGGCCTGCAGCTGGTGCGCGACGCGGCGGGCGCGGTCGGCTTCCGGGTGGCCGTCGGTGGCGGGATGGGCCGCACGCCGATCGTCGCGACGACGCTGTCCGAGTTCGTGCCGTGGCAGGACATCCTGCTCTACATCGAGGCCGTGGTGCGCGTCTACAACCGCTACGGCCGGCGCGACAACCTCTACAAGGCCCGCATCAAGATCCTGGTGAAGGCCGAAGGCGCCCGCTTCGTCGACGCGGTGGCGCGCGAGTACGCGCAGATCCTCGGCGGCGACGAGGCGGCGCTGCTGCACCGCATCCCGCAGGCCGAGTTCGACCGCGTCGCCGCCTGCTTCGTCGACCCGGCCGGGCTGCGGCCGCACGCCACCGGCGCTGCGCCCTGGGCGCCGCCGGCCGATGCGCCGGCCGGCTTCGCCCGCTGGCTGCAGCGCAACACCCACGGGCACCGGCTGCCGGGCTACCGCGCCGTCACGCTGTCGCTGAAGCGCGCCGGCCAGGCACCGGGCGACGTCACGGCGGCGCAGATGGAGGCCGCGGCCGACCTCGCCGAGCGCTGGAGCCTGGGCGAGCTGCGCGTCTCGCACGACCAGAACCTGGTGCTGCCCTGGGTCGCCGAGGACACGCTGTTCGCGCTCTGGCACGCCGCCCGCGACGCCGGCTTCGCGACGCCGAACATCGGCCTGCTCAGCGACCTGATCGCCTGCCCCGGCGGCGACTTCTGCGCGCTGGCCAATGCGCGCTCGATCCCGGTCGCCGCGGCGATCAGCGAGCGCTTCGAGGACCTGGACCGGATCGAGGACATCGGCGACATCGACCTGCACCTGAGCGGCTGCATCAACTCCTGCGGCCACCACCACAGCGGCCACATCGGCATCCTCGGCGTCGACAAGGACGGCAAGGAGTGGTACCAGGTCTCGCTCGGCGGCTCCGACGGCTCGGCACTGGCGCCCCAGCCGGTGCCCGGCAAGGTGATCGGCCCGTCCTTCGCCGCCGACGAGGTGGCCGACGTGGTCGAGGCCGTGATCGAGACCTACCTGGCGCGGCGCGACGGGCGCGAGCGCTTCATCGACGCGGTGCAGCGGCTGGGCCTGGACCCGTTCCGCGAGGCCGCCAACGCGGTGCGCCGCGCCACCGCCGCCGCGCCGCTGGCGGCCTGACCGGAGCCTTCCGATGCAGTTCATCACCCCGTCCCAGGACCGCTGGCGCGGCGTCGCCGGCGACGACGGCCCGATCGTCACGCTGACCCCGTCGGCGCACCGACTGCTGAGCCTGGAGCAATGGCATGCGGTGCGGGCCCACTGGCCGGCCGGCCTGCCCGTCGGCGTGGCCATCGCCAACGACGTCGACGTCGCGACGCTGGCCGAGGACCTGCCACGGCTGGCGCTGGTCGCGCTGCACTTCCCGAAGTGGACCGACGGCCGCGCCTACAGCCAGGCGCACCTGCTGCGCGTGCGCCACCGCTACGCCGGCCAGGTGCGCGCCACCGGCGAGGTGCTGGTCGACATGCTGCCGCTGCTGCTGCGCACCGGTGTCGATGCGGTGGTGCTGCGCGCGGACCAGTCGCGCGCCGCCGCGGAGCGGGCCCTGGGCTTCTTCGCCGCCTACTACCAGGGCGACGTGCGCGACCCGCGCCCGCTGTTCGCCCGACCCGCCGACGAGCAGGGCGCCGCGCCGCGCACGCGCTTCGTCGAGGAAGGCGCGTCGATATGAGCGTGCCGGGCCGCCCCGCGAGTGCGATCGCGCTGTATGCCCGCGAGACGCCCGGCCACGCGCAGCGGGTCGACGGGGCGCTGCGGCTGCTGCGCGAGGCGGCAGCGCAGCACGCCGGCCGGATCGTGCAGGCCACGAGCCTGGGCGCCGAGGACATGGTGGTGACCGACCTGATCGCACGCCACGCGCTGCCGATCGACCTGGCGACCCTGGACACCGGCATGCTGCACCCCGAGACGCTGGCGCTGCTGCCGGTGATCGCGCAGCACTACGGCCGCACGGTCGCGGTGTTCCGCCCCGACCCGGTGGCCGCCGACCGCTTCGTGCAGTTGCACGGCGACGCGCCGATGCGGCAGAGCATCGCGCTGCGCAAGGCCTGCTGCGCGCTGCGCAAGCTCGAGCCGCTGGAGCGCCTGCTCGACGGTCGCAGCGCCTGGGTCACCGGGCTGCGGCGCGAGCAGTCGCAGGCGCGCGGCGAGGTCGCGCCGCGCGGCGCCGACGACCGCGGCCGCGAGAAGCTCAACCCGCTGGCCGACTGGTCGTGGGCCGACGTCTGGCACTACATCCAGCGCCACGCGGTCCCCTTCAACCCGCTGCACGACGCCTACATGCCGAGCATCGGCTGCGCGCCCTGCACCCGCGCGATCGCCGTCGGCGAGGACTTCCGCGCCGGCCGCTGGTGGTGGGAGGACGAGGCAGCCAAGGAATGCGGCCTGCACGTGCCGGCCAGCGCCAGCCCCCTGCCCGCCACCCCGACCGGAGCCCCGGCATGAACGCCCCCCAGACCGCCACGCAACTGCGGCCCGAGATCGACCACCGCCACCTCGACTGGCTCGAGGAAGAGGCGATCTTCGTGCTGCGCGAGACCGCGGCCGCCTTCGAGCGGCCGGCCCTGCTGTTCTCCAGCGGCAAGGACTCCTGCGTGGTGCTGCGGCTGGCGGAGAAGGCCTTCAAGCGCCGCATCGCGGGCGCCGACGGCCGGCCCGACTACGCCGGGCGCCTGCCCTTCCCGCTGCTGCACGTGGACACCGGCCACAACTTCCCCGAGGTGATCGACTTCCGCGACCGCCGCGTGGCCGAAATGGGCGACCGGCTCGAGGTGGCGCACCTGGAGGACTCGATCCGCCGCGGCACGGTGCGCCTGGCGCACCCGCTGGAATCGCGCAACGGGCACCAGACGGTCGCCTTGCTCGAGGCGATCGAGGCCCACCGCTTCGACGTGCTGATCGGCGGGGCGCGGCGCGACGAGGAGAAGGCGCGCGCGAAGGAGCGCATCTTCAGCCACCGCGATGCCTTCGGCCAGTGGCAGCCGAAGGCACAGCGCCCCGAGCTGTGGACGCTGTTCAATACCCGCCTGCAGCCCGGCGAGCACATGCGCGCGTTCCCGATCAGCAACTGGACCGAGCTCGACGTCTGGCTCTACATCGCGCGCGAAGCCATCCCGCTGCCCTCGCTGTACTACCGTCATGCCCGGCCGGTGGTGCGCCGCAAGGGGCTGCTGGTGCCGGTCACCGAGGTCACGCCGGCGCAGCCGGGCGAGGCCATCGAACAGGTCGACGTGCGCTTCCGCACCGTCGGCGACATGACCTGCACCTGCCCGGTGGAGAGCACCGCGGCGGACGCCGACGACGTGGTGGCCGAGACGCTGCAGGTCACCGTCAGCGAGCGCGGTGCGACCCGCCTGGACGACCGCAGCTCCGAGGCCGCGATGGAGCGGCGCAAGAAGGAAGGCTACTTCTGACCGCCATGACCGCATTCACGACCCCCGAGTGGCAGGCCCTCGCCGACATGGACACCGACCACCGCGCGCTGCGCTTCCTGACCGCCGGCAGCGTCGACGACGGCAAGAGCACGCTGATCGGCCGCCTGCTCTACGACGCCCGCGCCATCCTCGCGGACCAGCTCGACGCGCTCGAGAAGAAGGCGGCCGGCGCCCCGATCGACCTCAGCCTGCTGACCGACGGCCTGGAAGCCGAGCGCGAGCAGGGCATCACGATCGACGTGGCCTACCGCTACTTCGCGACGCGCCGCCGCAAGTTCATCATCGCCGACGCGCCGGGCCACGAGCAGTACACCCGCAACATGGTCACCGCGGCCGCGGGCAGCGATGCCGCGGTGGTGCTGGTCGACATCACCAAGCTGGACACGGCGCAGCAGCCGGTCGCGCTGCTGCCGCAGACGCGCCGGCACGCGCTGCTGGCGCAGCTGCTGCGCGTGCCGAGCATCGTCTTCGCGGTCAACAAGCTGGACGCGGTGGCGGACCCGGGCGCGGCCTTCGCGGCCGCGCGCGACGCGCTGCAGGCCTTCGCGCGCCAGGCGGGCATCGCGGTGGCGGGCATCGTGCCGGTGTCGGCGCTGCGCGGCGACAACGTCACGCGCCGGCTCGACGCCGACTGGTACGACGGCCCTGCGCTGCTCGAGCTGCTGGAGCGCCTGCCGGCCGCGCGCGAGCGCAGCGACGGCGCGCTGCTGCTGCCGGTGCAGTACGTCGCCCGCGACGGCGACGGCACCGGCCACCAGCCGCGCGTGCTCTGGGGCCGCATCGCCCACGGCCAGGTGCGTGCCGGCGACGAGGTGCAGGTGCTGCCCGGCGGCGAGCGGGCCCGGGTGGCCGAGCTGCGCCGTGCCGGCGAGACGGTGGACGTGGTCGAGGCCGGCCAGTCGGCCGGGCTGGTGCTGGACCGGCAGGTCGACGTCTCGCGCGGCGACTGGATCGCGACGCCGGACAGCGCGCGCACCAGCTCGCGCTTCAGCGCGACGCTGGCCTGGCTCGACACCGAGCCGGCCCAGCCGGGTCGGCGCTACTGGCTGCGCCATGGCCACCGCTGGGTGCAGGCACGCATCGTGCAGATCGACCACCGGCTCGACATCCACACGCTGCAGCCGACCGACGCCCAGGCCCTGGCCGTCAACGAGATCGGGCGCGTGGTGGTCGAGGCGCAGCAGCCGCTGCCGGTCGAGGCCTATGCCGACAACCGCGTCGGCGGCGCCCTGATCATGGTCGACCCGGTCAGCAACCGCACCAGCGGCGCGCTGCTGGTCGCGTCGGCCGACTGAAGGCATCGCGATGGGTTTCGTGGCATTCATCGGCGCCGGCCCCGGCGCCGCCGACCTGATCACCGTGCGCGGCGCGCGCCTGCTGGCGCAGGCCGAGGTGGTGCTGCACGACGCGCTGACCGACCCGGCGCTGCGCGAGCTGGCGCCGCAGGCGCGCTGGATCGACGTCGGCAAGCGCGGCTTCTGCGACAGCGTCGCGCAGACCAGCATCAATGCGCTGCTGGTGCGCCACGGCCGCGCGGACCGCCGCGTGGTGCGGCTGAAGGGCGGCGACCCGAGCGTCTTCGGCCGGCTCGAAGAAGAGCTGGAGGCCCTGCTGGCGGCCGGCATCGACTGCGAGGTGGTGCCGGGCGTGACGGCGGCGATCGCGGCCGCGGCGGCGACGCGGCGGCCGCTGACGCGGCGCGGCAGCGGCCGCAGCGTCAGCCTGAGCACCGCGATGACGGCGGTGGCCGGCCCGCGGCCCGCGGCCGGTGCCCCCGCCACCCACGCCGCGGGGCCGCTGCGCGCCACCCGCACCGCCGACACCGAGGTCATCTACATGGCCGGCAAGCAGCTCGCCGCGCTCGGGCGCCAGCTCGCGCAGGCGGGCTGGCCGGCCGACACGCCGGTCAGCGTGGTGTCGCGCGCCGGCTGGCCCGACCAGATCCACAGCGACCACCGCGTCGAGACCCTGGCCGGTGCCGCGCTGCTGCACGCGGGCCGGCCCACCGTGGTCACGGTCGGTGCCGGTGCCCGCCCGGTGCAGGCCGCGGCCGGCCACGACGACGCGGCCGCCATCGCGGCCGTCCCGACGCCGTCCGGGGCCGCCCGCACGCCGCCCGCCCCGCGCGCCCGAAACCCTTAAAATCCGGCGTTTCGCACCGATTCGGTGCCGCCCTCGTCGAGTTCCCCCATGACCCACGTCGTCACCGAAGCGTGCATCCGTTGCAAGTACACCGACTGCGTCGACGTGTGCCCGGTGGACTGCTTCCGCGAGGGCCCGAACTTCCTGTCGATCGATCCGGACGAGTGCATCGACTGTGCGGTCTGCATCCCCGAGTGCCCGGTCAACGCGATCGTGCCCGAGGAGGACGTGCCCGGCGACCAGCAGCACATGATCGCGCTGAATGCCGAGCTGTCGCGCGGCTGGCCCAGCATCACCAAGCGCAAGGCGCCGCTGCCGGACGCGGACGACTGGAAGGACCGCACCGGCAAGCTCCCCGAACTGCAGCGCTGAGGGCCCCGTGAGCCTCGACGACGGGGCCGCGCCGATCGAGACCGAGGCGCTGGTCGTCGGCGCCGGGCCGGTCGGGATGTTCCAGGTCTTCCAGCTCGGGCTGCAGGAGATCCACGCCGAGCTGGTCGATGCGCTGCCCCACCTGGGCGGCCAGTGCGCCGAGCTCTACCCGGACAAGCCGATCTACGACATCCCCGGCCTGCCCGCCTGCACCGGTGCGGAACTGGTCGAGCGGCTGCGCGAGCAGATGGCGCCGATGCGGCCGGGGCTGCACCTCGGCCAGGTGGTCACGCGGCTGCAGCCGCGCGCCGACGGGCGCTTCGAGGTCGCGAGCAGCGCCGGGCGGCGCTGGCTGGCCGGCTGCGTCGTGATTGCCGGCGGCGTCGGCGCCTTCGAGCCGCGCCGCCTGAAGCTCGACGGGGTCGAGGCCCACGAGGGCCGGCAGCTGCACCACGCGCTGCCGCCGGACGAGGCGCTGGCCGGCCGTGCCGTGCTGGTCGTCGGCGGCGAGGAACCGGCGATCGACACCGCGCTGCGGCTCAGCGCCACGCCGGGCGCGCCGGGCGCACCCGCGAGCGTCACGCTGCTGCACCGCCGCGACGCGCTGAAGGCCGACGCGCAGTCGCTGGCCGAGGTGGCGCGCCGGCGCACCGACGGGCGCCTGCAGTTCATCGCCGGCCAGCCGGTCGGTTTCCACGAGGCGGCGGGGCGGCTCGAGCAGCTGGTGCTCGTGCACGGCGACACCAGCACCTCGCCGCTGGCGGTCGACCAGGTGCTGGTGCGCCTCGGCCTGAGCCCGCGGCTGGGTGCCATCGCCGACTGGGGCCTGGCGCTGGAACGCAAGCAGCTGGTCGTCGAGCCGGCGGGCTTCGAGACCTCGCAGCCCGGCATCCACGCCGTCGGCGACGTCAACACCTACCCGGGCAAGAAGAAGCTCATCCTCTGCGGCTTCCACGAGGCCACGCTGGCGGCCTTCGCGGTGGCGGCGCGCCTGCATCCGCAGCGGCCGCAGCACCTGCAGTACACGACCACCAGCCCGCGCCTGCAGCGCCTGCTGGGCCGCGCCGCGCCGGCTGCACCATAATCGCACCTGTCGCACGTTCGTCGTGCGGCATTCGCTGGGGGTGTTGGGTCCGTCCGCGGGCCCGACTGAGACAGTCCCTTTGAACCTGATTGAGGTAATCCTCGCGCAGGGAAGCTTGGTTGACGCCGCGACCGTGGTCCGCCCCGGGGCGTGCGCAGGCCTGCCGACCTGCCATCGCTCCTGGACCACACGATGGCACGCCCGTTCCTCCGCGCCGCCCGCTCGGCGCCCTCCCCGTTCTCCCGCCTCGCCACCGCCGCGTGGCTCGCCTGCTGCACGGCCGCGGCCGCGCAGGACGCGCCCACGGGCAGCGCCGCAGCGCCCGCGGCGGCCCTGCGCCCTTCACCCGCTGCGTCCGCGGCCTCCTCGGCGGCCGCGGCCAGCGCCGCGGCGCCCGCCACCGAGCTCGGCACCGTCACCGTCACCGGCCGCGTCGAGCCGGTGCCGACGGTCGCCGGCTGGGGCGAGGTGCCGCTGCGCAAGGCGCCCTTCCAGGCCAGCGTGTTCACCGCCGAGGCGCTGCGCGACCGCGGCGCGGTGCGCCTGGCCGACCTGGTGCGCGCCGACCCCGGCGTCAGCGACGCCTACAACACCGAGGGCTACTGGGACTACCTGACGGTGCGCGGCTTCGTGATCGACAACCGCTTCAACTACCGCCGCGACGGCCTGCCGATCAATGCCGAGACCGCGATCCCCCTGGACAACAAGGAGCGCGTCGAGGTGCTCAAGGGCACCAGCGGCCTGCAGGCCGGCACGAGTGCGCCGGGCGGCCTGGTGAACCTGGTCGTCAAGCGGCCGCTCGCGACGCCGCTGACCCAGGCCACGCTGGCCTGGCGCGAACGCGGCTCGGTGCTGGGCGCACTCGACCTGAGCCGCCGCTTCGGCAGCGACCAGGCCTTCGGCCTGCGCCTGAACGTGGCGGCCGAGCGGCTGGCCCCGATCGTGCGCAACGCGGACGGCGAGCGGCAGCTGCTGGCGCTCGCCGCCGACTGGCGGCTGCCCAGCGGCGCGCTGCTGGAGGCGGAGGTGGAGCACAGCCGGCGCAGCCAGCCCAGCGTGCCCGGCTTCAGCCTGCTCGGCGACCGCGTGCCCGCCGTGCCGGACCCGCGCCTGAGCCTGAACAACCAGCCCTGGTCGCTGCCCGTCGTGATGGAGGGGAACACCGCCTCGCTGCGCCTCACCCAGCCGCTGGGCGCGGACTGGCGCGCCACCGGCCACGTCGCCACCCAGCAGCTGCGCTCGCAGGACCGGCTGGCCTATGCCTATGGCTGCTACGACGCCGCCACCGACGTCTACTACGCCGACCGCTTCTGCCCCGACGGCCGTTACGACCTCTACGACTTCCGCAGCGACAACGAGCGGCGCCGCACCGACGCCGCCGAGGCCGCGCTGCACGGCCGGCTGCGCACCGGCGACTGGCAGCACGCGCTGAGCGTGGGCGTGCTGCACAGCCGCGTGCGCAACCGCTTCCAGGACCAGGCCTACAACTACGTCGGCCAGGGGAATGTCGACGGCACCGCCGTGACGCCCGCGGACCCGACGCTGACCGACGTGAACACCGACCGCGACGAGCGCTCGACCGAGCTCTTCGCACGCGACGCGCTGCGCCTGCGCCCCGGCACCACCGCGTGGCTCGGCGTGCGCCACACCCGGCTGCAGCGGGCCAGCGTGCGCACCGACGGCTCGCGCCCGACCGACTACACGCAGCGCGTCACCACCCCCTGGCTGGCGCTGAGCCAGGAGCTCGGCGAGCAGACCCTCGCCTACGCCAGCTGGGGCCGCGGCGTCGAGAGCGAGGTCGCGCCGAACCGCGCGCGCTACACCAACCGCGGCCAGGCGCTGCCGGCGCTGAAGAGCCGCCAGCTCGAGCTGGGGCTGAAGGGCGGTGTGTCGAACGGCAGCGACACCAGCTGGGAGCTGACCGCCTTCGAGCTGCGCCGGCCCGCCTTCTCGGACCTCGGCAGCGACTGCGGCAGCGACCAGCCGGGCGGCACCTGCACGCGCCAGGCGGACGGTGACGCGGTGCACCGCGGGCTGGAGGCGCGCCTGGGCTGGCGCGGCGGCCCCTGGAGCCTGAATGGCGGCGTCCAGTGGCTGCGCGCCCGCCGCAAGGGCAGCGCGATCGCCGCACTGAACGGCCTGCAGCCGACCAACGTGCCCGCGCGTTCCCTGAATGCCAGCGTGGCCTATGCCGTCGCCGCGGTGCCGGGGCTGAGCCTGCAGCTCGACGGGGTGGCCGAAAGCCGGCGCATGGTGCTGCCCGACAACAGCGTGTCGATCCCGGGCTGGGCCCGCGCCGACCTCGGCCTGCGCTGGGTGCAGCGCCAGGGCGACACCCGCCTGACCTGGCGGGCCGGCGTGGACAACGCGTTCGACCGGCGCGCGTGGCGCGAATCGCCCTACCAGTTCGGCCACGCCTACCTGTTCCCGATGGCGCCGCGGACCTGGCGGCTGTCGGTGGAAGCGTCGCTCTGAGCCGCCGCGGGCCGCCGTGCCCGCTAGAAGAGCTCGTGCTGCCGGCCGGCCGGGCCGGCGTCGCGCGCCGCCGGTCGGGGCGGCAGCACGATCACGTCGGTCAGGATGGGCAGCCGACCCCCGGCCGGCGGGCGCGACGCACGCGGAGCGGTCGGCGGGGCCGGCGCCGGGCGGGTGGCTGCAGCGGGCCGCGCCGGCGCCGCAGCGTCCGACGGCGCCTGCCGCAGGCGGTTGCGCCAGGCCTGCTCGGCCACCTCCATCGCCTCGCGCGTGCGCCGGGCATCCTCGCGCTCGCGCCGGCCCTCGCGACCGAAATAGACCGAGCCCACGACCCAGACGACGAAGGCCAGCGCCGCCGCGGCGAGCAGGAGCAGGTTCCCAACCATGGGCGCGACTGTAGCGACGCGCCGGTGCGGTGACCACGGGATCGCCCCGGAGACGGCCGCCGCCGGCCCCGCGCGATTCGGCGGATAATGCAAACGATTCTTGACTGCATCCGGCCCGCCGCCCTGCGCGGCGGCGCCGATCCTCGCGATGGACAGGCACGCGGCGACTTCCGCCGGGGCGGCGGCCCCGGACCCGGCACCGGCCGGGACGAACCCCACGCTGGACCGCCTGCCGCTGCACCGGCCTGCGCTCGTGCACCGGATCCGGGCGCCACGCGGCGCCCCCGAGTGGCCGGCCCGGCTGGAGGAGATCGGCTTCCTGCCGGGCGAGACGGTCTGCGTGCTGGCGCACGGCCTGCCCGGCCACGACCCGCTGGTGGTGCGCATCGGCGACTCGACCTTCGCCCTGCGCCGGGCCGAGGCCGCCTGCATCGCCGTGGAGGAGGCCGGCGGCACGGCCGATGCGGCCCCTGGCCATGCATGAGGCCGTCGTCCACCTGCACCCGCCGGGGCGCCTGCTGGCCCTGGTCGGCAACCCCAACTGCGGCAAGACCGCGCTCTTCAACCGCCTGACCGGCAGCCACCAGAAGGTCGCCAACTACGCCGGCGTGACGATCGAGCGCAAGGAGGGCCGGCTCACCAGTGCCGCCGGCCGCGTGCTGCGCCTGCTCGACCTGCCCGGCGTCTACAGCCTCAACCCCCGCTCGCCGGACGAGGCCGTCACCGTGCGCGTGCTCAACGGCCAGGCCGTGGGCGAGAAGCGGCCCGACCTGGTGGTGTGCGTGGTCGACGCCACCAACCTGCGGCGCAACCTGCGGCTGGTGCTCGCGGTGCGCCGCACCGGCCTGCCCTGCGTGGTGGCGCTGAACATGGTCGACCTGGCGGAGCGCCAGGGCCTGCGCATCGACGCGGCCGCGCTCGGGCGCGAACTGGGCGTGCCGGTGGTGCCCACGGTCGCGGTGCACGGCGATGGCGCCCAGGCCCTGCGCGCGCTGCTGGACGACCCGGCGGTCTGGCAGGCCGGCGCACTGCCGCCCGGCGCCGCAGCGGCGCCGGCTGCGAGCGCCGGCGCGGACCGCGGCGCGACCACCGCCGTGGCGCCGGCGCCGGCGCACGACGCCCGCGGCGACCACGCGGCGGTGCGCGGCATCCTCGAGCGCCTCGGCCTCGCCGACGCGGTGCCGCACACCACCAGCGACCGCATCGATCGCGTGGTGCTGCATCCCGTGGCCGGGCCGCTGCTGCTCGGCGTGCTGCTCTTCCTCGTGTTCCAGGCCGTGTTCGCATGGGCGGAGACGCCCAAGGGCTGGATCGAGGCGGCCACCGCGTGGTGCGGCGACCGGCTCGGCCAGGCGCTGGCCGAGGGGCCACTGCGCAGCCTGCTGGTCGACGGCGTGATCGCCGGCGTCGGCGGCGTGCTGGTCTTCCTGCCGCAGATCCTGATCCTGTTCTTCTTCATCCTGGTGCTCGAGGAGTCGGGCTACCTGCCGCGCGCGGCCTTCCTGCTGGACCGGCTGATGGGCGGCGTGGGGCTGTCCGGGCGCTCCTTCATCCCGCTGCTGTCCAGCTTCGCCTGCGCGATCCCCGGCATCCTCGCGGCGCGAACGGTGTCGAACCCGCGCGACCGCCTCGTCACGGTGATGATCGCGCCGCTGATGACCTGCTCGGCGCGGCTGCCGGTGTACGCGCTGCTGATCGGTGCCTTCGTGCCGCAGCACGAGGTCCTCGGCGGGCTCGAACTGCAGGGGCTGGTGCTGTTCGGCCTCTACCTCGCGGGGATAGTCGGTGCGCTGGGCGTGGCCTGGGTCGCCAAGCGCCTGAGCGCCGGCGGCCAGACCCGCTCGCTGATGATGGAGCTGCCGCGCTACCACTGGCCGACGCTGCGCAACCTCGCGATCGGGCTGTGGCAGCGCGCGCAGATCTTCCTGCGCCGCGTGGGCGGCATCATCCTGGCGCTCACCATCGTGCTGTGGTTCCTCGCCAGCGTGCCGTCGCCCCCGCCGGACGCCACGGGGCCGGCGATCCAGTACAGCCTGGCCGGCCTGCTCGGGCGCGCGCTGGCCGTGGTGTTCGAGCCGATCGGCTTCAACTGGCAGATCAGCATCGCGCTGGTGCCGGGCCTGGCAGCGCGCGAGGTCGCCGTCAGCGCGCTCGGCACCGTCTATGCGCTGTCGGCCACCGGCGACGACACGGCCCAGGCGCTGGCGCCGCTGATCGCCCATGGCTGGAGCCTGGCCACGGCCTTCTCGCTGCTGGCCTGGTACGTCTTCGCGCCGATGTGCCTGGCGACCCTGGCCACGCTGCGCCGCGAGGCCGGCCTGCGCTGGGCCGCGCTGGCCGCGGCCTACCTGTTCGCGCTCGCCTATGCGGCGGCGTTCGTCACCTACCGGGTGACGCTGTGGGCGACGGGCTGAGGCCCGCGCGACGCACCTCGGGCGACACCGGCCGAACCGGACGCGGCTGAGCCGCAGGACGCTGCCACGTTCGTCGAGGCCGAACGCGGCGTTCCGAAACCTCGGATGGCCGTCCGCGCAGCGGCCACCCAGAATCCGCGGCCATTCACTTCGTGCTTCCCATGGCTGCCCTCCCGCATCGCGACGAGGCGGCAGCCGGCCCGCTGGCCGGCTGCCGGGTCCTCGAACTCGGCTCCACCGCCTCGGGCCCTTTCTGCGCGCGCCTCCTGGCCGACTTCGGTGCCGAGGTCGTGAAGGTGGAGGATCCCGAGGGCGACACCATCCGTGGCCTGGGCCAGACGGTGGACGGCAAGTCCCTGTACGCGGCGTCGATCTGTCGCAACAAGCGGATCGTCTCGATCGACCTGCGGCAGCCGGCAGGCCGCGACCTGCTGCTGGCGACGCTGCCGCGCTTCGACATCGTGGTCGAGAACTTCCGGCCGGGCACGCTGGAGCGATGGGGGCTGGGCTACGACGTCCTGACGCAGTCCCGTCCGGACCTGATCCTCACGCGCGTGAGCGGATTCGGCCAGACCGGCCCCTACAGCGCGCGGCCGGGCTACGGTGTGATTGGCGAGGCGATGAGCGGCCTGCGCCAGCTGATCGGCGATCCGGACCGCCCCCCCTCGCGCGTGGCGATGCCGCTGACGGACTACATCACCGGCCTGTACGCCGCGCTCGGCACGGTGATGGCTGCGCTGCACCGCGAACGCACGGGCCAGGGTCAGGTGGTCGACGTGAGCCTGATCGAATCCGCCTTCAGCTTCATGGAGTCCCACGTGCCGGCCTTCGACAAGACCGGCGCGATCGGCATGCGCTGCGGGCCGCGGCTGCCGCAGAGCGCACCGAACACCCTGTTCCCGACCGCCGACGGCTCGCACGTCCACATCGCGGCACTGGCCGACGCGGTGTTCCGCCGGCTCACCTGCGCCATGGGTGATCCGGCGCTGGGCACGGACCCGCGCTTCGCGACCCAGGCCGGGCGCAACGCCCATGAGGAGGAACTGGAAGCGCTGATCGGCGCCTGGACGCGTCGGCTGCCCACGGCGGCGCTGACAGCCGCGCTCGACGCCCAGGACGTGCCGGCGACGCCCATCTACTCGATGGCCGACATCTTTGCCGACCCGCACTACCGCGCTCGCGACATGCTCGTCAGGACGCCCGACGAGGACCTGGGCGAGGTCACGCTCGCGGGGGTCGTCCCGAAGCTCAGCGCCACCCCGGGACGCATCCGCTGGTCCGGCCACCGGATCGGCCAGGACACCCGGGAGGTGCTGCAGGCGCTTGCGGGGCTCGACGATGCGCGCATCGACGCCCTCGAGGCGGCCGGCGTGGTCGCCTGCGACCCGCAGCGGATGAAGGCAAGGCGCACCCGGCCCGCGACTGCACCGGACGCAGCCCCGTCCGGTCCGGGGAACGACGCGACGAGGTTGCCGTGAGCGGCGTGCTGGCCGGGCTGCGCGTGCTCGAGTTCGCAGCCATCGGACCCGTGCCCTGGTGCGGCATGCTGCTGGCCGACCTCGGGGCCGACATCGTCCGCATCGAGCGGCCGGGCAGCCACGGCGAGCCGGACACGCTCGGCGCGGTGCGGCGCGGTCGCACCTGCGTGGAGATCGACCTCAAGACGCCCGATGGACGGCGCGATGCGCTGGCGCTGGCCGCCGCCGCCGACGTGCTGCTCGAGGGCCTGCGGCCGGGCGCCATGGAGCGCCTGGGCCTCGGCCCGGACGACGCGCGGGCCCGCAACCCGCGCCTGGTCTACGCCCGCATGACGGGCTGGGGCCAGACCGGGCCCCTGGCGCAGCAGGCCGGCCACGACATCAACTACATCGCGCTGACCGGCGCGCTCCACGCGATCGGCACGCCGGATCGTCCGCTGCCGCCGCTCAACCTGGTGGGGGACTATGGCGGCGGCGGGGCCTTTCTCGCCATCGGCCTGTTGGCGGCCGCCTGGGAGGCGCGGCGCAGCGGGCACGGGCGGACCCTCGACGTGTCGATGGTCGATGGCTCGGCCGCGCTGATGGCCACGCTGTACAGCCGCCTGCAGATGGGCCAGTGGCGCGACGAGCGCGGCGTCAACCGGCTGGACGGCGGCCTGCCCTGGTACGACACCTACCGCACCGGCGACGGCCGCTTCGTCGCGGTCGGGGCGCTCGAACCCGCGTTCTATGCCGCCCTGGTGCGGGGCCTCGATCTCGAGGCGGACCTGCCCGATCGCGACGCCGAGGCCCACTGGCCGGAGATCCGCAGGCAGTTCGCCGCACGCTTCGCCAGCCGCACGCGGGACGAGTGGGCCGCCCACTTCGCCGGGACGGACGCCTGCGTCACGCCCGTGCTGTCGCTGGCCGAGGCCCCGCGGCACCCCCACCCTGCCGCGCGCGGCAGCTTCGTGGCCGCCGGGACCGGTCACGTGCCGGCCGCGGCCTTCCTGTTCGATGGCGTGCGCCCCCCGCCGGGGCCCGCGTCGACGAGCGCATCGCCGCAGCAGGCGATACAGGCCTGGTCGTCCGGCACCGCGCCACGCTAGCCCGCATGGCGCGCCCGGGCACGGGCCGAGCCCACCCAGAGAAGGAGACAAGACCATGACGACCCGACTCCGTCGCCGCGAGCTGATCGCGGCCTCCCTGCTCGGCAGCGCCCCGTGGGCGGCCTGGGCCACTGCCGAGAAATGGCCCGCCCGCCCGATCAAGGTGCTGGTCGGCTTTCCTGCCGGGCAGGCGACCGACATCATCGCGCGCGTCTTCTGCGACGAGCTGACGAAGGACCTCGGGCAGGCCTTCGTGGTGGAGAACAAGCCCGGCGCGGGCAGCATGCTGTCCGCCCAGACCCTCGTGAAGACCCGGCCGGATGGCTACCAGCTGATGTGGGGCGGCAGCGGCAACCTCGGCATCGCACCCTACCTGTACGCGAACGCGGGCTACAACCCGGTGTCGGACTTCGAGACCGTGATGGTGACCGGCATCGTGCCGATGCTGCTGGTGGTCCGGACCGAATCGGAGTTCAGGACCTACGACGACCTCGTCAAGGCCATCCGCACGCGCCGCGTGACCTACGGCTCCGGCGGCAACGGTGTCACCAACCACATCGCCACCGAGCAGTGGAAGCTGATGGCCAAGCTGAAGATCGAACACATCCCGTACAAGGGCGATGCGCCGGCGCTGCAGGACCTGATCGGCGGCCAGTTCGACTTCATGTTCGCGAGCCTGCCGGCCTGCATCGGCCAGATCCGCACCGGCCGGCTGCGCGCGCTCGCCACCTCGTCGGCCAGCCGCCTCGACGCCATCGAGGTCCTGCGCGAGGTGCCGGCCGTGGGCGAGTTCGTCGGCGGCTACCAATGCGTCGCATGGACCGCCTGCGTCGGCCCGGCCGGACTGCCGGCGGACATCAGCGCGGCACTCGCCGGCTCGATCCAGAAGGCGATGGAGAACACCGAGATCCGCAACCGTTTCGTCCAGATGGGGAATTTCGTCGACCGCACGATGACGACCGAGAAGAGCCGGGCGTGGATCCGGGCGGAGGGCGAGAAGTTCAGCCGCGTGATCTCCGAAGCCCGCATCACCGTGGCCTGAGGACGGAGCCCATGCTCAAGCTGACCCCCGAACAGCAGGCCCTGCAGGCCCGGGCGCGCGAGCTCGCGCAGACCCACTTCGCACCGAAGGCCGCGGACGTGGACCGCACCGAGGCCTACCCCTGGGAGAGCGTCGCGCTGCTGCGCGACGCGGGCTTCCTGACCATGACGCTGCCGACCTCGCACGGCGGCATGGGCGCCTCGTTCCAGGATGCGGTGATCGTCATCGAGGAGGTGTCCAAGGCCTGCGCGAGCCTGGGCCGCGTGGTCGTGGACGCGACCATGGGCGCGATCGGCATGGTGCGGCGCTATGGCACGCCCGAGCAGCTCGACCTGGCCGCCGGGCTGCTGCGCGCCGGCGACAAGCCCGCGATCCTGATCACCGAACCGGATACCGGCAGCGCCGCCACCGAGATGTCGACGCGCGCCGACCGGGACGGTGACCACTACGTGTTGCAGGGCGACAAGTACTGGATCACCGGCGGCGGCGTCTCGCGCCTGCACATCATCTACGCCCGGGTCTTCGACGACGGCGTCGAGCAGGGCATCGGCGCCTTTCTCCACGTGCGCGACCCGGCGCAGCCGGACGGGCTGGTCATCGGCGAGCGCATCCCGGCGATGGGCATCCGCGGCATCCCCGAGACCCATGTCCACCTGCGCCGGCTGCGCGTCCACCGGTCCATGCTGCTGGCGACGCCCGGCGGCCTGCGCCGGAGCTTCGCGAGCCTGATGAAGGTCTACAACGCCCAGCGGGTCGGCGCCGGCACCGTGGCGCTGGGCATCGCGCAGGGGGCGTTCGAGGAGGCGGTCCGGCGCGTCAAGGCACGCCGGCAGTTCGGCCGTCCGCTGGCCGAGTTCCAGGGCCTGCAGTGGATGCTGGCCGACATGTCGGTGCAGCTCGAGGCCGCCCGCCTGCTGCTCCATGCGGCCGCCTGCAGCGGCTCCGACCTGCCCGACATGCACAGCGCCGCGCAGGCCAAGACCTTCGCGGGCGAGGCCTGCTTCAAGGTCTGCAACGATGCGCTCCAGCTGTTCGGCTCCTCCGGCTACGGCCGCGACCAGCCGATGGAACGCCACCTGCGCGACGTGCGCATGTTCACGATCTCCGGCGGCACGGCGCAGATCCTGCGGACCCAGGTCGCCAGCGTCGTGCTGGGCATGAAGCTGCCGCAGACGCGCACCGGCTACGCGGAGCTGGCAGGGCGGGCCCGGGACTGAAGGCCGAGCGCGCCACGCTCGGAGCACAGGCGGGCTGCCGCCGCGGGCGTGGCCGACCGCCGCGGCTCAGCGCGGCGGGCTGCCGGACGGCCCCTCGGCGATCGCCCCGACCGCGTCGATGAAGTCCCGCGCGCACATCGGCAGGGCCTCCAGGTCGCGGTACAGCACATGCCGCTCGCGCAGCGTCCAGGCGTCGCGCAGCTCGACGATGGCCATGCGCATGCCGCTGCGCACGTAGCGCGCCGCACAGCTGCGCGGCAGCACGCCGACCCCGATGCCGGCCGCGATCATCGCGCACATCGTCTCGTAGCTGCTCATCAGCACGCGCATCACGAGCTGCCGTTGCAGGGCCGCCGCCTGCCCGACGATGTAGGTCTGCAGCGTGCTGTTGGCATAGCCCACGTGCGGCAGGTCCAGCGTCTCCTCGAAGTCCAGGCGCCCGGCAGCCGCCAGCGCATGGCCCTCCGGCACCACGAGCACCAGGCGGTCCGTCGCATAGCAGAGGCTCTGCAGCGGCCCTGGGTCGTAAGGGCTCGGCACCGAGATCACGCCGACGTCGGCCGCGCTTTCGTTCACCGCCTCGATCACCTGGCGCGTGTTGCGCTCCTGCACGTCCACCGTCACGCCCGGACGCCGCTGCAGGAAGGCGCCGAGCACCCGCGGCAGCGTCTCGGTGATCGGGGTCGTGTTCGCGAAGATGCGGAAATGCCCGGCGCTCTCGCTGGACAGCTCGCCGAAATCGTTCCTCACGTGCTCCAGCTGGCGCAGCAGACCCCGCGCATGGCGCAGGAAGAGCTCCCCCGCCGGCGTCGGCGCCAGCCCCCGGCTGCTGCGATAGAACAGCCGGGCCCCGAGCTGCTCCTCCAGCGCCTTGAGCCGCCCGCTCGCGGCCGCCGGCGACAGCGCCGCCGCACTCGCGCCACGCGTCAGGTTCCCGCACTCGACCAGGTGCAGGAAGAGCCTCAGGTCAGCGAAGTCGAAGTGCACGCGGGGATGGTAGCGGACCGCGGCATCGCGGCGCTGGGGAACGAGGCGACGGTGCACCGGCCCGCCGGCAAGCGCCGTGCGGCCGAAAAAAAGCCCCGCGCTGCGGGGCTCTCGGGCCGGCCAGCCACCACCGGAGTCGTCGGAGGAACGGGCGGGCAGGCGGTGGGGCTTGGCGGAGTCGAAGGGATTCGAACCCTTGATGCAGGTTTTGCCCACATACTCCCTTAGCAGGGGAGCACCTTCGGCCACTCGGTCACGACTCCAAGCCGGAGCGCATTCTAACCCGATGCGCCGGGCGCGCCGGGAAGTCGGCGCGGTCGGGCTCAGGCCGCGGCGTCGGCCTGCTCCAGATCGAATGCCTTGTGAAGCGCGCGCACGGCGAGCTCCATGTACTTCTCGTCGATCACCACGCTGGTCTTGATCTCGCTCGTCGAGATCATCTGGATGTTGATGCCCTCCTCGGACAGCGCGCCGAACATCTTGCTGGCCACGCCGACGTGCGAGCGCATGCCGATGCCGACGATGCTGACCTTGCAGATCTTCGGGTCGCCGACGACCTGGGCCGCCTCGATGCGCGGCGCGACGGTGCCCTTCAGCAGTTCGAGCGTGCGCGCGTAGTCGTTGCGGTGCACGGTGAAGGAGAAGTCGGTCTTGCCGTCGTGCGAGACGTTCTGGATGATGACGTCGATGTCGATGTTGGCCTCGGCCACCGGGCCGAGGATCTGGAACGCGATGCCGGGCCGGTCGGGCACGCCGAGCAGGCTGACCTTGGCCTCGTCGCGGTTGAAGGCAATGCCGGAAACGACGGCTTGTTCCATGTTCTCGTCTTCCTCGAAGGTGATCAGGGTGCCGGAGCGTGCTTCCTCGGCCAGGTCGATGTCCCAGGGGGTGAAGCTGGACAGCACGCGCATCGGCACGCGGTACTTGCCGGCGAACTCGACCGAGCGGATCTGCAGCACCTTGGAGCCGAGGCTGGCCATCTCGAGCATTTCCTCGAAGCTGATGCTCTTCAGGCGCCGGGCCTCGGCGACGATGCGCGGGTCGGTGGTGTAGACGCCGTCCACGTCGGTGTAGATCAGGCACTCGTCGGCCTTCAGCGCGGCCGCGATCGCGACCGCCGAGGTGTCCGAGCCGCCGCGCCCGAGGGTGGTGATGTGGCCCTCGCCATCGATGCCCTGGAAGCCGGTGATCACGACGACCTTGCCCGACGCCAGGTCGGCGCGAACGCGGGCATCGTCGATGCTCTCGATGCGCGCCTTGGTGTAGGCGCTGTCGGTGCGCACCGGCACCTGCCAGCCGGTGTAGCTGACCGCGTCCAGGCCCTCGGCCTGCAGCGCGAGCGCCAGCAGACCGACGGACACCTGCTCGCCGGTGGAGGCGATCATGTCCAGCTCGCGCTGCACGGCGGCCGTGGTGCTGGCGGGCGCGACCTCCCGGGCCAGCCCGAGCAGGCGGTTGGTCTCGCCGCTCATCGCCGACGGCACCACGATCATCTGGTGGCCCGCGCGCGCCCATTTGGCGACCCGCCGGGCGACGTTGCGGATGCGCTCCGGCGTGCCCATCGAGGTGCCGCCGTACTTGTGAACGATGAGGGACATGGGGTGCGTGAGGGGATCGCCCCGGCACCGGCGGCCACCGACGGCCGCCTGCACCGACGCTCGGAGAACCCAGGATTCTAGCCGGCGGCCTCGTCGGGCAGCCAGTCGAGCGCCACCTGCGGCTCGCCCGGCGCAGCGAGGGCCCGCGCATCCAGGCCGAGCCCCGGGACGAACAGCAGGTCCGCGCCGGCCCAGAGCAGCGGCCCGTGGCGCGCCGCCGCGGCGACGCCGGCGGCCTGGTACTGCTTCTTCAGCGCCCGGGGCGGCCGGCCCGGGCCGGCCTGGAAGGTCTCGCCCCCGGCGCGCGCGCGCAGCGCCAGCGCGGCCAGCCGGGCCAGCGGCACGCCGCCGCCGCTGACGCGGCGCACGAGCAGCGTGCCCGACCAGCCGGCCGGCCGGTAGCGGCCCGCGCGGCGGATGCCCAGCGTCTCGCAGCGCCCGCTGGCGGCGGAGGCGGAGGCGGCGGAGGCGCGCCGGGCCCGGGCCGGCGCAGGCCCGGACGCAGCGGGCGCCATCGCCTCCCAGTGCAGGAGGTCGCGCGCCTGCCGGCAGCGGCCCCCGGGCGCCGGCCACTCGCGCCCGCCGGGCCCGGGCCGGCCGGCGTCGTCGAGCAGTTCGCGCGCGAGCCGCTGCAGCAGGCTGGCCGGCGCCGGCCGGCCCGCCGCCTGCCGGAACCACTGGCGCAAGGCCGCGACGCGGCGGGCCGGTGCCAGCGGCGCCCAGGCGGACAACCGCAGCCCACCGCCGGGCACCTGGCAGCAGCCCAGGTCCTCGCGCGCCAGGTCGTCCAGTGCCGCGCGGGCCTGGGCGACGCGGGCTGCCGCGTCCGCCAGGCTGGCCTCGGCCTGCGGGAACGCGGCCTCGAGCGCCGGCCACACCTGGTGGCGCAGCCGGTTGCGGGCGAAGCGGGCGTCCGCATTGCCTGCCTCGTCGTCGACCCAGCGCAGGCCGTGCCGCTGCAGGTAGGCCTCGAGCGCGGCCCGCGGCCGGTGGAGCCAGGGCCGCAGCCAGACCAGGCCGTCGCGTTCGGCGCAGCGCGGCATCGCGGCCAGGCCCGCCGGGCCGGCCCCGCGCAGCGCCTGCAGCAGCAGGGTCTCGGCCTGGTCGCGGCGGTGGTGCGCCAGCAGCACGACGCCGGCGCCGGCCTCGCGCGCCATCGTGGCCAGCGCCGCGTAGCGACCTGCGCGGGCCCAGGCCTCGACGCTGTCGCCGCGCGGCGGCCGGCCGGCGAGGCGGCGCCAGCACCAGTCGATCGGCAGCCCCTCGGCCTGCCAGGCCGCGACCTGCTCTGCGCCGTGGCGCACCCAGGCGTCGGCCGCCGCGCTCAGGCCATGGTGCACGTGCAGCGCCACCACGCGCCAGCCCTCGCGGGCGGCCACGCGGGCGGCGGCATGCGCGAGGGCGGTCGAATCGCGGCCGCCGCTGTAGGCGACCGCGACGCAGCGCACGGCGCTCGGGCGCTCGGCCACGGCCCCCCGCGGTCCGGCCCGCGGATCAGCGCTCGGTGGTGTCGGTGAAGCGGCCGTAGGCCTGCAGCCGCTCGTAGCGCCGCTGCAGCAGTTCCTTGGGCTTCAGGTCGGACACCTGCCGCAACGCATCGGCCAGCGCGCGCTTCAGGTAGGCCGCCATCTGCTTCGGGTCGCGGTGGGCGCCACCCACCGGCTCGTTGACGATGCGGTCGACCAGGCCGAGCGCCTTCAGCCGGTGCGCGGTGATGCCGAGGGCCTCGGCGGCCTCGGACGCGCGCTCGGCGGTCTTCCACAGGATGGACGCGCAGCCTTCCGGCGAGATCACCGAGTAGACGGCGTACTGGAGCATCAGGGTCTGGTCGCCGACGCCGATCGCCAGTGCGCCGCCGGAACCGCCCTCGCCGATGATCGTCGTGAGGATCGGCACCTCGAGCTGCGCCATCTCGTAGATGCAGCGGCCGATCGCCTCGGACTGCCCGCGCTCCTCGGCGCCGATGCCGGGGTAGGCCCCCGGCGTGTCGACGAAGGTGAACACCGGCAGGCCGAACTTCTCGGCCAGCTGCATCAGCCGCAGCGCCTTGCGGTAGCCCTCCGGGCGCGACATGCCGAAGTTGCGCAGCGCGCGCTCCTTGGTGTCGCGGCCCTTCTGGTGGCCGATCACCATGCAGGCCTGGCCGTTGAAGCGCGCCAGGCCGCCGATGATGGACGGGTCGTCAGCGAAGTGGCGGTCGCCGTGCAGTTCCTGGAAGTCGGTGAAGGCCTCCTGGACGTAGTCCATCGTGTAGGGCCGCTGCGGGTGGCGCGCGATCAGCGTCACCTGCCAGGGCGTGAGCTTGGCGTAGATGTCCTTCGTCAGCTGCAGGCTCTTCTTGCCGAGCCGGTCGATCTCCTCGGAGATGTCGACGGCCGACTCGTTCTGCACGTAGCGCAGTTCCTCGATCTTGGTCTCGAGCTCGGCGACGCCTTGCTCGAAATCCAGGAAATGACGTTTGCTCATGGTCCTTCCTCGCGGTCGCGGGGGTCGTTGCGCTAGTCTAGCGGCAGCGGGTCGAGGCTCCGCCAGACGTACCAGGTCGCCACGGAGCGGTAGGGAGCCCAGGCATCGCCCACCTCGCGCGCCTCCGCGCGCGACACCGGCTCGCCGCTGAAATAGAGCGCGCTGATGCCCTTGATGAGGCCGACGTCGTCCAGCGGCAGCACGTTCGGCCGCAGCAGGTGGAAGATCAGGAACATCTCCGCGGTCCAGCGGCCGATGCCGCGGATCGCCACCAGCTCGTCGATGATCGCGTCGTCGTCCATCGCCGCCCACTGGGCCACGTGCACCGAGCCGGCGTCGAAATGGCGCGCCAGGTCGCGCAGGTAGTCGGCCTTGCGGGCCGACAGCCCGGCCGCGCGCAGCGCGGACTCGTCCAGCGCCAGCACGGCCGCCGGCTCGATGCGGCTGGGCTCGCACGGCAGCAGCGCGGCCACCCGCGCCCACACCGACTGCGCGGCCTTGACCGAGATCTGCTGCCCGACGATGGAGCGGGCGAGCGTGGTGAAGGCGTCGGCCTGCGGCGCCAGCCGGCCTTCGCCGCAGCGCGGGATCAGCTTGCGCATCACGCGGTCGCGCCGCGCGAGGTGCCGGCAGGCCTCGTCCCAGTAGGCCGGCGTCGCCCCCGCCGGCCGCGCGTCGTCCCCGGCGCTCAAGCCTTCACCCAGCGCGTGCCGTCCGGACCGTCCTGCAGCACGATGCCGTCGGCCAGCAGCTCGCGCCGGATGGCATCGGCCCGGGCGAAGTCGCGTGCCGCCTTGGCCGCGGCGCGTTCGGCGATGCGGGCCTCGATGCGGCCGTCGTCGCCGGCCGCGGCGCCGCCCTGCAGGAAGGCGCGTGCGGGCTGCTGCAGCAGGCCGAGCGGCTCGCCGAGGCGGCGCAGCAGGCGCGCGGCCTGCGCATCGCCGCTGCGGTTCAGCTCGGCGGCCAGCTCGAACAGCACCGCGATCGCGGCCGGCGTGTTGAAGTCCTCGTCCATCGCGGCGCGGAAAGCCACCGCGGGCGCCGACGCCGCATCGTCCGCGTCCGCCGCGGCCGCCGCCGCGGCATCCGCGTCCACGTCGACCGACGCGAGCGCGGTGTAGAGCCGGCGCAGGCCGCTGCGGGCGTCGTCGAGGTTGGCGTCGCTGAAGTTGAGCGGGCTGCGGTAATGGGTGCGCAGCATGAAGAAGCGCAGCGTCTCGCCGTCGTAGCGCTGCAGCACGTCGCGGATGGTGAAGAAGTTCCCGAGCGACTTCGACATCTTGGTGTCGTCGACGTTCAGGAAGCCGTTGTGCATCCAGTAGCGCACGAAGGGCACGCCGTTCGCCCCCTCGCTCTGCGCGATCTCGTTCTCGTGGTGCGGGAACTGCAGGTCCATGCCGCCGCCGTGCACGTCGAAGGTTTCGCCGAGCAGCGCGCAGCCCATCGCCGAGCACTCGATGTGCCAGCCGGGCCGGCCCGGGCCGTAGGGGCCGTCCCACTGCGCATCGGGCGGCTCGTCGGGCTTGGCGGCCTTCCACAGCACGAAGTCCAGCGGGTCGTCCTTGCCGTCGGCCACCGCGACGCGCTCGCCGGCGCGCAGCTGGTCGATCGACTTGCCGGACAGCCGGCCGTAGCCCGGGAACTTGCGCACCGCGTAGTTCACGTCCCCGCCGGCGGCCCGGTAGGCCAGGCCCTTGCGCTCGAGCGTGCCGATCATCGTCAGCATCTGCGGCACGTAGGCGGTGGCGCGCGGCTCGTGGGTCGGCGCCGCGATGCCCAGGCGGCCGATGTCCTCGTGCATCGCGGCCGTCATCTCGTCCGTCAGCTGGCGGATCGGGATGCCGCGCTCGAGCGCACGCCGGATGATCTTGTCGTCGATGTCGGTGATGTTGCGCACGTAGGTGACGCGCCAGCCGCTGGCGCGCAGCCAGCGGTAGACCACGTCGAAGGCGAGCAGGAAGCGCGCATGGCCGACGTGGCAGAGGTCGTAGATCGTCATGCCGCACACGTACATCCGCACGTGGCCGGGCTCGAGGGAGACGAAGGGCTCGACCTCGCGGGTCAGGGTGTTGAAGATGCGCAGCGTCATGGTGCCTTCCGGCCCGTCGGCGGCCGCGGGGCCGTGGCGTGGTGGGAGATCGGCAGCGGGGCCGCCTCGCGGTGCGGCCGGCCCCGCGCGCTCCGCCGCCGTCGCCGGTGCGGAGCCCTCGACCGGGGTCGCCCTTCGGCGGCGCGACGGGGGGCTGCTCTACAATCAAACGAGTATAGCGGTGCCCCTTCCGGGGTCCGCGCCACCCGAGCCGTCAGCCTCCCCACCCGCCGTCGCCGCCCCGATGCGTCCGTTCCGCCTGAAGTCCCTCGCCATCGGCGGCCTGCTGGCCGCCGCCCTCGTCGCCCCTGCCGCGGCCCAGAAGGTCAAGCTCGCCACCTCGATGGGCGACATCGTGGTCGAGCTGGACCCGCAGCGCGCGCCCAAGACCGTCGAGAACTTCCTCCAGTACGTGAAGGCGGGCCACTACAAGGGCACCGTCTTCCACCGGGTGATCGACAACTTCATGATCCAGGGCGGCGGCTTCACGCCGGACATGGCCCAGAAGCCGACCCGGCCGCCGATCCCGCTCGAGAGCCGCAACGGCCTGAACAACGACGTCGGCACGATCGCGATGGCGCGTACCGCGGTGCCCGACTCGGCCACCGCGCAGTTCTTCATCAACCTGCGCGACAACGCCTTCCTGAACGCCGCCAACGCGCGCGACGGCAACGGCTATGCGGTGTTCGGCAAGGTCGTGTCCGGCATGGACGTGGTCGAGAAGATCAAGGCCGTGCCGACGCAGAGCCAGGGCATGCACCAGAACGTGCCGGTGCAGCCGGTCGTGATCAACGAGGCGGTGGTGCTGCGGTGACGCGGCCGAGCCCGGTCCGGTTCGCCGCTGCGCTCGCCGCCTGTCTGTGCGTCCCCGGGCCGGCCGGTGCGGCGCCACCGGCCCCGGGGCTGGCCGAGGTGCAGGAACTGGCCTCCCAGGGCCGCTCGAACGAGGCCCTGCGCCGCGTCGATGCGCTGATCGCCCGGCACCCGCAGGACCCTGCGCTGCGCTTCCAGAAGGGGGTGCTGCTGGTCGACCAGAAGCGCACCGCCGAGGCGATCGCGCTGTTCGAACGCATGAGCCGCGAGTATCCGACGCTGCCCGAGCCGCTGAACAACCTCGCGGTGCTGTACGCGGAGCAGGGCCAGATCGAGAAGGCACGCGCCGCGCTCGAGGCGGCGGTGCGCAGCCGGCCGAGCTACGACACCGCCTACCAGAACCTCGCGTCGGTCAACGTGCGCATGGCAGGGCGCGCCTACGCCCGCGCGCTGCAGATCGAGGACAACAGCGGGACGCCGAAACTCGCGCTGCTGAAGAGCCTGGCCGGCAGCCAGCAGGACGCGGTGCTGGTCGCCGCGGCGCCCACCCCGGCGCCGGCTCCCGCGTCCACGCCTGCGCCTGCGTCGGCACCCGCACCGGCCTCCGCGCCGACGCCTGCGGCGGCCCCCGCGCCGACGCCGGCACCCGCGCCGACGCCGGCCCCGTCACCTGCCCCGGCCCCGGCCCCCGCGCCGCGTCCTGAGCCGCCGGCCGCGGACCCGGCCAACCCGGCGACCGCGAGCGCCGCGCAGCGCCGCCACACCGACGAGGCGCGCGAGGTCCAGGCCGCGGTGCGCGCCTGGGCCACGGCCTGGGAGCGCAAGGACATGAACGGCTACTTCGGCGCCTACGTGCCTGGCTTCCGCGGCAACGACGGCAGCGCCTCCGAGTGGCAGGCCGGCCGGCGGCTGCGCATCCTCGGCAAGAACCGCATTTCGCTGGAACTCAGCGGCATCACGGTCGAACTGATGCCGGGCAACGTGGCCCGTGCGAGCTTCCGGCAGGACTACTCGGCAGACCAGCTGCGCGCCTCCGGCCAGAAGGTGCTCGAACTCGTGCGCCGCGATGGCCGCTGGCTGATCCGCAAGGAATCGGTGAGCTGACCCCATGACAGGACTCCCCCCCTCCCCGCCGCGGCGCTGGCGCCTGCTGGCCGCGGGCCTCGCGCTCGCGCTGGGCACGGCCTCGGCCGCCGCGCTGGACTTCGGCCCGCTGCGGCTGTACCTGCCACCCGGCCAGGCGCCCTATGCCGAGATCACGCTGTCCGACAGCGCCGGGCTCGATCCGGCCGACATCCGGGCCCGGATCGCGACCTCGGATGCCTACGGCGTGGCCGGCATGCGCTACGTGCCGGCGCTGCAATCCATCGTGATCACGCCGCAGGCCGGGCCCGCGGGCCAGGTCGTGCTGCGGCTGGAGCGCCTGCCCGCCCCCGGGGAACTGCCCGAGATCGACCTGCTGCTGCTCGCGGGCGACCGCATGTCGCTCGCGCTCGGCGAGTACCGCGTGGACCTGCGCAGCGGTGGCCGCGAGTTCGCCGTCGCCCCGCCGGGCTCGCGCCTGGCGGCCGCACAGACGCTGACGCCCGCCACGCCGGCCCCGGCCGGCGTGACGACCTCGCCGGTGACCAGCAGCGCGCCCACCAGCGTGGCGACCGCGCCGCTGCCGCGCCCGAGCCCGCCGCCGCCCGCGCCCCCGGCGCCGTCGCCCGCGGCGACCGCCGTCGACCTCGAGGCGGGCGAGATCCAGGCGGCGATCGACGCCTGGGCGGCCGCCTGGAGCGCCCGCGACATGGACGGCTACCTGGCCGCCTACACGCCGCAGTACGCCGGCCGGCTCGGCTCGCGCCGCGCCTGGGAGGAACAGCGCCGCTCGCGCATCCTGTCGAAGAAGAAGATCTCGGTCGACCTGGACCCGCCGCAGCTGGTGGCCCGGGGAGACACCGTGGTCGCCACCTTCCAGCAGCGCTACCGTGGCGACGAGGTCGTCGAGCGCAGCCGCAAGCGGCTGGTGCTCGTCAAGGCCGACAATCGCTGGCTGATCCAGGACGAAACCGAACTGCCGTGAGCGACGACGCATCGACTCCCGACCAGGGCGCGGCGCCGGCACCGGCCGCCCCCGCGGCCGGCCGCCGGCGCGCCGCCTGGCTGCTGGCCGGCCTCGCGGCCGCCGCCGCGCTGGCCTTCGGCCTCGGGCGCACGCCCGGGCCCGCGGGCGACGCGGCCGCTACCCCGGGCCCGCTCGCCACGGCGCATGCCGCCGCACCGGCGCCGACGGAGACCGCCGCAGCCGCCGAGGGCAGCGCGCCGGCCGATCGCCCCCCCGGCGGCGGCATCCGCCCGGACGACCTGCTCGCGGCCGCCGCGGGCACGGCCTCGCCGACCGACGCGCGGCTGCTGCGCATCTACGGCCTGATCGCCACCGGCCGGGCGCAGGAGGCGCTGGACGCCGCCGCGCGACTGACCGCGGACTACCCGCAGTTCGGCCTGGCCCAGCTGGTCTACGCCGACCTGCTGACCACGCTCACCCGCCCGGCCGAGGGCTTCGGCGCCAGCGCGGCCGCGCAACGGGCCGAGGCCGCCGAGCGCCTGAAGGAACTGGTGGCCGAGGCACGCGCCCGTGTCGGCTCCGCGCAGCGTCCCGCCGCCGGGCTGGTGCCGGCGCAGTTCGTGCGGATCGATCCCTCGGTGCAGCATGCGGTGGCGGTCGACGTGTCGCGCTCCCGGCTGTACGTGTTCGAGAACACGCCGCAGGGCCTGGTGCTCAAGCGCGACTACTACAGCTCGGTCGGCAAGCTGGGCATGGCCAAGCAGGTCGAGGGCGACCTGCGCACCCCGCTCGGCGTCTACTTCGTGACCGGGCGGGTGCCCGAGGCGCGCCTGCGCCAGCCGGCGCTGAAGGACCTGTACGGCGCCGCCGCGCTGGTGCTGAACTACCCGAACCAGTACGACCAGCTGCGCGGACGCACCGGCAGCGGCATCTGGCTGCACGGCGTCGCGTCCAACCTGTTCAGCCGCGCGCCGCTGGCCACCGACGGCTGCGTCGCGCTGGCGAACCCGGACCTGCTCGAGATGGCGACCTTCATCGAGCGCCAGGAGACGCCGATCCTGATCGCCGAGCGGCTCGAATGGGTGCGCCCCGAGGCCGCGCAGCAGCGCCAGGCCGGCTTCCTGCGCGCCTTCGACGCATGGAAGGCGGCGCGCAGTGCCGCCGATGCCGGCGCGCAGCAGCGCTTCTACGCCGACCAGCGCACCGTGGTGTCCACCGTGCCCGAGATCGCCGCGCGCAGCACCGAGCGCCAGCGCGCGCTGATGCCGGTGGCCTTCACGCCGGCGGCGCCGAACGCGTCGATCGACGCGGTCACCGTGCTGGCCTGGCGCGACGACCGCGACGTGGTCGTCGTCACCTTCACCGAGACCACCCCGGGCGGCAACCGCCCGCGCCTGAAGCGACAGTACTGGCTGGAGCAGGACGGCCAGTGGCAGGTCGTGTTCGAAGGCAGCCTCGGGCAGGCCTGAGTCCGTCCCCCGCACCGCGAGGCGCCGGCGCCTGCGCCGACGCGTCCCCCCTTCCCCTTCATGCGGGCCCTGCCGGGCCCGCGACCACCCAGGAATCCACCGATGAGCACCATCGTCGAACTCCACACCACCCAGGGCCTGATCCGCATCGAGCTGGACGAGGCGGCGGCCCCGCGCAGCGCGGCCAACTTCATCGAGTACGTGAAGGCCGGCCATTACGACAACACGGTGTTCCACCGCGTGATCAAGGGCTTCATGATCCAGGGCGGCGGCTTCGAGCCCGGCATGAAGCAGAAGCCGACCGGCGAGCCGATCCCGAACGAGGCCGACAACGGCCTGAAGAACGACCACTACACGGTGGCGATGGCCCGCACCTCCGACCCGGATTCGGCCACCGCGCAGTTCTTCATCAACGCCACCGACAACGACTTCCTGAACTTCCGTTCGAAGTCGCCGAGCGGCTGGGGCTATGCGGTCTTCGGCAAGGTCGTGGCCGGCACCGAGGTGGTCGATGCGATCGAGGGCAGCAAGACCGGCCGCCGCGGCTTCCACGACGACGTGCCGCTGGAGGACGTGGTCATCACCCGGGCCGTCGTGGCCTGAGGCCGCCCGGCCGCCGCGCCCATGGCTGCCGGACAGCCGTCCCCGGTCGACCCGAACGATCCGCTGCGCGAGGAGGCGGCCGCGATCGGCCTGCCCCCGCTGCCCCCGCCGGCGCTGGCCGGTGATCCTCATGCGCTGCCGCGCTTCTGGGAGCTCAAGGCTCCGCAGCGCTGGCAGCAGATCGATTTCATCAGCGACCTGCACCTCGCGGCAGACCGTCCGCGCACGCTGCAGGCCTTCGCCGACTACCTCGAGGACACGCCGGCGGATGCCGTCTTCATCCTCGGCGACCTGTTCGACCTGTGGGCCGGCGACGACACCCGGCGCCTGCCCTTCGAAGGCCGCTGCGCCGAACTGCTGGCCGAGGCGGCCACGCGGCGCGCCGTGCTGCTGATGGTCGGCAACCGCGACTTTCTCGTCGGCGCGGAATTCGCCCGTGCCTGCGGCATCACCGCGCTCGCCGATCCGACCGTGCTGCTGGCCTTCGGCCGCCGCCACCTGCTCAGCCACGGTGATGCGCTGTGCCTGGCCGACGTCGGCTACCAGCGCTTCCGCGCCCAGGTGCGCGATCCGGCGTGGCAACAGCGCTTCCTCGCGCAGCCGCTGGAGCAGCGCCTGGCCCAGGCGCAGGCCGTGCGGCAGAACAGCGAGCGGCGGCGCGGCGAAGGCGGAGGCCCCGGCGGCGAGGAGCCCTGGACCGACATCGACCCGCACGCCGCGGTGCGCTGGATGCACGAGGCCGGCACGCCGGTGCTGATCCACGGCCACACCCACATGCCCGGCAGCGAACCGCTCGCGCCCGGCTTCGTGCGCCACGTGCTGTCCGACTGGGACTTCGACGGTCCGGGCGACGGCCCGGGTGCGGGCGCGCGTGCCGAGTTGCTCCGGCTGAGTGCCCAGGGCCTGCTGCGGCTGCCGCTGGCGGCGCCGCGGTGAAGCTGCTGCGCCGCTGGTCGCAGGCCTGGCGCGAGGGCCGCGACGAGCGCATCCTGCGCGAGCGTGCGATCCCCGAGCCGCTGTGGGCCGCGGTGCTGTCGCGCTACCCGTTCCTGCAGCGGCGCAGCGCCGGCGACCTGGCCGAGCTGCGCCGCCTCGCGACCCTTTTCCTCGCGCGCAAGGAGTTCACCGGCGCCGGCGGCCTGGCCGTCGACGACGGCATCGCCGTGGCGATCGCGATGCAGGCCTGCGTGCCGGTGCTGCGCCTGGGCCTCGAGGCCTACGACGGCTTCGTCGGCATCGTGGTCCACCCGGACGAGGTGGTGGCCCCGCGCGAGGTGATGGACGAGGACGGCATCGTGCACGCCTACGAGGAGACGCTGACCGGCGAGGCCGTCGACGGCGGCCCGGTGATGCTGTCCTGGCGCGACGTCGACGAGGCCGGCGACACCGCGGAGATCGGCTACAACGTGGTGATCCACGAGTTCGCCCACGTGCTCGACATGCGCAACGGCGAGGCCGACGGCGTGCCGTTGCTGCCGGATGCGGCGGCCGTGCGCCAGTGGCTGGCCGTGCTGGGCCCGGCATACGAGGCCTTCTGCGCCGCACTCGATGCCGACCCCGACCTCGAGACCGTGATCGACCCCTACGGCGCCGAGGCACCGGAGGAGTTCTTCGCCGTCGCCTCCGAGGCCTTCTTCGTCAATCCGCTCGCGCTGCGCGACGCGCACCCGCGGCTCTACGCCTTGCTGCAGGGCTACTACCGGCAGGATCCGGCCGCGGGCACGGACGGCTGAGGATCAGCCGGGGCGAGGCCCTCGGTCGACGGGCGACCGCCGCCACGATCGGCGCGGCCGCCCCCACCGGGCCTCAGGCCGTCGCCGGCTCGGCCTTCGGCTTGTCGATCTTCTTGGCCGGCGTGATGTCCAGCTGCACCTTGTCGTCGCCGTCCAGGTCCACGTTCAGGCGGCCACCGTCGACCAGGCGACCGAACAGCAGTTCGTCGGCCAGCGCGCGGCGGATCGTGTCCTGGATCAGGCGCTGCATCGGCCGCGCGCCCATCAGCGGATCGAAGCCCTTCTTCGCCAGGTGCCTGCGCAGCCCGTCGCTGAAGGTGACCTCGACCTTCTTCTCCGCCAGCTGGCTTTCCAGCTGCAGCAGGAACTTGTCGACCACCCGCAGGATGATCTCCTCGTTCAGCGGGCGGAAGCTGACCACCGCATCGAGGCGGTTGCGGAACTCCGGCGTGAACAGGCGCTTGATGTCGGCCATCTCGTCGCCCGCCTCGCGGGCCGAGGTGAAGCCGATGGTGGCCTTGTTCATGGTCTCGGCGCCCGCGTTCGTGGTCATCACGATGATCACGTTGCGGAAGTCGGCCTTGCGCCCGTTGTTGTCGGTCAGCGTGCCGTGGTCCATCACCTGCAGCAGCACGTTGAAGACGTCGGGGTGCGCCTTCTCGATCTCGTCGAGCAGCAGCACCGCATGCGGCTTCTTCGTGACCGCCTCCGTCAGCAGGCCGCCCTGGTCGAAGCCGACATAGCCCGGGGGCGCGCCGATCAGACGGCTGACCGCGTGGCGCTCCATGTACTCGGACATGTCGAAGCGGATCAGCTCGATGCCGAGGATGAAGGCCAGCTGCTTGGCCACCTCCGTCTTGCCGACCCCGGTCGGGCCGGAGAACAGGAAGGAGCCGATCGGCTTGTCCGGCTTGCCCAGGCCCGAGCGCGCCATCTTGATCGCGGCCGCCAGCGCTTCGATCGCCGGCTCCTGGCCGAAGACCACGCTGTTCAGGTCGCGGTCGAGCGTCTTCAGCTTCGAGCGGTCGTCGCTGGAGACGCTGGCGGGCGGGATGCGCGCGATCTTCGCGACGATGTCCTCGACCTCGGCCCGCGTGATCGTCTTCTTCTGCCGGCTCTTCGGCAGCACGCGCTGGGCCGCGCCGGCCTCGTCGATCACGTCGATCGCCTTGTCGGGCAGGTGGCGGTCGTTGATGTACTTGGCCGACAGCTCGGCCGCCGCCTGCAGCGCCGTCAGCGCGTACTTGACGCTGTGGTGCTCCTCGAAGCGCGACTTCAGGCCCTTCAGGATCTCCACCGTCTGCTCGACCGAGGGCTCGACCACGTCGACCTTCTGGAAGCGCCGCGACAGCGCCGCGTCCTTCTCGAAGATGCCGCGGTACTCGGTGAAGGTGGTGGCGCCGATGCACTTCATCGCCCCCGAGCTGAGCGCGGGCTTGAGCAGGTTGCTGGCGTCCAGCGTGCCGCCCGACGCGGCGCCGGCGCCGATCAGCGTGTGGATCTCGTCGATGAAGAGCACCGCGTGCGGCTGCTCCTTCAGCTGCTTCAACACGCCCTTCAGGCGCTGTTCGAAGTCGCCGCGGTACTTGGTCCCGGCCAGCAAGGCGCCCATGTCGAGCGCGTACACCGTCGACTGCGCCAGCACCTCCGGCACCTCGCCCTGGGTGATGCGCCAGGCCAGGCCCTCGGCGATCGCGGTCTTGCCCACGCCGGCCTCACCGACCAGCAGCGGGTTGTTCTTGCGCCGCCGGCACAGGATCTGCACCACGCGCTCGACCTCGTGCTCGCGGCCGATCAGCGGATCGATCTTGCCGTCGCGGGCGAGGTTGTTGAGGTTCTGCGTGTACTGGTCCAGCGGCGAGCCCTTGCCGTCGCCCTCTTCCTTCTCGGACTCGTTGCCGCCGCCCTCGCTCGGCTTGGCCGGCTCGGGCGGGTCGGTCTTCTTGATGCCGTGGGCGATGAAATTGACCACGTCCAGCCGGGTCACGCCCTGCTGGTGCAGGTAGTAGACGGCGTGCGAGTCCTTCTCGCCGAAGATCGCGACCAGCACGTTCGCGCCGGTGACTTCCTTCTTGCCCGAACCGGTGGACTGGACGTGCATGATCGCGCGCTGGATCACGCGCTGGAAGCCGAGCGTGGGCTGGGTGTCCACCTCGTCGCTGCCGCCGACGGTCGGGGTGTTCTCCTTGATGAAGCCGGTCAGGCTCTTGCGGAGATCCTCGATGTTGGCCGTGCACGCGCGCAGCACCTCGGCCGCCGACGGGTTGTCGAGCAGCGCCATCAGCAGGTGCTCGACGGTGATGAATTCATGTCGCTGCTGGCGCGCCTCGACGAAGGCCATGTGCAGACTGACTTCGAGCTCCTGGGCGATCATGCGGCCTCCAAAATGCATTGCAGCGGGTGGCCGCCGCGGCGCGCGGCAGCCAGCACGAGTTCAACCTTGGTGGCGGCCACGTCCTTCGTGTAGACGCCGCACACGCCCCGACCCTCATGGTGGATCTTCAACATGATCTGGGTCGCGGTCTCGAGGTCGCGATGGAAGTATTCCTGCAGCACCATGACGACGAACTCCATCGGGGTGTAGTCGTCGTTCAGCATCAGCACCTGGTACATCCGCGGCGGTTCGGTGCGCAGGGTCTTGCGCTCCGCGACCACCGCCCCGCCCGCGTCGCCGGGCGGCGGCACGCCGACCGGGGGTTCGGGGGGACGGGTGGGCTCCTCAGGCATGAATTCATTCTATCGAGTTGGAGGGCTGCAGAAATACCAGGGGCAATTGGCGACGGCGCGGCGGAAAGCAAGCCCGGTGCCGCGGGATCGGCGGCATCGACGGCGCCGGCGCGCACGGCCGGTCCGCCAGCCGCCCTCGCCGCGCCCCGCGCCTTGACAGGGTCGGCGGCACCCCCCCAGAATGTTCTTTTCCTTAAGTGGGAGGATGGCATGGCGGTCGGAACGGTCAAGTGGTTCAACGACGCCAAGGGATTCGGCTTCATCGAGCCCGAGGGCGGTGGCGAGGACGTGTTTGCGCACTTCTCGGCGGTGCAGATGGAAGGCTTCCGGACCCTGAAGCAAGGCAGCAAGGTCCGTTTCGACCTGGTGCAGGGGCCCAAGGGCCAACTCGCGCAGAACATCACCCCGATGGACGCGCCGCGCGCCGAGCGCAGCCGCAGCGCCGGCAGCGCCGCCGCTGCGGATTCCACCCCCGAATCCGCCTGATTCCGCGCGGCCCGAGCCGGGCCGCAGCAGCCTTTCTTCCGCGCCCGGGCGGCCGACGACCCGGCCACCCTCCCCCCTGATGCACGCTGGCGTGTGGTACGCCTCGGCAGCCTATGTCTGCTGGGGCCTGTTCCCGCTGTACTTCCGCGCGCTGGCGGACGTGCCGGCGAGCGAGGTGCTGGTGCACCGCATCGTCTGGTCGCTGGTGTTCGTCGCGTTGCTGCTGGGCCTGCGGCGGCAGTGGCGCTGGCTGGGCGAGGCACTGCGCCAGCCGCGCCTGGTCGGCAGCGTGGCGGTCAGCGCGCTGCTGCTGTCGACCAACTGGCTCACCTACATCTGGGCCATCACCCACGGGCAGATCGTCGAGGCCAGCCTCGGCTACTTCATCACGCCGCTGGTCAACGTCGGCCTGGGGGTCGCGGTCCTGCGCGAGCGGCCGCGGGCGATGCAGTGGGCCGCACTCGCGCTGGCGTCGGCCGGTGTCGCCGGCCTGACGCTCGCCACCGGCCGCCTGCCCTGGATCGCGCTGGTGCTGGCGGCGAGCTTCGGGCTCTACGGGCTGATGCGCAAGACGGCACCGCTCGGTGCCCTCGAGGGCCTGGCGCTGGAGACCTTGCTGCTGGCGCCCTTCGCGCTCGGCACGGCAGCGCTGTGGATGCTGCAGGGGACCTCGCACTTCCCGGCGCCGACGCTGGCGACCAACCTGTGGCTGATCGGCGTGGGCCCGGTCACCGCGGTTCCGCTGCTGCTGTTCGCTGCCGGAGCCCGTCGGGTGACGATGACCACGCTCGGCCTGCTGCAGTACATCGGCCCGAGCCTGCAGCTGCTGGTCGGCGTCGGGCTGCTGGGCGAGCGCTTCGGCGCGGAACGCCTGCCCGGCTTCGTGCTGATCTGGCTGGCCCTGGCGACCTACAGCGTCGACGGCCTGCGCCAGGCGCGGCGCCCGGTGGCACCGGCCTGAGGCGCCCTGGCGCCGAGCGCCGGGCCCCCTGTCGCGATCTCAGGCCTTCTTGCGGGCGGCCTTCGCGGCCGGCTTGCCGGCCTTCTTGGCGGGCGCGGCGCCGCGCGCGGCCGCCTTGCGGGCAGCGGCCTTCGGATCCACCGCGGCCTTGAACGCGGTGCCCGGCGTGAACTTCGGCAGCTTGGCCGCGGCGATCTTGATCTTCGCGCCGGTGGCGGGGTTCACGCCGTTGCGCGCGGCGCGCGCGTGCAGCTTGAACGAGCCGAAACCCGGCAGCACGACCGAGCCGCCCTTGCGCACGGTGGTCACGATGGTGTCGAGGAGGGTCTGCACGATGCGGCCCGATTCGGCCTTCGACAGGGCGTGTTGCGCGGCCAGGGCCTCGACCAGTTCTGCTTTGTTCATTCGATGCTTCGTTGAGTCGTACACGGATCCCGCACGGCGGCGGGACCGGGATTGTCGGTCATGCCCGCGGCGCCCCGCCGGGGCCCGCCTCAGCCCTCGCGGTCGGCGGGCTGCCAGCCACCGCCGAGCGCCTTGTAGAGCACCAGGCGATTCACCTGCTCGAGCTGGCGCAGCGAGATCAGCGCCTGCTGCGCCGCGTAGAGCGAGCGCTGCGCGTCCAGCACCTCCAGGTAGCTGTCGGCGCCGCTGCGGAAGCGTGCCTGCGACAGCGCCAGGCTGCGCCGGCTGGCCTCGACGAGCGACTGCTGCGCCGCGAGCCGCTCGCCCAGCGTGCTGCGCTGGGCCAGCGCATCGGCCACCTCGCGGAAGGCCGTCTGCAGCGTCTTCTCGTAGCCCGCGATCTGGATGTCGCGCTGCACCTCGGCGGCACGCAGGTTGGCGCGCGCACTGCCGCCGTCGAAGATCGGCAGCGAGATCGACGGCGCGAAGCTCCAGCCCGCCGCGCCACCGTCGAACAGCCCGCTGAGGCTGGTGCTGGCCAGCCCGGCGGCCGCGGTGAGGCTGATGCGCGGAAAGAAGGCCGCCCGTGCCGCACCGATGCTGGCCTGGGCGCCGCGCAGCTGGTGCTCCGCGGCGATCACGTCCGGCCGCTGGGCCAGCACCTCGGACGGCAGGCCGGCCGGCACCTCGATCAGCGCCGTGGCGACGGTCTCCCCGCCATCGGGCAGCGCATCGGGCGGCAGCGGCCCGCCCGCCAGCAGTTCCAGCGCGTTGCGGCTGAGCCGCCGCTGGGCCTCGAAGGCACCGACATCGGCGCGGGCCGTGTCGACCGCGGTCTGCGACTGCAGCAGCGTGAGGCCCGACTGGCCACCCAGCTCGTAGGCCCGGCGCGTCAGCGCATAGGCGTCCTCGCGCGCCTTCAGCGTCTGGCGCGCGAGCTCCAGGCGCTGGGTGTCCGCGGCCAGCGCGAGCCAGGCGTTCGCGGTGTCGGCCACGAGCGCGATCTGGGTCGCACGGCGGCTCGATTCGGTGGCCAGGAAGCTCTGCAGCGCCGCCTCGCTCAGGTTGCGCACGCGGCCGAAGAAGTCGATCTCGTAACTGGCGAGCGCGAGCTGCGCGCTCAGCGTGGTCGTGCTGCGCGCCTGCCCGCTGCTCGAGGTGTCGGCCCCGATGCGCTGGCGCAGCGCGCTGCCCGCAGCGCCGATCGCCGGCTGCTCGGCCGCCTGCTGGATACCGTACAGCGCCCGGGCGCGCTCGATGTTCAGCGCGGCGATGCGCAGGTCGCGGTTGGACTGCAGCGTGCGCTCGATCACCCGGCGCAGCCGCGCGTCGGCGACGAAGTTGCGCCAGTGCAGCGCCGGCACGCCGGCGGCCGCGAGCTCGCCGGCCGTGCCGTCGCCCCAGCCTGCCGGCAACGGCGACGCCGGTCGCTCGTGTCGCGGCGCCAGGTTGGTGCAACCCGCCAGCACCAGCAGCGCGAGCACCAGCCCCGCGCGGTGTCCGCCCGGGAGGACGCGGCTGCGGCGGCTGCGGTCTGCGCCACGCTGCGGCGATCCGTCCGTGCGCCGGCTCATGCCTGCCCCCCTTCGAGCGCGGTCGCCGGCTCCCCGGCCGCGGGGCGCCCGGACGAGCGCCGTCGCGCGAACAGGCTGCGGATGCTCACGAAGAACAGCGGGACGAAGAACAGCCCGAGGAAGGTGCCGGCCAGCATGCCGCCGAACACCGCGGTGCCGATCGCCTGGCGGCCACCGGCGCCGGCACCGCTGCCGAGCACCAGCGGCAGCACGCCGAGACCGAAGGCGAGCGAGGTCATCAGGATCGGGCGCAGCCGCTGGCGTACCGCGATCAGCGTCGCCTCGACCAGGGCCTTGCCCTGCTCCTGCAGCTGCTTCGCGAACTCGACGATCAGGATCGCGTTCTTGCACGACAGGCCGACGGTGGTCAGCAGGCCGACCTGGAAGTAGACGTCATTGTTCATGCCGCGCAGCCAGGTGAAGAGCACCGCCCCCAGGATGCCCATCGGCACCACCAGGATGACCGAGAAAGGCACGGACCAGCTCTCGTAGAGCGCGGCCAGGCAGAGGAAGACGAACAGGATCGAGACCGCGTACAGCAGCGGCGCCTGCGAGCCCGACAGCCGCTCCTGGAAGGAGGCGCCGGTCCACTCGTGCGAGATGCCCGGCGGCATGGTCTTCATGATCTCGTCGACCACGGCCATCGCGGTGCCCGAGCTGACGCCCGGCGCGGCATCGCCGACCATCTCGTCGGCCGGGCTGCCGTTGTAGCGCGACAGCTGCGGCGAACCGAAGCCCCAGCGGCTGCTCGAGAAGTTGCCGAAGCGCACCATCTCGCCGGCCGCGTTGCGCACGCTCCAGCGCTCGATGTCGCCCGGCAGCATGCGGAAGGGCGCATCGCCCTGCATGTAGACGCGCTTGACGCGGCCGTTGTGCAGGAAGTCGTTGATGTAGCTGCCGCCCATCGCGCTGGACAGCGTCGCGTTGATGTTCGCCGTCGTCAGGCCATAGGCGCCGGCCTTGCGATCGTCGATGTCGACCTGGAACTCCGGCGTGTCGGACAGGCCGTTGGAGCGCGCCCGCGACAGCTCGGGTCGCTCCGCCGCCTTCTCGATGAAAGTCCGGCGCGCCTCCATCAGGGCCTCATGGCCGACGCCGCCGATGTCCTTCAGGAAGAAGTTGAAGCCGGCGTTCGAGCCCAGCCCGCGCACCGCCGGCGGCATCACGACGAAGATCTGCGCGTCGCGGATCGCCGCCAGGTCGCGCGTCGCCTGGCGCGCGATGGCTGCGGCGCGCTGCTCCGGCCGGGTGCGCTCGCTCCAGTCGCGCAGCCGCAGGAAGGCGCGGGCCGACCCCTGGTCACCGTCGAAGCCGCTGACGGAGCCCAGCGTCAGCACGTCCGGGTGCTTCGCGAAATAGGCCTCGACCTGGCGCAGCACCTCCTGCGAGCGCCCGGCGGTGGCGCCGGGCGGCAGCTTGATCTGCGCGAACAGCAGGCCCTGGTCCTCGTCGGGCAGGAAGGAGGTGGGCAGGCGCAGGAAGATCACCGCCATGGCCGCGGCGATGCCCAGGTAGAGCACGAAGACGCGCTTCGGCCGCTTCAGGATGCCGGCGATGCCGCGCTGGTAGGCGTCGGCGCTGCGCTCGAAGCCGTGGTTGAAGCGGCCGAACAGGCGGTCGAGCCAGCCCAGCGGGCCGCGCCGCGGCGCGGCACCGGCGTCGCCGGCATGGTCGTGGGGCTTCAGCAGCGTGGCGCACAGTGCCGGCGTCAGGATCAGCGCCACCAGCACCGACAGCACCATCGAGGACACCACCGTGATCGAGAACTGGCGGTAGATCACGCCGGTGGAGCCGCCGAAGAAGGCCATCGGGATGAACACGGCCGACAGCACCAGCGCGATGCCGACCAGCGCCGGCGTGATCTCGGCCATCGACTTGCGCGTCGCGTCGACCGCGGACAGCCGCTGCTCGCGCATCACCCGCTCGACGTTCTCGACCACGACGATCGCGTCGTCCACCAGCAGGCCGATCGCCAGCACCAGGCCGAACATCGTCAGCGTGTTGATCGAGTAGCCGAAGGCCTGCAGCACCGCGAAGGTGCCCAGCAGCACCACCGGCACCGCGATCGCAGGGATCAGCGTGGCGCGGAAGTTCTGCAGGAACAGGTAGATGACCAGCACCACCAGCAGCATCGCCTCGAACAGCGCCTTCACGACCTCCTCGATCGAGGCCTTCACGAACGGGGTGGTGTCGTAGTTGACGATCGGCGTCAGCCCCGGCGGGAAGAAGGGCTGCATCTCGGCCACCTTGGCCTTGACGGCCTCGGCCACCTTCAGCGCGTTCGCGTCGGCCGCCAGCAGGATGCCGAGGCCGGCGGCCGGCTGGCCGTTCATGCGGGAGCGGCGCGAGGGGTTCTCGCCGGCCATCTCGACGCGGGCGACGTCCCTGATGCGCACGATCGCGCCGTCGGCCGCGGACTTCAGCACCACGTTCTCGAACTGCTCCACCGTCTGCAGCTTGCTGCGCGCGGTGATGGTGGCGTTGAGCTGCTGGTTCTCGACCGCCGGCAGCGCGCCGAGCTGCCCGGCCGACACCTGCGCGTTCTGGGCATTCACCGCGGTGGCGACGTCCGACGGCATCAGCGCGTACTTCTCGAGCTTCTGCGGGTCCATCCAGATCCGCATCGCATAGCCGGTGCCGAGCACCCGCGCCTCGCCGACACCGTCGACCCGGCTGACCACGTCCAGCACGTTGCTGGTCAGGTAGTCGCCGATGTCGACGTTCGACATGCTGCCGTCGGCCGAGACGAAGTTGATGATGATCAGCCAGTCGTTGCCGGCCTTGGTCACCGTCACGCCCTGGCTCTGCACCGACTGCGGCAGCCGCGACATCGCCTGCTGCAGCTTGTTCTGCACCTGCATCTGCGCGACGTCGGGGTCGGTGCCGGCGTTGAAGGTCAGCGTGGTGCGCGAGCTGCCGTCGGAGCCGCTCGTCGACTGCATGTACGTGAGGTTGTCCAGCCCCTTGAGCTGCTGCTCGATCACCTGCGTGACCGAGTCCTCGACCGTCTTGGCCGAGGCGCCGGTGTAGCTGGCGTCGATGGAGATGCGCGGCGGCGCGATGTCGGGGTACTGCTCGAGCGGCAGCGCGCGCAGCGCGAACACGCCGGCGAGCATGGTCATGATCGCCAGCACCCACGCGAAGATCGGGCGGTCGATGAAGAAGCGGGCCATGTCGGGGTCCTCGGATCCGGGGCGGCGTTCAGCGCGTGCCGGGGCGCGCGGCCATGCCGGCCGGCGCGGGTGCGGCCAGCGCCGGCATCGGCGAGCCGCCACCTGCAACGCTGGCGCCCGAGGCCGCAGCGCCGGGAGCGCCGGCGGGCCGCGCCGGCCCGCTGTCCCGCACCGCAACCTCCACCGCCCGCACCTTGTCGCCGACCTTGACGCGGATCGCGCCCTCGACGATCACCCGGTCGCCGGCGGCCAGCCCGCCGCCGAGCAGCCAGCGGTTGCCGATCGCCCGGTCGACCTGCACCGGGCGCCGCGCCACCTTGTCCTCGGCATCGACGACCAGCGCGGTGGCCGCGCCGTTGGCATTGCGCGTCACGGCCTGCTGCGGCACCAGCAGCGCGTCGCGCCGCACGCCCTCCTCGATCTGGCCGCGCACGTACATGCCCGGCATCAGCAGGCCGTCCGGGTTGGGCACCACCGCGCGCAGGCGGATGTTGCCGGTGCTGGCGTCGACCTCGACGCCGGCCACCGCCAGCCGCCCCTCGTGCGGGTAGGCGCTGCCGTCCTCGAGCGTGAGCTTCATCCGCGCCTCGCCGCGCGCGCCGCGCTGCAGCCGGCCGCTGGCCAGGTCGCGCTTCAGGCGCAGCACCTCGGCACTGGACTGGGTCACGTCGACGTAGATCGGGTCGAGCTGCTGCACCGTGGTCAGCGAGGCCGTCTGGTTGGCCGTGACCAGCGCCCCGGGCGTGACCGCCGAGACACCGACGCGGCCCGGGATCGGGGCCACGATGCGCGTGTACGCCAGGTTGATGCGCGCGGTCTCCAGCGCGGCGCGCGCGATGCCCAGGTCGGCCTCGGCCTGGGCCTGCGCGGCCTGCGTGGCCTCGTTGGCCTGCTGGCTGATCGCGTCGATCTTCACCAGCTCGGCATTGCGCGCCGCGGTGCTGCGCGCCGATGCCAGCGTCGCCTCGGCCTTGCGCACCGCCGCCTGGGCACTGTTGAAGGTCGCCTGGAAGCTGGCCGGGTCGAGCTGGTACAGCACCTCGCCGGCCTTCACGGTCGCGCCCTCGGTGAAGACGCGGCGCTGCACGATGCCGCCGACCTGCGGCCGGATCTCGGCGATCAGGTAGGGGCTGGTGCGCCCGGACAGCTCGGTCGCGAGCGTCAGCGGCTGCGCCTTCAGCGTGACGATGCCGACCTCCTTCGGCGCGGCCGCGCCAGCCGCGCCGCCGCCCGCCCCGCCGCCCGCCGGCTTGGCACCGGGCCCGGCCTCGCCCGAGCAGGCGCCGAGTGCCAGCAGCGCCGCCGCCAGCCCGGCCGCCAGCACCGGCCGCGCCCCCGCCGCAGGCCCGGCGGGCCGGCGGGCCTGCGGCCGGCCGGCGGGGTTCCCGCGCGCGGCCACGGGCCAGCCAGCGGACGCGAGAACGGAAGGCAGGGCGGACGGCAGGGCGGGTGGCAGAACGGGCGTGGGGGCGGCGGGTCGGCGGTCGCAGCGGGCGGATCGTCGGGAAATCATGCGCACCATACTGGGTGAAGAATGTGGAGAGATCTTGAAGACCGACGCCGTCCGGGGACTCGCTTGCATCGCGGGCGCGAACGCGGTGTCATCGCGGCGTGCCGGCACCGTCCCTCATGAAGATCGGCCTGACGACGCGCCTGTTCCTCGCCGTCCTGGCCACCGCCGCCTTCGCCGTCGTGGCGATGGGCGTGGCCGCCCACTGGAGCTACAGCCGCGGCTTCGTCGGTTACCTGAACGAACAGGCGATGGTACGCGTGGACGAGGCCCTGCCGCGGCTGGCCGAGGCCTGGCGGCGCGACCGCAGCTGGCAGCCGCTGGCCGACCGCCGCACCTGGTTCCATGCGCTGCGCGGCACCGACCCGGCCGACACCACGCGACGCGGCGGGCGCGAGGTCTCCGACCTGACCGGTGCGCTGCTGCGCTTCACGCTGCTGGACGCCGAGCGCCAGTTCGTCGTCGGCTACGAGCAGACCCACGAGGACACGGTGCGCCGGCCGATCGTGGTCGACGGCCGCACCGTCGGCTGGCTGCTGATGGCGCCGTTCCAGACCGTCAGCGGCGCCGGCGAGCTGCGCTTCCAGCGCAGCCAGCTGCTGTCGAGCTGGGCGATCGGCGCCGTCTGCGTCGGCCTGGCCGCGGTGATCGCCGGCTGGTTCGCGCGCCGGCTGCTGCAGCCGGTGCGCCGGATCGCCGACGCGACGCACCGGCTGGCCGCGGGCGAGTACGGCAGCCGGGTGGCGGTCGGCGCCGACGACGACGTCGGCCGCCTCGCCGCCGACTTCAACACCCTGGCCGACACGCTGCAGCGCAACGAGCAGATGCGCCGCGCCTTCCTCGCCGATGTCTCGCACGAGCTGCGCACGCCCTTGGGGATCCTGCACGGCGAGCTGGAGGCGCTGGAAGACGGCGTGCACGCGCTCAGCCCGGCCTCGGTGAAGTCGCTGCAGGCCGAGGTGGCGACGATGAACAAGCTCGTCAACGACCTGTACGACCTGTCGCTGGCCGACGTCGGCGCCCTCGCCTACCACCGCGGCCCGGTCGACGTGGGCGACCTGCTGCAGCAGACCGTCGACGCCTTCGGCAGCCGCGCGGCCGAGGCCGGCCTGGCGCTGAGCGTCGCGCTGCCGGACGCCCCGCTGCCGGTGCTGGCCGACGAGCGCCGCTTGCAGCAGCTGTTCAACAACCTGATGGACAACGCGCTGCGCTACACCGACCGCGGCGGCCGCCTGCAGGTGCAGGCGGCGCTGCGCCGCGAGGGCAGCGCCGAGGAGGTGGAGGTCGAAGTGGCCGACTCCGCGCCCGGCGTGCCCGGCGACCAGCTCGAGCGGCTGTTCGAGCGCTTCTACCGGATCGAGGCCTCGCGCAGCCGCGCCGGCGGCGGCGCCGGCCTCGGCCTGGCGATCAGCCGCAGCATCGTGCAGGCCCATGGCGGACAGATCGAGGCGCGGCCCTCGCCGCTGGGCGGCCTGTCGATGCGCGTGCGGCTGCCGGCGCTGCCTGCGCCCGCGCTGCCGGCGGCAGGAGCCGCGGCATGAGGCCGGCCGTGGCGGACGCAGCGGGGCCCGGCCTGGGCACCGGCGCCAGCGGCGCGGCCGGCGCGGCGGCGCGCATCCTGGTGGTCGAGGACGAGCCGAAGATGGCCTCGCTGATCTCCGACTACCTGCGTGCCGAGGGGCATGCGCCGCAGTGGATCGCCGACGGCCGCGAGGTGCTGCCGGCACTGCGCCAGTCGCCCTGCGACCTGGTGCTGCTGGACATCATGCTGCCGGGGCTGGACGGGCTGTCGGTGTGCCGCGCGCTGCGCGCCGTCAGCGAGGTGCCGATCGTGATGCTGACGGCCCGCGTCGAGGAGGCAGACCGCCTGGCCGGCCTGGACTGCGGTGCCGACGACTACATCTGCAAGACCCCGTTCAGCCCGCGCGAGATCATGGCGCGGGTGCGTGCGATCCTGCGCCGCACGCGGCGCAGCGAGGGCGAGGGCGACGGCGCGGCGCCGGGCCCGCTGCAGATCGACGAGGCGGCCTGGACCGCGCGCTACCACGGGATCGCGCTGGACCTGACGCCGATCGAGTTCCGGCTGCTGCGCACGCTGGCCGGCGCGCCGCAGCGCGTGTTCTCGCGCGACAGCCTGCTCGACTTGGTCCACGAGGACGCGCGCGCCGTCACCGAGCGCGCCGTGGACAGCCACGTGAAGAACCTGCGGCGCAAGCTGGAAGCGGCCGCGCCGGGCCAGCACCCGATCCGCTCGATCTACGGCGTCGGCTACAAGTTCGAGCCCTGAACCGTGCACGCGCCGCGCGGGCGCGCGGCTCGACGGGCGTCGGGCGCGGCGCGGGAGCCCGCGCGGCGCCCGACACCGGCCTCAGACGGCCATGATCGAGACCGCCTTCGGCACCAGGTAGGCCTCCAGCGCCTCCGGGCCGCCCTCGGAGCCGTAGCCCGAGTCCTTCACGCCGCCGAAGGGCATTTCCGGCGTCGGCGCGGCCGGCTGGTTGATCCACAGCATGCCCACCTCGACCGACTGCGCCAGCACGTGCGCGTGGCGGATCGAGCGGGTGAAGGCATAGCCGGCCAGGCCATAGGGCAGGCGGTTCGCCTCGGCGATCGCCTCCTCCAGCGTGTCGAAGCCGCGCACCGCGGCCACCGGGCCGAAGGGCTCGTCGTTGAAGACGCTGGCCTCCAGCGGCACGTCGGCCAGCACGGTCGGCGCGTAGAAGTTGCCGGCGCTGCCGACGCGCTCGCCCCCGGTCAGCACCGCCGCGCCCTTGGCGCGCGCATCGGCGATCACCTGGTCGATCGCGCCGACGCGGCGCGTGTTGGCCAGCGGGCCGAGCGTGGTGCCGGCCTCCAGGCCGTTGCCGAGCTTCAGGCCCTGGGCATGCTTGACCAGCGCTTCGACGAAGGCGGCCTTGACGCTGTGGTGCACCAGGAAGCGGGTCGGCGAGATGCAGACCTGGCCGGCGTTGCGGAACTTCGCCGCGCCGGAGGCCTTGACCGCGAGCGCGACGTCCGCGTCCTCGCAGACGATCACCGGCGCATGGCCGCCCAGCTCCATCGTCACCCGCTTCATGTGGCGGCCAGCCAGCGCGGCCAGTTCCTTGCCGACGGCCGTCGACCCGGTGAAGGTGACCTTGCGGATCACCGGGCTGGCGATCAGGTAGCTCGAGATCTCGGCCGGCACGCCGAACACGAGGCCGATCGTGCCGGTGGGGATGCCTGCATCGACGAAGCAACGCAGCAGCGCCGCCGGCGAGGCCGGCGTCTCTTCCGGCGCCTTGACGAGGAAGGAGCAGCCGCTGGCGAGCGCCGCGCCGAGCTTGCGGACGATCTGGTTGATCGGGAAGTTCCACGGCGTGAAGGCGGCCACCGGACCGACCGGCTCCTTGATCACCAGCTGCTGAGCCTGCAGGTTGCGCGAGGGCACGATGCGGCCGTAGACGCGGCGCGCCTCGTCGGCGAACCACTCGATGATGTCGGCGCCGGCCAGCGTCTCGACGCGCGCCTCGGCCAGCGGCTTGCCCTGCTCCTGCGTCAGCACGCGGGCGATGTCGTCGGCCCGCTCGCGCAGCAGCCCGGCGGCGCGGCGCATGATCGCGGCGCGCTCGTGCGCCGGCACCTTGCGCCAGGCCGCGAAGCCGCGCTCGGCGGCGGCCAGCGCCCGGTCCAGGTCCTCGCGGCCGGCCTTGGCGACCTTGCCGATCACCTGGCCGGTCGCCGGGTTCACCACGTCGATGAACTGCCGCGCGACGGGCTCGACCCATTCGTTGTCGATCAGCAGCAGGGTGTCGGGATAGGTCGTGCTCATGCGCGTCTCCGGGCGGATGCGGTGGGTCGGGATCGCCGACGGCCCGGGGACACCGGGGCCTGCGGCGGGGGTTCGGGCCAGTATATCGACCGGCCCCGGGAAGACCGCCCTGGCAGCCCGGGGATGCTTGGCAGCCCGGCGCCGACGGCGTCCAATGCCCCGACCCACCCACCCCCGGCCGGCGCCGCGGTGCGGCGTCGGCCGATGCCAGGAGAGTTCCATGGACCGCAAACTGCATCGGCTCGACACCCTGCGCCTGCGCGACGACCAGGGCCGCGACCACGTCGTCCACGCCTACGAGCACCTCGTCCACCTCGAGGGCCTGCCGGACGCCGAGGAGCACTGGCACCCCACCGGCGAGCTCGAGTTCCGGCATGCGGACGGCACCCGCGTCACCGCGCAGCGCGACGGCGGCATGCGGCTGGCCGATGGCACCGCGCTGCACCCGCTGCCGGTCGCCCGTCCGCACTGACGCGCTATCATCCGCCGCGTTGGTGCTCGTCGAGGCCGCCCGGCCGAGACAGTTCAACGGGAATCAGGAAGGGCCGCGCGGCACGCGGCGGCCCCCACCTGAGCTGCCCCCGCAACGGTAAGCGGACGGGAAACCGCGGTTTCCCGCCCCGTGTCGAGACCCACTGGGCAGCGGCCGCGTGCGCGCGACCGCCGCCTGGGAAGGGGACACGGGGACGTCCGTCAGCCCGGATACCGGCCAACGAGGCGGCGCGCCGTGCGAGCGGTGCGCCATGAGGTGCGAGGCTGCGGGGAAGCGGCTGCGCACGCATCCTGTCCCCGTCATCATGTCCCCTCTCTTCGGTCGCCGTGGCGCGACCTCCTGCCGCCTGCGCGCCGGCACGGCCTGCATCGCCCCTGTCGTTCTCCCCCGTTCGCGCACCGCCATGGCGCTGCGTGTCCCGCCGGTCGGCCGGGCCGCCGCCGGCCTGGCGGCCCTGCTGGCCACCGCTGCGGCCGTCGCCCAGTCCCAGCCGGTGACCTCGCTCGAGACGGTCACCGTCACCCGCCGCGCCCCCGAGCCGCTCGGGCGCGCGCTGGCCGACGTCTCGGTGCTCGACCGCGCCGCGATCGAGCGCAGCGGCGCCACCGACGTCGCCGACCTGCTGGGCCGCCTGCCCGGCATCGCCTTCGCGCGCAACGGCGGCCCCGGCGGCACCACCAGCGTCTTCATCCGCGGCGGGGAGGCGCGGCACACCGCGGTCTACCTCGACGGCGTCCGGCTCGACTCGCAGGCCACCGGCGGCGCGATCTGGGAGCAGATCCCGCTCGCGCAGATCGAGCGCATCGAGGTGCTGCGCGGGCCGGCTGGCGGCGTCTATGGCTCCGACGCCGTGGCCGGCGTGGTGCAGCTGTTCACGCGGCGCGGCCGCGAGGGCTGGCGGCCGAGCGGCTACGTCGGCGCGGGCTCGGACGGCCTGGCCCGCGTCGAGGCCGGCCTGAGCGGCGCCGGCGCCGGACTCGACTATGCGCTGTCGCTGTCGCACGACCGCGCCGACGGCATCAACGCGCGCCCCATCCCGACCGCGAACCCCGACCGCGACGGCTGGCGACGCGACGCCGGCAGCGGGCAGCTGGGCTGGCAGCTGGACCGGGTGCACCGCGTCGACGCGACGCTGCTGGCCACCCGGCTGCGCGCGCAGTACGACGCCAGTGCCAGCGCCGACGACGTCGCGACGCACACGCTGCGCAGCGGCACGCTGGGCTGGCAGGCCGCGTGGAACGGCGACGCCACCACGCGGCTGCAGCTGGGCGAGTCGCGCAGCACCTACGAGTCCCAGCCATCGTTCTACCGGACCGAGACGCGGCTGCGCAACCTGCTGCTGCAGCACGAGCAGCGCCTGGGCAGCCAGCGGCTGAGCGTGGCGCTGGAGCGGCGCGAGGACGCGCTGCTGAACCCCGCCACCGCCTTCGCCGCCACGCTCGCCGGCGAGCGCCACCAGGACGCCCTCGCGCTGGGCTGGCGCGGCGACTTCGGCGCCCACGCGCTGCAGGCCCACCTGCGCCACGACCGCGACAGCAGCTTCGGCGGCAAGGACACCGGCGGCCTGGCCTGGGGCTGGGCCTTCGCACCGGGCTGGCGCGCCACCGCGTCGGCGGCGACCTCGTTCCGCGCCCCCACGCTCTACCAGCGCTTCAGCGAGTACGGCGTGGCGACGCTGCAGCCGGAGAGCGGCCGCAACCTCGAGCTCGGCCTGCGCTGGGCCGACGGCGAGCACGGCGCCGAGCTGAGCACCTGGCGCAACCGCGTGCGCGACCTGATCAACTTCGGCGGCGCCGGCGCCTGCGCCTCGCCCTTCGGCTGCTACGAGAACGTGGGCGCGGTGCGCTACGAGGGCGTGACGCTGGCCGGACGCACGCGGATCGGCGCCGTCGCGCTGCGCGGCTCACTCGACTGGCACGACCCGCGCAACCTCGCCACCGGCAAGACGCTGGCGCGCCGCGCGCGGCAGCTCGCGTCGTTCGGCGCCGACACCGCGCTCGCCGGCTGGACGCTCGGCGCCGAGCTGCAGGCCGCCGGGGCGCGCTGGGACGATGCCGCCAACACCCTGCGCCTGGGCGGCTACGGCCTGGTGAACCTGCGCGTGGCGCGCAGCCTGGCCCCCGGCCTGAGCCTCGAGGGCCGGGTCGACAACGTCGGCGACAAGGCCTATGCGCTGGCGCGCACCTACGCCACCCCGGGGCGCAGCGTGCAGCTGGGCCTGCGCTGGTCGCCGAACTGAGGCTGGCGTGAACCCGCCCGGCAGCGCCGCCGCCCTGCTGATCGCCGCCCCGGCCTCCGGCCAGGGCAAGACCACCGTGGCGGCAGCGCTGGCACGCCGCCATGCCCGCGCCGGCGCGCGGGTGCGCGTGTTCAAGGTCGGCGCCGACTTCATCGATCCGCAGTGGCTGGCGCTGGCCTCCGGCCAGCCGGTCGACCCGCTGGACCTGTGGATCAATGGCGAGGACGACTGCGCGCGCCGGCTCGCCGCGGCCGCGGCCACCGCCGATCTCGTCATCGTCGAGGGGGTGATGGGCCTGTACGACGGCCCGCCGAGCGCGGCCGACCTGGCGCGCCGCTTCCGGCTGCCGGTGCTGGCCGTGGTCGATGCGTCGGCGATGGCGCAGAGCTTCGGCGCGGTGGTGCACGGGCTGCGCCGCTGGCGCCCGGGCCTGCCCTGGGCCGGCGTGCTGGCCAACCGCGTGGGCAGCGACGGCCATGCGCGGCTGCTGCAAGGCGCGCTGGACGATCCCGCCGACTGGCTCGGCCACCTGCCGCAGGACGGCGCGTGGCGCCTGCCGGAGCGCCACCTCGGCCTGACCGGCGCGCACGAACTGCCCGACGCGCTGCGCCGGCTCGACGCCGCGGCCGATGCCCTCGCGGCCACCCCGCTGGGCGCCCGACCGCTCGCCGACTGGCCGCGCTGGACCGCCCCGGCCTCGCCGGCGGCCCCGGCCGTGCCGGCGCTGCTGGCGGGGTGCCGCATCGCGCTCGCCCACGACGCGGCCTTCGCCTTCGTGCACGAGGGCAACCTCGCGCTGCTGCGCGCGATGGGCGCGCGCGTGCTGCGCTTCTCGCCGCTGGCCGGCGACGCCCTGCCCGCCTGCGACGCCGTCTGGCTGCCGGGCGGCTATCCCGAGCTGCACGCCGCCGCGCTGGCCCGCTGCACCGACCTGCGCGCCGCGCTGGCCGCCCATGTCGCGGCCGGCCGGCCGCTGTGGGCCGAGTGTGGCGGGCTGATCGCGCTGGCGGACGCGCTGCTCGATGCCCAGGGGCGCCGCCACCCGATGTGGGGCCTGCTGCCCGGCACCGCGGTGCTGGGGCGCCAGCTCGCCGCGCTCGGCCCGCAGGCGCTGCAGCACGAGGGCCAGGTGCTGCGCGGCCACAGTTTCCACTGGGCCCGCTTCGAGACCGGCCTGACGCCGCTGCGCCACACCCGTCCGCCCGCCGGCGGCCTCGGCGAGCCGGTCTATCGGCACGGCAGCGTGCTGGCGAGCTGGTTCCATCCGTGGTTCCCGTCGTCGGCGGTGCTGGCGGCCGCGCTGTTCGGCGCCGGGCCGGCACGCTGGGGCGCGGCCGCGGACTCGGGCGTGGACGCGGACAGGGACGCCATGCAGGCCGGCCCCCCCGTGTCGGGTTCGGCCTCGGGACCATGCGCGGCCGCTGCCGCGCCGCTCGCACCCGGCGGAGCCGCGGCATGAATCCGTCGCGCCGCCACTGGCTCGCCGGCGCGTCGGCGCTGGCCGCGGGCGCGCGCCTGGGCGGCGCGGGCCTGGCCCTGGCCGCCGCGGCACCGGCACGCGCCGCCACCGTCGTGCTGCGCGACGACCGGGGCGCCGAGCACCGCTTCGACGCGACGCCGCGCCGCATCGTCTCGATGATGCCCTCGCTGACCGAGATGGTCGGCGCGCTGGGCGCAGCCGACCGCCTGGTCGGCGTCGACCGCTACTCGAACTGGCCCGCCGCGGTGCAGCGCCTGCCCCGGCTCGGGGGGCTGGACGACGCCCGCCTGGAGGCGATCGTCGCGCTGCAGCCGGACGTGGTGCTGGCCTCGCTGTCGGCGCGCGTGCTGGACCGGCTCGACGCGCTCGGCCTGCGCGTGCTGCGGCTGCGCTCGGACGGCCTCGCCGACGTGCAGCGCAGCCTCGACACGCTGGCGCGCCTGCTCGGCGACGCCGAGGCCGGCGGCCGGCTCTGGCGGCAGCTGGAGCAGGCGCTGGCCGCCGCGGCGCAGCGCGTGCCGCCGGGCCTGCGCGGGCGCACGGTCTACTTCGAGCTGGGCGGCGGGCCCTACGCGGCCGGCAGCAGCTCCTTCGTCGGCGAACTGCTCGCCCGGCTCGGCCTGAGCAACATCGTGCCGCCGGCGCTCGGCCCCTTCCCCAAGCTCAATCCCGAGTTCATCGTGCGCGCGCGGCCCGAGATCGTGATGGGCCTCGCGCGCGAACAGGCCGCGCTCGCCGCCCGGCCCGGCTGGGGCGCGCTGCCCGCGCTGCGCGACGGCCGCCGCTGCGGCTTCTCGAGCGCCGACTACGAGCTGCTCACACGGCCCGGCCCCTGGCTCGGCGACGCCGCCGACGTCATCGCGCGCTGCCTCGAGGGGCTGGCGCGATGAGGCCGCACGGAGACCCGGCCGGCGAGCCTCCTCGGCCCTGGCCCCCACCAAGGGCTGCCGCGTCGGCGCCGCGGCCGTCGAGCGCCGCGCCGGCACCCGCCGCGCATGCCCGGCTCACGGACGCCGCGCGCCGTCGCCGGCTCGCGACCACCCTCGCGGCGCTGGTGATCGCCGGGCTGCTCGCCGGGCTCGCCACCGGCGCCGACGGCTTCTCGCCGTCCGGGCTGGTCGCGCTCTGGCAGGACGGCCAGGCCGGCCTGATCGTCGGCGAGATCCGCCTGCCTCGCAGCCTCGGCGCTGCCCTCGTCGGCGCGCTGCTCGGGCTGGCCGGCGCCCTCGCCCAGGGCCTGTTCCGCAACCCGCTGGCCGACCCCTACCTGCTCGGCTCCGCGGCCGGCGCGGGCCTCGCCGTGGTGGGCGTGCTGGCCGCCGCGACGCTGGGCGGCGTGGCGATCAGCCTGGCCACCGCCGCGTGGATCGAGCGCATCGGCCTGGTCGTCGCGGCCTTCGCCGGCGCGCTCGGCGGCGTCGCGCTGACGCTCTCGCTGGCGCGCGGCGCGGCGCACACGCTGCGCCTGCTGCTGGCCGGCGTCGTCGTCGGCGTGCTGATGGGTGCCGCCAGCGACCTGATCACCGTGGCCTCGCCCGACGCGCTGCGCGGCAAGCAGGCCTTCCTGCTCGGCAGCACCAGCTTCATCGGCCCGGCCTCGCTGGCGGCCATGGCCGCCGGCCTCGGCGCGCTGCTGCTGCTGTCGCGCCGGCTCGCGCGCGGCCTCGACGCGCTGACGCTCGGCGAGGACAGCGCCGCCAGCCTCGGCCTCGACCTCGGCCGCACGCGGCTCGCGCTGGTGCTGATGCTCAGCCTCGCCACCGCACTGGCCGTGTCCCAGGCCGGCCTGGTCGCCTTCGTCGGCCTGGTCGCGCCGCACCTGGTGCGCCGCCATGCGCCCGGGCCCCATGCCTGGCTGCTGCCGGCCAGCGCGGCCATGGGCGCGGTGCTGCTGCTCGGCGCCGACGTGCTGTCGCGCGCCGCGCTGGCGCCGCAGGAGCTGCCGGTCGGCGTGGTCACCGGCGTGCTCGGCGGCCTCTACCTCTTCGTGCTGTTGCGGCGCCGGGGGCTGGGATGACGGGCATGGCCTTGCCGCCGGCCGGTGCCGTCACCCCCGCCGGCGCGGCCGGCGTGACCCGCAGGGCCGGGCAGGCCGGCGCACGCCTGCACGCGAGCGACCTGCACCTGCGACTCGGCGGCCGTGACGTGCTGGACGGCATCACGCTGGCGATCGCCCCCGGCTGGACCGCCATCGTCGGGCCGAACGGCGCCGGCAAGTCCACGCTGCTGCGCGCGCTGGCCGGCCTGCTGCGCCCCGACGCGGGCCAGGTCCGGCTCGACGGCGACGACCTCGCCCGCCTCGCGCCCGCGCGGCGCGCGCCGCGCCTCGCGTGGCTGGCCCAGCAGGCGGAGACCAGCGGCGAACTGACGGTGCGCGAGACCGTCGAGCTGGGGCGCATCGCCCACCTCGGCCTGCTCGGCACGCCCGGCGCGCGCGACGCCGCCGCCGTCGACCGCGCGATGGCCCTGACCGAGTCCACCGACTGGGCCGACCGCCGCCTGCACACCCTCTCCGGCGGCGAGCGCCAGCGCGTGCTGCTCGCCCGCGCCCTCGCGACCGAGGCCCCCTGCCTGCTGCTCGACGAGCCCACCACGCACCTCGACGCCCCGCACCAGGTGGCCCTGGCCCGCCTGTTCGCCCGCCTCGCCCGCGACACCGCCGCACCGCGCTGCGTGGTGACGGTGCTGCACGACCTGCCGATCGCGCTGCGCGCGGACCGCGTGCTCGGGCTCGACCAGGGGCGCCTGGTGCTCGACGGCGCGCCGCACGACGCCGCGCTGCGGCGCGGGCTGGAGCGGCTCTTCGGCGGCGCGATCCGGCTGGCGACCGGCGCGGATGGGGCGACGCAGGTGATGCTGGCGCTGGACGGGCCGGACCTCGAACGCGGCTGAGGCGGGACCGCCGCGCCGTGCAGACCGCAGCGAAGGACCCGGCGGGCCCGTGATGGCGCTGGTGGCGTGATCAGGCGTCGATCACGCGCCGCGCCTGTCGTCGATCACGCGCCGCGTCTCAGTTGTCGATCACGCGCCGCGTGAAGGCTTCCAGGTAGTCCATCAGCGCGTCGGCGCCCTGCACCGCCTCGGCCTCGCTGCCCCGGGCGATGCCGCTGGCCAGCAGCGCGTGGCAGCGCGCCCCCTCCGTGATCTCGCCGGCGTGCTGGTAGGCGTACCAGAAGCGCCGGCACTGCGTGACCAGCGGCACGACGGCCGTGACGGCCGAGGTGTTGCGGCTGGCCGCGTGGTTGGCGGTGTCGAGGTCGTGGTCGGCGCGCATGTAGGCGGCGAGGTCGTCGTGCGCGGCGGCGGCGACCATGCGCTCGGCACAGTCCATCAGCCGCTGGCGCTCGGCCGCGTTGGCGCGGCGCGCCGAGCACGAGGCGATCACGCGCTCGAGCACGCGCCGCGTGAGGATGGTGTCGAGGTGGTTGGCCAGGTCGATCGGCGACACCAGCAGGCCGCGCCGGGGCTGCTGCACGATCAGCCCGATGGACATCAGCCGCATCAGCGCCTCGCGCACGGGCGTGCGGCCGAGCGCGATGCGCTCGGAGATCTCGGCCTCGACGACGGGGCTGCCGGGCGGCAGCGCCATCGTCGAGATCATCGCCTCGATGGCCTCGTAGGCCAGGTCGGCATCGCGCCGCTTGGGCGCGGCAGCCTTCTTCACGGTCACGTGGGGTTCCCTGGATCGGCGGATGAACATCCGTGGCATCACGCTTGCTAGAACTCTAGCATACGCGTAATATATTTTGAATACACCGAAGGAATACCCAAGATGCAGCAGCCCGCCCCACCCCGGCGCACCGGTTGGTCCAGCCTGGTGCTCGATGCGTCCGGCGCCGTGCTGCGCGTGGAACGCTGGCTGATCCTGGCCCTGATGGCCCTGCTCATGGTGCTCATCCTCGTCAACGTGGCCACGCGCTACACCGGCATGCCGATCTACTGGATCGACGAGGCGGCGGTCTATTCCGTGGTCTGGCTGACCTTCGTGGGCGGCTCGGCGATGACGCGGTTGCGCATGGACTTCGCGGTCACGCTGCTGACCGACAAGCTCGGTGCCGCCGGGGCGCGCCTGTTCAGGCTCGCCGCCGGCGCCGGGGTGCTGCTGTTCGGCCTGGCGATGCTCTGGATGTGCTGGATCTGGATGGATCCGGTGGGCATCGCGCGGGCCGGCTTCGACGCCAAGGCCTTTGCCGGCACCACCTTCAACTTCCTCTACACCGAGCGCACGCAGACGCTGAACTGGCCGACCTGGCTGCTGCAGACCATCCTGCCCCTGTTCGCAAGCACGCTGAGCCTGCACGCCGCGGCCAACCTGGTCGAGGACCTGGGCTGGCAGCCGCGGCGCGGCCACGCGGGCTTCCCCGTCTCCGACGCCGAAGCCGTGGTGAACTGAACATGCTGACCTCGCTGTTCTTCCTGGCCGTCATGTTCGTGGGCGTGCCGATCGGCATCTGCCTGTGCCTGGCCGGCATGTTCTACATCTGGGACAGCAACAACCCGCTGCTGTTCCAGTCCTTCCCGATGCAGATGTTCGGCGGCGTGGACAGCTACGGCCTGATCGCGATCCCGCTGTTCATCCTGATCGGCGAGATCATGAACGGCGGCGGCATCACGCGCCGGCTGGTCGAGCTGTCGATGGCCTTCATCGGCTCCGTCAAGGGCGGCCTGGCCTATGTGAACATCCTCGCCAATGCCCTGGTGTCCTCGATCATCGGCTCGGCCACGGCGCAGGTGGCGATCATGTCGCAGATCATGGTGCCGGCGATGGAGAAGCAGGGCTACGACAAGACCTTTGCCGCCGGCGTCACCGTCTACGGCGGCATGCTGGGCCCGATCATCCCGCCGTCGGTGATGTTCGTGGTCTACAGCGTGCTGGCCCAGGTGGCGGTGGGCGACATGCTGATCGCGGGCATCCTGCCCGGCATTCTGCTCACGGTGCTGTTCTTCGTGGTGATCGCCTGCCTGGGCGTGGTCTACAACTACCCGCGCAGCGAACGCCGCACGCTGCGCGAGCGCGCCCGGTCCGCGCTGGCCTGCAGCCCCACGCTGCTGATCCCGGTCGTGATCGTCGGCTCCATCCTGTCGGGCCTGGCCAACCCCACCGAGGCCGCGGCCGTTGGCGCGGTCGCGTCGGCGCTGGTGGGCCGCTACATCACCCGCGAGTTCCGCTTCGGCCAGATCCCCGAGATGCTGGTGCGCGCGGGCATCTACTCGGCCATCGTGCTGTTCCTGGTGGCCGCCGCCGCGGTGTTCTCGTGGATCCTCATCTTCGGCAAGGTGCCGCAGGCCACGGCCGCGTGGGTGCAGACCGTGGCCAAGGACCCGGTGACCTTCCTGCTGCTCAGCAACCTCATCCTGCTGGTGATCGGCACCGTGATCGACGGCATCCCGGGCCTGATCATGACCGTGCCCATCCTGCTGCCGATCGCCACCGAGGTCTACGGCATCGACCCGCGCCACTTCGGCGTGGTGGTGGTGGTGAACCTGGTGCTGGGCCTGATGTCGCCGCCCGTGGGCCTGAGCTTCTTTGTCGCGGCCGCCGTGACGGGCGCCAAGCCCGGAAGGATGTTCATCGTGACCTTGCCGTTCTTCCTGGTCTGTTGCGCAGCGCTGGTGCTGCTCTCCCTCTTCCCCAGCCTGTCGCTGGGCCTGCTCAAGTAGTCCTCAACCCGGAGCCCTTGCCATGACCGTTTCCCGTCGTTCCTTCGTCGCCGGCGGCGCTGCTGCCGCCTCGCTCGGCTTCAGCCCGCTGCTGCGGGCCCAGAACAAGGAGTTCCGCATCGGCCTGATCACGCCGGCCGGCCACTCCTGGAACCGCGCCGCCGTGGCCTTCGGCGAGACGCTGAAGAAGGAGACCGGCGGCCGCCTGACGGCGACGGTGTTCCATTCGGGCCAGCTCGGCAACGAGTCGGCGATGATGCAGCAGCTGCAGTCCGGCGCGCTCGACATGGGCTGGATCCAGGCGGCCGAGCTCGGCTCGCGCGTGTCCTCGGTGGCCGCGATCAACGCACCCTACCTGGTGCGCTCGACCGGCGCCGTGGCCAGGCTGGTCAAGACGCCGGCCGCGCTCAAGCTGCTCGAGGTGCTGCCGCGCGAGACCGGCTGCATCGGCCTGGGCTGGGGCATCACCGGCATGCGCGCGGTGTTCTCCACCAAGGACCTGAACAGCTCGGCCGACCTCAAGGGCCTGAAGCTGCGCATCAACCCGACGCCGGTCTACCGCGACTTCTACCAGTCGATGGGTGCCGCGCCCACGCCGATCCCCACGCCCCAGGTGTTCGACGCGATGGCCAACGGCCAGGTCGATGCGCTCGAGGCCGACATCGAGTTCTCGTGGAATGCGCGCTTCGACAAGGTGTCGAAGGTGATCCTGCAGATGAACGCGCTGTTCATGCCCTTTGCGCCGCTGGTCTCGGGCCGGGTCTGGGCCGCGCTGCCGGACAAGGACAAGGAGCTGATCCGCGAGCAGATCGCCCGCTCGCTGGACGCGCAGATCGCCGAGATCGCGGGCACCGAGCCCGGCCTGCTCGCCAAGTTCAAGGAGACCGGCATCGCGATGAAGGCCGAGCCCCCGGCGAACGTGGAAGCCTCCATCAAGGCCTTCGACGCCCTCTGGCTGCCCAAGGCGCCGGCCATCGCCGAGCTGCGCAAGACGGGCGCCGCCCTCTGACCTTCCGCTTCACGAACGCATCCCCATGAACCCACACATCAGCTGGCAGGGCGTGTTCCCGGCCGTCACCACCCAGTTCCGCGACGACCTGTCGGTCGACGTGGACGCCACCGCCCAGGTCATGGACGCGCTGATCGCCGACGGCGTCTCGGGCCTGATCGTCTGCGGCACGGTCGGCGAGAACTGCTCGCTCTCGACCAAGGAGAAGATCGCCATCATGGAGGCCGGCCGCGCCGTCGCCAAGGGCCGCGTGCCGGTGATCTGCGGCATCGCCGAGTTCACGACGGCCTTCGCCGTGGAGACCGCCCGCGAAGCCGCGCGCATCGGCGTGGACGGCATCATGGTCATGCCGGCGCTGCTGTACTCGTCCAAGCCGCACGAGACGGCCGCGCACTTCCGCACCGTCTCCAAGGCCACCGACCTGCCGGTCATGGTCTACAACAACCCGCCGATCTACAAGAACGACGTGACGCCGGACATCCTGGCCTCGCTGGCGGACTGCGAGACCATCGTCTGCTTCAAGGACAGCTCGGGCGACACCCGCCGCTTCATCGACACGCGCAACATGGTCGGCGACCGCTTCGTGCTGTTCGCCGGCCTGGACGACGTGGTGGTCGAGAGCGTCGCGATGGGCGCCGTGGGCTGGGTGTCCGGCATGTCCAACGCCTTCCCCAAGGAAGGCGAAACGCTGTTCCGCCTGGCCAAGGCCCGGCGCTTCGACGAGCTCATGCCGCTTTACGAATGGTTCATGCCGCTGCTGCACCTGGATGCGCGACCCGACCTGGTGCAATGCATCAAGCTGTGCGAGCACATCATGGGCCGCGGCAGCTTCCGCACCCGCCCGCCGCGGCTCGAGCTGCCGGCCGCCGACAAGGCGCACGTCGAGGCCATCATGAAGAAGGCGCTCGCCAACCGCCCGGTGCTGCCGGACGTCGGCATCACGCGGGGCTGAGCCACCGCCTACCCGGAGGGCGTCTCCACAATCGAGTGGACGTGTCCGTTCTGGGCAGTCGCATGCCGTCACACCTGCATGGGAAACTGCCCAGCACCGTGAACGAACATGAAGACGCCCATGGCGACGCCCCGTCTCAGGCCGCGCCAACTTGCCCGCGTGCCGAGACCGAGACGCCCTGCCCAGCGTCGGTGGCAAACCTGCTGCTGCGAATTCAGCAACAAGACCGTCCCGCCTACTCGCAGCTGTATGGCCTCTACCGCCGGCGCCTGCATGGCTACGCGGCCCAACTGCTGCATTGCGAACAGGCCGCGGACGACATCGTGCAGGAGGTGTTCGACCGCATCTGGCGCTACTCATCGTCCTTCGACGCCGGCCGCATGCGGCATCCCGACGGCTGGATCTTCCAGATCGCCCGCAACCAGGCGATGACGGAACTGGCCCGCCGCGCGCGACTGGCCGAGCTGGACAGTGTCGACGAGTCGGAGACCTCTGCCTGGCATGCCGCCCCATGGGACGACGGCGACCACCTGCTCGACCTGGCGGCGCTGAACTCGGCACGTGAACGGCTGCCCAGCGTGTACCGCCAGGTGGTGTTCCTGCGCTTCCAGCTCGACTTGTCGCTGCAGGAGATTGCCGAACACCTGGGCATCCCGGTGGGCACGGCCAAGACCTGGCTGCGCCGTGCACTGATTGCGCTTCGTGAACAACTGGGCGTGCACGCACCCGCGCTACAAGACGCCGCTCACTGAGGCAAGGATTGTTGGATGCAGCGCTTGCGCGTGTCCTGTTCCTGTGCAACCAGCCTTCAGGTGCACGCATCGATGCCGTCTCCCACCTGCGACCCGGCCGAGCTGGTCCGCCTGCACGGCGAACGCGGCGACATCCTTTACCGCACCCTCGGCCGCCTGATGGCCGGCCTCGGCTCGGCCGAGGTGGACGCCGCGTGCCACGAGACTTGGCGCCGCACCCGGGCCCAGCCCCGGGCGGACCCCTGGCTCACGCTGCTGCGGCAGGCCTGCCTGGTGGCCGAGGAACACCTGGCACGCCACACCGTACTGGACGCTGCGCCCGCCCTGCTGTCCCATCAAGCCGCCGCCGCACACGCGGCCTGGCTCGCCGTGCCTGCGCCGCCACCTGGAGCGGTCGTGTCCGACGGGGAGGAGATCCGGCACTGGCGCCGGCTAGGCGACGTGATGCTGATCGCCCTGGCCGAACTGCCACTGCAGCACCGCGCCGCGCTGCTGTTGCACCACGATCTGATGCTGCCGCTGTCCGACATTGCCCTGGTGCTGCAGCAGCCAACCCAGACGGTGCACGAGATGGTGTGGACGGCTCTGCTGCACCTGCGCTGCCGGGTAGGCGACACCCTGCTCGTCCCGCATGGCTGAATCCCGCGCGCCCACTGCACACGACCGACCCTGGCGCGGCCCGGTCCCGCTGGACCCTCGCCTGCTGCGCGCGCTGGCGCAGGCGCCCGACCATGCCCGTGGCGAACCCGACGACCTGCGCCGGGCGATCGACCGGTTGCTGAACGAAACGGCGCGGCGTGCACCGCCGGTGCACCGCCGCTGGGGAGCTACCCTGACCGGGTTGCTCGCGGTGACGGCCGGCGGCCTGGGCACCTGGGCCCTGTATCAACCGCAGGCCGATGCCCCTCGGCGCGCCCCCTCCGTGGCCGCGGGCCCCCCGCCCCCACCACCCTTGGTGGCCCCGGATTCCCGGGCGAGGGTGGCCCCGGATCCGCCCGCACCCGCATCAGCAGCCAGCGACCCGAGCGCCGAATGGCCGACCGACGAAGTGGCGACGCCGGAGGCTGCCGCTTCTGCCCTGGGCCCGCCTCCCCCCGTCCCGCCGGCTTCCAGCGCGGACGCGGCGGCCTCTGCCCGCCGCGCATCGGCGCCCTACCCCGGGATGCCGAAAGTGGGCGCCGTCGCCCCCGGGACAGCGACGACGGCCACCGTTGCTGCGTCTGCGTCGTTGGCGACATCTGCCTCGCCTGACTCGGCTGCATCGGCCGCGGACAACGCTGCCGCGGCACCCGTCGCGGCAGCCAGCGCCGCCGCAGCCGAGCCGCCCCGCATCGGCCCCGGCGCGATCGAATGGTCCCAGGCCCTGCAGCTGCCGACGCTCAACGATGTGCCCTGGCGCCTCGGCCTGGGCTTCGAGCACCTCAGCCGCATCGAACTCGACGGCCGCTCGCGCCATGCCAGCGCGCGCGACTGCCGCGAACTGCTGGCCGCGCTGGATGCCGGCCTGCTGTTGTCGCTCGAGCAGGATGTGCCGGCCGCCAACTTCGAGGCCGCAAACTGCCGCGCCATCGCGCTGATCGGCCGGGCCGGCCGGGCCACGCGCTCCCACGTGAAGGACCTCAGGCTGGATGCGTCCAGCGTTCCCCGCCTGCCCACCGAGGTGGCCACCGCCGTCGATGCCGCCGCCCGCGCGCGCTTGGCGGCCGCCACGGCGCGCCGGCAGGCGCTGCCGTCACTGTTTCCCGACCTGGGTGCCGCCGTCCAGGGCGCCAGCCTGGTGCTGTCGGCCGACGACTGGGAATCTCGCCTGCACGTGCTGGCCCGCGGAGATTTCGACCACGATGGCCAGGAGGACCTGCTGCTCTCGGTGATCGAGCGCACGGTGGACAACCGCTTCGAGAACACCAAGCTGTTCATCGTCACCCGCGACGGTCCCGACTCGTCGCTGCGGGTGGTGCTGCAGGTGCATTGAGCGCCGGCTTCGGAGGGCCAGGAGCGCTGCCCGGCCCAGGGGGCGCTCGGCTCAGTACGCGTTGCGTCCGCCGAAGCCCTTGAAGATCGTCATCGCGACGATGCGCAGGTCGAGCCAGAGCGACCAGCGCTCCAGGTACATCAGGTCGTGTTCAACGCGGGCCTGCATCTTGTCCACCGTGTCGGTCTCGCCACGGAAGCCGTTCACCTGGGCCCAGCCGGTGATGCCCGGCTTCACCTTGTGGCGCAGCATGTAGCGCGGGATCAGTTCCTTGTAGTGGTGGTTGTGCTCCATGGCGTGCGGGCGCGGGCCAACGATGCTCATGCGGCCCTGCAGCACGTTGATGAACTGCGGCAGCTCGTCCAGGCTGGTGCGCCGCAGGAAGCCGCCGATCGGCGTGAGCCGCGGGTCGTTCTTCTGCGCCTGGGTCACCTTGCCCGGCGCCTCCTTGTGCACCTTCATCGAGCGGAACTTGTAGATCCAGATGGTTTCGCCGTTCCAGCCGTGGCGGCGCTGCATGTACAGCACCGGCCCGGCGGAGGTCAGCTTTACCGCCAGTGCAATGAGCACCAGCACGGGGCTGATCAGCACCAGGATGATGCTGGCCAGCAGGTAGTCCTCGACGCTCTTCACCACCGCGTTGAAGCCCGTCATCGGGCTGGCCGAGATGTCCACCATCGGCACCCCGGCGATCGACGAAGTGCCGTGGTTGGCCATGCGGTACGTGAACACGTCGGGCACCATGCGCACGTCGGCCGTGCTCTGGTGCAGCGCCTGCAGCACCGCGGGCATGTGGTTCATCTTGTCGATGCCCAGATTGATCCACACCTCGTGGAAGCCGCCCTTCTCGCCCAGGCTCTTGATCAGCGCCAACTGCTCCGGGTCCACCGAGCGGCCGATGCGGTAGCCCGTCCAGGTGGCGCGCTTGATGCGGCGGCGCAGCTCCGCGGTGAGCGGCCCGCCGCCCACCAGCAGCACTTGGCGCTCGTTGTAGCCATTGCTGCGGAACCAGCGCAGCAGGAAGACCATGAAGGCGCGCGCCATGCACAGCGCCGCAAGCGTCCCGATGCCCCAGCCGAACAGAAAGAGGCGCGAGTAAGTGCCGGTGGCGCCGATGGCCGCGAGCCACACCACCAGCACGGCCCACACCGCGATCCAGGCCAGGGTCACGCGCCCCAGCATGGCGAGCGCAGCACCACCGCGGAAGGATCGGTACACCATCGACGAGATCGTGATCATCAGCACGGTCGCGGCCATGATCAGGCTGGCGTAGTCGGGGCCGATATCCCAGCGGTCGAAACGCAGTCGGTGGGCCACGAAGCCGCTCGCCCACACCGCCACCGCGTCCATCGCCACGATGGACGCACTGACGATCGAATTGCCTTCCCTTACCCCCCGGCCGGTTGCCATTCGCCCACCTCGAACTGCGCTGCGATGTCGTCGATGCGCCGGCGCTGGGCGAGCGCCGCCTGCTCATAGGTGGCGCGCATCCAGGCCTTCACGTCAGAAGGAGCCGTCTTCCATTGAGCAAAGCCGATGCGGTAGAGGTTGGGCTCCACCGTCATCTCGTGCGGGGTGAAGCGCTGCGCCTGGCGCCAGGCGTGCCAGGCTTCCTCACTGCCGGGGCACAAGGCATTCAAGGATTCGGCCAGCGCCGCCCAGGTCCAGCCATGACCCGGTCGCAGCGCCAGCGACGAGCGCTGCCAGCGCGCGGCCTCGGTGTACAGCAGTTGCTGCATGGCCTTGCTCGGCCAAGCATCGCGGGCGCGGATCAGGAAGATCACGGCCATCTGATCGTGCAGCGCCGGGTTGTCGGGGGTGATGCGCAGCGCGGACAGGGTGTCGTCGTGGGCCAGCTGCCACTGCCTGACCGTCCAGCGCGTGCTGCCGTCGGCCCAGCTGCGCACCAGCGCGCGCGCCTCCATCGCCGCGAAATCCGCACGGATCAGCTTTGCCGCATGGAAGGCGGCCGCGGCAAACACCAGCACGAGCGCCGGGAAGATCAGCTTGTCGGCCCACGTGGTGCGGCGGTGGCGACGGCCGGCGCCCTGCGCGATCTCGGCCAGGCTCGCGGGGCCGTCCGCATCGGCGTCGGCTTCCGCCACGTCCTGAAGCGAGCCGCGACGCCACGGCGCACCCGCTGCCGCGCTCATGCCGCCATCGACTGCCGGCGTGGCAGCCCCGCCAACCGGGCCGGACCGTGCATCGTCAGTTCATCGGCAAACGCCGGCCCGTAGGCCTTGCCCAGCGCCGCGCGGGCAGCATCCATGCGCGGTGCACGGCCGCGCAGGTTGTGGGCATCGCTGGCCACCACGTCCACCCAGCCTTCGTCGATCAACGTCTGCGCGGTGCGCAACGCAGCGGCGCCGAACTCGCCCACCACCGAGGCCGCGGTGAGCTGCAGAACGCAGCCCATCTCGACAAAGCCGCGCATGCGCTCCGGCCTTTCCATCACGCCCTTGTTGCGTTCGGGATGCACGATGATGGGCCGCACCTTGTGGTCCAGCAGGTGGCGCACCGCGCGCTCCGCGCCCACCGGCACCTGGCCATCGGGCAGCTCCAGGAGCAGGCTGTCGAAGCCCTGGCAGCGGCCCAGGAAAGGCAGCTCGCCCTCGCCCAGAAGCTCGAAGATGTCGTCGCAGAGCCGCACCTCGCCGGCCATATGCAAGGTGATCGGCAGGCCCAGGCGCTTGACGGCGAAGTCGAAGCGCGCGAACTCCCGCGCAATACTCGAACGCGTGTTGCCCCACTGCCCGGGATAGACATGCGGCGTGACGAAGAGTTCGTTCACGCCCGTTTCGGCACAGGCCTTGGCCAGCACCAGCGCCTCCTCCACGGTGGCCGGACCGTCGTCGATGCCGGGCAGCAGGTGGGCGTGCAGATCGATCACGCGGCCTCCGTCACTTCAGCTTGTAGCCATAGCCGCCATAGCCGTACTGGCCGTAGGCCGAGTACTGACCGTAGTACTTCTGAGCCTTCTTGAAGTCCACGTAGTTCAGCACCACGCCCAGCAGCGTGCCATGGCTGCGCTGCAGCCGCACCAGGCCCTTGCGGGCCAGCTGGTAGGGCGTGTCCATCGCCTTGACCACGTAGATCGTGCCGGTCACCAGCGGCGCCAGCACGAGCGCATCGCTCACCAACTCCACCGGAGGGCTGTCGATCAGGATGATGTCGTAGCGCTCCTGCAGCGTGCGCAGCGTGTCCTTGAAGCGCTGGCTCAGCAGCAGCTCGGTCGGGTTGGGCGGCGTGGCACCGGAGCTGATCACGTGCAGATGGCTGTCTTCCAGCACGTGGATGCAATCGTCCAGCGTGGCGTCGCCCGAGGTCAGGTCCGACAGGCCCTTCAGGCCCGGCGGCAGGGCCAGGCCACGGGCCACGGCCGGGCGGCGCATGTCGGCGTCGATCAGCAGCGTGCGCCGGGTGGTGGCATGCGCCAGTGCCAGGTTGGTGGACACCACCGTCTTGCCCTCCCCCGGCACCGACGAGGTGACGAGGATGATCTTCTTCGGCGAGTCGATGCTCGACAGCATCACGCTGGTGCGCGCGGTGCGTATGCCTTCGGCGAACATCGAGTCGGGCCGGTCGGCCGCCAGCCGCATCACCTGCTTGCGGTCGGAGCCCTTCAGGATGGGCAGCGAGGTCAGCAGCGGCTGCTTCAGCCGGGACTCGGCATCCTCCTGGCCCTTGAGGGTGTTGTCGAGCTTGTCGAGCAGCAGCGAGAGCAGCACGCCGCCGAACAAGCCCAGCGCGAAGGCCACCGCGATGATCTGCATCTCCTTCGGCCGCACCTTGCCGCCGAGGACCGGCGGATCGACCACCCGGGCCACCTGGGTCTGCAAGTCGTTCGACGCGCTGGTTTCCTTGGCACGGCCAATGAAGAGCTCGTAGAGCTGGCGGTCGGCCTGCGCCGCACGTTCGAGCACGCCCAGCTGCGCCTCCTTGCGGTTGACGGCCACCACGGAGCCGCGCGAGTTGGCCAGCTCACCCTCGAGCTGCCGCTCGGTGGCGCGCGAGATCTCGTAGTCGCGCATCAGGCTGGTGGCCACGGCGTCGGCCTGCGTGGCCACGCTCTGGCTGGCGGCATTCAGTTCGGCGGTGGCCGCGACCATGCGCGGGTGCTCGAAGCCATACCGCTGCGACAGCTCGGACACCTTCTGCTGCGCGATCGCTTCCTGCTTTTTGGCCTCGACCACCGCCGGGTGGCGCATCACCGCAGCCACGCTGGAGTAGTCGTCGCGCTTGGCGTTGCGGATCGCCAGCACCTCCTTGTACACGCCCTCGTTCTCGGCGCGTCGCACCCGGGCCTGCACCAGCTGCTGGGTGATGTTGGCGATCTGCTGACTGTCGATGGCCTGGGCCGAGCCGCCCAGGTTCACCAGGCCCTGGCCCTCGCGGTAGGCCTGGAGCGCGCGCTCGGAGGCATCGAGCTTCTGGCGCAGCGCGACCACCCGGTCCTGTAGCCACTGGTTGGCCTGCTGGGTGAGCTTGAAGCGCGATTCGCGGTCGTTGTTGACGTAGATTTCGGCCACGGTACTGACCACCCGCGCAGCCAGCGCCGGATCCTGCGACTCGAAGGACACCTTCACCAGGTTGCTCAGGCGCACGGGCGCGACGTCCAGTGCCTCGTTGAACTTGCCGAGCGTCTCACGGGCCAGCTTCTCGTCCGTCCATTCGACCTCGGGCTCGGTCAGGCCGATCGCCTGCTTGAGCTTGGCTTTCCAGTCGTCCTTGTCCTTGCGTGGGTCGAACTCGGGCACCTCCCAGAGCTTCAGCCCCTCGATGGTCTTGAGCGCGACGTCGCGGCTCTTGATGATCTCGACCTGGGTCTGGAAATACTCGCGGCCCGTGCCGATGCCGCCATAGACCTCGTCGATCTTCACCACCTTGTTCTTGTCAGGCTCGATCAGCACCGTGGCGGTGGAACGGAAGACAGCCGGCAGCGAGAAGGCCACCGCACCCGCCGCAATCGCCACCGCGATGCCGAGCAGCAGAATCACCCACTTGCGCTTGGTGATGCTGCGCCAGTACTCGACCAGTTCCAGGCGCTGCTCATCGCTCAGCGCATCCTTCAGCGACAGGAAGGGCGGCGGGGCGGGGCTGGCCGCCTGGATGACGGCGCCCGGGGTGGCTTGCATGTTCAAAAGAAACTCTCTTCCACGGTGACGATGTCGCCCGGCAGCACCGGCGCATTCAGGTCGACGTTGACCGGCCGTTGCTGAGGATCGGTGGCGCTGATCAGGAAGATCTTCTTCATCGAGGCCCGCTCCTTGAAGCCGCCGGCCAGCGCCGCGGCCTTGCGCACGGTGAGCCCGGGCTGAAAGGGGTAGCCACCCGGGCGGTCGACCATGCCGTTGATGAAGAAGGGCCGGTACTCCTCCACGAACACCGACACCTGCGGATTGACCAGGATGCGGCCCTTCAGCCGCTCGACGGCCAGCCTTTCCACCTCGCCCAGGGTCTTGCCCAGCACCACGATCTCGCCGACGCCGGGCAGGAACAGGCTGCCGGTGTCGGTGAGGCGGATCTTCTCGCGGCTCAGGTCGTCCTCGCCGAACACGCGGATCGTCAGCACATCGCCGGGGCCGAGCTTGTACGACGACAGGAACTCCTTGGACGCCCCCAGCATGACCGGCGGCACCCCGCCCGCCCCCGCCCCCGACCCCGCGCCGCCCTGCGCCTGCACCGCGGCACCGCCCAGCAGGCCAGCGGACAAGGCCAGCGCGAGGCCCAGCCGGCGGACGCAGAGGTACAGCCGGTCGGCAATCAGCAGGCACATCGTCATGGGCAGGCTCAGAAGGCAAATTCCCCGAACAGGGAGAACAGGTTGCGGTCGTAGTCGAAGCTGGCGGCCGTGGAACTGCGCTTGCTGTACTCGTACGAGGCGCCCAGCCGCACCCAGCGGCGGAAGTCGTAGTTGGCCGAGAAACCCAGGGTGTCGACCTTGTCCTGCCGCGCGGTCCCCACGTAGTCGCTTTCGTTGTGCACCAGCGAGACGCGGGTGCTGAAGTAGCTGGCCCATTGGTGCGTCCAGCTGGTGGCGATGAAACTGCTCTTGATGTAGTCGCCGTTGTTGCCGGTCGGGTCGGTGGCCGAGCGGCCGGTGCTGATGTCGACGGTGCTGTAGGTCAGCGGCTTCCAGCTCACCCCGCCCTCCCAGGTGAGGCCACTGAAGCCGGTGCGGGTGGGCGACTTGTAGTCCTTGTTCAGGTAGCCCACCTTGAAGCTGCCGGAGGTGAGCGCGGTGGCCTCCCACTCGGCGCCGACCAGGTAACGCTGCTCGGTGCCGTCGAGGCCTTGCACGTTGCGCTTGTAGTCGAAGCGGGTGTTGCGGTACTCCACCAGCACCGTGGTCTTGGGCATCACCCGCACCCCAAAGCGGGCGGCCAGGTTGGTGGACAGGTAATCGGCGTCTTGGGTGGTGGTGCGGTTGTTGACGTACTTCTTGTCGAAGGCGCCCAGCTCCAGCTCGAGCCTGCCCTTGGCGCCCGGGGCGCCGTAGCGGGCCAGCACGGCGCCGTTCAGGCCGCGCCAGTGGTCGAGTTCCTGGCCAGCGGCGCGGTCGGTGGTGCCTGCGGCGTCGCGCTTGTCCTGGTAGGACAGGCGGCTGTTGACGGCGAAGCGGGTGTCCAGCACGTTCTCGGCCGTGGCGGCCAGCTCGTGGTTGTTGGCGTTGTCACGCGAGCTGGACGGGTAGCGGATCAGCTCGCCCTGGTAGCCCACCGCGTAACGGCTGGCCCGGTAGGCGGTGGTGGCCAGCAGCTTGGGCGTGAGGGTGATCACGCCGCTGCGCTGGGCCTGGGCCTTGGGGGCGAGGCCGACGTTGTCGGTGTGGCCCAGGCTGACGCCCAGCGTGGGGGTGAGGGCCACGCCGTCGGCAATCGGCAGCGCCTTCGGCGCGTAGGCACCGCTGTTGGGCACGCCCGACGACTCGAACCCGGTGAGCGCTGCCGTGGGCGTGTTGGCGCTGGTGGGCGGAGCTGGCGGCGCGAGCGACTGGGCACCCGCCGCAGAGGCCAGCGACACCAGCGCCGAACTGGCGGCCCGGGCCAGGGTGAGTTGTGTCATCGGGATCCCCTCTGTGATGTGCAACGGCTGCAGCTTCTGGCCCGCCGCGCGGCCGAGGCGCGGCCTGCACGGCCCTCTACCCAGACTGCCCGGGAAGGGATTCAAGCGCCGACCCGCTCCCGCCCGCGCCACTGTCTCGGGCGCGGCCGGCGCCCAGGCCCCCGCCCGTCCGCCGCTCGATCGGCGTGGCCCACAAGAGCCCGAGGATGGCAGTGATGGTGAGTGCATTGGCCGGAATCTGCAGGTTGAAATCGACCATGCTGTGCAGCAGCAGGCAGGTGATGGCCATCAAGGCCCCGTACGCCACCCCGCGGGAGGCCGGAGCCTGCCGGAGGCCAAGCAGCTTTCGCACCCGCCACAGGCTGGCCAGCACCACGGCGCCCAGCAGACCCAGGCCCACCAGGCCGGTGTCGGCCGCTATCTCGGCGTAGTCGTTGTGCGCGTGATCGAAGTAGTACAGATGCAGCAGCATGGCGCGCTGCTTGAATGCGGGGAAGACGGTGTAGTAGGTGCCGCCGCCAGTGCCCGCCCAAGGCCGGGCCTCGATCATGGCCAGGGTGTGGCGGGCCGGCTCGAGGCGGGCCTCGACGGTCTCTTCGCCCCGTGCGTCTTCGATGGCCAGCGCGGTCCGGTCAATCCGCTGCACCACGCGATCCAGCCCCACCCACTGGCCCACCACCAGGATGTCGACGATCACCAGGCTGGCCATCAGCAGCAGCGCCTTGCCGCGCAGCGCCGGCGTGGCGGCCGCCACCACCCCGCCCAGCACGATCAACGCGCTCAAGAACGCGGTGTTGCCCATGCGCGAGCGGCTGAGCACCAGCGCGATCACCATCACCACCAGCAGCACCCGCAAGGCCATGCGCCGGCTGAGCACGAACTTCAGCAGGTTCACCGCGTGGTCGCGCCAGCGGCGCGGGGCCGGACCCCCGTCGCCCAGCCCCCCCATCAGCAGCCCGATGCCCACCGACAGGCAGAGGTACAGGTAGCCCGCCAGGTGGTTGCGGTTGACGAAGCTGCCGATGGCCTGGGCCCCGTGGCTGATGCGCTCGTACATGAAGTGGTACTCCGCCCGCACCGAGAGCAGCACGATGGCCAGCAAGGCCTGCCCCAGGCCCGAGGCCACCAGCACCAGCGACAGAAAGCGCACCGCCTGCGCATCGCGCGCAATCAGCAAAGTGGCGGCAAACAGGCCGGCGTAGGTGAAGGCCAGCAGCGCGTAGTAGGCCGTCTGGAAGGGATCCGCGCTGCCGGGGCCTTGGCCCGACAGGCCTGCCAGCCCGCCCGCCCATTGCGCCAGGACCCATACCGCGTACCCCACGAGGCAGCCGGCCGGCACCGCAGCCGGCGCCAGGTAGGCCAGCGGCGACCGGCCCGCCCGCATCAACCGAGCCCAGGCCCAGAGCAGCAAGCCGCCAACAGCCAGGCACAGCACGGACGCCGCCCAGGCCCGGTTGCTGCCCAGCGGCAACGGCGCCCAGACCAGCACAGCAGCCAGGCACCAGGCGAGCAGGTCGTGCCGGGGGGATCGGCTGGCGGAGCGCATGGAGGAAGGCCCGGCCGCCCCACCCCGGCGGCCCGCCGAGCCTCGCGCGCCACGGGGCCGGCGCGACGCTCAGCGGGCGTCAGCCCGAGGCGGGGACGGCCCGCGGCAATCAGCTGGGGCTGGCCGTGCTGGAACCACCGCCGCCGCCCCCATTGGAGGGCGCGGTAAAGGGGGCCGGCGCGGGCGCCGGCGCAGGCGGGGCGGTAGGAGCCGGCGCTGGCGCCGGGGCCGGGGCTGGACCCGCCGCGGTCGGCGTGGTCGCCAGCGAGGCACTCGCCTGCACGGCATCCTTCTGATCGGCCGGCGCGGCAGCGACCAGCGCGGACACCACCTGGCTGGCGGACACACCCGCCTTCTGCAACGCGGCCGCAGCCGTGTCGGTCGGCACGTTCGCCGCCGTGAGCGCCAGCGCCACGGCTTCGGGCGTGAGGCCTTCGGAGAGCAGCGCCGACACCACCGCGTCGAGCGTGCCGGCGGCCACGGCGGCCGCCACCCGCTGCTCGGGCGTGGACGCGTTCTGGGCTTGGACGATGCCCCCGGCCAACACGGCGGCGGCGGTGACGACGATGGCGGTCGGGGTCAGGCGGCTGGACATGGAGCACTCCGGCATGGACGACAAACAGTCGCCAAGTTTAGCGACGGTTGGGGGCATGAGGACCCGGCGACGGGTGGGAATTGTGCAGCGCAGCAACGGTGCTTCCTCAAAACGGAGGAGGAGGCGATCGGCAACCGGTGAACGTACGGCCGCCCTTGCGCGCAACATCAAAAACGACGGTGAAACGCGGTGCAAGGCTTCCCGGTACAACTCATGCTTGATCGTCGCGCAGCCGCCCGACGCTCGAAGCGGCGTCAGCGAACGAAGGCGGGCTGGTCGCTCGCCTACCCCAATCTGCCGCGCATATCCCATGACGGCCCAGGCCGCGGTGACAGGCTTGGTTCCACACGAAATGGCATAGCAGGCTGCTGAAAAACCATGCCGACCGCGAACGCCTTTCACCTGCCGATCAGCCGGACTGCCGGTGTTATCGCGATGCGGGATGAGCAGCCTGAATTTCATCGAATTGAAGCGACTTTCGTGCGTTTCCCGGTCGATTTCTGGTCACTTGGCAGCGTGCGGACGGATTTCTCCCAGGCTGCGCATGCGCACCAAGTTGTAGGCGGCCATGGTCAACA
>NZ_BBYR01000025.1 GCF_001293525.1 Pseudideonella sakaiensis | reverse complement strand
AAGGCGATGCCGTCGATGGTGCCCACGATGTCGGCGATGCGCCGGCTGCCGGCGTCGATGTCCTGCATCGTCCGGACCACGCGCGCGACCGACTCCCCGCCGCGCTGCGCCGCCACCGTGGCGCCCGCGGCCAGGCCGCTCGCCTCTCGGGCCGCCCGCTCGCCCTCGGCCACCGTGCCGGCCAGCGTGCCCACCTCGCCGGCGGCCCGGCGCAGCTGCTCCGCGGTGCGGGCGGTGCGGTCGTTCAGGTCGCCGTTGCCGCCGGCCACCGCGCGGCTGGCGCCCTGGATCGCGTCGGCGCTGCCGCGCACCTGGCCGACGAGGTCGCGCAGCGCCTGCTGCATCGCGTGCAGCGCGCGCAGCAGCCGTGCGGTCTCGTCGCGGCCGTGCACGACGATGTCCTCGCCGAGGTCGCCGGCAGCGATGCGGTCGGCGACGCGGACCGCCCGGTCGATGCTGGTGCCCACCGAGCGCAGCGTCCCGGCCATCAGCGGCAGCACCAGCGCCAGCACCAGGCCGATGAGCGCCAGCCTCGCGTGACCCGCGCGCGTCGTGGCCTGCGCCAGCTCGGCGCGCAGCGCCGCCTGTCCGGCCTGCTGGGCCGCGAGGATCGCGGCGCCACTGCGCTCCAGCGCCACCGCGGTGTCGTCGGCCTTGCCGGCATAGGCCAGCGCGACGGCGCTGTCGATCTGCGCCGCCTGCAGCTGCGCCACGACCGGCTCCAGCAGCTCGCGGTAAGCGGCCAGCAGGCGGCGCTGCTGCGCGACCAGGCCCTCCAGCGCCGGCAGCTCCGGGTGCGCGGCGCGCACCGCCTCGCCATGGCGCCCGACCTCGGTGGCCGCCTGCCGCCAGAGCCCGGCGACGCGCTCGGTCTCGACCGCGTTCGAGGCGCCGAGCGCCACCAGGTGCGCCTCGTACCTGCGCAGGCGGGCCAGCGTTTCGCGCAGCTCGGCGACCTGCGCGGTGGCGGTGGCAGCCTGGTCGAACAGCCGCGCGACGGTGGCGAGGCCGGCCTGCTGCGACCAGGCGCCCCAGGCACCGAGGGCGAGCAGCGAGCCGGCCACCAGCAGCGTCGCGAGCTGCAGGCGGCGCCGGATGCTCAGCGCGGGAAGACAGGCAGGCATGGGGGGCTCCGGTGGGGCGATGGCCCCCTATCGGACCGGGTGCCGGCCGCCTGAAGCACTTTTGCTGCGCCGCACCATCCCGGCGCGCGCACGCACCGCGGCGGACGCCCGTGACCGCCGTCGCGCACCGCCGGCGTCCCGCAGGGCACCGAGCCGGCGCAGCCTGCGTCGCTGCGCGGCAACCGCGCGTCCGCGGCGCGTCGCCTCTCAAGAAAACGCCGGGCCGCCCCAAGTTTTCTTGACCCCCGTGGGGGGCGGGACGGGCACCGCCCGGCCCTGGGGGCGCTCACGAGAAAACGCCGGGCCGCCCCAAGTTTTCTTGACCCCCTCGGGGGGCGGGACGGGCAGCGCCCGGCCCTGGGGGCGCTCTCGCGCAGGCGCGCCCGGCCCCGTCAGACCAGCAGCGCCACGACGAACAGGCCGATCATCACGAAGGCGAGCACGACCTTGGCCAGCATGCCCAGCATCACGCCCAGCCAGGTCGCGACGCCGACGTGCAGCGCGCGCCGCTCGTCGCGCCGCGCCAGGTACTCGCCGACGGCCGCCCCCACCAGCGGCATGAACAGCACGCCGACCAGGCCCATGAAGAGGCCCGCCACCGTGCCCAGCGCCGCACCGAGCACCGCCTGCCGGCTCGCGCCCGCGTGGCGGGCGCCCAGCAGGCCGGCCGCGTAGTCCAGCACCCAGGCCAGCACCGCGATCGCCGCGATCACGGCCAGCATGCCGCCGCCGACGCGCTGGAAGTCGTCGATCCAGGCGCCGAGCACGATGCCGGCGAGCACCAGCGCCGTGCCCGGCAGGGCCGGCAGCACGGTGCCGGCCAGGCCCGTCAGGATCAGGGCCACGGCGAGGAACCACCAGGCGATGTCGGCTGTCATGGTCGGGGTGTCCAGGGAGGGAGTGCAACCAGCTTCCCATGTGGCGACCCCGCGGTGGATCACAAGGCGGCGGCGACCCGCGCCGGCGCGGCCGACCGCGGACGCGGCGATGATCGGGGCATGCCCAGCCCGCCCGTCCCCGACCGACCGGCGCCGGACCTCGTCCACGTCGACACCGGCTGCCTGCTGGTGGACAAGCCCGCCGGCCGTGCCTCGGTGCCCGGCCTGGGCGCGCTGCGCGAGGCCCATGTGCTGGGCGACGTGCAGGCCCGCTTTCCCGAGGCGCGGGTCGTGCACCGGCTGGACATGGCAACCTCCGGCCTGCTGCTGTTCGCCCGCTCGGCGCACTGGCAGCGCGTCTATGCCGGCCTGTTCGCGGCGCGCGTGATCGAGAAGACCTACGTCGCGCGGGTGCAGGGTCGGCTCGGCGAACGACCCGGCGACCACGGCGAGGTCGAGCTGCCGCTGGCCGCCGACTGGCCGAACCGGCCGCGCCAGCAGGTCGATGCGCTGCGCGGCAAGCCCTCGCTGACGCGCTGGGAGGTGCTGGCCCACGAGGGCCCCGCGGGGCCGACGCGGCTGGCCCTGCGGCCGGTCACCGGCCGTTCGCACCAGCTGCGGGTGCACCTGCTGGCGATCGGCCACCCGATCCTCGGCGACACGCTGTACGACCCCGCGCGCGCCGCGGCGTCGCCGCGGCTGATGCTGCATGCGAGCCGCCTCGCCTTCGTCCACCCCGACGACGGGCGACCCTTCGCCGCCGAACGGCCGGCGCCGTTCTAGCCAACCTCGCCCCGGACCGGGACCGGGACGGAGCAAGCCCTGCGGCCGGATGCCTGCCGCGTCGCGCGCCCACGCGAGCGCCGTGGCCCGGGGCCGTGCACACTGCGGGGCTGCGGCGCAGCGGCGCCGTCCTACCCATGGAGACCGGAGATGACCGCCACCCTCCACATCGTCACCGGCGCCTCGCGCGGCCTCGGCGCGGCGATCGCCCAGGGCCTGCTGGCCCCCGGCGCGACGCTGCTGTGCATCGCCCGCGGCCGGCACCCGACCCTGGCGGACGAGGCCGCACGCGCCGGCGCCGAGCTGCTGGCCTGGACCCACGACCTGGCCGATCCGGTGCCCGTGGCCGAGCGCCTGCAGGCCTGGCTCGCGGCCCAGGCGCCGGACCGCTATGCCGAGGCCGCGCTCGTCAACAACGCCGGCGTGGTCGGGCGCATCGGCCCGGTCGATGCGTGCAGCGCCGCCGAGCTCTCGCAGTCGCTGCGCGTCGGCCTGGAAGCGACGCTGCTGCTGTCGGCGGCCTTCCTGGCGGGCACCGCGGGCTGGTCGGCCGGGCGGCGCATCCTCAACATCTCGTCGGGCCTCGGCCGGCGGGCGATGGCCGGCTCGGCCGTCTACTGCGCGGCCAAGGCCGGCATGGACCACCTGTCGCGTGCGATGGCGCTGGACGAGGTCGGGCGCCCGAACGGCGCACGCATCGTCTCGCTCGCGCCCGGCGTGATCGACACCGACATGCAGGCCGAGCTGCGCGGCGCCGATCCGGCCGGCTTCCCGGACCAGGGGCGCTTCGTCGCGCTGAAGCAGGGCGGGCAGCTCAGCTCGCCGGCGGATGCCGCGGCGCGGGTGCTGGCCTTCCTGCGCCGGCCGGACTTCGGGCAGGACCCGGTGGCCGACGTGCGCGAGGCCTGACCGCCCGCTGGAGCGGTACGCGGGCGGCCGGGGACGCGCGCCTCAGACGCCGCGGGCCGCGCCCTCGGCGCGCTGGACCACCGTCTGCAGCGGCACCGGGCGGCCGGTCACGACCACCCGCGGCAGCTCGATCACCGTCGGCTCGGCGGGACGCTGCACCCGCCCGCTGATCACGACGCGGGGCAGCTCGAACACCGGCATCGCGGCCGGCGCGGCGGCCGCGGCGTGGCGCGCGCCGGCGCCGCCCGACAGCGTGCCCAGCACGACCGCGGTGATCACGGTGGCGAACAGCGTGGCGGCGGCGGTGGCGGGGGCGGTGGTGCGGCGCATGGTCGGGCTCCTGGTCGGCGGGGACACCGGGCTCGGTGTCGATGGGAGCCAGTGTCGGCAGGCCGGCGCCGCGCGGCCAGCGGCTTGCGACGGACTGCAGCCCACCCCCTCCGAGCCGCAGGGAATGCCGACGGACGGGGGCGCGGGGCCGCGCGCCGCTGCGCCAAAATCGCGCCCTTCACCGGCCGATGCCGCCGCTCACCCCCTCCCCCATGCGCCGCCACCCTGCCTCCCCGCTCCTCCCGCTGCCCGCTCGCACCGACCGCCAGGACGCCGCCGATGCCCCCGCCGACCCTGGCCGCCGCCGCGCCACCGCCGGCGCCGCGCTGTCGCTGCTGCTGGGCGCCTGCGCATCGCCCGGCCCGGCGTCCGCGCCGGGCGCCGGCGGCTCGGGCGCGGCCGCGGGCGGTCCGACGATCACGCCGAACCCCAACCTGGTGGTGCAGGGCATCCCGCCGCTGCCGCAGCGCATCGCCGACGAGGTCGCGGGCTACAACGATTTCCGCGGCCACGGCTTCGTCGACTGGCACCCCATCGCCCGCGAGATGCTGGTCAACCACCGGCCGGCCGGCGGCAACACGAACCAGCTGTTCCGGCTGCGCGGCCCGCTGGCCGCGCCCGAGCAGCTCACCGACTTCCCCGACCCGGTCACGCAGGCGAGCTACGAGCCGCGCAGCGGCGCCTACATCGTGTTCGAGCGCAGCAGCGGCGGCAACGAGGCGGCCCAGGTCTACCGGCTCGACCCGGCGACGCGCGCCACCACGCTGCTGACCGACCCCGACGAACGCCACGACGTGGCCGGCTGGCTGCACGGCCGCAGCATGCTGCTGGTCAGCTCGGTGCCGCTGGACCGCACCGCCCAGGGCGGCCGCCGTGCGCAGGTCAGCACCCGCTTCCGCCTGATCGATCCGCTGGCGCCGCAGCAGGCGCGACTGGTCGCCGAGCTGGACGGTGGAGGCTGGTTCGCCGGCGAGATCTCGCCGGACGACCGCCGCGTGGCGCTCACGCGCTACCTGTCGGCCAACGAGTCCGAGGTCTGGCTGATGGACCTGGAGACCGGTGCGCGGACGCCGCTGCTGCCCGCGCCGGGCGGCCCCAAGGCCTCGTACTTCGCCGGGCGCTTCTCGCCCGACGGCAGCGCGCTGTGGGTGCTGAGCAACCACGCCGGCGAGTTCCGCGAGCTGGTGCGCTGCCGGCTGGCGGACCGCGCGCTCGAGCGCGTCACCGCCCACATCCCCTGGGACATCAGCGGCGCCACCGGCCCCGAGGACGGCCGGCTGATCGCGCTGCAGGCGAACGTCGACGGGCGCGACGAGCTGCGCCTGATCGACGGGGCCACGCTGCGCGAGCGGCCGGTGCCGAAGCTGCCGGCCGGCAGCATCGGCAGCACCGCCTTCCACCGGCGTCGCAGCGAGCTGGCCTTCTCGCTGAACGGCGCGCAGGGCCCGAGCCAGCTCTTCACGCTGGACACCGACAGCGGCCGGGTCGAGCAGTGGACCCGCGCCTACGCCGCCCCCGGCATCGACCCGACGCGCTTCGGCGAGCAGCAGATCGTGCGCTGGACCAGCTTCGACGGCCGCCGCATCTCGGGCCTGGTGAACCGCCCGCCCGCCCGCTTCACCGGGCGCCGGCCGGTGCTGGTGCTGATCCACGGCGGCCCCGAGGCGCAGGCCACGATGGGCTTCATCGGCCGCTACAACTACCTGGTGCAGGAGCTGGGGATCGTGCTGATCCAGCCGAACGTGCGCGGCTCGGCCGGCTACGGCAAAACCTTCCTCACGCTGGACGACGGCATGAAGCGCGAGGACTCGGTGAAGGACATCGGCGCGCTGCTCGACTGGATCGCCACCCAGCCGGACCTGGACGCCTCGCGCGTCTCCGTCAGCGGCGGCAGCTACGGCGGCTACATGTCGCTGGCGGTCAGCGTGCACTACGCGGACCGCATCGCCAGCGCGATCGACATCGTCGGCATCTCCAACTTCGTCACCTTCCTGAACAACACCGAGAGCTACCGCCGCGACCTGCGTCGCGTCGAGTACGGCGACGAGCGCGACCCGGCGATGCGCGCCTTCCTCGAGCGCATCTCGCCGCTCACGCAGGCGCACCGCATCCGCAAGCCGCTGTTCGTGGTGCAGGGCCGCAACGACCCGCGCGTGCCCTACACCGAGGCGGAGCAGATCGTCGCGAAGCTGCGCGAGAACCGGGTGCCGGTCTGGTACCTGCGGGCCGAGAACGAGGGCCACGGCTTCGCCCGCAAGGAGAACGCCGACTTCCAGTTCCACGCCACCGTGCAGTTCCTGCGCGAGACGCTGCTGAAGTAGCGCGCACCGGCCCTCCACGCGCAGCGGCCGGGCGTCGCGCGATCGGCGCCGCGCCGCTCAGGGCCCCTGGAAGCCGCCGCGGCGCAGCGTCACGACCAGCGTGTCGCGGTGCCCGGCGCGGGCCGGGTCGAGCGGCTGGATCGGCGTGCTCTCGTGGATCACGCGCTCGTCGTCCAGCAGCAGCAGGCTCCAGGGCTCGCCGAGCGTGAAGCGCAGGCCCTGCGGGCCGTCGGCGTCGAAGACCCGCGTCTCGCCGCCCTTCACGCCCTCGCGCGCGACGAGGAACACCGCGACGAGGTCGACGCCGTCGCGGTGCGCCCCCTCCGGTGTCGGCCGGCCGATGCCGTCGGTGGTGTCGATGCGGAAGGCGTGCGCCTCCACGTACCAGGGCTGCGGCCCCTTCAGCGCCGACGCGGCGCCGGCCAGCGCCTGCAGCAGGCGCGGCCAGGCGGGGGCCTGCACCAGCGCCTGCGGCAGCGGCTCGAACCAGCGCTCCAGCCCGCCGTGCAGCGCGTTGTAGGCCAGCGGCTGCCAGTGCGCGCGGTGCGGCGACTGGCGCACGGCCGCGCCGTCGACCACGAAGCAGCCGTGGCGCCGCCGCCGGTAGCGGCCGCCGTCGCGCAGGTAGGTGTCGGCCGGCAGGTCGTCCCAATACGGCGCGAGGGCCGCGAGGGCGGCCGCGTCGACGCCGGCCCACGCGCGCAGCAGCGCGGCGTCGAGCACCGCATAGCCGGGCCCGCGCAGGGCCGGCAGGAGGGCTTCGGGGTCGCCGAGGACGGGTGGCAGGGGGCTGGACGTGGGCATGGACGCAGGACGGACGGGAACGCGGCGCGGACGGGCGGTCGGGGCCGCCGCCGAGCCTGTCGGACGATTCGGACACCCGGGGCCGATTGTCGCCCCGCATGCAACGGCCGCTCACGCAGGGATCACACAACTTCACCTGCAGGCGCGAGCCCTTCACCCCGGCGGCGCATCCTCTTCCCGTCGGTTCCCCGTGCGGGACCGCGCGATGTCCCCCGGTGCCCGGCACCGGTTTCCGGCGCCCCTCGGCGGGCGCCCGAACCAAGGAGAAGAAACATGCGTTCGAAACCCCTCGTCCTGTCGAGCTCGCTGCGCCGCCCGCTCGCCGTCGCTGCCGCGCTGGTCGGCCTCGGCGCCAGCCTGGGCCTGTCGGCGGCCCATGCGGAAGGCCTCTACATCGGCGGCTCCGCCGGCGGCTCGCACTACAAGGGCCAGAGCGTCGGCGGCCTCGAGACCGACCGCTCGAAGACGGGCAGCAAGGTGTTCGGCGGCTACCAGTTCACGCCGAACCTGGCGCTGGAAGGCGGCTACGTCGACCTCGGCAAGTTCAACAGCGCCGCCGGCGACCGCAAGGCCAACGGCTACTACCTCGACGCGGTGGGCACGGTGCCGATCAGCGGCCCGTGGTCCGCGATCGGCCGCGTCGGCGTGTTCGGCGGCAAGCTGAGCGACAGCGGCATCGGCAGCGACCGTGGCACCGCCGCGAAGGTCGGCGCGGGCATCGACTACGCGATCGACAAAAACCTGTCAGTGCGCGGCGAGTGGGAGCGCTACCGCTTCGACGCGCTGAACACGCGCGCCAACACCGACCTCTACTCGGTCGGCGTGCGCTACGCGTTCTGACCGACGCGGGGCGGCCTAGGCTGCAGGAGCAGCCGCGTCATCGGCCGCCGCCCGCACCCGCACGCTGGCGCCGCCCAGCGTGACCTGCTGGCCGGCGCGGATCTTCGCGCCGCGCCGGCGTTCCTCGCGGCCATCCACCTGCACCGCCCCGTCGGCGATCAGGTGCTTGGCCGCGCCGCCGCTGGGCGCAAGGCCGGTGGCCTTGAGCAGCGCATCCAGCGTGACGAAGGCGCCGCGCAGCACGAACTCCTCCTCCGGCATCAGGCCACCTCCAGCGGGGGCAGCGTGTCCAGCGCGAAGGCTTGTGCCAGCAGCCGGTAGGAGTGGCGACGCGCCTGCGCGTCGTGCGCCCAGGTGTTGATCACGAGCTCGTCGAGGTCCAGAGACGCCGCGAGCGCGCGCAGCCGCTCGGCCACCGACGCGGCGGTCCCGACGAAGCTGCGCCGGCGCATCGCGTCGACCATCGGCCGGTCGGCGTCGTCGAAGCCGCGCGCCTGTACCTCCTCGGGCGAGCGCAGCGGGCCGTAGACGCCGCGCTGGCGGTCGACGCGCCAGCGTTCGCGGCTCAGCGCGTGGTACGCGGCCGTCGCCTCGTCGTCGGCCGCCAGCGCCCAGACGCAGATCGTCGCCTGCGGCGTCGGGTGGCGTTCGCTCGGGCGGTAGAGGCGGCGGTACAGGTCCAGTGCCTGCTCCACGCCCTGCCCGTCCATGAAGAAGTAGGCGAAGGCATAGGGCAGGCCCAGCCAGGCCGCGAGCTGGGCGCCGTAGTCGGAACTGCCGAGGATCCACACCGGCGGCGCATGCGGCCCGAGCGGCCGCGCGGCGATGCCCTGGTGCTCGGGCCGCGAGGTCCACGCGATCAGGTCGCTCACCTGGCGCGGGAAGTCGTCGGCGGCGTGGGCGGCGTTCGGGTTCAGCGCGCGGGCCGTGCGCATGTCGCCGCCCGGCGCCCGGCCCACGCCGAGGTCGATGCGGCCCGGGGCCAGCGCCTCCAGCACGCGCGCCTGCTCGGCCACCTTCAGCGCGCTGTAGTGCGGCAGCATCACGCCCGCGCTGCCGATGCGGATGCGCCGGGTGCGCGCAGCCACCGCGGCCATCAGGATCTCGGGCGCGCTGCCGACGATGGTCGGCAGCGCATGGTGCTCGCTGAGCCAGAAGCGCGCATAGCCCCAGGCCTCGCAGGCCTCGGCCAGCGCCAGCGTGTCGCGGATCGCGGCGTCCTCGCCCGCGCCGGCGCGGGCGACGGACTGGTCCAGCACGGACAGGCGCAGCGGCCGGGCGCCGCCGCTCATCGGCGCGCCCACCGGCACCGCGGCCTCACGGGGCCGGGTGGGTCGGGTCGACCCAGGCCACGGACTCGGGCTTCTCCACCGGCTCCAGGTCCAGGTTGACCGCCACCGCCTCGCCGTCGCTGCGCACCAGCACGCATTCGAGCGTCTCGTCGGCGTTGGCGTTGATCTCCTGGTGCGGCACGAAGGGCGGCACGTAGATGAAGTCGCCCGGCCCGGCCTCGGCGGTGAACTCCAGCCGCTCGCCCCAGCGCATCCGCGCGCGCCCCTTGACCACGTAGATCACGCTTTCCAGCGGGCCGTGGTGGTGCGCGCCGGTCTTCGCGTTCGGGTGGATGTGCACCGTGCCGGCCCACAGCTTCTGTGCACCGACGCGGGCGAGGTTGATCGCGGCCTTGCGGTCCATGCCCGGGGTCTGCGCGGTGTTGGCGTCCAGGCGGTCGCCGGGGATGACGCGCACGCCATCGTGCTTCCAGGGGGCAGGCGGGGACGTCTCGGCGTCGGCGGGGCTCATCGGCAGGGTGCTCCTTCGGCAGGCAGTTGGACGGCAGGCCACGTCAGCCGGCCGTGGAACCGATGCTACGGCGTCCGCCAGCGGCGCGCTCTCCCGTGGGCGGCGCGGGCCTGCGGGGGACATGGTGTACGATCCGCGCCACAGTTCTGCCCGAGATCGTTCACTCCGAATCCAGCTTCATGCCCGTCGGGAATTCTCGAGGCCGCTGCCCCGCGCGGCACCGCCGCGCCCTTCCCTGTTCGACCAGCCTATTGAAGAGAGAGTGATCGATCGATGACGATGCAAACCGGTACCGTGAAGTGGTTCAATGAAGCCAAGGGCTATGGCTTCATCGCCCAGGACGGCGGCGGCGCGGACGTGTTCGCCCATTTTCGGGACATCCAGGGGACGGGCTTCCGCACCCTGCACGAGAACCAGAAGGTCGAGTTCGAGGTGAAGCAGGGCCAGAAGGGCCTGCAGGCCACGAACATCCGGCCGCTCTGAGCCGGCGGCGGGCGCTGCGGCGCCACGCACCTCCCACGACGCGGCCCCAGGGCCGCGTTGTCATTTCTGCTCACCCGGGTCAGACGGTGCCGAGCGCACAGCCTGCCGGCAGCCGGCCGGCGCCGTGGTGCATCAGCCGGTAGGGCCGTGTCACGTCGTCGGCGCAGTCGGCGGCGGGCACCGGCAGGCCCGCGGCGGGGCTGCGCAGGCTCGCCGGCACGGCGACGGCGCCACGTTCCCATGCCGGCGTCGCCACCGCCCGCAGTGCCACCTGCTCGCGGGCCGGGCCCAGGTCCACGTCGGGCGCCGCGACGGCGGCGGCCAGGCTGGTCAGCATCAGGCCGACGGTGACGGTCATGTCGCGGGTCATCGCATCCTCCTCGCGGCCGGCGGCGGCCGATGTGGCACTGTAGGGACGGGTGCGCGCGGCCTCCATCGGCCGTGCGCGTGTCGCGTCGTAGGCGCCGTCCGACAGCCGCCCCCGCGCCGGCGCCGCCGCCGCTACGATCGGCACCTCCGACCGGCTGCCGTGCCGGCCGCTTCCGGAACCGCCGATGACCGACCTCACCACCGCCGTCAACACCCGCGTCCGACTCGCCGCCCGGCCGGTCGGGCTGCCCAAGCCCGAGGACTGGCTGATCGACGAGGTGCCCGCGCCGGCGGTGCCGCCGGACGGGGTGGTGGTCGAGCTGCTGGTGCTGTCGCTGGACCCGGCGATGCGCGGCTGGATGAACGAGGGCCGCAGCTACATCGAGCCGGTCGCGCTGGGCGACGTCATGCGCGCCGGCGGCATCGGCCGGGTGATCGCGTCGAATGCCTCGGCCTGGCCGGTCGGCACGCTGCTCAGCGGCGCCTTCGGCGTGCAGCGCCTGGCGGCGGTGGATGGCCGCACGCTGGCGCGCGGCGTGACGCGGGTGGACCTGCAGCTCGGCAGCCTGACCCAGTGGCTGAACGTGCTCGGCATGCCGGGCATGACGGCCTACTTCGGCCTGCTCGACGTCGGCCAGCCGCAGCCGGGCGAGACGGTGGTGGTGTCCGGCGCGGCCGGCGCGGTCGGCCAGACGGTCGGCCAGCTGGCGCGCATCAAGGGCTGCCGCGCGGTCGGCATCGCCGGCGGGGAGGCGAAATGCCGCTTCGTCGTCGAGGAGCTGGGCTTCGACGCCTGCATCGACTACAAGGCCGCCGCGCCCGACGGCGCGGCCCGCTGGGACCCGGTGCGCGAGGGCCTGCGCCAGCACTGCCCGGACGGCATCGACGTCTACTTCGACAACGTCGGCGGGGACATCCTCGACACCGTGCTGACGCGCATCCGCCGGCGTGCGCGCATCGTCGTCTGCGGCGCGATCAGCCAGTACAACGCCACCGGCCCGGTGCGCGGCCCGGCGAACTACCTGTCGCTGCTGGTGAACCGCGCGCGCATGGAAGGCATGGTCGTGTTCGACTATGCCGACCGCTACGGCGTCGCCGTCGGCGAGCTGGCCGGCCACCTCGCCAGCGGGCGCCTGAAGAGCCGCGAGGACGTGGTCGAGGGCCTGCGCAGCTTCCCCGACGCGCTGCTCAAGCTGTTCAGCGGCGAGAACTTCGGCAAGCTGGTGCTGCAGGTCAGCCCGCCGTGATCCGGCCTTGAGCCCGCTGCCGTCCCCGCTGCAGGCGGCCCTGCTCGCGCTCGGCCGCGAGGGGCTGGCCGTCAGCACGCCGGACGGCCGCATCGCCTGGGCCAATCCGGCCTTCGCGGCGCTGTGGGGGGCGGACCCGGTGGGCGCCGACCTGCTCGCGGCGCTCGCACCGCCGCGCGACGAAGGTGATGGCGAGGACGGGGACGAGGGCGCAACGGCCGCGGACGCCGCCGCCTGGCGGACCGCGCTGGCCCGGGACCTGGCGGCGCGCGTCGCCGCCGCGGCAGCGGACCCGGCCGCAGGCGAGGCCGCCAGCGAGGCCGCAGGCAGGGCCGCCGCGGAGGGCCGGGCCCGCCTGCAGGTCGGCGCGGACGGGTCGCCCGGCATCCCGGTGTCCTGGCGGCTCGCTGCCGCGATGGGCCACGGCCTGTGGACGCTGAGCGACCTGCGGCCGCTGCAGGCCGCCCAGGCCCAGGCCGCGCGCGGTTCGGCGCTGCTGGAGGCGGCGCAGGAGTTCGGCCGGCTGGGCGTCTGGGAGCGCGACCTGCGGACCGGCCACGGGCACTGGGACCGCCACGTGTTCCGCTTCTTCGGGCTGGATCCGGCCCAGGGCACGCCCAGCTTCGAGCAGGCGCGCCAGCGCATCCACCCGGAGGACCGCGGGGCCGACGACTTCCAGCGCTCGACGACGCGGCCGGGCCGCTATGCCCAGCGCTTCCGCGTGGTCGATGGCGAGGGCCGGCTGCGCTGGATCCACTCGCAGTGGGAGGTGGTGGCCGACCGGCGCGGGCGGCCGCGCGTCGCGCGCGGCGTGATGGTCGACGACAGCGAGGCCATCGCCGCCGCGCGCTCGCTCGACGAGGCGAGCGCCCAGCTCGCGCTGGCGCTGGAACTGGGCGAGATCGTGGTCTGGCGCCACGACCTGGCCAGCGACCGCCTGTACTACAACCCGCGCGGCTACGAGGTGCTGGCCATGCCCTACCGGCCCGAGGGCCTGTCGCTGGCGGAGGTGCGCGCGCTGATCCACCCCGACGACCTGCCCGCGGTGGTCGACGCGGCCCGCGAGGCCCTGGTGCACGACGTGCCGACCGACATGGCCGCGCGCTACCGGCGGTCCGACGGCAGCTGGCGCCACGTGCTGACGCGCCGCGTGCTGCAGCGCGACGGGGCGGGCCGCCCGCTGGCCTTCCTCGGCGTCGCGCTGGACATCACGCGCCAGCGCGAGGTCCGGCAGCAGGCGGACCGCCTGCAGCGGCAGCTCGAGAACGCCGCCAGCGCCGCCGGCATCGGCATGTGGACGCGCGACCCACAGAGCGACGAGACGCACTGGGACCCCGAGACCTACCGTCTCTATGGCCGCGCGCCGGCGCTCGGGCCGCCCTCGCGCGAGGACTGGCTGCAGACCTACGTCCACCCCGACGACCGCGAGCGCATGCGCGCGCTGCGCGCGCGCCAGCTGGCCGCGCCCGAGCAGGTCTTCGAGCACGAGTTCCGGGTGATCCGCGGCGACGGGGAGCTGCGCTGGTTCGCGCAGCGGGTGCGGCTGGAGCCCTGGGAGGGCCGGGCCCTGGTGTTCGGCGCGACGCTGGACGTGACCGAGCGGCGCCGTGCCGACCAGGCCCTGCGCGATGCCAACGACCGCGTCGCGCTGGCCACGCGGGCCGCGGGCATCGGCACCTGGGAGGTCGACCTGCGCAGCGGCGAAGTGCGCTGGGACGCCCAGATGTACGCGCTGCGCGGCCTGCCGGCCCCCGCGGGCGAGGTCGCACCGGCTCTCTCGCCGGCCCAGCTGCGCACCGCCCTCGCCCACCCCGACGAGCTGGCGCTGGTGCTGGAGGCGAACCGCCGCTCGATCGAGCGCGGCGCGATGGCGAGCTACGAGTTCCGCGTGCGCTGGCCCGACGGCAGCTACCGCTGGCTGGCCTCGCGCTCGGTGCCGGTCTACGACGATGCGGGGCGGGCGGTGCGCCAGATCGGCGTCAACCTCGACATCCAGGAAAGCGTGGACGCCGAGACCGCGCGCCGCGAGGCGCTGGCCGCACAGCGCCAGAGCGAGGCCAAGTCGCAGTTCCTCGCGCGCATGAGCCACGAGCTGCGCACGCCGCTGAACGCGATCCTCGGCTTCACGCAGCTGCTCGAGCGCGATGCCGAGGCCGGCGCCGCGGCCGAGCCGGCGGCGCAGCGCCTGGCCAAGCTGCGCCACGTGCGCCAGGCGGCCGACCACCTGCTCGCGCTCGTCAACGAGGTGCTGGACCTGGCGCGCATCGAGTCCGGCACGCTGCAGATCGAGCCGGTGCCGGTGGCGCTCGATCCGCTGGTGGCCGAGGTGCTGGACAGCCTGGCCGCCGAGGCGGCGGCCGGCGGCGTGGTGCTGGTCGCCGAGACGGCCGGCTTCGGCGTGCGCGCCGACCGCGAGCGCCTGCGCCAGGCGCTGACCCGGCTGCTGGCGCATCGCATCCGCCACCTGGCGCCGGGCTCGCAGGTGCGGGTGGCCGCGGCCGGCGACGGCTCCGACGCGGTGCTCGCCGTCGCCGACGACGGCCAGGCCCTGACGGCCGACCAGCAGCTGCAGCTGTTCGAGGCCTTCGGGCGGCATGGGCCGGACGGCACCGACGTCGCGATGAGCCTGGCCCTCGTGAAGGCGCTGCTGACCTCGATGGCCGGCCGCATCGAGGTCGACTCCGCGCCCGGGCGCGGCACCCGCTTCATGCTGTGGCTGCCGCAGGCCGCGGTGGGCGCCGGCATCGCGGCGACGCTGGCCCAGGCGGGCCAGCCCGGCGCGGAGGCCGCCGACCCGGCACCCGCGCGCCCCGGCCGGGTGCTCTACATCGAGGACAACACGGTCAACGTGCTGCTCGTCGAGGAACTGATCGCGCAGCGCGGCCGGCTCGAGCTGCGCAGCGCGCCGACCGGCGAGGCCGGCGTGCTGGAGGCCCGGTCCTGGCTGCCCGACCTGGTGCTGATCGACATGCAGCTGCCCGACTTCGACGGCTTCGAGGTGCTGCGGCGCCTGCGCGCCGACACGGCGACCGCCGGGCTGCGCTGCATCGCGCTGTCGGCCAATGCGATGCCGGAGGACGTGCAGCGCGCGCTGGCGAGCGGCTTCGACGACTACTGGACCAAGCCGATCCGCTTCGCCAGCTTCCTCGCCGGGCTGGACGCGCTGTTCCCGCCCGCCTGAGCGCCGGCCGGCGTCCGTCCGGACCATCCTACCGATGGCGGACGCCGCGGCCCCGGGCCGCCGACCGCACGCCGTGCGGCGGCTAGCATGGCCCGCACCGCAGCGAAGCGGGCCGGTCGTCGGCCCGGCACACGCGGTGACGAGGACCGCCGATGCCTGCCCGCGCCCTGTTCGACCGAGGTCTGCGCCTCGACGCCCGCGCCCGTCGCGGCGCACGGGCCGCCTGCGCCGCCGCGCTGCTGCTCGGCCTCGCGCTCGCCGGCTGCGGGGGCGGCGATCCGGCGGCCGGCCCGACGGCGGCCACCGACCAGGCGCCGGCCGCCGCCGGCGCGCCCGCGACCCGCCAGCGCCAGGCGGTGCCCGGGGTCGGCCGTGGCGACTGCTCGCCACGCCTGGGCGACCCGCGGGCCGACCTCGACGGCGACGGCCGCGCCGACCTGGCCTGGCTGCTGCCACCGGGCAGCGGCGCGCGTTTCGGCGTCTGGCGCATGGACGGCACGCGCTGGGTGGAGAGCGCCGCGACGGACCTCGGCGGCGCGCTGCCGGTCGGCCAGGGCGACTTCGATGGCGACGGCCGCTGCGAGCTGCTGCTGTTCGACCCGTCCGCCGGCGCCACGTGGCTGCTGCGCGACCCGCTGCCGTCGGCGGCCGGCGGGCGCCCGATGCGGGCCGAGCTGCTGCTGCAGCACCTGTCGTTCTCGGTCACCGCGACGCCCGACCTGAACGGCGACGGCAAGGCCGACCTGCTGTGGTACGACCCGGTGAGCGGCACCACCGCGGTCTGGCTGATGGACGGCAGCCGCGTGCTGGCCGCGCGCACCCTGCTCGTCCACCCGACGCTGCGCGTCACCGCCACGCCCGACCTCGACGGCGACGGCCGCGCCGACCTGCTGTGGACCGACGGGGCCGACGGCAGCACCGTGGCCTGGCTGATGGACGGGGCCGACTGGAAGGCCGCGGCGCTGCTGCTGCGCCATCCCGGCTTCCGCGTCACCGCCACGCCGGACCTGGACGGCGACGGCCGCGCCGACCTGCTGTGGACCGATGCGGCGACCGGCATCACCAGCGTCTGGCTGATGAACGGGCTGCAGGTGACGCAGGCCGCCCAGCTGCTGCAGCACCCGGGCTTCCGCGTGGTCGCGACGCCGGACCTGGACGGCGACGGCCGCGCCGACCTGGTCTGGCAGGACGCCGCCGAAGGCCTGACCACCGCCTGGCGCATGGACGGCAGCACCGTGCTGGAAGGCGCCGTGCTGCTGCGCCACCCCGGCTTCCGCGTGGTCGGCACGCCGGACCTGGACGGCGATGGCAAGGCGGACCTGCTCTGGTTCGACGCCGCCAGCGGCACCACCAGCACCTGGCTGATGGACGGGCTGCGCTACCGCGCGGCGCAGACCCTGCTCACGCTGCCGGGTGCCCGGCCGGTGTCGTCACTGGCCCGCCCGCTCTCGGCCTTCGACGCGGTGCGGCCGCTGCTGGGCACGCTGCGGCTGGACTACGGCCCGTTCGGCAGCGGCCTGCCCTACTGGGACGAGTTCAGCTTCCGGACCGACGACTGGCGCGAACTCGACCGGGTGCTGGTGAGCAGCGTGGGCGGCGGCCTGGCCCGCGTCATCGTCTGCGGCACGGACGATGCCACCGGCCGGGCCTTCCTCTGCGCGGTGGCCGACGTGCGGGATGGTTCACTGACGCTGTTCGCCTTCGACCTCGGCGCCGACGCGGCTCCGGGGCGCTACGAGTTCTGCGCCGCCGACGAGACCCTCGACGGCTGCGTCGACGACTTCCTCGCGACGCCGGACGGCGAGGTGCGCGCGACGGTGCGCGCCGATCCGACGGGCAGCGGCCTGGACACGCCCACCGGCCCGCGCACCGGCGCTGCGGCAGGCGACCGGAGCGGCACCACGCGCCTGCAGGCGCTGGCGGCGCGCGCGCGGGCGGCCGCCGCGCTGGCGCGGCCCTCGCTGCGCTGAGCGCCTGCAGCGGCCGGCGCGCGCCGGCCCGCGCCGGCGCGGCCCGCCGCAGCCAGCCGTCGCGCGGCGCGGCGGCGCCTCAGCGCCCGCCCTGCAGCGCCTTCTCGTCCTTCTCGTCGAAGCGGCGGTTCTCGCAGTCGCGGCTGTAGCCGGCGCGCTCGGCCTGCAGCGCCTCGGCCTGGGCATTGAAGGCCTTCACGCGCGGCTCGAAGGCGTCGATGCGCTGATCGCGGGCGGCCGCACGGGCGTTGTAGGCGTCGACCGACGCCACGTCGCTGCGGTCCAGCGTCGACAGCGCGGCCTTCAGGGCCTCGCCCTCCTGCAGCAGCTCGGTCTTCTCGCGCTCGAGCGCGCCTTGCAGCTGGCGGGCCTCGTCACCCTGCTGGCGCACACGTTCCTGCCGGGCCATGCAGGCGGCGAGCTGCTCGCGCGTCAGCAGCGGGTCGCGGGCCTTCGCCGGCGCGGCGGGGGCCGGTGCCTTGGCCGCGGGCCGCGCGGCCGGCTTCGGTGCCGGCTTGGCCGGCGGCGGGTCGGCGGCGCGCGCCGCGCCGGCGACCACGGCGCCCAGGGCCAGCAGGACCGCCCCGGCCGTCGCGGCCAGCCGGCGCGGCGGACCGGGCCACGGGAACGAGGGGGACGACGCGGACGGGTTTCGCAGCAGGGACATCGGGTCGGGCGGCGCCATCGGCACCGGGGGCGCGACGGGGCGCGGGCGGCGCGATGATGCCATGGCGCCCCGCTGCGGCCGGGCCCCGTCCCCAGCGCGCCCGCTCAGCCGACGCGGCGGCTCAGCGTGCGCATCGTCACGAACTCCTCCGAGACCGTCGGATGGATGCCGAGCGTGGCGTCGAACTGCGCCTTGGTGGCGCCCATGCCCAGCGCCACCGCATAGCCCTGCACCACCTCGCCCGCGTCGGGGCCGACCATGTGCAGGCCGAGCACGCGGTCGCTCGCGTCGTCGACCACCAGCTTCATCCGGCAGCGCTCGACGCTGTCGCTGAGGGTGTGCTTCAGCGGCTTGAAGTCGGTCTCGTAGATGCGCAGCGCGCCATGGCGCGCCGCCGCCTGCGCCTCCGACAGGCCGATGCTGCCCACGGGCGGGTGCGTGAAGACGGCGGTCGGCAGCAGCGCGGGGTCGAAGCGCCGGCCGCCGTCGCCGAACAGCCGGTCGACCAGCACCATCGCCTGCGCCAGCGCGACCGGCGTCAGCTGCGGGCCGCCGGTCACGTCGCCGACCGCGTGCACGCTCGGCACGCGGGTGGCGCCGCGCGGGTCGGCGATCACCGCCCCATCGTCGCCGAGCGCGACGCCGGCCTCGGCCAGCCCCAGGTCGGCACTGTTCGGCACCCGGCCGGTCGCCCACAGCACGGTGTCGGCGGCCACCGCCTGGCCGTCCTCGAGCTGAAGCGCGAGCGCGCCGTCGTGCCGGCGCAGCGCCACCGGCTGGGCCTGGAAGCGGATCGCCACGCCGCGTGCCTGCATCTGTGCCGCCAGCACGCGGCCGATGTCGGCATCGAAGCCGCGCAGCAGCGCGTCGCCACGCACCAGCTGGGTCACCTCGGCGCCCAGGCCGTGGAAGATCGACGCCATCTCGCAGGCGATGTAGCCGCCGCCGACCACGGCCAGGCGGCGCGGGAAGACCGGCAGGTCGAACATCTCGTCGGACACCACGCCGAGCTCGGCGCCGTCGATCGGCGGGCGCTGCGGCCGGCTGCCGGTGGCCACCAGCACGTGGCGCGCGCGCAGCCGGCGCGGCGGGGCGGTCGCATCGTCCGGCTGCACCTCGACCTGCTGCGGCCCGAGCAGGCGCGCCCGGCCGCGCAGCAGCTCGACGCCGGCCTCGGCGAGCAGCCGCTCGTAGACGCCGTTCAGCCGCCGCAGCTCGGCGGCGCGCCGCTGCTTCAGCACGCCCCAGTCGAGCCGCGCCGCACCGAGCTGCCAGCCGTAGCCGGCCGACTCCTCGAAGGCCTCCGCGTAGTGGGCCGCGTGGCCGTAGAGCTTCTTCGGGATGCAGCCGACGTTGACGCAGGTGCCGCCCGTCGGGCCGCTCTCGGCCACCGCCACCCGCGCCCCGCGCTGGGCCGCCATGCGCGCCGCGCGCACGCCGCCGCTGCCGGCGCCGAGCACCATCAGATCCACGTCGAAGTCATCCACGCACCGGGCTCCCGAAGTCGCAGGCGGCTCGCCTGCCGGGCGCATGATGCCCGAGCCGGGTGTCTCCCGCTGCGGCGCCCTCAGCCGCGCAGCGCCGACTGGATCTCCTGCGACACCGCGGCCACCAGGTGCTCGGCCAGCTCGCCGCGCGACAGGCGCCCGGGCGCGTCGGCGCTGGGCAGCGAGAAGGCGAAGGCATGGTCCTCGTCGACCAGCTCGATCACCCGCAGCGCGGGCCGCAGCGCACGCAGTTCCTCCACCCAGTCGAGCCAGCCCGGCTCGCCGCGCGGCAGGCCGCTGAGCACCACGTCCGGGGCCGCGTCGCCACCCAGCGCGCGCGCCTGGGCCAGCGAGGACGCGGCGTCGACGACCAGGCCCGCGCGCTGCAGCAGCGCATGCGCCTGCAGCCGCGAGCGGTCGCGCGGGTCGACCACCAGCACGCGGCCGCCGCGCGCCACCGGCGTGCTCGGCAGCAGCTCCTGCTCGTCGGGGTGGACCACCGCCTCGACGACGTGACTCGGCACCGACAGCAGCAGCGCCTGCAAGGGCCCGAGCCGCGTCTGGCGCAGCACCAGCCCGCCGGCGCGCGCCAGCAGGCCGGCCAGCATCAGCGGCAGCGGCGGCGCCTCGTCCAGCAGCGCCAGGCCCGCCTGCGCGGGGTCGGGGCGCCGGTGGATGTCGATGCGAACCGTCGCGACGGCCGGCTGGCCCGCGCGCCCGACGCCCACCACCACCCGGTGGCCGACGGCGAGCGCGTGCTCCAGCGCCAGCTCCAGCACCTGCTCGACCACCGCGGCGGCGGTCGACACCGTCAGGGGCCGGCCATCGACCTGCACCGCGACCCCGCGCGCCGACGCCTCCGCCGCGCAAGCGGCGGCGGCCTGGCGGCAGGCCGTCACCAGCTCCACCGGCTCGTCGGGCGCGCGGCCCTCGTGCGCCACCATGCGCGCCACCTGCTGCAGCCGCACGCCCAGGGCCTCCAGCGCGGCCAGGCGGGCGGCCGCCGCCGCCGGGTCGCCGGCCAGCGCCTGCCGCGCCTGGTGCGCCTCGTCGGCGCAGCGCTCGCCGAGGCGCGCGAGCAACCGCGGCGGCAGCAGCACCGGCGGACGGTCGGTGGCGAAGGGGTCGACGTCGGTCATGGCAGGCTCCCGCGATGTCGCATCATTGTGCGACCGGAACCGGTCCCGCGGCGCACGCCGCCGACCGCCCGCAAGCGCGCGCGACGCCTTCGCGCCGTCGGATCGCCAGGGAGACGCCGGATGGACACGCTCGAACTCTTGCCGCTGCTCGAGCAGCTGGTCGCGCTGCAGGGCTCGGACCTGTTCCTGACCGTGGGCGCGCCGCCGCACGTCAAGGTGCGCGGCGTGTCGCGGCCGCTGCCGCTGCCGCCGCTGCGCTCCGGCGAGCCGAAGCTGCTGGCGTACTCGGTGATGACCGACAAGCAGGTGCAGACCTTCGAGAGCCAGCTCGAATGCAACCTGGGCATCGGCGCCGGCGGCCTCGGCCGCTTCCGCATCAATGTCTACCAGCAGCGCGGCGAGACCGCGCTGGTGGCGCGCTACATCCGCGAGCAGCTGGCCGACTTCAGCGAGCTGGGCCTGCCGCCGGCGGTGGCCGAGCTGGCCAGCCTGCGCCGCGGCCTGGTGCTGGTGGTGGGCGCCGCCGGCTCGGGCAAGAGCACCAGCCTGGCGGCGATGGTGGACTACCGCGCCCGGTCCGAAAGCGGCCACATCCTGACCGTCGAGGACCCGATCGAGTTCCTGTTCCACCACCGGCTGGCCACCGTCGACCAGCGCGAGGTGGGCATCGACACCTGGTCCTTCGCGGAGGCGCTGCGCAACGCGATGCGGCAGGCGCCGGACATGATCATGATCGGCGAGATCCGCGACCGCGAGACCATGCAGCAGGCCCTCACCTATGCCGACACCGGCCACCTCTGCCTGTCGACACTGCATGCGAACAATGCGAACCAGGCGATCAAGCGCATCCTCAACTTCTTCCCCGAGACCGCGCACGCCCAGCTGCTGATGGACCTGTCGCTGAACCTGCAGGGCGTGGTCTCGCAGCGCCTGATCAAGACCCGCGACGGCAGCCTGGTGCTGGCCACCGAGACGATGCTGCACTCGGCCTACATCGCGGACCTGATCCTGAAGGGCGCGATCGACGAGCTGAAGCCGGCGATCGCCAAGAGCGTCGAGGTCGGCATGCACACCTTCGACCAGTCGCTGTTCGACCTGTACCGCACCGGCCGCATCGACCAGGAGACGGCGCTGCGCCACGCCGACTCGCGCACCGACCTGGGCTTGCGGATGAAGCTCGAACTGCCGCGCGGGCCGGACCGGGCGCCCTGATCGTCATCAAGTTCCGCGCGATTCGGTCGACAAGCATCCTCCAAGGAGGGGATGCATGTCCGCCGCAGTCCGTTCGACCGACCCCCACGCCCGACCGGAGTCTTCGCCCCCGGCCTTCTTCCGTCACCACGGGCTGATGGCCCCGGGCATCCGCCTGTTCCGCAGCATCGGCTTCCCCGCCAAGGCGCTGGCGGTCACGCTGGCCTTCCTGCTGCCGCTGGCGGTGCTGGCGGCCTCGTTCTGGTCGATGGCCGACGCGGCGATCGGCTTCGCCGAGAAGGAGCGCAGTGGCGTCGTCTATGTCCGCGCGCTGACGCCCCTGCTGGAGGCGGCGCAGAACCGCCGGCGTGCTGCGCTGGCGCAGGCACCGGACCTGCCGCAGGCCCAGGCCCGGGTCGAGCAGGCCTGGCGGGCGCTGCAGGCGGTCCACGCCGAGCGTGGCGAGGCCCTGAAGGGAGCGGCGGCCTGGCACCGGCTCGAAGGCCTGCACGCGGGCCTGCTGGCGGCGCCCGCGGCAGCCGGGCTGGGCGAGCGCTTCAACGCCCACACCGCCTACGTCGATGCGCTGTTCGACCTGCTCAACGACGTCGCCGATGGCTCCAACCTGACGCTGGACCCCGATCCCGACACCTACTACCTGATGATCGGCGCCACCCAGGCGCTGCCGGCGCTGGCGGAGCAGACCGGCCGGCTGCGCGGGCTCGGCAACGTGGCGCTGGCGCAAGGCACGCTCGCGCCGCCGCAGCGCGATGCGCTGGCCTCGGCGCTGTCCTTCGTCGGCGTGCGTGCCGCCGACGCCGGCAAGGCGCTCGGCCGCGCGACCGAGGCCGATCCGACGATCGCGGCCGAGGTCCCGGCCGGCGCCTGGTCCCAGCCGGTCGACCGGCTGGCACGCGCGGTGCGCGAGCAGCTGCTCGCCGGCACGCCGAGTGGCGATGCCGCCGCCTACGTCGCGCTCGGCGACGAGGCCGGCCGCGGCGTCTACGACAGCCTGGCGCGCCAGCTCGACGCACTCGACCTGCGCCTGGCCCGGCGAATTCAGGCCCAGCGGCAGGCGCTGTGGACGCAGCTCGGCGGGGTGGGCGCGGGGCTGCTGCTGGCGCTCTACCTGCTGGTGTCCTTCTACCGCGTGACCCAGGGCGGCATCGCCGAGGTGGGGCGGCAGCTGGCCGAGATCTCGCACGGCAACCTCACGCTGCGCCCGCGGCCCTGGGGCCGCGACGAGGTGGCGCAGCTGATGAACACGCTGGCCGCGACGCTGGAGGCCCTGCGCCGCATCGTCGGCCAGGTGCGCCAGGGCGCGGACCAGATCGAGACCGCCAGCCAGGAAGTGGCCGCCGCGTCGCAGGACCTGTCGCGCCGCACCGAGGAAAGCCAGGCCCAGCTGCAGCGCACGTCCACGGCGATGAGCCAGATCGGCCAGACCGTGCAGCAGACCGCGTCGGTGGCGGCCGGCGCCTCGCAGCTCGTCGGCGGCAACGCCGCGGTGGCCGCACGCGGCGGCCGCGTGGTCGGCGACGTGGTGCAGACCATGGGCGGCATCCGCGACGCCTCCGGGCGCATCGCGGAGATCGTCGGGACGATCGACGGCATCGCCTTCCAGACCAACATCCTGGCGCTGAACGCCGCCGTGGAAGCGGCGCGGGCGGGCGAATCGGGCCGCGGCTTCGCGGTCGTCGCGGCCGAGGTGCGGGCCCTCGCGCAGCGCTCCGGCGATGCGGCCAAGGAGATCCGCGGCCTGATCGGCGACTCGTCCGAGCAGGTGCAGGTCGGCTCGCGCGTGGTCGGCGAGGCCGGCGACACGATGCGCAGCATCGTCGAGGGCGCCGAGCGCGTGCGCACGCTGATCCAGGAGATCAGCGACGGCGCGGCGCAGCAGACCGCCGGCCTGGGCGAGGTGGCCCAGTCCGTCGACCAGCTGGACACGATGACGCAGCAGAACGCCGCGCTGGTCGAGCAGACGGCGGCGGCGGCGGCCTCGCTGCAGGACAACGCGCGGCGGCTGACGCGCGAGATGGCCTTCTTCCGCCTGCCCTGAACGCGTGCCGGCGGGCGCGTCGGCGACGGGCGCCCGCGGGGCGGCACCGCCGCGGTGTCGCGGTGTCGCGCCCGCGCGACCGGTGCGGTCTTCGACGCCGCACCGGGCCGGACGGCGCGTGTACGCTCGGGCCCTGACGACCTGGCAGTACCACCCGGAGGGACGACCCGATGCCTGCTGCCATCGACGACCTGGTCCGCGAGACCGCCGCGCTGCTGAGCGCGCTGCACGAGCGCGACCGCGACACCCGTGCCCACAGCGGACGCACCAGCGCGCTCGCCGTCGAGGTCGGCCAGGCCTGCGGCCTCGATGCGGACGGCCTCTACGCGCTGGGCGTGGCCGCCGACCTGCACGACGTCGGCAAGATCGGCATCCCCGACCGCATCCTGCTGAAGCCGGGCCGGCTCGACGAGGAGGAGACCGTGCTGATGCGCAGCCACGCGCGGCGCGGCCACCGCATCCTCAGCGCCATCCCCGGCGACCACGTCGCCGCGATCGCCGACATCGTGCTGCACCACCACGAGGCCGCCGACGGCAGCGGCTACCCCGACGGCCTGAGCGGCGACGCGATCCCGCTGCCCGCGCGCATCGTCGCGGTGGTCGACGCCTACGATGCGATGGCCACCGTGCGGCCCTACCACCGGCCGCGCCGCCACGCCGACATCCTGCACGTGCTGCGCGACGAACAGCCGCAGCGCTACGACCCCGCGGTGCTCGACACCTTCCTCGCCGTCATCGAGCGCAGCCGCTACCGGGCGGCAGATTGACGCAGACCCGTGCGGCGAATGCCACGCGGGTCTCTCTCCCCCCTACCCGTCGGCGCGCAGCGCGGTGACGGGGCGCGCGCGGGCGGCCTTCAGCGCGTGGCCGGCCACGGTGGCGAGGGCGAGCAGCAGCGCGAGGCCGGCGGCGGCGAGGAAGGGCGCCGGGCCGAGCGGGATGCGCTCGGCGAAGCGGTCCAGCCAGCGGGCCGCGACCCAGGCCCACAGCGGCGCGGCCAGCACGATCGCCAGCAGCACCGGCCGCGAGAACTGCCACAGCAGCAGCGCGAGGATGTCGCGCACGCGCGCGCCGAGCAGCTTGCGCAGCGCGATCTCGCGGGTGCGGCGCTCGGCGGTGAAGACGGCCAGGCCGTAGACGCCGACGGCGCACAGCGCCACCGCCAGGCCCGCGAACAGCGCGAACAGGTGGCCGGCGCGCGTCTCGGCCTGGTACTGGCCGGCGATCGCGTCGGCGGCGGTGGTGGCGACGAAGGGCACGTCCGGGAACATCGCGCGCCAGGTGGTCTCGGCTCGCGCCAGCTGCTCGGCCGGCGCCAGCGCCGCGTCGAAGCGCAGCGCGATCGAGGTCATGGTCTCGGCGTCGCGTGCGAAGAAGGTCGGCTCCGGGCGCTCGCGCGCGCTGCGCAGCCGGATGTCCTCCAGCACGCCGACGACGGTGGCGGCGTAGCGCCCGTTCTCGCCGTTCAGGTGGAAGCTGCGGCCGAGCACGGCCTGCGGGTCGCGCGTGCCGAACAGCGGCAGCGCGGCGCGGCTGACCAGCACGCGCACGCCGCGCCGCGCCAGCACCTCGTCGTCGAGCGCCTGGGCGTCGTCGCCGGCCACGTCGCGCGACAGCTCGCGCCCGGCGAGCAGGCGGGCGCCGTAGGTGCGCACGTAGTCCCAGTCGATCGGCTGCGTCGACAGCTGCGGCGCCTGGGTCTCGGGCACGCCCGGCAGGTAGGCCGGCTGGCGCGAGATGCCGCCCGAGCCGGGCTCGAACAGCGAGCGCGTGACCGCGCGCACGCCCGGCGTGCGCCGGTAGGCCTCGAGCAGGCTGTCCTGGCGCGGGCGCACCTCGCTGCGGTGCAGCGCCTGCACCAGCACCAGGCCGCGCGGCTCGTAGCCCATGTCGGTCGCGCGCAGGTGGCGCACCTGGGCCTGGATCACGGCCATCACGCCCAGCAGGGTGACGGCGATCACGAACTGGCCGACCACCAGCGCGCTGCGCATGCCGCCCCCGCCGGCGGCCGCCGCCTGGCCGGCGAGCGCCAGGCGCGGCGGCTGGCGCGCCAGCACCAGCGCCGGGTACCAGCCGCCGGCGACGCCGACCACGAGCACCATCGCGGCCAGCGGCAGCAGCACGCCGTCGGCCCCGAGCAGCGGCAGGTCCAGCCGCTGGCCCAGCAGCGCGTTGAAGCCGGGCAGCGCCAGCTCCACCAGCACCAGCGCGAGGAAGCCGGCGAGGGCCGCGAGCAGGGTGCTCTCGAGCAGGAACTGGCGCACCAGTTCGCCGCGGGTGGCGCCGAGGGTCTTGCGCAGCCCGACCTCGCGCGCCCGCAGCGAGACGCGCGCGGTCGCCAGGTTGACGTAGGTGATGGTGGCGATCAGCAGCACCAGCAGGCCGGTGGCGCCGATCGCAGCGACCAGCGCCGGGTCGCCGGGCGGCCGCCCCGGGCCGGCCACCTGCACCGGGTGCAGGTGGGCGCGCGCCAGCGGCACCGGCTCCGGGCGGTAGCGGAAGCCCTGCTCGACGCGCTCGAACTGCGGCGCATGGCGCTGCACGAAGCCGTCGGCACCGGCGCGCAGCACCGCCAGGTCGGCCGGCGCGCGCAAGCGCACCAGCGCCAGCGGGTTGAACGAGCCCCAGTTCTCCAGCTGCGCCGGCACCGGCAGCTCCTGCGGGTCCAGCCGCATCGCGAGCTCGAAGTCCACCAGGCTGGCCGACGGCGGATCCTGCAGCACCGCGGCGACGCGGAAGGGCCGCGGCTCGCCGCGCACCGTCACCAGCAGCGTGCGCCCGAGCGCCGGGCCGGGGCCGAACCAGCGCCGCGCGAAGCCCTCGGTGACGACCAGGTTGCCCGGCTCGCTCAGCGCCGTCTCGGCCCGCCCCTCGCGCAGCGGGTAGGGCAGCATCTCGAGGAAGCCCGGGTCCACCAGCAGCACCGCCTGGTTCTCCACCCGCTGGTCGAGCCGCACCGCGCGGCGCGCCGGCAGCAGCCGGGTCCAGGCCTCGATCTGCGGCGCGAAGTCCTGCGCGAAGCGCGGCAGCATCGGCCCCGGCGAGTGGCGCCACAGCGCCGGCTCCTGGCCGGCGTATTGCACGCGCGACATCAGCACGACGCTGCGGTCCAGCGCGGGCACCCAGGCATCGTGCCGGGTCTCGTGCGCGACCCAGCGCGCGATCATCAGCGCCGCCGCCATGCCGACCGCGAGGCCGGCGAGGTTCAGCGCGGTGAACAGGCGGTGCCGCGCGAGGGCGCGCAGCGCGACGAGCAGGTGACTGCGCCACATGGCCGCGCCCCGCTCAGGCCGCCACCGCGCTGCGGCGGTCGCCGACCACCTGGCCGTCGATCAGCTGGATCACGCGGCGCGCATGGTCCGCATGGGCCGGCGTGTGCGTCACCATCAGCACCGTCGTGCCGGCCTCGTTCAGCGCGCGCAGCATGCGCATCACCTCCTCGCCGTTGACGCTGTCCAGGTTGCCGGTGGGCTCGTCGGCCAGGATCAGCGCGGGCCGGGCCACCACCGCGCGGCCGACCGCGACCCGTTGCTGCTGGCCGCCGCTGAGCTGGCTCGGGCGGTGGCCCGCGCGGTGCGCGATGCCGACCTGGTCCATCGCTTCGGCCACGCGCGCGCGCCGCTCGGCGGCGGCGATGCCGTGGTAGCGCAGCGCCAGCTCGATGTTCTCGGCCACCGTCAGTTCCTCGATCAGGTTGAAGCTCTGGAAGATGAAGCCGATGTGGCGCTTGCGCAGCGCGGCCCGCCCGGACTCGTCGAGCGAGCCGACCTCCTGGTCGTCGAGCCAGAGCCGGCCCGCGTCGGGCGCATCGAGCAGGCCGATCAGGTTGAGCAGCGTGCTCTTGCCGCAGCCGCTCGGGCCCATGATCGCGGTGAACTCGCCGCGCGCGACCTCGAGGTCGATGCCGCGCAGCGCCGCGGTGGCGACGGTGTCGGTGCGGTACTGCTTGCTGATGCCTTGGAGTCGGATCACGGGGCCTCGCTGGAAAGGGAAGACATGATGGCGCGCCGCGGGCGGGCATCCGGCGCCGGCCGGGGCGCGCCCGATCGTCAGTCGGTCAGCTGCACGCGGCGGCGCTCGCCGAAGGACGCGGTGGAGGAGACGATCACCTGCTCGCCGGCGCGCAGCCCGGCCAGCACCTCGACCTGCAGCGCATTGCGGCGGCCGAGCGTCACCGCGCGTCGCTCCGCGCGGTCGCCGTCGACCACCCAGACCTCGCGGCCATCGCCGTCGGCCAGGAAGGCGCCGGCGGGCAGCAGCAGGGCCTCGCCGGACGCACCGAGCGCGAGCCGCGGCTGCACGGTCTGGCCACGGCGCAGGCCGGCCGGTGGCTCGCCTTCGAACACCAGCTCGACCTGGAACTGCCCGGCCTTGACCTGCGGGTCGATGCGCGCGAGGCGCAGCGGCCAGGTGCGGCCATCCAGCTCGAGCTCGGCCGACTGGCCGGGCGCCACGCGCGGCAGGTGGAACTCGTCGAGCGGCGCCAGCACGCGGCCGGCGTCGGTGCTGTCCACCTGGCCGAGGCGCTGGCCGCGCGCCAGGCTCTGGCCGGGCGTCAGGTCGAAGCCGGTCAGCCGGCCCGCCACCGGCGCGCGCACCGTCAGCGCGTCGAGGTTGGCGCGCGCCAGCGCCAGGTTGGCCTGCAGGCGCTGCGCGCTCTCGCGCAGCAGCCGCGCCTGCTCGCCCTGCAGCGCCTCGTCGGTGCGCTGCGACGCGCGCGTGATGTCGCGCCGCTGCTCGAGGTAGCGGCGCTCGTCCTCGCCATCGCGCAGCACCGCCGGCGACACGAAGCCCACGCGGGCCAGCTCGGCGTCGCGCTCGCCGCGGGCCCCCACGCGCTGCAGCTGCCACTCGATCTCGGCCATCAGCCGGCGGTTGTCGGCGCGCAGCCGCTCCAGCTGGATCTCCAGCGTGCGCAGGTTGTTCAGCTGGTTGGCCACCTCGGCCTCGCTGCGGATCACCTCCAGCTGCAGGCTGCCGTTGGCCAGCACCACCAGCGGCTGGCCGGCCTGCACCAGCGCGCCGTCCTCGACCAGGCGGCGTTCGACACGGCCGCCCTCGACGGCGTCCAGGAACACGCTGCGCGTCGGCGCGGCCTGGCCGCGCAGCAGGATCACGTCGTCGTAGCGGCCGGCGCGCACCTCGGCGAGCGTGAGGCGCGTGCGCTCGATGCGCGCGCCCGGGGCCAGGGCCTCGGCACCGTCGCGCAGCCACCAGAGCCCGGCGGCCAGCGCGAGGCCGAGCGCGAGCGCCGGCACGAGGGCCCGTGTGGGGGACTGATCGTTTTGGCACGCACCCACGGGGCCCGAAGGGCCGGGCGGCCGGCGAAAAGCTCAATCGGGGCGCGGAGTTACAGCGGGCGGCGCCGGTCAGGCCTGTTCCGCGACCTTTGGCACGGAATGGGACATCCCGGGCTACGGTTCGGGCAGGAATGGGCTGAAGCGGGCCGCTGTGGGCCGCCAGGAGGCGCGATCGGCCAGGCGCCGCGGCATGGGGTGCTACGAGGGAGAACGGCGCCCCACCGGGCCGATTTTTCGGGCCCGCCGGGAGAACGCTGGGCCGGCCTCGAGGTAGGAAGTTCGAGGTAGGAAGTCACGAATCGGCTTCCCACCTCGAATTCTCTTTGCGCATCAACCACTTACGCCACCGTCTGCAGCTCTTCAGGGCGACTTCCTACCTTGTCGAGGTAGGAAGTTACAAATCCCCTCCGAACAGCCCCTC
>NZ_BBYR01000024.1 GCF_001293525.1 Pseudideonella sakaiensis | reverse complement strand
GGTGGTGGCCGGCGAGGTGCGCAACCTCGCGCAGCGCTGCGCCGAGGCCGCGAAGGAGATCAAGGGCCTGATCACCGCCAGCGTCGAGCGCGTCGAGCAGGGCAGCAGCCTGGTCGACCAGGCCGGCAGCACCATGGCCGAGGTGGTGACCGCGATCCGCCGCGTCACCGACATCATGGCCGAGATCAGTACCGCCAGCGCCGAGCAGAGCGCGGGCGTCGGCCAGGTCGGTCAGGCGATCACGCAGATGGACCAGGCGGTGCAGCAGAACGCCGCGCTGGTCGAGGAAAGCGCCGCGGCCGCGCAGAGCCTGCGCCAGCAGGCGCGCAGCCTGGTCGACGCGGTGGCGGTGTTCCGCCTGGCCGGCATGGCGCAGTCGGCGCCGGTGGCTGCCCAGCCGGCCGCCGCGGCGGCCCCGGCCCGTCCCGTGGCCCCGCGGCCGGCAGCGGGGGCGGCGGCGCCGCGCAGCGCGACGAAGGCTCCCCAGGCCCGTCGCCCGGCCAGCGCCGCAGCACCCGCACGGGCTGCGGCGAAGCCGGCGTCTCCGGCCGCTGCGACGGCATCGACAGCTGCCCTCGCCGGCACGGGCAGCGCGCTGGCGGTCGCCGCGGCCGGCGACGACGACTGGACCCAGTTCTAGGCGCTGCCGCCGGCGCGCGCCGCCGGCCCGGCATCGCCCGCCGCATCGACGCGCCGTCCGGCCGCCGGGGCGTCCGAGCGCGCGGTCAACAGCACCGCGAAGGCCTGGTCGGCCCGGCGCGGCCGCACCGACAGCTCGGCGCCGAGCTGCTGCGCGATCTGGTCGACGATGGCCAGCCCCAGGCCGCAGTGCCCGAGCTCGGCGCGCGTCTCGCTCAGGCGCACGAAGGGCCGGCGTGCGTCGGCGAAGGCCGCGGCGTCGAGCCCTGCGCCCGCATCCTCCACCGCCAGCGTCCAGCCGCCGGCCTGCCAGGCCAGCACGATCGTGACCGGCGGCGCGCCATGGGCGAGCGCGTTGTTGACGAGGTTCTCGAGCAGGCGGCGCAGCGCCAGGTCCGGCAGCTGCGGCGCGTCGCCCGCCCCCGGCGCCGGCGCCAGCCGGGCGTGCACCGGCCGGCCCTGGCCGGCATAGGCGGCCGCCACCTCGTCGACCAGCGCCGCGGCCGAGCGCGGGCGGCCGAGCCGCATGCCGGTGTCGCCCTGCACGTAGGCGAGGAACTGGTCGACGATGTGCTGCAGCGCGAGCAGGTCGTCCTCGAGGCGCTCCGCGAGCGCCCCCTCGCACTGGGTCTCGATGCGCAGGCGCAGGCGGGCCAGCGGGGTGCGCAGGTCGTGCGAGACGCCGGCCAGCAGCTGCTGGCGCAGCGACGCGGCCATCGCGTTCGCATGCACCAGGTCGTTGAAGGACGCCACCAGCACCCGCAGCTCCTGGCCGGCCCGCGGGTCGGGCTCCAGCGGCTGCAGCGTCGCGCCCTGGCGGCTGAGCTGGTCGGCCAGGCGGCGCAGCGGCCGCGCGATCCAGCGCACGCCGAGCACGATGGCCAGGCCGCTGGCCAGCGTCAGCAGGCCCAGCCACAGCAGCGCGGTGTCCAGCAGCAGCTGCGGCGACGCCGGCGAGCGCAGCGACAGCCACCAGGTCTCGCCGTCGACCGGCAGCTCGAACAGCAGCCGGCCCGGGCGCTCGTCGTGCAGCTTGACGGCGCCGAGCACCGCGGCGAGCCGGCCGGCGAAGGAGGTCGCCGGCGGTGCGGCGGCGGCAGCCGGCGGCACCGGCTCACCCGGCGCCGGCGGCGGCAGCAGGTCGTCGGGTGGCGGGCCGGGCGGCCGCAGGCGCAGCTCCACCGTGCCGCGCGTCAGGGCCTGGGCCAGCACCGGGCGCTGCTCGGCGGGCACCTGGCGCAGCGCCGCATGGATGCTGCGCACCTGGGCCGCCAGCGCCTGCGCATGGTCGTCGAACAGCGGTTCCGTCCAGAGCCGCAGCACCACCGCCTGGATCGCGAGCGACGCGAGCGCCACCCCCAGCACCAGCACCGACAGGCGCCACACCAGCGAGCCGGCGCGGCCGGCCGCGTCGCGGACCGGCGCGGAGGGCCGGGCCGCGCGCCCGGCGCGGAACAGGCGCCCGCGCAGCCGCGGCCCTTCAGCCGGCGGCGAGCGCCGCATCGTGGGCGGCAGGGCCCACGCTGCGCGCGGGCGCGCGGCGCGCCGCCTCGGCCGGCCCCGGCACGAACATGTAGCCGTGGCCGCGGATGGTCTGCAGGAAGCGCGGCACCGCCGGATCCGGCTCCACCAGGCGGCGCAGGCGCATCACCGTGACGTCGACGGTGCGCGGCAGCACCTCGTCGCCGCGCGCGTGCGATGCCGCGGCCAGCCGCTCGCGCGAGATCGCCACGCCGGGATGGGACACCAGCTCGGCCAGCAGCGCGTACTCCACGCCGCCGAGCACGCGCAGCGCGCCGGTGTCGCGGTGCTCGAGGCTGCGGGTGGCCGGCGAGAAGCGGTGCTCGCCGATCCACACGTCCGGCAGGTGCGGCTGCGGCGCGCCGGGCAGCAGCGCGCTGCGGCGCAGCACCGCGTGGATGCGGGCCAGCAGCTCGCGCGCCGAGAAGGGCTTGCCGAGGTAGTCGTCGGCGCCGATCTCCAGGCCGAGCACGCGATCCACCTCCTCGGTGCGCGCGGTGAGCAGGATCACGGGCACCGCGTCGCCATCGGCCCGCAGCTTCTGGCAGGCCTGCAGGCCGGACATGCCCGGCAGCGTCACGTCGAGCACGATCAGGTCGGGCCGCAGGCGGTGGATGCGGCGCAGCATGTCCTCGGCATGCGCCATCGCGGTGACGGCCATGCCCTGCTTCTCGAGGTAGCCACAAAGCATCTCGCGCAGCGCGGCGTCGTCCTCGACGACGTAGAGGTGGTAGGGCTTGGTCACGGGACTTCCTTCGGGGGGGCCGACATGGACGGAAGCCTAGCCCCGGCGTGTTGCGCTGCGTTGCCGTCCGTGTCGCGAATTGTGACGTGGCATGACGCGCGCAAGCTGTCGCCAGGCTGTCGATCCGGCCCTCAGGCCACCGGCCGCCGCACCCGGAACCAGGCCGCGTACATCGCCGGCAGCGCCAGCAGCGTGAGCGCGGTCGCGACGATCAGCCCGCCCATGATGGCCACCGCCATCGGCCCCCAGAACACGCTGCGCGACAGCGGGATCATCGCCAGCACGGCCGCCGCCGCGGTCAGCACGATGGGGCGGCAGCGTCGCACCGCGGACTCGACGATCGCGTCCCAGGCCGGCACGCCACGGGCACGCTCCTGCTCGATCTGGTCGATCAGGATCACCGAGTTGCGCATGATCATGCCCATCAGCGCGATCACCCCGAGCAGCGCGACGAAGCCGAAGGGCCGGTTCAGCAGCAGCAGCGCCGCGGCGACGCCGGCGATCCCCAGCGGCCCGGTGAGGAAGACCAGCAGCGCGCGGCTGAAGCTCTGCAGCTGCAGCATCAGCAGCGTGAACATGATGAAGAGCATCAGCGGCGCGCCGGCAGCGATCGAGCCCTGGCCCTTGCTGCTCTCCTCCACCGCACCGGCCACCTCGATGCGGTAGCCCGGCGGCATCGCCGCGCGCACCGGCTTGAACAGCGGCTCGAGCTGGGCCGACACCGTCGCGCCCTGCAGGCCGTCGACGATGTCGCCCTGCACCGTGGCCGCGTAGTCGCGCCCCTCGCGCCACAGCACGCCGGGCTCCCAGCCGAACTCCGCCTGCGCGATCTGGCTCAGCGGGATGCTGCGGCCCGAGGCCGTCGGCACGTAGGCGCTGGCCAGGTCGGTCAGTGCATCGCGCTCGTCCAGCGGCTGGCGCAGCACGATGTCGATCAGCTTGTCGGCCTCGCGGTACTGGCCGATGGGGGTGCCGCTGTTGATCGTGCGCGCCGCCTGCGCGATGCCCTGGCTGCTGACGCCCAGGCTGCGCGCCTTGTCCTGGTCCACCTTCAGGCGCAGCACCTTGATCGACTCGTTCCAGTTGTCGTTGACGCCGCGCAGGTTGGGGTTGGTGCGCATGATCGCCTTCACCTGGTCGGCGAAGGCGCGCACCTGCACCGGATCGGGCCCGACGACGCGGAACTGCACCGGGTAGGCCACCGGCGGCCCGTTCGGCAGCAGCTTGGCGCGGGTGCGGGCCTCCGGGAACTCGCTCGCCAGCAGCGCAGGCAGCGCGGTGCGCAGCCGCTCGCGGGCCGCCAGGTCGTGGCTCAGCAGCACGATCTGGCTGACGTTGCTCTGCGGGAAGATCTGGTCGATCGTCAGCGCGAAGCGCGGCAGGCCGCTGCCGACCCAGGTGGTGGCGCTGACCACGCCGTCGAGCTGCCGCAGCCGCGCCTCGACCCGCTGCGTGACGGCCTCGTTGGCCGCGAAGGCCGTGCCTTCGGGATACCACAGGTCGACCAGGATCTCGAGCCGGCTGGAGTCCGGGAAGAACTGGTTCTGCACCCGGCCCATGCCGGCGACGCCGAGCGCCAGGCTCGCCACCGTCAGCCCGATCGTGATCCAGCGGTGCCGCACGCACCAGTCCACGGTGCGGCGGAAGCGCGTGTAGAACGGCGTGTCGAACAGCTCGTGCGGCTCGCCCGCCCCCGCGGCGGCATGCGCCGGCGCCTTCAGCAGCAGCGTGCCAAGATAGGGCACGAAGTAGACCGAGACCAGCCAGGAGATCACCAGCGCGGCCGCGGTCACCGCGAAGATCGCGAAGGTGTACTCGCCGACGGTGGACTTCGCCAGGCCGATCGGCAGGAAGCCGACCGCGGTGATCAGCGTGCCGGTCAGCATCGGCATGGCCGTCGCCTCGTAGGCGAAGGTGGCGGCACGCAGCTTGTCGTAGCCCTCCTCCAGCTTGCGCACCATCATCTCGACCGCGATGATCGCGTCGTCGACCAGCAGGCCGAGCGCGATGATCAGCGAGCCGAGCGAGATCTTGTGCAGGCCGACGCCCCAGTAATACATCGTCACGAAGGTGATCGACAGCACCAGCGGGATGGTGATGCCCACCACCAGCCCGGGCCGCCAGTCGAGCGTGAAGCGCCAGCTCCCCGGCCGGAAGTGCAGGCCCAGCGACACGAAGCTGACCAGCAGCACGATCACCACCGCCTCGACGAGCACGCCGACGAACTCGTTGACCGAGCGGGCGACCACGCGGGACTGGTCCTGGAACTGCTGCATCTCGATGCCGACCGGCAGGTCGGCCCGGATCTGCGCGCTGGCCTGCTGCAGCGCCTTGCCCAGCGCGATGATGTCGCCGCCCTTGGCCATCGAGACGCCGAGCGCGATCACCTCGCGGCCGTCGTGCCGCACCTTGACCTGCGGCGGATCGACCAGGCCGCGCCGGATCTCGGCGATGTCGCCCAGCCGCAGGCTGGCGCCATTGGCCCGGATCGGCAGCGCGCGCAGCGCCTCCAGGCTGTCGAACTGGCCCGCCACGCGCACCTGCACCACGTCCGTCGGCGCATTGATCTGGCCGGCCGACTCGACCGCGTTCTGCTGCCCGAGCTGGGCCAGCACGGCGTTGAAGTCGATGCCGAGCTGGGCCAGCCGGCGCTGCGAGACTTCGACGTAGAGCTTCTCGTCCTGCTGGCCGAAGATCTCGACCTTGCTGACGTCCTTCACCTTCAGCAGGCGCTGGCGCACGTCGTCCGCGTGGTCCTTCAGCTCGGCGACGCTGAAGCCGTCGGCCGACAGCGCATAGATCGTGCCGTAGACGTCGCCGAACTCGTCGTTGTAGAACGGGCCGAGCACGCCGCCGGGCAGCGTCGAGCGCATGTCGCCGATCTTCTTGCGCACCGTGTACCAGATCTGCGGCACCTCCTGCGGCGGCGAGGAGTCCTTCACCTGGAAGGTGATCAGCGCCTCGCCCGGCTTGGAGTAGCTGCGGATCTTGTCCGCATAGGGCACCTCCTGCAGCGTGCGCTCGAGCTTGTCGGTGACCTGGTCGGCCATCTGCTGCGCGGTCGCGCCGGGCCAGTAGGCGCGGATCACCATCGCGCGGAAGGTGAACGGCGGGTCTTCGTCCTGGCCGAGCTGGAAGTAGGCCGCCAGGCCGAGCAGCATCAGCACCACCAGCAGGTAGCGGGTCAGCGCCGGGTGCTCCAGCGCCCAGCGCGAGACGTTGAAGCGCGCCGACGGCTCGGCCACGGCGGACGGGTGGGCCGGGCTGCTCATCGACCGGCCCCGGACGAGGCAGTCCCCGGGGCGGCCGCGGCGCTGGCCGCACCGGCGGGCGCGGCACCGTACAGCGTCACCTTCTGGCCGGGCCTCAGCACGTGCACGCCGGCCGTCACCACCCACTGGCCGGGCTGCAGGCCGGAGGCCACGATCACCTCGTTGCCGTCGGCGCCGCCGAGCTGCACCGGCTGGGCGCGCACGGTCATGCTGGCGCGGTCCACCAGCCAGACGATGCTGCGGCCCTGCTCCTCCTTCAGCGCCGCGAGCGGCAGCCGCAGGGCCGCACCGGTGGCCGGCAGGCGCAGGCGGACCGTGGCGGTCTGCCCGAGGCGCACCGCGGCATTCGCCGCCGCGCCGAGGTCGGCCTTGGCGAGGAAGGTGCGGGTGACCGGGTCGGCCGCGGCCGCGATCTCGCGCAGCGTGGCCGGCAGCGGCGTGGCGCCCTGGCCCCAGGGCAGCACTTGCAGCGCGCCGGGCTGGGCCGCCGCGCGGCGCAGCTGCTCGACCTTGTCCTCCGGCACCGCGAACACCACGTCGCGCGGCCCGTCCAGCGCCAGCCGCAGCACCGGGGCGCCGGCCGCCAGCACCGCGCCGGGCTCGGCATCGATGCCGGTGACGACGCCGGCCGCGTCGGCCACCAGCGAGGCATAGCTGGCCTGGTTGGCCTGCACCGCGGCCTGCGCCTGGGCCTGGCGCTGCTGCGCCTGGGCCGACTTCAGCGTGGTCTCGCGCCGCTCCAGCTCGGCGAAGCTGATGAAGCCCTGGTCGCGCAGGTCGCGGTAGCGGCGGAAGTCGGCCTGCGCCAGCTCCAGCGAGGCCTCGGCCGCGGCCAGCGCGGCACGGGCGTTGTCCTGGCCGAGGCGCAGGTCCTGCGGGTCCAGGCGCGCCACCGGCTGGCCGGCGCGCACGCGGTCGCCGAGGTCGACGCGGCGCTCGACCAGCTTGCCCCCGACCCGGAAGGACAGCCGCGTCTCGGTGCGGGCCCGGATCTCCGCCGCATAGTCGATGCTGGGGGCGCCGTCGCCGGCACGCAGTTCGATGGTGCGCACCGCCCGCACCGGCTCGGGCGGCGGGGCCGGCTTCGAACAGGCGGCCGACAGCACGGCCGCGGCCACGCTGGCGGCCACGGCCAGGGTCTGGATCACACGCATGGGAGCCCTCGGACGCCGGTCTGGACACCGGCTTAACTGACTGACTGGTCAGTAATATAGAGGGAAGTCGACGACAGCGTCAATCACGGTGGGCCGCGCCGCCACAGCCCCTGCCCCCGGCCCGGCCTCCGGCGCCACAGGCGGCCACGGGCCGCCGCGTGGACAATGCGGGGGTGAGCGTCGAACACTACGAGAACTTCCCGGTCGCCTCCTGGCTGTGCCCGCCCGCGCTGCGGCCGGCGGTGGTGGCGCTGTACGGCTACGCGCGCACCGCCGACGACCTGGCGGACGAAGGCGAGGCCACGCCCGCGCAGCGCCTCGCGGACCTGCGCGCCTACCGCGACGAGCTGCACGCGGTGGCTGGCGGTGCCGCGCCCTCGGCGCGCTGGGCGCCGGTGTTCGGTGCGCTGGGCCCGGTCATCGCCCGGCACCGGCTGCCGCTGGGCCTGCTGGACGACCTGCTCGACGCCTTCATGCAGGACACCCACACGACGCGCTACGCCGACCGCGCCGCGCTGCTCGACTACTGCCGCCGCTCGGCCGACCCGGTCGGCCGCCTGCTGCTGCACCTGTACGGCGTCGACGACCCGTCCGCGCTGCGCCGCTCGGACGCGATCTGCAGCGCGCTGCAGCTGATCAACTTCTGGCAGGACCTGGGCATCGACACCCGGCGTGGCCGGCTCTACCTGCCGCTGGCCGACTGCGCCCGGCACGGCGTGGACCCGGACGCGGTGCTGGCCGGCGCGGACAGCCCGGCGCTGCGCGGCCTGGTGGCCGACGTGCTCGGCTGGGCCCGCGCGCTGATGCACGAGGGCGCGCCGCTGGTGCACCAGGTGCCCGGCCGCGCCGGCTGGGAACTGCGCCTGGTGGTGCAGGGCGGCCTGCGCATCGCCGACAAGATCGCCGCCGGCGGCCACGCCACGCTGCTGCGCCGCCCGCGGCTGCGCCCGTTCGACGCGCTGCCGATGCTGTGGCGCGCGCTGCGCATGCGCGCCGGCGCGCCCTGGCCCGGCGGGCCCCGGGTGCTGCAATGACGGCGGACGCGCGCGTGGGCCACGGGGTGCCGCGATGAGCAAGGCCGCCGCGGGCAGCCCGCAGCAGTACGTGCAGGACAAGGCCGCGTCCAGCGGCTCGAGCTTCTACTACGCCTTCCTGTTCCTGCCGCCACCACGGCGCGCGGCGATCACCGCGTACTACGCCTTCTGCCGCGAGGTCGACGACGTGGTCGACGAGGTCAGCGACGCCGGGCTCGCCGCGACCAAGCTCGCGTGGTGGCGCCAGGAGGTGCAGGCCGCCTTCGACGGCCGGCCCAGCCACCCCGTGATGCGCGCGCTGCTGCCGCTGGCCGCGGAGCACGGCATCGAGGCCCGCCACCTGACGGCGGTGATCGACGGCTGCCAGATGGACCTGGAGCAGACGCGCTACCTCGACTTCCCCGGGCTCGCGCGCTACTGCCACCTGGTGGCCGGCGTGGTCGGTGAGGTGGCCTCGAACATCTTCGGCCGCCGCAGCGACGCGACGCTGCGCTATGCGCACACGCTCGGCCTCGCGATGCAGCTCACCAACATCATCCGCGACGTCGGCGACGACGCACGGCGCGGCCGCATCTACCTGCCGGTGTCCGAGCTGCAGCAGTTCGACGTCAAGGCGCACGAGCTGCTGAAGCGCCAGGCCCCCTGGGGCTACAGCGACCGCTTCCAGGCGCTGATGCGCTTCCAGGCCGAGCGCGCCCACCGCCTCTACGACGAGGCCTTCGCGCTGCTGCCGGACGACGAGCGCCAGGCCCAGAAGCCGGGGCTGATGATGGCCAACATCTACCGCACGCTGCTGACCGAGATCGAGGCCGGTGGCTTCCAGGTGCTGCACCAGCGCATCTCGCTGACGCCGCTGCGCAAGCTGTGGATCGCGGCCCGCACGCACCTGCGGGGCCGGTGAGCGCGCCCGGCCGCTCCCGGGCGCCCCTCCCGGCGCAAGCAGCGCGGAGGGCGGTCCGGTGAACCGGCGCGGAATGGGCCGCGTGGCGGTGATCGGCGCCGGCTGGGCCGGGCTGGCCGCGGCGGTCGAGGCCAGCTCGCACGGGGCCGAGGTGACGCTGTACGAGATGGCGGCCCGAGCCGGCGGCCGTGCCCGCACCGTGCCCGGCGCGGCGACCGAGCCGCTCGGACCGGGGCCCGACGGTGAAGACGCGACTGCCCGCACGCCGGACGACCCCGACGCGGACCTCGACAACGGCCAGCACATCCTGATCGGCGCCTACCGCGAGACGCTGGACCTGATGCAGCGCGTCGGCGCGGACCCGCAGGCCCTGCTGCTGCGCCGGCCGCTGGCGCTGGTACCGGCCGAGGGGCCGGGCCTGGTGCTGCGGCCAGGGCCGCCGGTGGCCGCCTTCGTGCGCGCGGTGCTCGCCCACCGCGGCTGGGGCTGGGCCGAGCGGCTGGCGCTGCTGCGCGCGGCGCTGCGCTGGCGCCTGGCGGGCTTCCGCTGCGACCCGGGCCTGGACGTCGCCCGCCTGACGGCCGCGCTGCCCGCCCGCGTGCGCCAAGAGCTGATCGACCCGCTGTGCGTCGCGGCGCTGAACACGCCGAGCGAGGCCGCGAGCGCCGCGGTCTTCCTGCGCGTGCTCGGCGACGCCCTGTTCTCCGGCCCCGGCGGCTCGGACCTGCTGCTGCCGCGCCGGCGCCTCGGCGCGCTGCTGCCCGAGCCGGCGCTGCAGTGGCTGGCCGGCCAGGGCGCGCGGCTGCGGCTGGGCCGGCGCGTGCACGGCCTGCAGCCGGGGCGTGGCGCGGCCGCCGGCGGCTCGCCGGGCTGGCTGCTGGACGACGAGGCGCTGCCGCACGATCAGGTGCTGATCGCCACCCCCGCGACCGAGGCCGCGCGCCTGGTCGCGCCCTGGGCCCCGGACTGGGCCGCGCGCGCCGCCGCGCTGCGGCACGAACCGATCATGACCTTCTACCTGCACGCCGACGGCGCGCAGCTGCGCGCGCCGATGCTCGCGCTCGCGGGCGACGCGCAGCAGCGCCCGGGCCAGTTCCTGTTCGACCTGGGGGCGCTGGACGGCCGCACCGGGCTGCTGGCGCTGGTGGTCAGCGGGGCCTCGCCGTGGGTCGCGCGCGACCGGCAGGCCGGCTGGGCCGCGGCGCTGGCGCAGGTGCGCGAGGTGCTCGCACCGGAGGCGGCCGCCGTCCTGCGGCCGGTGCGGCTGATCATCGAGAAGCGCGCGACGCTGTGGTGCACGCCCGGCCTGGTGCGGCCGCCGATGCGCATCCTGCCGGGCCTGCTGGCCGCCGGCGACCACGTGGACGGGCCCTACCCGTCGACGCTGGAGGGCGCGGTGCGCAGCGGCCTCGCCGCGGCCCGCGCCGCGGCGCAGGATCAGGCGGGCTTGGTGTCGGCCGGCGCGGCGTCCTCGACCGGCCAGTCGCGGATGTAGGCCTTCAGCATCCGGTTCTCGAAGTCCTGGCTGTCGACCACGGCCTTGGCCACGTCGTAGAAGGAGATCACGCCCATCAGCGTGCGCTGCGACATCACCGGCATGTAGCGCGCATGGCGCTCCAGCATCATGCGGCGCACCTCGTCGATCTCGGTGTCGGGGGTGCAGGTCAGCGGGTGGTCGTCCATCACGCTGCGGATGGTGCTGGTGCCGACGCCGCCGCCGTTGCGCACGATGGCCACGATCACCTCGCGGAAGGTCAGCATGCCGACCAGGTCGCCATGCTCCATCACGACCAGCGAGCCGATGTCGCGGTCGGCCATGGTGTCGACGGCGTCGCGCAGGGTCTGGTCCGGCGCGACGGTGTACAGGGTGCTGCCCTTGACGCGCAGGATGTCGCTGACCTTCATCGGTTTCTCCTCGTGGCTGCAAGGCAATATAGCCCACAATCCGGGGCCGAAAAAGACCGTGGGAGACCGCATGCCCGGCCCGTCCGACCCCGGATTCGACACGCTGGCGCTGCACGCCGGCGCCGCACCCGACCCCGCCACCGGCGCCCGCGCGGTGCCGATCCACCTCAGCACCAGCTTCGTCTTCGACAGCAGCGAGCACGCCGCCGCGCTGTTCAACATGGAGCGTTCGGGCCACGTCTACAGCCGCATCAGCAACCCGACCAACGCGGTGCTGGAGGAGCGGGTGGCGGCGCTCGAGGGCGGCATCGGCGCGATCGCGACCGCCAGCGGGCAGGCGGCGCTGCACCTGGCGATCGCCACGCTGGCCGGGGCCGGGGACCACGTCGTCGCGAGCAGCGCGCTGTACGGCGGCTCGCACAACCTGTTGCACTACACGCTGGCCCGTTTCGGGATCCAGACCAGCTTCGTGCGTCCCGGCGACATCGACGGCTGGCGCGCCGCGATCCGGCCGCAGACGCGGCTGCTGTTCGGCGAGACCCTGGGCAACCCCGGCCTCGACGTGCTGGACATCCCGACGCTGGCCGCGCTGGCCCACGAGCACGACCTGCCGCTGCTGGTCGACTCGACGCTGAGCACGCCCTGGCTGCTGCGGCCCTTCGAGCACGGCGCCGACCTGGTCTACCACTCGGCGACCAAGTTCCTGAGCGGCCATGGCACCGTGGTCGGCGGGGTGCTGGCCGACGGCGGTGCCTTCGACTGGGAACGGGCGCATGCGCGCAGCGGCCGCTTCGCCGAGCTGGCCGCGCCCTATGCCGGCTTCCACGACATGGTCTTCGCCGAGGAAAGCACGGTCGGCGCCTTCCTGCTGCGCGCCCGGCGCGAGGGGCTGCGCGACTTCGGCGCCTGCATGAGCCCGCACACGGCCTGGCTGATCCTGCAGGGCATCGAGACCCTGCCGCTGCGCATGGCGCGGCACGTGGAGAACACCCGCCGGGTCGTCGAGTTCCTGGCCGCGCACCCGATGGTCGCGCGCGTCGGCTACCCCGAACTGCCCGGCCACCCGAGCCATGCCCTCGCGCGCCGGCTGCTGCCGCGCGGCTGCGGCTCGGTGTTCAGCTTCGACCTGAAGGGGAGCCGGGCCCAGGGCCGCGCCTTCATCGAGGCACTGAAGATCTTCTCCCACCTCGCCAACGTGGGCGACTGCCGCTCGCTGGTGATCCACCCCGCGTCGACCACCCACTTCCGGATGGACGACGCGGCGCTGGCGCAGGCCGGCATCACCCAGGGCACGATCCGCCTGTCGATCGGCCTGGAGGACCCGGACGACCTGCAGGAGGACCTGGCGCGGGCGCTGAAGGCGGCGCAGAAGGCCGCCGACGGCGGGCGCGCCGCCGCCGCCGGCCCGGCCCCGGGGGCGACGCGATGAAGCTCGAGCTGGAGGGACGCGCGGCCTGGGTCTACACCGGCGGGCGGGCGTTCGACGCATCGCTGCCCGCGGTGCTGCTGGTGCACGGCGCGATGGACGACCACAGCGTGTGGGCGCTGCAGAGCCGCTGGCTCGCGCACCACGGCCACGCGGTGCTGGCGGTGGACCTGCCGGGCCACGGGCGCAGCGCGGGGCCGGCGCTGGCCTCGGTCGAGGCCCTCGCGGACTGGGTCGTCGCGCTGCTCGACGCCGTCGGCGCCCGCGCGCCGCTGCTGGTCGGCCACAGCATGGGCTCGCTGGTGGCCCTCGAAGCCGCCGCCCGCCTCGGCGAGCGGGCGCGCGGGCTGGTCATGGTCGGCACCGCCTACCCGATGAAGGTCTCCCCGGCCCTGCTCGACACCGCACGCGCCGACCCGCTGCGGGCGATCGACCTGGTCAATGGCTACGCGCACTCGACGCTGGCCGCCAAGCCCTCGGCCCCCGCGCCGGGCTTCTGGCTGCGCGGCCAGGCGCGCGCGCTGAACCGCCGCAACCTGCGCGGCTACGCCGAGGCCGGCCACGGCAACCTCTTCCACCACGACTTCCAGGTCTGCGACGCCTACGCCCACGGCCTCGAGGCCGCCGCCACCGTGCGCTGCCCCACCCGCTTCGTGCTCGGCGAGCGCGACCAGATGACGCCCCCGTCCGCCACCGCCGCGCTCGCGCAGGCGCTGCGGGCGGACATCGTCCGGCTGCCGGCGGGGCATGCGCTGATGGGCGAGGCGCCGGATGGGGTGCTCGAGGTGCTGGGGGCCATGCCCCTGCCCTGAGCCTGGCGCGCCTGTCGAGCCCCCGAGGCCAAGCGCTGCGGCAGGGACGCCCGACACCCGGTGGGCGTGCCGGCGCCGGATCACGCGTCCGGACCCGGATTCAAGCGCCCTGGAAGGTGACTTGAAACACGACCACGCCACCGAGCCGATGCTCATGGCACCGCACGTGGTAGGTCCGCTCCTGCCTGAGGATACGGATGTTGAAGTGGAGGTAGGGGTCCGGGTCCGGGTCGTTCGGGTGTCCGCCTTCATGGGCCGTGGCGCGGCATTGCCACGGCCCCTCGCTCATCAGCTCCAGGAGGGCACGCGCGGACAGGGTGTTGTTCGTCGCGCCGTGGACGCGCATCCTGCCGGCTTTCTCCAGCAGAGCGTAGACGCTCTCGGGCGAGAGTTTCGCGTACCTGCGGTCCCGTGCCGGCGGGTTCTGTCCGGTCGGACGGTAGTTCGCGAGAACCTTGGCGCGACGCAGTGAGGCCATGATCTGCCCTCGACGGACGGGTGACGGGTGGGGCGAACCCCGCGGGCGCTTCCGCATGGAGATCGCTGCCGCATTCTGAGGGCCGGCATCGGCCGCGCCAAGCAGCTCGTCGCCGCGCGTCGACGCATCGAGGAGGGGCGCGGGTCGGCCGAGCTGCCCGTGGCGGCCTGGCCGACGCCGCAGCCCGCCCGCTAGGCCTCGAGCAGGTCCCCGAGCACCAGCCCCTCCACCCCGGCACGTCGCCAGAACCCCTGCACCCCTGCCGACGGCGCGAGCAGCTGCTGCGCAACCAGCGGCGCGGCCGGGGTGCGGGCGGGGTCGCAGAGCAGCAGGTAGCGGGCGGCGCCGGGCTCGTCGAGGCGGCCGACCCAGTCGAGCGCGACGAGGCGCTCGAGCGCCGGTTCGAGCTGCAGCGGGTCGAGCCGCAGGCGCTGGCTCAGCGCGGCGGCAGTGAGGCCGCGGGGCGGCTCGTCGCGCACGCGCTGCAGTTCGCGCAGCAGGTCGAGCGCGAGCTCGAAGCGGCGGCCGGGGGTGTCGGGCAGGCTGGCGACCCGCATCTGCAGGCTGGGGGCATAGGCCGCCACGACGGCGCCGAGCAGCACGATGACCCAGCCGAGGTAGAGCCAGACCAGGAAGATGGGCACGGTGGCGAAGGCGCCGTAGACCATCGAGTAGCTGGGGATGGTCGCGAGGTACCAGCCCAGCACCTTCTTGGCCAGCTCGAAGCCGAGCGAGACGAACAGGCCGCCGGCGATCGCGTGGCGCCAGCGCACCTCGGTGTTGGGCACGTAGTGGAACAGCCCGGCGATGCCGGCCGCGAAGAGGCCGAACTCGGCCAGGTTCAGCACCACGCTGACGAGGTTGGGCAGGGCCTCGACCAGGCCGCGGCTGGCGGACACGGCGTAGGACGTGAGCGTCAGGCTGGCGCCCAGCAGCAGCGGGCCGAGGGTGGCGGCACTCCAGTAGATCAGCACGCGCTGCGCGATCGGCCGCGGCCGGCGCACGCGCCAGATGGCGTTCAGCGTGCGGTCGATGGTCAGCATCAGCGCGAAGGCGGTGAACACCAGCACCGCGAGGCCGACACCGCCGAGGCGGCTGGCCTTGGCCGCGAACTGGGTCAGCGCGCCCATCACCGGCTTCGCGATGGTGTCGGGCACCAGCGCCTGGAAGAAGTAGGTCTGCAGCGCGCCCTGGAACTTCGCGAACATCGGGAAGGCCGAGAACACCGCGAGCATCACGGTGAGCAGCGGCACCAGCGAGATCAGCGTGGTGAAGGTCAGGCTGCTGGCGGTGATGCCGAGGCGGTCCTCGCGGAAGCGGCGCGCCAGGGTCTGCGCGGTCTGGGCCCAGGGCCAGGTCTGCAGCGTGTGCAGCAGCAGCGCAGCCTCCGCGCGCCAGCCGGCGCGGGCCGCCGGGGGCCCGTCCTCGGCCGGCCCGGGACGTTCACGAAGGGGGTTCACGCGGTCGGTCCGGGACAGGCGCATCGCTGGCTATCATGCCATCGATGACGTCCTCCTCCGCCGCGCATCCCGGGCCCGCGGCCGCCCCCGGCCCCGAAGCGCCCTCCCCGGTCGTGCGCGCGACGCGCAACGCCGCCGTGGCCAGCCTGCTCGGGCTGATCGTGCTGGGCCTGGCCTGGGAGCTGGTGCTCGCGCCGACCGGCAGCGGCATGCTCGCGCTCAAGGTGCTGCCGCTGACGCTGCCGCTGGCCGGGCTGCTGAAGCACCGGATGTACACCTACCGCTGGGTCAGCCTGCTGGTCTGGCTCTACTTCACCGAGGGCGTGGTGCGCGCCGTCGGCGACCGCGGCCTGAGCGCCGTGCTCGCCGGCGTCGAGATCGCGTTGTGCCTGGTGCTGTTCGCGGCCTGCGCCGCGCACGTGCGCTGGCGGCTGCGCGAGGCACGCGCGCGCGACGCGGCCACCGCAGGGGTGGCGCGGTGAGCGGCGAGGTGGCGACACCCGCCGGCGGAGCCGACGCGGCCGGCCGAGCTGCGCTGCTCGAGGCGCTGCGCGCGGCGCTCGGCGACGCGCAGGTGCTGTGCGACGGCGACCTGAGCGCCTGGGAGCTGGACTGGCGCCGCCGCTGGCGCGGCAAGGCGCTGGCGGTGGTGCGGCCGGCCGACACCGCGCAGGTGGCCGAGGTGCTGCGGCTGTGCCGGCGGCATGGCGCCTCGATCGTGCCCCAGGGCGGCAACACCGGCCTGGTCGGCGGCTCGACGCCGGACGACAGCGGCACCCAGGTGGTGCTCAGCCTGGCGCGGATGAACCGCGTGCGCGCGATCGACCCGGCGAACCTCACGATGACGGTGGAGGCCGGCTGTGTGCTGCAGGCGGCCCAGGAGGCCGCGCAGGCGCAGGGCCTGCTGCTGCCGCTGAGCCTGGCGGCCGAGGGCAGCTGCACCGTCGGCGGCAACCTGGCCACCAACGCCGGCGGCACCCAGGTGCTGCGCTACGGCTCGGCGCGCGACCTCTGCCTCGGGCTCGAGGTGGTGACGGCCGACGGCGAGGTCTGGGACGGCCTGGCCGGGCTGCGCAAGGACAACACCGGCTACGACCTGCGCCACCTGTTCATCGGCAGCGAGGGCACGCTGGGCGTGATCACCGCCGCCACGCTGAAACTGCAACCCCAGCCGGCCGCGATCACCACCGCGTGGGCGGCCGTGCCCGACCTGGACGCCGCGGTGGCCCTGCTGCAGCGCGCGCAGGCCCGCCTCGGCGCGGGCCTGACCGGCTTCGAGGTGATGAACGACGCCTCGCTCGCGCTGGTGCGCCGGCACTTCCCGGCGCTGCCGAAGCCACTGCCGCCCTCGCCCTGGGCGGTGCTGCTGGAGCAGTCGGACACCGAGGGCGAATCCCACGCCCGCACGCTGTTCGAGGACCTGCTGGGCGCGGCGCTCGAAGACGGCGTGATCAGCGACGCTGCGGTGGCCGAGAACCTGGAGCAGTCGCGCGCGATGTGGCACCTGCGCGAGTCCATCCCGCTGGCGCAGGCCGAGGAAGGGCCGAACGTCAAGCACGACATCTCGGTGCCGGTCTCGCGCATCCCGGCCTTCGTCGCGGCCACCGATGCGGCGCTGTCGGCGGCGTATCCGGGCGTCTGCCTGATCGACTTCGGTCACCTGGGGGACGGCAACCTGCACTACAACGTCCAGGCGCCGGCCGGAGCCGACGGCGCGGCCTTCCTGCGCGAACACGAGAAGGCGATCAACCGGCAGGTCTACGACGCGGTGCGCGCGCACGGCGGCTCGATCTCCGCGGAGCACGGCATCGGCCTGCTCAAGCGCGACGTGCTGCCGGACTACAAGTCCCCGGTGGCGCTGGCGCTGATGGCCCGCATCAAGCAGGCGCTCGACCCGCAGGGCCTGCTGAACCCGGGGCGGGTGCTGCGCTGACGACCCGGCGGCCGGACGGGCCGCCTCGGCTGCTTTCCGACGGGCTCACTGCACCGGCCCCTTCAGGGCCTCGGGCAGCGGCAGCGGCATGACCTCGATGCCTTCGTCGAGCAGCGCCTGGGTCTCCTCGGGGCTGGCGCGGCCGCGGATCGCGCGCTCGTCGGCCTCGCCGTAGTGGATGCGGCGCGCCTCCTCGGCGAAGCGGTCGCCGACGTCGTCGGTGTGGGCCAGCACGTGCTGCACCGCCTGCAGCCACAGCGCCTGCATCGCGACCGGCACCGGCACCCCAGCGCCGCCCGCCGGCGGGGTGGCGGCCGGCGCGCGGGCGATGGCCGCATCGCGGCTGCGTTCGTCCGGCGCGCCGCGGTCGCCGCGCGCCCGCGCCACTTCGCGCGGCTCGCGTGCACCGGACACGTTCAGCCGCGGCGCACTCGGCAGCCGCACGATCGCCGGGTCGCCGCAGACGGGGCAGGTGACCAGGCCCCGGGCCGACTGGGACTGGAAGTCGTCCTCGGAGGCGAACCAGCCTTCGAAGCGGTGGTCGCTGGAGCAGCGCAGGTCGAGCACCTTCATGGCGCGGATTATGGCGAGGGCCGGTGCGGCGCGTGCGCGGCGTCGGCTTTCCCGCAACGACGGCGACGTGCGTCCACGTGATCGGTGCTAGGCGGCCGGCGCTGCGGCGCCGCCCGGCGGCAGGGCCTGCCAGGCGAGCGGCCAGCGGCCTTCGCGCCACTGGCGCCACCACGACAGGCCGATCAGCGTCTTGGCATCGGTGAGCCGGCCGTCGCGTGCGGCCGCCTCCAGGTCGTCGAGGCGGCCCAGGCCGACCTCGAGGAACTCGCCCTCGTCCGGCCGTGCCGGGCCGGGCGCCAGGCCGCGGGCGAACCAGACCTCGATCGCCTCGTTCGAGTAGGCGATCGCGTTGTGCAGCACGCCCGCGCGGGCCCACTCGGCGGCGCGGAAGCCCGTCTCCTCGGCCAGCTCGCGCACCGCGCACTGCCACGGCGCCTCGCCGGCGTCGAGCTTGCCGGCGGGGAACTCCAGCATCGCGCGGTCCATCGGGTAGCGGAACTGGCGTTCGACCACCGCGGTGTCGGCGTCGAGCAGCGGCACGACCATCACCGCGCCGGGGTGGAGCAGGAACTCGCGCCCGGTCTCGCGGCCGTCCGGCAGCGCGACCCGGTCGCTGCGGATGTCGAGGAAGCGGCCACGCCAGACCGTCGTCGATTCCAGCCGCCGCTCGCGCAGGTGCTCGTCGCCGGCGCCGACCGCGCCGTCCGCCGCCGGGAGCGCGCGCAGGCCGTGGACGCCTTCGACGGCCGGGATGCCCGCGGGCAAGGCTTCAGGCACGGGCGCAGGCCTCGCGGCCGCTCAGCTGCCCAGCGACTTGACGATGGCCTGGGCGCACCAGGTCATCAGGCCGCCCGGCAGCAGGCCGAACAGCAGCACCGCGGCACCGTTGGCCGACAGCAGCACGCGCACGTCGCCGCCGGCCGACAGCGGGGTCTGGTCCTGCGGCTCGTCGAAGAACATCAGCTTGACCACGCGCAGGTAGTAGAACGCGGCCACCAGCGAGAGCAGCACCGCGACCACCGCGAGCGTGATCAGCCCCGGCACGTTGGTCGACACCAGGGCCTGCAGCACCGCCAGCTTGGCGGCGAAGCCGACCGTCGGCGGGATGCCGGCGAGCGAGAACATGAAGACCGCCATCACGAAGGCGTACCAGGGGCTGCGCCGCGCCAGGCCCTTGTAGTCGTCGAGCAGCTCGGCCTCGACGCCCTGGCGCGCCAGCAGCATCACGATGCCGAAGGTGCCCAGGGTCGTCAGCACGTAGGTGACGACGTAGAACATCGACGAGCTGTAGGCGTTCGCCGCCGACAGCGTATTGCCGTTCACCACGCCCGAGCACAGGCCCAGCAGCATGAAGCCCATCTGGCCGATGGTGGAGTAGCCCAGCATGCGCTTGAGGTTGGTCTGCGCGATCGCCGCCAGGTTGCCGACGGCCAGCGAGGCCACCGACAGCACCACCAGCATCTGCTGCCAGTCCACCGCCAGGCCGAGCATGCCGTCGACCAGCAGCCGCATCGTGATCGCGAACGCCGCGAGCTTGGGCGCGCCCGCGATCAGCAGCGTCGCCGCGGTGGGCGCACCCTGGTAGACGTCCGGGATCCACATGTGGAAGGGCACGGCGCCGATCTTGAACGCGAGGCCGGAGACGACGAAGACCACGCCCAGGATCAGCACCGCCTTGTTGATCTGGCCGGTGCCGATCGCCTTGAACACCTCGCCGACCTCGAGCGAGCCGGTGGCGCCGTACATCATCGACAGGCCGTACAGCAGGAAGCCGGACGCCAGCGCACCCAGCACGAAGTACTTCATCGCGGCCTCGGTGGCCGGCGGGTGGTCGCGGCGCAGCGCGGTCAGCGCGTACAGCGACAGGCTCATCATCTCGAGGCCGAGGTAGATGACCAGGAAGTTGTTCGCCGACAGCATCACGAAGATGCCCAGCAGCGAGAACAGGCTGAGCGTGAACAGCTCGCCCTTCAGCATGTCGCGGCCTTCGGCGTAGGGCCGCGCATAGGCGAGCGTGACCATCGTGGCCAGCGCGGCGCAGACGCCGAGCAGGTGGCCCATCGGGTCGGCGACGACCATGCGCTGCATCGCGTAGACGGTCTCGCCGCGTTCGCAGGCCAGCAGGTGCAGCAGCGCGACCACGGCCAGGCCGGCCTGGGTCAGCCAGTAGGTGGGGGTGCGGCGCGGGTCGGTGACCCACAGGTCCACCAGCGCGACCACGCAGGCCAGCGCCAGCAGGACGATCTCGGGCGCAATGGCCAGCCAGTTCATGTCAGTCATCGTTCTCGTCCTGGCAGCTCAGTTCAGCTTGGAGACGGCCACGTGCTTCAGCAGCTCCGTCACCGAGACGTGCATCACGTCGGTGAAGGGCTTGGGCAGCAGGCCCATCCACAGCACGGCGATCGCCAGCACGGCCAGCATCAGGAACTCGCGGGCGCCGATGTCCTGCAGCGCCTTCACGTCGTCGTTGGCGACGGCGCCGAAGTAGACGCGCTTGACCATCCACAGCGTGTAGGCCGCACCGAAGACCAGCGAGCTGGCCGCCAGCAGGCCGATCCAGAAGTCGTACTTGACGGCGCCGAGGATGACCATCCACTCGCCGACGAAGCCCGCGGTGCCGGGCAGGCCGCAGTTGGCCATCGCGAAGAAGACCGCGAACGCGGTGAACTTCGGCATCGTGTTGACGACGCCGCCGTAGCTGGCGATCTCGCGCGAGTGCACCCGGTCGTAGAGCACGCCGATGCACAGGAACATCGCGCCGGAGACGAAGCCGTGCGAGATCATCTGCACCAGCCCGCCGGAGACGCCCAGTTCGCTGAAGACGAAGAAGCCCAGCGTCACGAAGCCCATGTGGGCGATCGACGAGTAGGCGACCAGCTTCTTCATGTCCTGCTGCACCAGCGCCACCAGGCCGATGTAGACCACCGCGATCAGCGACAGCGCGATGATCAGCCAGGCGTACTCGCGCGCGGCATCGGGGGCGATCGGCATCGAGAAGCGCAGGAAGCCGTAGGCGCCGAGCTTCAGCATGATGGCCGCCAGCACCACCGAGCCGCCGGTGGGCGCCTCGACGTGCGCATCCGGCAGCCAGGTGTGCACCGGCCACATCGGCACCTTGACGGCGAAGGCCGCGAAGAAGGCGAAGAACAGCAGCGCCTGCGCCGACATCGGCAGCGGCAGCCGGTGCCAGTCGAGCAGCGAGAAGCTGCCGCCGGACTTGTAGTAGAGGTAGACCAGCGCGACCAGCATCAGCAGCGAGCCGGCCAGCGTGTAGAGGAAGAACTTGAACGCGGCGTAGACGCGCCGCGGCCCGCCCCAGACGCCGATCACGATGTACATCGGGATCAGCGTCGCCTCGAAGAAGACGTAGAACAGCAGGCCGTCGACCGCGGAGAAGACGCCGACCATGATGCCGGACAGGATCAGGAAGGCGCCCATGTACTGGTGCACGCGGTCGGTGATGACCTCCCAGCCGGCGATCACGACGATCACCGTGATGAAGGCCGTCAGCAGCACGAACCAGACGGAGATGCCGTCGACGCCGAGGTGGTAGCGCACGTTGAAGCGCTCGATCCACGCCAGGTTCTCCTGGAACTGCAGCGCCGCGGTGCCGGTGTCGAAGCCGGTGATCAGCGGGATCGTCACCAGGAAGGACAGCAGCGCGGCGGCCAGCGCGAGCCAGCGGACGACGCCGGCATTCGAGTCCCGCCCGAGGGCGAGCAGGACGGCGCCGCAGACGATCGGCAGCCAGATGGCGAGGCTCAACAGACCCATGTTCTTGTTCTCCGTGCCTTGAAGGGATGCGCGCGGGCTCAGCGCCCCGTCAAGCCGCCCAGGTAGGGCCACAACTGCCAGGTCATCAGGCCGATGACGCCGAGGATCATGACCAGCGCGTACCAGTACAGGTAGCCGGTCTGCACGGTGCGCACCAGCGCGGCGATGCCGCCGACCGCGCGCGCCGAGCCGTTGACCAGCGCGCCGTCGATGACGCCCACGTCGCCGCCCTTCCACAGGCCGCGGCCCAACAGGCGCGCGCCGGCGGACAGCACCTTCTCGTTGAAGGCGTCGAAGTAGTACTTGTTCTCGAGGATGCGGTTGATCAGGCCGGTGCGGGCCTGGATCGCGGCCGGGATCTCCGGCTTCACCAGGTAGAAGACGTAGGCGGTCGCAACCCCTGCGGCCGCCAGCCAGAACGGCAGCGTCGTCAGGCCGTGCAGCGCCATCGCGAGCGCGCCGTGGAAGCCCTCGGCCAGCTCCGCCATCGCCGGGTGGCGGGCCGTGTCGACGGTGATCGCGTCCTTCAGGAAGTCGCCGTAGAGCATCGGCTGGATGCACAGGAAACCGATCAGCGCCGACGGGACGGCCAGCAGCACCAGCGGCGCCGTCACCACCCACGGCGACTCGTGCGGCGTCGCATCGTGGTGCTCGCCATGGTCGTCGTGGTGGTCGTGCTCGCCCGGGAAGGGCTTGTGGTGGAAGCGCTCCTTCCCGTGGAAGACCAGGAAGTACATCCGGAAGGAGTAGAAGGCCGTGACGAAGACGCCGGACAGAACCGCCAGGTAGGCGAAGCCGGCGCCGGGCAGGTGGCTGGCGTGCACCGCCTCGATGATGCTGTCCTTCGAGTAGAAGCCCGCGAACAGCGGCGTGCCGATCAGTGCCAGCGAGCCGATCAGCGAGGTGAACCAGGTCATCGGCATGTGGCGGCGCAGGCCGCCCATGTTGCGGATGTCCTGGTCGTGGTGCATGCCCATGATCACCGAGCCGGCGGCCAGGAACAGCAGCGCCTTGAAGAAGGCGTGCGTCATCAGGTGGAACACCGCGACCGAGTAGGCCGAGGCGCCGAGCGCCACCGTCATGTAGCCGAGCTGCGACAGCGTCGAGTACGCGACCACGCGCTTGATGTCGTTCTGGATGATGCCCAGGAAGCCCATGAACAGCGCGGTGATCGCGCCGATCACCAGCACGAAACTCAGCGCGGTGTCCGACAGCTCGAACAGCGGCGACATGCGCGCCACCATGAAGATGCCGGCGGTCACCATGGTCGCCGCGTGGATCAGCGCGGAGATCGGCGTCGGGCCCTCCATCGAGTCCGGCAGCCAGACGTGCAGCGGGAACTGCGCGCTCTTGCCCATCGCGCCGATGAACAGGCAGATGCAGATCACCGTCACCAGCAGCCACGAGGTGCCCGGAAAGCGCAGCGTCGACAGCTCGGTCGCCTTCGCGAAGGTCTCGCCGTAGTTCAGCGTGCCGGCGAAGGCGACGATCAGGCCGATGCCGAGGATGAAGCCGAAGTCGCCGACCCGGTTCACCAGGAAGGCCTTCATGTTCGCGAAGATCGCGCTCGGCTTGGTGTACCAGAAGCCGATCAGCAGGTAGCTGACCAGGCCCACCGCCTCCCAGCCGAAGAACAGCTGCAGGAAGTTGTTGCTCATGACCAGCATGAGCATGGAGAACGTGAACAGCGAGATGTAGCTGAAGAAGCGCTGGTAGCCCGGGTCCTCCTCCATGTAGCCGATGGTGTAGACGTGCACCATCAGCGACACGAAGGTCACGACGCACATCATCATCGCGGACAGGCCGTCGATGAGGAAGCCGATCTCCATCTTCAGGCCGCCCAGCACCATCCACTCGTAGACGGTGGCGTTGAAGCGGGCGCCGTCGACGGCCACCGCCTTCAGCGTCATCGCCGACAGCACGAAGGCGATCGCCACGCCGAGGATGGTGACCGCATGCGCGCCGCGGCGGCCGACCCACTTGCCGGCCAGGCCGGCGACGATCGAGCCGACCAGCGGGGCCAGCGGCACCGCGAGCAGCAGGTTCTGGGAGAGTTCAGTGGTCATGGGATGGCTGCATCGAGGCCGGAGGGCCGCGTGGTCCGGTGGCTCAGCCCTTCAGGCTGTCCATCTCGTCGACGTTGATGGAGGCCCGGTTGCGGAACAGCACCACCAGGATGGCCAGGCCGATCGCCGATTCGGCGGCGGCGACGGTCAGGATGAAGAACACGAACACCTGGCCCGCCATGTCGCCCAGGTAGTGGGAGAAGGCGACGAAGTTCAGGTTGACCGCCAGCAGCATCAGCTCGATCGCCATCAGCAGCACGATCAGGTTCTTGCGGTTCAGGAAGATGCCGATCACCGACAGCGCGAACAGGATCGCGCCGAGCGACAGGAAGTGGCCGAGCGTGATCATGGGCGGTCTCCGGAGGCCGGGGTCTCGGTCGGTGCGGCCGGCGGGGCCTCCACGGTGGGCGCGAGCTTGACCAGGCGCACGCGGTCGGCCCGCTTGACCTTGACCTGCTCGGCCGGATCGACGTACTTCGAGTCCTTGCGGCGGCGCAGCGTCAGCGCGATCGCCGCGATGATCGCCACCAGCAGGATCACCGCCGCCAGCTGCAGCGGGTACAGGTAGCGGGTGTAGATCTCGATGCCGAGCAGCTTGGTGTTGCCGAGCTTCAGTTCGACCGCGTCGGGCGCCGGCGCCTCGCCGAGGCGGAAGCCGCCGAGCAGCACGGCGGCCATCTCGAGCGCGATCACGACGCCCACCAGGCCGGCCACCGGGAAGTGCTTCCAAAAGCCCTCGTGCAGCGCCTTGACATCGATGTCGAGCATCATCACGACGAACAGGAACAGCACCATCACCGCGCCGACGTAGACGAGGACCAGCGAGATGGCGAGGAACTCCGCCCGCAGCAGCATCCACACGCAGGACGCCGAGAAGAAGGCGAGCACCAGGTACAACGCGGCATACACCGGCGTGCGCGCGGTGATGACGCGGAAGGCGGCGAACAGCAGCACCGCCGAGAAGACGTAGAAGAGCGCGGTGATCGTGGTCATGGGCATCCAGCGGTCCGGGCGCCGAGCGCGGCAGCACGCCGCCGGCCCCTCGCAGGGCGGCGGCCGGGCGGCGGCTCAGCGGTAGCGGGCGTCGGCCTCCTTGTTGGCGGCGATCTCTTTCTCGTAGCGGTCACCCACGGCCAGCAGCATGTCCTTCGTGAAGTAAAGGTCGCCGCGCTTTTCGCCGTGGTACTCGAAGATGTGTGTCTCGACGATCGAATCGACCGGGCAGCTCTCCTCGCAGAAGCCGCAGAAGATGCACTTCGTCAGGTCGATGTCGTAGCGCGTGGTGCGGCGCGAGCCGTCCTCGCGCACGTCGCTCTCGATCGTGATCGCCAGCGCCGGGCAGACCGCCTCGCACAGCTTGCAGGCAATGCAGCGCTCCTCGCCGTTCTCGTAGCGGCGCAGCGCGTGCAGGCCGCGGAAGCGCGGGCTCAGCGGGGTTTTCTCCTCCGGGAACTGCACGGTCACCGTCGGCGACAGGAAATGCCGGCCGGTCAGGGCCAGGCCCTTGAACAGCTCGGTGAGCATGAAGCTCGACAGCAGGTCCTTGATGGCGCTCATGAGGCCTTCCAGATGTTCAGCGGCGTCTGCATCCACAGGCCGACGACGACCAGCCAGACCAGGGTCACCGGGATGAAGACCTTCCAGCCCAGGCGCATGATCTGGTCGTAGCGGAAGCGCGGGAAGGTCGCGCGCACCCAGAGGAACATCGTCACCACGACGAAGGTCTTCAGGCCGAGCCAGATCCAGCCGGGCAACCAGTTGAACGGCGCGATGTCCAGCGGCGGCAGCCAGCCGCCCAGGAACATCGTGACCGCGAGGATGGACACCAGGATCATGTTGGCGTACTCCGCGAGGAAGAACATCGCGAAGGCCATGCCGGAGTACTCCACCATGTGGCCGGCCACGATCTCGGACTCGCCTTCCACCACGTCGAAGGGGTGGCGGTTGGTCTCGGCCAGGCCGGCGATGAAGTACACGACGAACACCGGCAGCAGCGGCAGCCAGTTCCAGGAAAGGAAGTTGAGCCCCATGTCGGCGAAGCGGCCGCGGTCCTGGCCGAGCACGATCTCGGTCATGTTCAGGCTGCCGCTGACCATCAGCACCACGACCAGCGCGAAGCCCATCGCGATCTCGTAGCTGACCATCTGCGCCGACGCGCGCAGCGCGCCGAGGAAGGCGTACTTCGAGTTCGAGGCCCAGCCGGCGATGATCACGCCGTAGACCTCGAGCGAGGTGATCGCCATCAGGAACAGCAGGCCGGCGTTGATGTTCGCCAGCGCCACGTCGGGGCCGAAGGGGATCACGGCCCAGGCCGCCAGCGCCGGCATGATGGTCATCACCGGGCCGAGCAGGAACAGCGAGCGGTTGGCCGCCGCCGGCAGGATGATCTCCTTGAAGATCAGCTTGACCGCGTCGGCGATCGGCGTCAGCAGGCCCCAGGGGCCGACGCGGTTCGGGCCCGGGCGCACCTGCGTCCAGCCGATGGCCTTGCGCTCCCACAGCGTGAGGTAGGCGACGCAGCCCATCAGCGGCAGCAGCAGCGCGACGATCTTGATCAGCGTCCAGGCCACGGGCCAGGCGCCGCCGAGCAGGGACTGGCCCCAGGTGTTGACGGTCTCGATCATGGGCGCCTCAGGCCTTCTCGATGCGCAGCGCGGCCGGGGACGCGCCCAGCGCGGCCGTCAGCGGCAGGCCGGCCGGCACGCGCACCACGTGGTCCGCCATCGCGGGATGGACGCGCAGCGGCAGCACGACGGCGGCGTCGCCCTGCCCGACCCGCACCTCGTCGCCGTCGGCCAGGCCGAGGCGGGCCGCCAGCGCCGCCGACACCGCGGCCTGCGGCGCCTGGCGGGCGTCCGCGGTGGCCTGCAGGCTCGGCGCGCGGCGCACCAGCACGTCGCTGGCGTAGATCGGCAGCTCGGCCAGCCGCTCGAGCGCGCCGTCCGCCGGCGCGGCGGGCAGGCGCAGCGCCTCGGCGGCCTGCGGCGCGCGGTTGTGCAGCCGGCTCGGCAGCAGCGCCGGCTTCGCCAGCGCCTCGGCCTTCACCTCCTCGGAGGTCTCGAAGTCGAAGCCGGGCAGCCCGAGCTGGTTGGCCAGCACGCGCAGCACCTTCCAGCCGGGGCGCGCCTCGCCGAGCGGCTTGACCACGCCGTGGAAGCTCTGCACCCGGCCCTCGGCGTTGACGAAGCTGCCCGAGGTCTCGCTGAACGGGGTGATCGGCAGCAGCACGTCGGCGGCGTCGATCGCGGCGCTCTTGAACGCGGTGAAGGCGACGACGAGGTCGGCCGCCCGCAGCGCCGCGAGCGCCGTGGGCGGGTCGGCGACGTCCAGCGCCGGCTCGATGCCGAACAGCAGCGCGGCCTTCAGCCCGCCCGCGAGCATCGCGCCGGCATCCTGGCCGCCGTCGCGCGGCTGGGCCCCCACCAGCGCGGCGCCGACGCTGTTCGCGGCCTCGCCGAGGTGGCCGACGGTCGCGCCGGTGCGCGTGCCGATCCATTCGACCAGCGCCAGGATCGCGCTGGCCTGCGGGTGCTGCGCGGCCAGGTGGCCGAGCAGCAGGGCCTTGTGCTCACCGCCGAGCAGGGACTCGGCGATCGCCCGGGCCGCGTCGTCGGCGGTGGCCTCGACCGGCGCCGCGACGCCCTGCGCGGTGGCAACCGCGGCAGCGATGCCGGCCAGCGCCGCCACCCAGCCGCTCGGCGCGACCAGCAGGCTGGACGCCATCGGCATCGCCCAGTCGTCCTGCACCGCGTGCAGGCCGTGCACCTGCGCGCCGCGCCGCGCGGCCTGGCGCAGGCGCATCGCGAACAGCGGGTGGTCCTTGCGCAGGTTCGAGCCGACGACCAGCACCCGGTCCAGCTCGCCGAGCGACGCGATCGAGCGGCCCAGCCAGTGCGCGGTGCCCGTCTCGGCAACCGCGAAGTCGCGGTGGCGCAGGCGGTGGTCGATGTTGTCGCTGCCGAGGCCGCGCACCAGCTTGGCCAGCAGGTGCAGCTCCTCGCAGGTGGCGTGCGGCGAGCCGAGCGCGCCGACCGCGGCAGCGCCGTGGCGCTCGGCGATCTGGCGCAGGCTGCGCGCCACGTACTCGAGCGCGGTCGGCCAGTCGGTGGCCTGCCAGCGGCCATCCTGCTTGACCATCGGGGTGGTCAGGCGGTCCTCGCTGTTCAGCGCCTCGTAGCTGAAACGGTCGCGGTCGGCCAGCCAGCACTCGTTGACGGCCTCGTTCTCCAGCGGCAGCACGCGCATCACGCGGTTCGCCTTGACCTGCACGATCAGGTTGGCGCCGGTGCTGTCGTGCGGGCTGACGCTCTTGCGGCGGCTCAGCTCCCAGGTGCGGGCGCTGTAGCGGAAGGGCTTGCTGGTCAGCGCACCGACCGGGCACAGGTCGATCATGTTGCCCGACAGCTCGGAGTCCACCGTGCCGCCGGTCACCGTGGTGATCTCGGAGTGCTCGCCGCGGTGCACCATGCCGAGTTCCATCGCGCCGGCCATCTCCTGGCCGAAGCGCACGCAGCGGGTGCAGTGGATGCAGCGGCTCATCTCCTCCATCGAGATCAGCGGCCCGACGTCCTTGTGGAAGACGACCCGCTTCTCCTCCGCATAGCGCGACGAGGAGCCGCCGTAGCCGACCGCGAGGTCCTGCAGCTGGCACTCGCCGCCCTGGTCGCAGATCGGGCAGTCCAGCGGGTGGTTGATGAGCAGGAACTCCATCACGCTGCGCTGGGCCTTGACGGCCTTGTCGCTGCGCGTGCGCACGACCATGCCCTGGGTCACCGGCGTCGCGCAGGCCGGCATCGGCTTCGGCGCCTTCTCCACCTCGACCAGGCACATGCGGCAGTTCGCCGCGATCGACAGCTTCTTGTGGTAGCAGAAGTGCGGGATGTAGGTTCCGGCCTTGTCGGCGGCATGCATCACGGTGCTGCCTTCCAGCACCTCCACCTTCTTGCCGTCGAGTTCGATCTCAAGCATGCGCCGCCACCTTGCTGGTCTTGTGCTCGATGAGGTGCACGAACTCGTCCCGGAAGTGCTTGATCATGGCCCGCACCGGCATCGCGGCGGCATCGCCGAGCGCGCAGATGGTGCGACCCTGGATGTTGTCGGCCACCGAGTTCAGCAGCTCGACGTCCTCCATCCGGCCCTGGCCGTTGGCGATGCGCTCGACCATGCGGTAGAGCCAGCCAGTGCCCTCGCGGCAGGGCGTGCACTGGCCGCAGCTCTCGTGCATGTAGAAGTAGGACAGCCGCAGCAGCGAGCGGACCATGCAGCGCGTGTCGTCCATCACGATCACCGCGCCGGAACCGAGCATCGAGCCGGCCTTGGCGATGGCGTCGTAGTCCATCGTCAGGTCCATCATGATCGAGGCCGGCAGCACCGGGGCCGAGGAACCGCCGGGGATCACGGCCTTGACGCTGCGGCCCGGGCGGGTGCCGCCGGCCATCGCGAGCAGCTCGCGGAAGGGCGTGCCCATCGGGATCTCGAAGTTGCCCGGGCGGGCGACGTCGCCGACGACCGAGAAGATCTTCGTGCCGCCGTTGTTCGGCTTGCCGACCTCGAGGTAGGCCTGGCCGCCCTCGCGGATGATCCAGGGCACGGCCGCGAAGGTCTCGGTGTTGTTGATCGTGGTCGGCTTGCCGTACAGGCCGAAGCTGGCGGGGAACGGCGGCTTGAAGCGCGGCTGACCCTTCTTGCCCTCGAGGGACTCGAGCAGCGCCGTCTCCTCGCCGCAGATGTAGGCGCCGAAGCCGTGCGCCGCATGCAGCTGGAAACTGTGGCCGGAGCCCAGGATGCGCTGGCCGAGGTAGCCGGCGGCGCGCGCCTCGTCCAGCGCCGCCTCGAAGCGCTCGTAGACCTCGAAGATCTCGCCGTGGATGTAGTTGTAGCCCGCGGTGATGCCCATGGCATAGGCCGCGATGGCCATGCCCTCGATCACGATGTGCGGGTTGAACATCAGGATGTCGCGGTCCTTGCAGGTGCCCGGCTCGCCCTCGTCGGAGTTGCAGACGAGGTACTTCTGACCGGGGAACTGGCGCGGCATGAAGCTCCACTTCAGGCCGGTCGGGAAGCCCGCGCCGCCGCGGCCGCGCAGGCCCGAGAGCTTGACTTCGGCGATCACCTGGTCGGGCGTCATGCCGGGGCCGCCGTCGGCGCCGAGGATGCGGCGCAGCGCCTGGTAGCCGCCGCGCGCCTCGTAGTCCTTCAGGCGCCAGTTGCTGCCGTCGAGGCCGGCATAGATCTGCGGCTGCACGTGGCGGCCGTGGAAGCAGGTGTGCTCCCCGGTGGACTGGAAACGCGACAGGTCAAGCATGGTCGGCTCCGGCGGCACCCGCGGGCTGGGACGCGAGCAGGTCGAGCAGCGCGTCGAGGCGCTCGTTGCTCATGTAGCTGCACATCTGGCGGTCGTTGACGAGCATCACCGGCGCATCGGCGCAGGCGCCGAGGCACTCGCTCTTCTGCACCGTGAAGCGGCCGTCGGCGGTGGTGCCGCCCTCCTCGATGCCGAGGCGGTGGCACAGGTGCCGCAGCGCCTGCTCGCCGTCGCGCAGCTGGCACGGCAGGTTGGTGCAGACGTTGAGCTTGTAGCGGCCGGTGGGCCGCTGGTTGTACATGTTGTAGAAGGTCGTGACCTCGTGCACCGCGATCGGCGGCATGCCGAGCACCTCGGCGATGCCCTGCTCGCTCTCGGCCGAGACCCAGCCCTGCTCCTGCTGGACGATCGCCAGGCAGGCCATCACCGCCGACTGCTTCTGCTCGGGCGGGTACTTCGCGATCTCGCGCTCGAAGCGCGCCAAGGTGGAAGGCGGGAACATGGTCGTTCAGCAGCGGAAGGGGTCGAGCAGCCGCCGCGGCGCCGGCCGGGCCAGGCTGCCACGGGCGGCGTTCCGCGCGGGGAGCGCGGCGCAGGCCGTTTCGGAGGAGGACGCGGTCATCGGTCGATCTCGCCGAACACGATGTCCATCGTGCCGATCAGCGCCACCGCGTCGGCGATCATGTGGCCGCGCGACATCTCGTCGAGCGCGGCCAGGTGGGCGAAGCCCGGCGCTCGGATCTTCAGCCGGTAGGGCTTGTTGGCGCCGTCGCTGACCAGGTAGATGCCGAACTCGCCCTTCGGGTGCTCGACCGCGGCATACACCTCGCCCGGCGGCACGTGGAAACCTTCGGTGAAGAGCTTGAAGTGGTGGATCAGCTCCTCCATGCTGGACTTCATCTGCACGCGCGACGGCGGCGCCACCTTGTGGTTGTCGGTGATCACCGGGCCCGGGTTGGCGCGCAGCCAGTCCACGCACTGCTGCACGATGCGGTTCGACTGGCGCAGCTCCTCGACGCGCACCAGGTAGCGGTCGTAGGTGTCGCCGTTGACGCCGACGGGGATGTCGAAGTCCATCCGGTCGTAGACGTCGTAGGGCTGCTGCTTGCGCAGGTCCCAGGCGATGCCGGAGCCGCGCAGCATCGCGCCGCTGAAGCCGAGGTTGAAGGCACGCTCGGGGCTGACGATGCCAATGCCCACGGTGCGCTGCTTCCAGATCCGGTTGTCGGTCAGCAGCGTCTCGTACTCGTCGATGTGCTTCGGGAAGCGCTTGCAGAAGTCCTCGACGAAGTCGAGCAGCGAGCCCTGGCGGTTCTCGTTCATGCGCGCCAGCGCCTTCGCGTTGCGCACCTTGGACACGAGGTACTGCGGCATCGTGTCCGGCAGGTCGCGGTAGACGCCACCCGGGCGGAAGTAGGCCGCGTGCATCCGCGCGCCGGAGACGGCCTCGTACATGTCGTACAGGTCCTCCCGCTCGCGGAAGCAGTAGATCAGCATGTTCATCGCCCCGCAGTCCATGCCGTGGCAGCCGAGCCAGAGCAGGTGGTTCAGGATGCGGGTGATCTCGCTGAACATCACGCGGATGTACTGCGCGCGCAGCGGCACCTCCAGGCCCAGCAGCTTCTCGATCGCCAGGCAGTAGGCGTGCTCGTTGCACATCATCGAGACGTAGTCCAGCCGGTCCATGTAGGGCAGCGACTGGATGAAGGTCTTCTGCTCGGCCAGCTTCTCGGTGGCGCGGTGCAGCAGGCCGATGTGGGGGTCGGCGCGCTGGATGACCTCGCCGTCGAGCTCCAGCACCAGGCGCAGCACGCCGTGCGCGGCGGGGTGCTGCGGGCCGAAGTTGAGCGTGTAGTTCTTGATCTCGGCCATGACTCAGCGCCCCCGGCGCGGCAGCGGACGATGGATGGACATCGCGGCGCGCATCAGTGCAGCCCGCCGTAGTGGTCTTCGCGGATGATCCGCGGGGTGATCTCGCGCGGCTCGATCGTGACCGGCTGGTAGATCACGCGGCGCGACTCGGCGTCGTAGCGCATCTCGACGTGGCCGGACACCGGGAAGTCCTTGCGGAAGGGGTGGCCGATGAAGCCGTAGTCGGTGAGGATGCGGCGCAGGTCCTCGTGGCCATCGAACAGGATGCCGTACAGGTCGAAGGCTTCGCGCTCGAACCAGTTGAGGCCGCTCCAGACGCCGGTCAGCGAGGGCACCGACGGGAAGTCGTCGTCGTCGCAGAAGACCTTCAGCCGCAGCCGCCAGTTCTGCGAGACCGACAGCAGGTGCGTCACCACCGCGAAGCGCGCGCCGTCCCAGGTGCCGTCGCCGTGGGCGCTGTAGTCCATGCCGCACAGGTCCATCGCCTGCTCGAGCTGCAGCCGCGGGTCGTCGCGCAGTGCCTGCGCCACGGCGAGGCTGTCGGCGGCGGCGACGGTCAGCGTCAGTTCGCCGCGGTCGCGCACCAGGCGCTTCACCTGCGCGCCGAGCACCGCGTGCACGGCGGCTTCCAGCGTATCGAGTCGACTCATGGGTTCTCCGGGTCCGCAGCCGCGCCGTGCGCCGTCAGCGGGCGATCGTGTTCTCGCGGCGGATCTTGGCCTGCAGCTGCAGGATGCCGTACAGCAGCGCCTCGGCCGTCGGCGGGCAGCCCGGCACGTAGACGTCGACCGGCACGATGCGGTCGCAGCCGCGCACCACCGAGTAGCTGTAGTGGTAGTAGCCGCCACCGTTCGCGCAGGAGCCCATGCTGAGCACCCAGCGCGGCTCGGCCATCTGGTCGTAGACCTTGCGCAGCGCCGGCGCCATCTTGTTGCACAGCGTGCCGGCGACGATCATCAGGTCCGACTGGCGCGGGCTCGGCCGGAACAGCATGCCGAAGCGGTCGATGTCGTAGCGCGAGGCGCCGGCATGCATCATCTCGACCGCACAGCAGGCCAGGCCGAAGGTCATCGGCCACAGCGAGCCGGTCTTCGACCAGTTGATGACCGTGTCCAGGCTGGTGGTGACGAAGCCTTCTTTGAGTACGCCTTCGATGCCCATGGTGTCTTACCTTTTGCCGACGCCGAACCCTGCCGCGTTCATTCCCAGTCCAGCGCGCCCTTCTTCCACTCGTAGGCGAAGCCGACGACCAGGATGCCGAGGAAAAGCATCATGGCCCAGAAGCCGGTCGCACCGATGTCGCCCAGCGAGACGGCCCAGGGAAACAGGAAGGCGATCTCGAGGTCGAACAGGATGAACAGGATGGCGACGAGGTAGTAGCGGACGTCGAACTTCATCCGCGCGTCCTCGAAGGCCTCGAAGCCGCACTCGTAGGGGGAATTCTTGGCCGCATCGGGCCGGCGCGGCCCGAGCAGGAAACCGAGCACCTGCGGCGCAACCCCTACCCCCACCCCCACCAGAATGAACAGGATGACGGGGAGATAGGGTTCGAGGTTCATGGCGCCCGGTGCACGAAGGAAATGCCGCTCACCCGCGGAGCAGCTTTCGTGCCCCGCTGGAAACAGCCTGGTGCCGACGGCGAGACTCGAACTCGCACAGCTTTCGCCACTACCCCCTCAAGATAGCGTGTCTACCAATTTCACCACGTCGGCCCGTGCACCCGTCACGGTGCGAAGGACAGCCTGGATGGCATGAGGATCGCTCTCCAGACAGCCCTGCATTCTAACCCCAAAGCAGTGCGGTGCCAGGGAGAACCCGAAGGCTCTGCGCACCGCCGTGCCGCCGCCCGGGGCGCTGCAACCGCCCCCGGGCACGCCCCGCGTCAGCGCGGCGCGGAGGCCGGCGCAGGCAGCGGCGCCGGGGCGGCGGCCGAGGCCGGCGCCGGGGCAGGCGCTGGCGCCGCACCCGGGATCTGCGCCGCACCGCTGGGCAGCGGTGCGCTGGCGGCGCTGGCCGCCGCGGCCGGCTGGTCCAGCACGCTGCCGCCGACCGCCGGCCGGGACAGGTGGTCGTTCGACAGGTAGGCCAGCAGCAGCGTGCAGGCGAAGAAGACGGTCGCGCAGACGGCCGTCGAGCGCGACAGGAAGTTCGCGCTGCCGGTGGCGCCGAACAGGCTGCCGGAGGCCCCGCTGCCGAAGGACGCCCCCATGTCCGCGCCCTTGCCGTGCTGCACCAGCACGAGGCCGATCATCACGAGCGCCGCGACGATCTGCACCATCACCACCACGTTCAGCATCCAGTTCATTGCTTCGTTCTCCCAGGACCGCGCGCGCTCAGGCGGCTGCGCGGCAGATGGCCGCGAACTCCGCGGCCTTCAGCGAGGCGCCTCCGATCAGGCCCCCGTCGATGTCGGGCTGCGCGAACAGCGCCGCCGCGTTGTCGGGCTTGACGCTGCCGCCGTAGAGCAGGCTGATCAGGTCCGCCTTCTCGGTGGCGGCCTGCAGCTGCCGACGCAGCCGGGCGTGCACCGCCTGCGCCTGCTCCGGCGTCGCGGTGCGCCCGGTGCCGATCGCCCAGACCGGCTCGTAGGCCACCACCACCTGCGAGATGCAGTGGCCCAGCGTGTGGATCACGGCCGACAGCTGGCGCTTCACGACCTCGTCGGTCTGGCCGGCATCGCGTTCGGCAAGCGTTTCGCCGACGCAGACGATCGGCGTCAGGTGGTGCGCCAGCGCGCGCTTGGCCTTGTCCGCGACCTGCTGGTCGGTCTCGCCGTGCAGCGCGCGCCGCTCGGAGTGGCCGACGATCACGTAGCGGCAGCCGAACTCCGCCAGCATCGGCGCCGCCACCTCGCCGGTGTAGGCGCCGGATTCGTGCGCCGAGCAGTCCTGCGCGCCCCACGCGATGCGGCTGCCCTGCAGCGCCAGCGCCACCTCGGGGATGTACGGGAAAGGCACGCACACGGCCACCTCGGCCTGCCAGGGCCCGGCCTCCTTCAGCGCAGCCAGGCGCTCGGCGTTCTCCACCCGATTGCCGTGCAGCTTCCAGTTGCCGATCACCCGCCGGATCCGCCCCGTCGTCGTCACCATGTCAGTACGATCTTTCCGATGTGCGCGTTCGATTCCATCAGCGCATGCGCCTCGGCCGCCGCGGCGGCCGGGAAGCTGCGGTAGATCACCGGTCGGATGCGCCCCTCGGCCAGCCAGGGCCAGACGCGCTCGCGCAGCGCGGCGGCGATCGCCGCCTTGAAGGCCACCGGCCGCGGCCGCAGCGTCGAGCCGGTGATCGTGAGGCGCCGGCGCAGCACCTGCCCGGCATCGAAGCCGGACTGCACGCCGCCCTGCACCGCGATGATGACCAGCCGGCCGTCGTCGGCCAGGCAGCCGATCTCGCGCGCGACGTAGTCGCCGGCGACCATGTCGAGGATGACGTCCACGCCGCGGCCCTGCGTGAGGCGGCGCGCCTCCTCGGCGAAGTCCTGGCGGCGGTAGTTGATCGCATGGTCCGCGCCGAGCGCGCGGCAGGCCTCGGCCTTGTCGTCCGAGCCGACCGTCACCAGCACCGTCGCGCCCGCCGCCTTCGCGACCTGGATCGCGGTCACGCCGATGCCGCTGCTGCCGCCCTGCACCAGCAGGGTTTCGCCGGCCTGCAGCTGCGCGCGGTCGAACACGTTCGACCAGACGGTGAAGAAGGTCTCCGGCAGGCTCGCGGCGGCGACGTCGTCCAGCCCGGCCGGCACCGGCAGGCACTGGCCGACCGGCGCCACGCACCACTGCGCATAGCCGCCGCCGGCGACCAGCGCGCAGACGCGGTCGCCGACCGCGAGGCCGGCAGCCGCCAGCGCCGCCGCGTCGCCGGACTCGATCACGCCGGCCACCTCGAGGCCCGGCAGGTCCGACGCGCCGGGGGGCACCGGGTAATGGCCCTTGCGCTGCAGCACGTCCGGGCGGTTGACACCCGAGGCCGCGACGCGGATCAGCGCCTCGCCGGCGCCGGCCACCGGCCGCTCGCGCTCGCACAGGCGCAGCACCTCGGGGCCGCCGTAGCCGCTGATCTCGATCGCCTGCATCGGCATGTCCGCGCCCGCCACGTCACTCTTGCGCGGCAGGAGCCGGCGCGTCGCGGTCGATCAGGGCCTTCATCGACAGCTTGATGCGGCCCTTCTCGTCGGTCTCGAGCACCTTGACCTTGACGACCTGGCCTTCCTTCAGGAAGTCCGTCACCTTCTCGACGCGCTGGTGCGCGATCTGGCTGATGTGCAGCAGGCCGTCCTTGCCGGGCAGGATGTTGATCAGCGCGCCGAAGTCCAGGATCTTCGTGACCGGGCCTTCGTAGACCTTGCCGACCTCGGCCTCGGCCGTGATCTCCTCGATGCGCTTCTTCGCCTGCTCGGCGCGCGCGCCGTCGGTGGACGCGATGGTGATCGTGCCGTCCTCGCCGATGTCGATCTGCGTGCCGGTCTCCTCGGTCAGCGCGCGGATGGTCGCGCCGCCCTTGCCGATCACGTCGCGGATCTTCTCCGGGTTGATCTTCATCGTGTACAGGCGCGGTGCGAACTGCGAGACCTCGGTCTTCGCGCCGCCCATCGCGTCGGTCATCGCGCCGAGGATGTGCAGCCGGGCCTCCTTGGCCTGGGCCAGCGCGACCTGCATGATCTCCTTCGTGATGCCCTGGATCTTGATGTCCATCTGCAGCGCGGTCACGCCGGCGGTGGTGCCGGCCACCTTGAAGTCCATGTCGCCGAGGTGGTCCTCGTCACCGAGGATGTCGGTCAGCACCGCGAAGCGGTTGCCTTCCTTGATCAGGCCCATCGCGATGCCGGCGACGTGCGCGGTCAGCGGCACGCCGGCATCCATCAGCGCCAGGCAGCCGCCGCAGACCGAGGCCATCGACGACGACCCGTTGGATTCGGTGATCTCCGAGACGACGCGCATCGAGTACGGGAAGTCGGACTTGGTCGGCAGCACGGCGACCAGCGCGCGCTTGGCGAGCCGGCCGTGGCCGATCTCGCGGCGCTTCGGGCTGCCCACGCGGCCGGTCTCGCCGGTGGCGAAGGGCGGCATGTTGTAGTGCAGCATGAAGTGCTCGCTGAACTCGCCGGCGAGCGCGTCGATCTTCTGCGCGTCGCGGTCGGTGCCCAGCGTCGCGGCCACCAGCGCCTGGGTCTCGCCGCGGGTGAACAGCGCCGAGCCGTGGACGCGCGGCAGCACGCCGGAGCGGATCTCGATCGGGCGCACGGTGCGCGTGTCGCGGCCGTCGATGCGCGGCTCGCCGGCCAGGATCTGGCTGCGCACGATGCGCGCCTCGATCTCGAACAGGATGTTGTCGACCGCGACGCGGTCGAAGGCGATGCCCTCGCCGGCCAGCGCGGCCGCGACCGACGCGGTCACCGCGCGGGTGGCCTGGGTGCGCGCCTGCTTCGAGCGGATCTGGTAGGCCTCGCGCAGCGGCTGCTCGGCCAGCGCGGTGACCTTGGCCAGGAAGGCCTCGTCCTTCGGCGCCGGGGCCCAGTCCCAGGCCGGCTTGCCGGCCTCGCGCACCAGGTCGTTGATCGCCGCGATGGCCAGCTTCGACTGCTCGTGGCCGAACACCACGCCGCCGAGCATGACCTCCTCGCTGAGCTGCTGCGCCTCGGACTCGACCATCAGCACGGCCGCCTCGGTGCCGGCGACGACCAGGTCCATCTTCGAGTCCAGCAGCTGCGTCTTGCCGGGGTTCAGCACGTACTCGCCGTTCACGTAGCCGACGCGCGCGGCGCCGATCGGGCCGTTGAACGGGATGCCGGAGATCGCCAGCGCGGCGCTCGCGCCGATCATCGCCGGGATGTCGGCCGAGACCTCGGGGTTCAGCGACACGACGTGGATGACGACCTGCACCTCGTTGTAGAAGCCGTCCGGGAACAGCGGGCGCAGCGGGCGGTCGATCAGGCGGCTGGTCAGGGTCTCGAGCTCGCTCGGGCGGCCCTCGCGCTTGAAGAAGCTGCCGGGGATCTTGCCGGCGGCGTAGGTCTTCTCGATGTAGTCGACGGTCAGCGGGAAGAAATCCTGGCCCGGCTTCGGGTTCTTGGCGCCGACGACGGTGGCCAACACCACGGTGTCCTCGACGTTGACCAGCACCGCGCCGCTCGCCTGGCGCGCGATCTCGCCGGTCTCCAGCACCACCTGGTGCGGGCCCCACTGGAACGTCTTGGTGACCTTGTTGAACATGCTCATGGTGATCTCCGGTGGTTGCCCCGGCGGCCGTCGTCGGACGGACCCTGCGGGGCTGTTCTGGGGTGACCCGGACTCCCGGCCCGTCGCGCGGTGCCATTCCAGCGGTGCTCGCGCCGAGCACCCGTGGAATGACACACCGTCGTCGGAGCGAGCGCGCGCCCGGGAAGGACGCCGGAAAACGCGAAAAGCCTGTGCTGGGTTCCCAGACAGGCTTCTCGTCGTTCGCCGCGGATTACTTGCGCAGGCCGAGCTTCTGGATGAGCGCGGTGTAGCGCTCGGCGTCGCGCGACTTCAGGTAGGCCAGCAGGCTCTTGCGGGCGTTCACCAGCTTGAGCAGGCCGCGCCGGCCGTGGTGGTCCTTCAGGTGCGCCTTGAAGTGCGGCGTCAGCGCGTTGATGCGCGCCGTCAGCAGCGCGACCTGCACTTCCGGCGAACCGGTGTCGTTCGCGCCGCGCGCGTGGGCCTTGATGATTTCCGCCTTGTCGGCCGTGGTGGCAGTCATGTCGTTTCCGGTGGTCCGGCGTGGGCGTGCGTCGCCCGTGGCCGGTGTGGGACTTGCGAACGCCGGTGGAAGCGACCGGCGCCGTGCGAGGAAGGAGGCCCGGCGGGCGATTCACCACCGCCCGACGACCCCGCCGACGGAAGACCCGCCGGACGTGCCCTGCCGGGCCCCTGACGGCGCCCGCCTTGCGCAAAGCCTGTCGATTATAGCCCGAGGCCGGCGCGCAGCCGCCGCACCCCCTCCTCCAGCCGCGCCGGGTCGCGCGACGCGAAGCACCAGCGCAGCCAGCCCTCGCCCTCGTCGCCGAAGGCCACGCCCGGCGCGAGGCCGAGCCCGGCCTCGGCCACGAGGCGCTTCGCGAGCGCGAGCGAGTCCGCTTCGCCGTCGACCCGGAAGAAGGCGTACATGCCGCCGGCCGGCGTGGCCACCTGCACCCGCGGCGTCGCCGCCAGCAGCGGCAGCAGGGTGTCCCGGCACAGGCGCAGCCGCCCGGTCACCTCGGCGACCAGGGCCTCGCCCAGCCCGAGCGCCGCGATGCCCGCGCGCTGCACGAACACGGGCGCGCAGGAGGTGTTGAACTCCAGCAGCTTGCCGACGGCCGGCACCAGCGCGGGCGGCAGCACCATCCAGCCCAGGCGCCAGCCGGTCATCAGGAAGCTCTTCGAGAAGCTGTGGACGACGACGAGCCGGTCGTCGGGCGCGCCGAGGTCCAGGAAGCTGGGCGCGGCGACCGGTGCGCCGACCGCGCGACCCGGGCCGAAGTAGACCCGCTCGTAGACCTCGTCGGCGACGATCCAGGTGCCGGTGGCGCGGCAGTGCGCCAGCAGCGCGGCCTGCTGCTGCGCGTCCAGCGTCCAGCCGGTGGGGTTGTTGGGTGCGTTCAGCAGCAGCACGCGCGTGGCGGGCGTGATCGCCGCGAGCAGGCCGTCGAGGTCGAGGCGCCAGCCGTCCTGCGGCCGGTCGGAGTCGCTGCGCAGCGCGAAGCGGCGCACCCGTGCGCCGAGGATCTGCGCCTGCGCGGTCAGGTTCGGCCACAGCGGCACGACGGCGACCACCTCGTCGCCCGGGTCGACCAGCGCCTGCATCGCCACCATCAGCGCGTTCACGCCGCCGGAGGTCACGGCGATGCGTTCCGCGCCCACCGCGGGATGCAGCCCGGCCATGTAGGCGGCGATCGCCTCGCGCAACGCGGGCAGGCCGAGGTTGTGCGAATAGAAGGTCTCGCCGGCGGCCAGCGAGGCGGCGGCCGCCTCGCGCACCGGGGCCGGCGTCGGCTCGTCGCTCTCGCCGAACCAGAACGGCAGCACGTCGTCGCGGCCGAGCGCCGCATTCGCCACCTCGCGGATGCGCGAGCCGGGCAGGCCTTCGACGCTGTCGCGGGCGCGCGGCACGCGGCCAGGGGCAGGGGTGGGGAAGGTCATCAGGGGCGCTCCGGGGACGGACGGCTCATGCGGCAGGTGGTCGGCAGCTCCGTCTGCGCCGGGGGCAGCCGCAGCACGGTGCGGAAGCCGTAGCCGGAGCCTTCGTTGTCGAAGCGCACGCCGGGCGTGCCGACGCGCTGCATCTCGCTGACCACCAGCGGCTGGATGAACTGGTGGTCGGATGCGCGCAGCGTGCCCTGGTGGAACTCGGCCAGCGGCGTGCCGGCCAGGCTGGCGCCTTCGAGCGCGAGCGCCACCGCCGCCGCCTGGGTGCTGTTCGCCCGCTCGATGGCGCCGGCGAGCAACTCCACCATCGCATGCATGCGCGCGTGCACGTAGTCGTCCTGCGGCTTCGGGAAGCGCTGGCGGAAGGCGTCGTAGAAGGCGTCGGAGGCCGGCGTGCCGAGGTTCGGATGCCACTCCGCGACCGCCAGCACCCGCCCCACCCCGGCCTCGCCGATCGCGGCCGGCGCGCCCAGGCCATTGCCGTAGAAGGTGTAGAAGCGCGCGTCGACGCCGGCCTCGCGGGCCGCCTTCACCAGCAGCGTCAGGTCGTTGCCCCAGTTGCCGGTCAGCACCGCCTGGGCGCCGCTGGCCTTGATCTTCGCCGCATAGGGCGCGAAGTCCTTCACGCGGCCCATGGGGTGCAGCTCGTCGCCCACCACCTCGATGTCGGGCCGCTTCTCGCGCAGCATCTCGCGGCCGCGCTTGAGCACGTACTGGCCGAAGCTGTAGTCCTGGCCGATCAGGTAGATGCGGCGCACCGCGGCATCGCGGCGCAGCACCTCGGTCAGCGCGGCCAGGCGCATGTCCGCGTGCGCGTCGAAGCGGAAGTGCCAGAAGCTGCACTTCTCGTTGGTCAGCGCCGGATCGACGGCGGAATAGTTCAGGAAGATCGCCTGGCGCTGCGGCTCGCGCTCGTTGTGCTTGTTCAGCGCATCGACCAGCGCCGCCGCGGCCGAGGAGCTGTTGCCCTGCATCACCACGCCGGCGCCGGCATCGAGCGCGGCGCGCAGCATCGCGATCGCCTCCTCGGTCGTGCCCTTGCTGTCGTAGCGCAGCAGCTGCAGCGGCCGCGCGCCGTCGCGCAGGCGCACGCCGCCGCGCGCGTTGACGCGCTCCACCGCGAGCAGCAGGTTGCGGTACACCGCCTCGCCGGCATTGGCGAAGCTGCCCGACAGGCCCTCGATCAGCGCGATGCGGATCGGCGCGGCGGCCGGTGCGGGCGCCGGCGGGGCGGGCTGCGCGCATGCCGGCCACACGGCGGCCAGTCCGACGGCGAGCGCGAGGGCGACGAACAGGTCGCGGCGGGGCCGCGGCGATCGCAGCGGCGAGGCGGCGACGCCTGCCGGCAGGGTCCGGTCAGTCTGCAATCGGAGAAGCTCCTGGGCGGTACGGCGCGCGGGTCGCGCCGAGCCCGCGGGATTCTACGGAGGCGCGTCGGCACGACGACGGAGCTCAGCCCCCGCCGACCTCGGCCAGCGGCCAGCGCGGCAGCACGTCGAAGCGCGGGCGATCCTGCGGCGCGGCGCGGCCCCGCTGCCAGCGCATCGCGGCCGCCAGCGCGATCATCGCGCCGTTGTCGGTGCACAGCGCCAGCTCGGGGTAGTGCACGCGCAGCCCGCGCCGGCGGGCCGCGTCGTCCAGCCGCTCGCGCAGGCGCCGGTTCGCACCGACGCCGCCGGCAACGACCAGCCGATCGAGCCCGCAGCGCTCGACGGCCGCCAGCGCCTTGCGCACCAGCACCTCGACGATCGCCTCCTGGGTCGCCGCCGCGAGGTCGGCACGGCGGCCCTCGTCGAGGGCGTCGCCGAGCCGCTGCACCTGCGTGCGCACCGCGGTCTTCAGGCCCGCGAAGGAGAAGTCGAGCGATCCGTCGTGCAGCAGGGGCCGCGGCAACGCGAACGCCGCCGGGTCGCCGGACTCGGCCAGCCGGGCCAGCGCCGGACCGCCCGGGTAGGGCAGGCCGAGCAGCTTGGCCGACTTGTCGAAGGCCTCGCCGGCCGCGTCGTCGATGGTCTCGCCGAGCAGCCGGTAGGCGCCGACGTCGTCGACCCGCATCAGCTGGGTATGGCCGCCCGAGACCAGCAGCGCGACGAAGGGAAAGGCGGGCGGATCGGCCGACAGGAAGGGCGACAGCAGGTGGCCCTCGAGGTGGTGCACGCCGACCAGCGGCCGCTGCAGCGCGGTCGCGAGCGCGGCCGCCACCCCGGCGCCGACCAGCAGCGCACCCGCGAGGCCCGGGCCGCGGGTGTAGGCCACCAGGCCGATGCCCTCGCGGGCCACGCCGGCGGCCTCGAGCACGTGCCGCGCGAGCGGCAGCACGCGGCGGATGTGGTCGCGCGAGGCCAGTTCCGGAACCACGCCGCCATAGGCCTGGTGCATGTCGATCTGGCTGTGCAGCGCCTGCGCGAGCAGGCGCGGCACGCGGGCCGGGTCCGCGGGCGCGTCCACCAGCGCCACGCCGGTCTCGTCGCAGGAGGATTCGATGCCCAGGACCTGCATCACCGCGCCCCGCCCGGGCCGCGCGGCCGCCGGCCGGCGCGCGGGGAAGCGTTCAATGCCGTTCCTTGGCGTGGTTGATGGTGTAGCGCGGGATCTCGATGGTGATGTCGCGCGCGGCGAGGATGGCCTGGCACGACAGACGCGAGTCCGGCTCGAGGCCCCACGCGCGGTCGAGCAGGTCCTCCTCGGTCTCGTCCATCTGGCCGAGCGACGCGTAGCCCTCGCGCACGATGACGTGGCAGGTGGTGCAGGCGCAGCTCATCTCGCAGGCGTGCTCGATCGGGATGCCGTGCTCCAGCAGGGCCTCGCAGACCGAGGTGCCGGCCGGCGACTCGATCTGCCGGCCCTCGGGGCAGTACTCGGGATGGGGAAGGATCTTGATCGTGGGCATGGTGCGGGGTTCAGACCTCGTCGACGCGCCGGCCGGCCAGGGCCTGGCGGATGCCGCGGTTCATGCGCTCGGCCGCGAAACCCTCGGTGGCCTGGGCCAGGGCCTCGACGGCGGCGTCGATCGCCGCGGCGTCGCCCTCCTCGCGCGCCTCGCCGACCGCCTGCATCGCCGCATCGACGCGCGCTCGCGCCGCGGCATCCAGCAGGTCGCCGTCGGCGGCCAGCGCGGACGTGGTGGCCAGCAGCAGCCGCTCGGCCTCGACGCGGGCCTCGCGCAGCCGGCGGTCGCGCATGTCCTCCTCGGCGGCACCGAAGCCCTCGGCGAGCATGCGCGCGACGTCCTCGTCGGCCAGCCCGTAGCTGGGCTTCACCACGACCTGCGCCTCGACGCCCGAGCCCAGCTCGCGCGCGCCGACGCTGAGCAGCCCGTCGGCATCGATCTGGAAGCTCACGCGGATGCGCGCCGCGCCGGCGGCCATCGGCGGGATGCCGCGCAGCTCGAAGCGCGCCAGCGAGCGGCAGTGCTCGACCTGCTCGCGCTCGCCCTGCAGCACGTGGATGGCCATCGCGGTCTGGCCGTCCTTGAAGGTGGTGAAGTCCTGCGCGCGGCTGGTGGGAATGGACGAATTGCGCGGCACGATGCGTTCCACCAGGCCGCCCATGGTCTCGATGCCCAGCGACAGCGGGATCACGTCCAGCAGCAGCAGCTCGTCGCCGCCGCCCTGCCCGGCCAGCGCGTTGGCCTGGATCGCGGCGCCAAGCGCGACCACCTCGTCGGGGTTCAGGTCGGTCAGCGGCGGCCGGCCGAACTGGGCCTCCAGCAGCTCGCGCACCATCGGCATGCGGGTGGCGCCGCCGACCAGCACCACGCCCTGCACCTCGTCGCGCTGCAGGCGCGCATCGCGCAGCACCTTGCGCAGCGCCTGCGCGGTGCGGTCCAGCAGCGGGCGCGCCAGGGCCTCGAACTGCGCGCGGCCGATGCGCACGTCCAGCTCGCCGGCCGACAGCGGGCAGGCCAGCGTCGCCTGGTCGGCCGTGGACAGCTTCTCCTTCGCCGCCCGGGCGGCCACCAGCACCGCGCGCTTGTCCTGCGGCGACACCGCCTCCAGGCCCGCCTGGGCCAGTGCCGCGTCGGCCAGCAGCCGGTCGAAGTCGTCGCCGCCGAGCGCGCTGTCGCCACCGGTGGCGACCACCTCGAAGACGCCGCGCGACAGCCGCAGCAGCGACACGTCGAAGGTGCCGCCGCCGAGGTCGTAGACGAGGTAGAGGCCTTCGGCGCCATGGTCCAGCCCGTAGGCGATGGCGGCAGCCGTCGGCTCGTTGAGCAGGCGCAGCACGTTCAGGCCGGCCAGTTCCGCCGCATCCTTGGTGGCCTGCCGCTGGGCATCGTCGAAGTAGGCCGGCACGGTGACGACGGCACCGTAGAGCTCGTCGTCGAAGCTGTCCTCGGCGCGCTGGCGCAGCGTGGCCAGGATCTCGGCCGAGACCTCGACCGGCGACTTGTCGCCTTCCACCGTGCGCAGCTTCAGCATGCCGGCGCCGTCGGCGAACTCGTAGGGCAGCTTGCCGGCATCGGCGACGTCCGCCCGCGCCCGGCCCATGAAGCGCTTGACCGAGACGATGGTGTTGCGCGGATCCAGCGCCGCCGCGGCCAGCGCGTCGTGGCCGATCTGGCGCCGGCCGCCCGCGAGGTAGCGCACCGCCGAGGGCAGGATGACGCGGCCCGCCGCATCGGGCAGGCACTCGGCGACGCCGTGGCGCACGGCCGCGACCAGCGAATGCGTCGTGCCCAGGTCGATGCCGACCGCGATGCGGCGCTGGTGGGGGTCCGGCGAGGCGCCGGGTTCGGAGATCTGCAACAGGGCCATGGCCGGGATTGTCCTAGGTCTCCAGCGCGTCCAGGCGGGCCGCGACGTCGTCGGCGAAGCGCTCCACGAACATCAGCGCGCGCACCTGGGCCGCGGCGCCGGCCGCATCGCCCTGCTCGTCGAGGGTGTGGGCCAGGCGCTCGAAGGCCGCGCGCTGGTGCGACGCGACCTCGTCGGCCAGGCGGGCGACGGCGGCCGCATCGCGGCCGGCCTCGTCGAGCGCCTCGCGCCAGGCCATCTGCCGGACCAGGAACTCGGACGGCATCGCGGTGTTGCGCTCGGCGTCGATCGGCACGCCCTGCAGCTCGCAGAGGTAGGCCGCGCGTCGCAGCGGATCGCGCAGCCTGCGGTAGGCCTCGTCGACGCGCACGGCCCATTGCATCGCCACGCGCTGGGCCGCGGCCCCGGCGGTGACGTGGCGGTCGGGATGCACCTGGGCCTGCAGGCGGCGCCAGCGCTCGTCCAGCTGCGCGCGGTCCTGCGCGAATCGCCGCGGCACGCCGAGGAGTTCGAAGTCGTCGCTGTCGATCGCCATGGGTCAGCGGTTCACGGCGGCATGCGGCCGCGCGGCGGGAAAGGATCGCAGCCGGCGTCGGCACCGGCGCAGGCAGGCGCCCGCGGGCCCGGGCGACCGGACGGTGCCGCGGGCCGGCGCCGCGTCAGATGCGGAAGGATTCGCCGCAGCCGCAGCGGTCCTTCTCGTGCGGATTGCGGAACTTGAAGCCTTCGTTCAGGCCCTCGCGGACGAAGTCGAGCTCGGTGCCGTCGATGTAGGGCAGGCTCTTCGGGTCGACCAGCACCTTCACGCCATGGCCCTCGAAGACGCGGTCCTCGGGCGCGATGTCGTCGGCGTACTCGAGCTTGTAGGCCAGGCCCGAGCAGCCCGTGGTCTTGACGCCCAGGCGCACGCCCACGCCCTTGCCGCGCTTGGCCAGGTAGCGCGTCACGTGGCGCGCCGCGGCCTCCGTCAGGGTCACCGCCATCGGCGTCACCGGGCGGTGGCCGGATCGACGGCGGCGCCGGTCTTGGCGCGGTAGTCGCTGACCGCGGCCTTGATCGCGTCCTCGGCCAGGATCGAGCAGTGGATCTTCACCGGCGGCAGCGCCAGCTCCTCGGCGATCTGGGTGTTCCGGATCGACAGCGCCTCATCGAGCGACTTGCCCTTCACCCACTCGGTCACGAGCGAGCTCGACGCGATCGCCGAGCCGCAGCCGTAGGTCTTGAACTTCGCGTCCTCGATCAGGCCGGTGGCCGGGTTGACCTTGATCTGCAGCTTCATCACGTCGCCGCAGGCCGGCGCGCCGACCATGCCGGTGCCGACCGTCTCGTCGCCCTTGTCGAAGGCGCCGACATTGCGCGGGTTCTCGTAATGGTCGATGACTTTGTCGCTGTAGGCCATCGCTGGACTCCCTGGTGCGTGTTCGTCGTATCCGTGGCCGCGCTCAGTGCGCCGCCCACTGGATGGTGTTGAGGTCGATCCCTTCCTGGTGCATGTCCCACAGCGGCGACAGCTCGCGCAGCTTGGCCACGCGCTCCTTCAGGGTGGTCACGACGTAGTCGATCTCTTCGTCGGTCGTGAAGCGGCCAATCGTCATCCGCAGGCTAGAATGGGCCAGCTCGTCGCTGCGGCCGAGCGCGCGCAGCACGTAGCTCGGCTCCAGGCTGGCCGAGGTGCAGGCCGAGCCGGAGGACACCGCGATGCCCTTGATGCCCATGATCAGCGACTCGCCCTCCACGAAGTTGAAGGACATGTTCAGGTTGTGCGGCACGCGGCGCTCGGCGTGGCCGTTCAGGAAGGTCTGCTCGATCGCCCCGAGGCCGTCGCGCAGCCGGCGGTGCAGCGCCTGGATGCGCGGCAGCTCCTGCGCCATTTCCTCGCGCGCCAGCCGGAAGGCCTCGCCCATGCCGACGATCTGGTGCGTCGGCAGCGTGCCGGAGCGCATGCCGCGCTCGTGGCCGCCGCCGTGCATCTGGGCCTCCAGCCGCACCCGCGGCTTGCGCCGCACGTACAGCGCGCCGATGCCCTTCGGGCCGTAGGTCTTGTGCGAGGCCAGGCTCATCAGGTCGACCGGCAGCGTGGCCAGATCGATCGCCACCTTGCCGGTGGCCTGGGCCGCGTCGACGTGGAAGACGATGCCGCGCTCGCGGCAGATCGCGCCGATCGCCGGGATGTCCTGGATCACGCCGATCTCGTTGTTGACCAGCATCACCGACACCAGGATGGTGTCGGGCCGCAGCGCGTCGCGGAAGCGGTCCAGGTCGAGCAGGCCGTCTTCCTGCACGTCGAGGTAGGTCACCTCGAAGCCCTGGCGCTCGAGCTCGCGGGTCGTGTCCAGCACGGCCTTGTGCTCGGTCTTCACCGTCACCAGGTGCTTGCCGCGCGTCTTGTAGAACTGAGCCGCACCCTTGATCGCGAGGTTGTTGGACTCGGTCGCACCCGAGGTCCAGACGATCTCGCGCGGGTCGGCACCGATCAGCGCCGCGACCTCGCCGCGCGCCTTCTCCACCGCCTCCTCGGCCTCCCAGCCCCAGGCGTGGCTGCGCGAGGCGGGGTTGCCGAAGTGCTCGCGCAACCACGGGATCATCACGTCCACCACGCGCTGGTCCACCGGCGTGGTGGCGCCGTAGTCCATGTAGATCGGGAAGTGGGGGGTCAGGTCCATGGCGGTGGCTCGGGACAGCAGCGGAAGGACGGGTGTCGGCACCGCGGCGCGGAGGCGCCGGGGGCCGGCACGAGGCGTCCGGCAGGGGTCGTTGAGGCGGAGGTGAAGGATCGACGAGGAATCAGCGGGGGACCGTCACTTCGAGAACGCGTTGCCGAGTGCGAACACCGAATTCGGCGCGGTGATCTTGATCGGCTTGACGACCGGCTGCGACGAAATCGCCCGCTTGACCGGCGCCTCCTCGATCGAGACGCCCTTGGCGATCTGTTCGTCGACGAGTTTCTTCAGCGAAATCGAATCCAGGTACTCGATCATGCGCGTGTTCAGGCTGGCCCACAGGTCGTGCGTCATGCAGCGTCCGGTGTCGTCGCCCATGCAATTCTCCTTGCCGCCGCAGCCGGTCGCGTCGATCGGTTCGTCGACCGCCACGATGATGTCGGCGACGGAGATTTCCTCCGACTTGCGGCCCAGCGAGTAGCCGCCGCCCGGCCCGCGGGTGCTCTCCACCAGCTCGTGGCGGCGCAGCTTGCCGAACAGCTGCTCCAGGTAGGACAGGGAAATCTGCTGGCGCGAGCTGATCGCCGCCAGCGCCACCGGGCCCGAATGTTCCCGCAGCGCCAGGTCGATCATCGCCGTCACCGCAAAACGGCCCTTCGTGGTCAAACGCATGGACATCTCCTTCCGCCCGCAAGGGCAAACCAACAACACTCGATCAACCGCTGGTTTGTCACGCTTGAACGGCTACCGCCGGGCGCGACCCCGCGAAGCCCTTGAGACTCCGCGCGGGCCCCAGGAATTCCCTGGACGCCGGAAACAGCTGCCCGGGCATCCGGACCACCGCTCCTAAACCCGACTGGATTCGTCAAGTATAGCTGAAACCAAGCGTTTTGGTCAACTTCCGCGCTGGAAGTTCCCTGGGCCGTGCCAGGGACTTTCACCGCGCCCGGACCCGGCCGCGTCACGCGCCATCGGGCCCTTCCCGACCCCGGGTTTCTGGGGTGGCACGCCCCCGGCGCCAGCGCATCATCAAATCGCTTCAACAACCACGAGATGGAGGCGATCGATGGGCAATCAAGCGCGTGTCGTGCTGGTCACCGGCGGGATGGGCGGGCTGGGCGAGACGATCTGCACCAAGATGGCGGATGCGGGCTACCGGGTGGTGGCGACCTATTCGCCCGGCAACGCGAAATGGCAGGGCTGGCTGGACGAGATGAAGGGCCGCGGCTACGAGATCGTCGCGGTGCCCTGCGACGTGTCCGACATGGCCTCCTGCGCCGAGGCGGTGGCCCAGGCCCAGGCCCAGGCCGGCCCGATCGACGTGCTGGTGAACAACGCCGGCATCACCCGCGACATGACCTTCAAGAAGATGGACAAGGTCAACTGGGACGCGGTGATGCGCACCAACCTGGACAGCCTGTTCAACATGACCAAGCAGGTGGCCGACGGCATGGTCGACCGCGGCTGGGGCCGCATCATCAACGTGTCGTCGGTCAATGGCTCCAAGGGCGCCTTCGGGCAGACCAACTACTCCGCCGCCAAGGCGGGCGTGCACGGCTTCACCAAGGCGCTGGCGCTCGAGGTCGCGCGCAAGGGCGTCACCGTCAACACCATCTCGCCGGGCTACATCGGCACCAAGATGGTGACGGCAATCCCGGAAGACATCCTGAACAGCAAGATCCTGCCGCAGATCCCGGTCGGCCGGCTGGGCAAGCCGGAAGAGGTCGCGGGCCTGATCATCTACCTGGCCTCGGACGAGGCCGCCTTCGTCACCGGCGCGAACATCGCGATCAACGGCGGCCAGCACATGCAGTGAGGAGCCCACCATGGCCAAGCCCTTTCTCGACCAGCAGGCGCTGATCGACCAGTTCGCCACCGCCAGCGCGCAGCAGGGCGAGGCGCTGCGCCAGGCCGTCGGCGACGCGACGCTGCGCGCGCTGCAGGGCCGCGAGCTGACGCTGCGCAACATCCGCCAGGTGCTGGAGACGGTGACGCAGGCCGTCAGCGCGGCCTCGGCCCAGGCGGGCGCCACCGGCCTGCCGGCCGGCAGCGCCGACCCCACCCAGCTGCTGACCCAGGCCTTCGAGGGCATGGACGCGGCGCTGCTGCAGGCGGTCGAGGCGCACCGGCGCGCGCTGCAGCAGTTCGTCGACGCCGGCTCCGACCTGCGCGACAAGCCGCTGAAAGGCGCGCTCGCCCACCTGGAGAAGATGGAGGACGTGTTCTTCGAGACCGTCGCGAAGGGAGCCCACGCGGGCGCGCAGCCGCTCGCCGGCCCCTGGGACCAGGTGCTGGAGGCGATGAAGCTGAAGGGCACCGCGACCGGCGGACAGGCGCAGACGGCGATGGCGCAGCTGATGGAGACCACCCGCCAGGGCCTGCGCGACAGCCGGGCGCTGGGCCTGCGCACCGGCCAGGCGCTGATCGAGGGCTATGCGACGCTGGTCAGCGGCGTGCTGATCGGGCTGGCGCAGGGGATGCAGGCACCGCCGCCGGGCGGCAGCACCGCGGCCCCGGACGCACCCGCGCGGCCGAAGCGGCGCTGAGCGCAGGCCCCGGCCCCGGCCTCGCACCGGGGGTCCGCCCGCTGCCGCCGCGACGCGCGCGGCACCGCGGCCGGCCGCCGCGTCATTCCTTGTAGGCCGGCAGTGCCGGCCCGCCCTGCCCGGCGACCGGCGGGGCCGCCAGCGCGTCGGCGGCCGCCGCGCGCCGCCGCCCGTCGCGCACCAGGTACGAGTACAGCACCGGCACCACCACCAGCGTCAGCAGCGTCGAGGTGATGACGCCGCCGATGATGGCCCGGCCCATCGGCGCCTGGATCTCGCCGCCCTCGTTCAGCGCGAGCGCCAGCGGCAGCATGCCGAAGACCATCGCCGCCGTCGTCATCACGATCGGCCGCATCCGCACCAGCCCGGCCTGCAGCAGCGCCTCCGGCACCGACAGGCCGCTGCGCCGGGCCTGGTTCGCGAAGTCCACCAGCAGGATGGCGTTCTTCGTCACCAGGCCCATCAGCATCACCAGGCCGATCATCGAGAACAGGTTCAGCGTCGAGCGCGTCACCAGCAGCGCCAGCATCACGCCGATCAGCGACAGCGGCAGCGAGGCCATGATCGCCAGGGGCTGCAGGAAGCTCGCGAACTGCGAGGCCAGCACGATGTAGATGAAGACCACCGCCGCGCCCAGCGCCATCAGCACGCCGGTGAAGGCCTCGGCCTGCTCCTTCGACTGGCCGCCGACGTCGAAGCGGTAGCCCGGCGGCAGCTGGGTCTCGCGCACCAGCTTGCGCACCTCGGCGGAGACGTCGCCGCTCGGCCGCCCCTGCACGCCGGCATAGATCGCCTGGCGCCGCTGCAGGTCCTGGCGCTTGATGACCTCCGGGTTGACCACGGGCACGATCTCCGCCACGCGCCCGAGCGCGATCGGCGTGCCGTCGCGCGCATAGGCCACCGGCAGCTGGTCGAGCTGGGCGACGTTCTCGCGCTGGGTCCGCGGCAGGCGCAGCTCCACCTCGACCTGCTCGCCGTCGGGCGCCGTCCAGTAGGTCGCGACGTCGCCGTTGACGAAGGCGCGCAGCGACGCGGCGAGCTGGGTCGGCGTCAGGCCGAGCTCGCGCGCGGCGTCCGGCCGCAGCCGCACCGCATAGGCCGGCAGGCCGGGCGTGACCGAGGTCTCCAGGTCGGTGATGCCGGGGATGCGGGCCACCTTGTCGGCCAGGCGCTGCACCTCGGCCTCCAGCACCTGCGGGTCCGGCCCGAGCAGGGCCACGTAGATCGGGCGCTGGCCGAGCGCGAGCTGGATGCCGGGGATCGGCCGCAGCGCCTCGCGGATGACACCCTCGAGCTCCTTCTGGCTGCGCCGGCGCTCCTTCGGCTTGGACAGCTGGATGGACAGCGAGGCCTGGTTGCGGCCGCCGCCGCTGAAGGCGCCCTCGCCGACGTTGGTCGACACCATCTTCACCTCGGGCACCGCGCGGACGATCTCCTCGACCTGGCGCAGCTTGTCGCTCGCGCGCTCCAGGCTGATGCCCACCGGCATGCGCACGTTCATCTGGATGTGGCTGTTGTCGGTCTCGGGGATGAACTCGCTGCCGACCAGCGGCGTCAGCGCCAGCGCCGCGACGAAGCTGCCGACGCCGATCCCGACCACGATGCCGCGCGGCGTGATGCGCGCCGAGCGCAGCCGCAGCGCGCCGAGGCGGCGCTGGCGCCAGGCCTCGCCCAGCGTGGGCACCGGCAGGAACAGCGGCCAGCTGCGCGCGCTGAAGATCCAGCGGATCAGGCGCTCGTAGACCGCGTGCAGCAGGTCCATCGCCCGGTCGGTCGCGCGCATCAGCGTGCCGATCACCGGCCAGCGCGCCAGGCGCGCACCGGGCGGATCCTTCCACACGCTGGACAGCATCGGGTCGAGCGTGAAGCTGACGAACAGGCTGACCAGCACCGCCACCGTCACCGTGATGCCGAAGGGGAAGAAGAACTTGCCGACGATGCCCTTCATGAAGGCCACCGGCACGAAGACCGCGCAGATCGCCAGCGTGGTCGCCAGCACCGCGAGGCCGATCTCGTCGGTGCCTTCGCGCGCCGCGGTGTGGTGGTCGGCACCGAGCGCGACGTGGCGCACGATGTTCTCGCGCACCACGATCGCATCGTCGATCAGCAGGCCGATGCACAGGCTCAGCGCCATCATCGTCATGAAGTTCAGCGTGAAGCCGAAGGCGTAGACGGCGATGAAGGAGGAGATCACCGCGATCGGCAGCGTCAGCCCGGTGATCACGGTGCTGCGCCAGCTGTGCAGGAAGAGGAAGACGATCGCCACCGTCAGCAGCGCGCCCTCGACCAGCGTGCGCTTGACGCCGTCGAGCGAGCTCTTGACCCACTCGCTGTCGGCATGGACCAGGCGCAGCTCCACGCCCGGCGGCAGCGTGCGCCGCAGCTCGTCGACCGCCGCCTGGATGCCGTCGCCGGTCTCGACGATGTTCGCGTCCTGCTGCTTGAACACCTGGAAGGAGACCGCGGGCTGGCCGTCGACGCGCGACAGCGAGTCCGGCTCGCGCTCGCGCTCGACCAGCTCACCGAGGTCGGCCAGCTTCAGCGTCAGCGGCCCGCGCTGCGCGACCACGGTCTCGCCGAAGGCCTTGGCGTCGCGCACCTTGCCCTCGACGCGGATGATCGCGTCCTCGCGCGCATTCGACATCAGGCCGACCGGCACGTCGGTGTTCGCGCGCTGCAGCGCCGCGGCGATGTCGGCCGGGGTCAGCTGGTAGGCGCGCAGGCGCTGCGGGTCGAGGTCGATGCGGACCTGGCGCACGGTCAGCCCGACCACCTGCACGCGCGCCACGCCGCCGACGCGCTCCAGCCGCTTGCGCACCGTCTGGTCCGCCAGCAGCGACAGCTCGCGGGCGCTGCGATCCGGCGCCAGCAGCGACAGGAAGACCACCGGCTGCGCGTTGTCGCCGTCGAAGCGCGAGATGAACGGCGGCTTGGCATCGCGCGGGAAACCCGGCTGCACCGCGGAGACCTTGTCGCGCACGTCCTGCACCGCGCGGTTCATGTCGGCACTCAGCTCGAACTCGACGGCCGTCTCGCTGCGCCCCTCGAGGCTGTTCGAGCGGATCATCTTGACGCCGGCGATGCCGTTCAGCGCCAGCTCGATCGGACGCGTCAGCTCGGCCTCGGCGGCCTCCGGCGAGGCCCCGGGGTAGGCGACGCTGACGAAGACCACCGGCGGCGAAATGTCGGGCAGCCGCTCGACGCGCAGCTGCGCATAGGAGAAGAGCCCCAGCACGCACAGCGCCACCATGACCATGGTGGCGAAGACCGGGTTGGCGATCGAGACGCGGGTGATCCACATGGTGGGCCCCGGCTCAGCGTGCGCGCGTGGCCGGGCGGCCGTCCGCTCCGGCCGACGGGCCCTGGGCATCGGCCAGCGGCGACGCCGCCGACACCGGCTGGCCGGACGGCGGCGCGATGCGGGCCGCGGCGCCCTCCTTCAGGTTGTCGAAGCGCGCCGCGAGCACGTCCACGTCGGCCGGCAGTCCCTGGGTCACCTCCACGCGGCCCTGCGCCACCTGGCGCCGGCCGGTGATCACGATGCGGCGCACCAGCACGCCCTTCTCGACCGTCCAGACGTAGTCCTGGCCCGAGGCCTGCGAGACCGCCGACAGCGGCACCGTCAGGCGCTGCACCGGGTCGGCCAGCGTCACGCTCGCGCTCGCGTATTGCCCGGCGCGGTAGCGCTCCTGCGGATTCGCCAGCAGCACGACGATGGGGATGCCGCGGGTGCCCGCGACGGCCTGCGGCGCGATGCGGTCGATCCGACCGGTCACCGGCGCGTCGACCCCTTCGATGCGCACCGTCACCGGCTGGCCGGCTTGCAGCTTCGACACCTGGTGGGTGCCGACCACGCCGGCCAGCTCGAGCTCGCGCAGGTCGACCAGGGTCAGCAGCTCCTGCTCCGCACTCACCTTCTCGCCCGGCAGCACGCTGCGCTTGCCGACGATCCCGGCGATCGGCGCCAGCAACCGCGCCTCGCGCAGGCCGACCGCGGCGGTGTCCAGCTGCGCGCGCGTGGACTTCAGCTGCGCGCGCGCCGACTCCAGCGCCGCACGCGAGCTCTCGAGCGCATTCGGCGAGATGAACTGCTGGCGCGCCAGGTCCTCGTTCGAGCGGTGCACCCGCTCGGCCTCCGCGACCCGGGCCTGCGCGGCCTCCACGCCCGCGTGGCGCTCGGCCAGGCGGTGGTTCAGGTCGGAGACGTCGATCGCGCCGAGCGCCTGGCCGGCCTGGACCCGGCTGCCCTCGGCCACCGTGAGCGACAGCAAGGTGCCCGAGGCCTTGGCGCGCACCAAGGCGGTGCGAGGGGCCGCCAGCGCGCCGGAAAAGACCACCTCCTCGGGCATGGCCTGGTGCTGCGGGCGCACCACCTCGCTGGCGCGGAAGACCAGCGGCGGCGCCGCCTTCTCGCTCTTCTTGCCGCCATCCTTGCCTGCGGCGGCCGCCCTGGCCGGCGCCTGTGTCGTCCACCACGCGCTCCCGGCGGCCAGCGCCACCCCGATCACCCCGGCGATCACCCACGTCTTGCGCATGGATCGGCCCCTTCCCTGTTCGAAACAGCGGGCGAGTGTACGGAGCGCCTGCGACGGTCGGCCGCGGCGTGCGACGGACTGCAGTTCGGCGCGACCGGCGGACGGCCGGGCCGGACGGGCGCGAGGCGGGCGCCAGGCGGGCGCGAACCGGGCGCGAACCGGGCGCGGTGGCGGTCCGCGCGGCCTGGCCCTGCGCGCAAACCCCGATGGCTGCGGCAAGACGGCTTGACTAGCATCAACTTGTCCGGACAAGCACATGAGTTCATCACCCCCTTGCCCTCCCGCCACGGCCAGCGCCGCCCGGCGAGCGCCCCGGGCCGTCCCACGGACGAGCCCCGGCCATCGCAGCGTGGAGACCTGCCCGTGAGCCACGCCACGCCCGGCGGCCTGCCGAAACACGCGCTGATCACGCGCGCACTGGAGGCCGAGATCCGCGCCGGCCGCCACCCGCTGGGCAGCACCCTGCCCTCCGAGCCCGAGCTGATGCACCAGTTCGGCGTCAGTCGCCACACGGTGCGCGCCGCGCTGCGAACGCTGCAGGACCGCGGCCTGGTACAGCCGCACCAGGGCCGCGGCAGCGTGGTCCGGGCCACCACCGCCGAGCGCCGCTACACCCAGGGCTTCGCGTCGGCCGAGGACCTGCTGCAGTACGTGGCGAGCACGCGCGCGGTGCAGACCGAGCGCCAGGCCCTGGTGGTCGACGCGGCCCTCGCCGCCTGGCTCGGCTGTCGGCCCGGCGAGCACTGGTGGCGGCTGGGCGTGCTGCGCTGTCCGCTCGACAGCGACGAGCCGAGCACGCTGGCCGATGTCTACCTGCCCTCGGCCTACGGCACGCTGCTGGCCGATGCGCCCAGCGACCAGCGGCCGATCTTCCGCGCCATCGAGGAGGAGCTCGGCGAGGTCATCGCCGAGATCCGCCAGGAGATCACGGCGGTGCTGCCGACGCCAGCCGAGGCTGCCGCGCTGGCCCTCGGCCCCGGCGAGCCGGTGCTGGCGATCGTGCGCCGCTACCTCGGCCGCGATGCCCGCGTGCTCGAAGTCACCCGCACGCTGCACCGCGCGCGCGACTTCACCTACACGATGAAGCTGCGGCTGGCCGGTGCCGGCACGCCGCCGCACCCGAACCACCCGATCCCCCCTGGCCCCGAGGAGACTGCATGAGGACCCGCACCGACCCCCTGACCCTGCGCCGGCCCGACCCCGCGCGCCGCCGCCTGCTGCAGCGGGCTGCCGCCAGCGGCGCGACGGCGGTGCTGCCGGCATGGGCCGCCTTTCCGGACAAGCCGGTGCGCATCGTCGTGCCCTACTCCGCCGGCGGCGGCACCGACATCATCGCGCGGCACGTCGCGCAGCGCCTGCAGCCGCGGCTGGGCCAGACGGTGCTGGTCGAAAACCGCCCGGGCGCGGACGGCGTGATCGGCACCGACGTCGTCGCCAAGGCCCCGCCGGACGGCAGCGCTTTCGTGCTCGTCGTGGCCTCGCACCTGATCAACCCGCTGGTGATCGCGAAGATGCCCTACGACACCCACCGCGACATGGTCGGCGTGACCATGGTGGCGGAGTCGCCACTGGTGTTCGTGACCCACGTCGACGTGCCGGCACGCAACGCCAAGGAACTGGCCGAGCTGATCCGCCGCACCCCAGGCAAATACTCCTACGGCAGCTCGGAGAACATGACGCGGCTGGTCGGCGCGATGTTCGTGCAGGGCCAGAAGCTGGATGCGGTGCACGTGCCCTACAAGGGCGGCGGCCCGCTGATGACCGACGTGGCCGGCGGCGTCACCACGCTGGGCGTCACCAGCGTGCTCAGCGCCAAGCAGCTGATGACCGCCGGCAAGCTGAAGGCGCTGGGCATCACCGGCGCGAAGCGCTCGACGGTGCTGCCCGAGGTGCCGACCATGGTCGAGCTGGGCTACCCGCAGTTCGCCGAGGTGCGCACCACCTACAGCCTGTTCGCGCCGGCGGCCACGCCGCGCGAGACGCTGGAGCGCATGCAGAAGGAGGTGGCGGCCGTGATCCACACGCCCGAGATGGTCGAGATCCTCGCGGCCCAGGCGGCCTCGCCGGTCGGCAACACCGTGGCCGACTTCCAGGAACAGGTCAAGCGCGAGTCGCAGTTCTGGGCCGGGCTCGCGAAGTCCATCAACCTGCGCCCCGAATGAGCGAAGGAGACCACCCCATGATCGACCCCGTCCACGCGCCGCGCGGCTGGACCCGCGCCGACATCGAGGCCGACCCGTCCTGGGCGGTCGCGGTGCCGCCCGAGGCCCTGGCCGACTTCGAGGCCGGCCTCGCGCGCGCCCAGGCCAGCGGCCGCGGGCCCTTCGCGCTGTCGCGCAGCGACTTCGCCTTCGGCCCTGCCGCCCGGCGCGTGCTCGCCGATGCCGTCGAGGCCACCCAGTCCGGCCGCGGCTTCGTGCTGCTGCGCGGCTTCCCGGTCGAGCGCTGGGGGGTCGAGGCGTCCCGGCTGCTGTTCTGGGGCCTCGGGCTGCACCTCGGCGTGCCGCGGCCGCAGGGCCGCGCCAGCCAGTTCATGTCGGACGTGCGCGACGCCGGCGGCGTCTACCGCAGCACCGCCGGTCGCGGCTACAACACGCGCTCGGCGCTCGATTTCCATGCCGACGGCAGCGACCTGGTCGGGCTGATGTGCCTGCAGACGGCGCGCGCCGGCGGCGAGAGCCTGATCGCCAGCTCGGTCGCCGCGCACAACACGATGCTGGCCGAGCGGCCCGACCTGGTGCGCGAGCTCTACGGCCTCTTCACCTTCAGCCGCCAGGGCGAGCAGGCCGCCGAGGAGCCGCCCTATTACACCGCGTCGGTGTTCGGCCGCAAGGACGGCGTCTTCGCCTGCCGGCACATCCGCAACCACGTGCAGTCGGCGCAGACCAGCTTCCCCGAGGTGCCGCGCCTGAGCAGCGCGCAGCGCGAGGCGCTGGACCTGCTCGACGCCATCCTCGCGCGGCCCAGCCACTGCTTCCGGATGCACCTGGCGCGTGGCGACGTGCAGCTCGTCAACAACCACACCGTGCTGCACTCGCGCACCGACTACGAGGACTTCGACGAGCCGCAGCGCAAGCGCCACCTGCTGCGCCTGTGGCTCTCGCTGGCCGAGGCCCCGGCGCTGCCGGATGCCTGGGCGCAGGCCTACAAGGACACCGCCGCGCGCGCGGTCCGCGGCGGCTTCCGCGGCCAGCAGATCACGCCCGAGATCGAGGCCTTCGAACACCGCCTGGCCGCCGAGCACGGCCTGGCGATGCGCATCTACGCCGACCGAGAGGACGCCCCCGCATGAACCCGACCCCTGGCGCCGATGGCGCCACGCCCGCCCCGACCCCCGCGTCCCGCAGCCTGCGCGGACGCCTGCGCAAGGGCCACCTGATCGCTGCGCCCGGCATCTACGACCTCGTGTCGCTGCGCATCGCCGACCGCATGGGCTTCGAGAGCCTGTACATGACGGGCTACGGCACGGTGGCCTCCCACCTCGGCCTGCCCGATGCCGGCCTGGCCAGCTACGCCGACATGCTGAACCGGGTGCAGGCCTTCTGCGGCATGGCCACCACGCCGGTCATCTGCGATGGCGACACCGGCTACGGCGGGCTGCTCAACGTGGCCCATGCGGTGCGCGGCTACGAGCGCGCCGGCGCGGCTGCCATCCAGCTCGAGGACCAGGAGTTCCCGAAGAAGTGCGGCCACACGCCGGGCCGCCGGGTGGTGCCGGTGGAGGACATGGTCGAGAAGGTCCGGGTCGCGGTGGAGGCGCGCAGCAGCGAGGACTTCCTGGTCATCGCGCGCACCGACGCGCGCACCGTGCACGGCCTGGACGAGGCGCTGCGCCGCGGCGAGGCCTATGCCCGCGCGGGCGCCGACGTGCTGTTCATCGAGTCGCCGGAGTCGGAAGAGGAACTGGCCCGCATCGGCCGCAGCTTCGACCTGCCGCTGCTGGTCAACATCGTCGAGTCCGGCCGCACGCCGGTGCTGCCGCCGGCGGTGCTGCAGGAGATGGGCTTCTCGATCGCGATCTACCCGGCGATCGGCTTCCTCGCCGCCGGCCAGGCGCTGCAGGAGGCCTACGGGCACCTGCGCCGCACGGGCAGCTCGCTGGGCTCGCCGGTGCCGCTGCACGACTTCATGGACTTCAGCCGCCTGATGGGCTTCGAGGCGGTCTGGGACTTCGACCGGCGCCACGCACGCTGACGCGTCGCCGTCGCCGGTGCCGTCATCGGGCTCGGGCGCCGGCGCAGGCCGGGTTCAGGCGCCGGCCGGCGCCTGCCCCGCGATCGGCGGCACCGGCAGCTCGACGTCGCCGCACTGCGCGCGGTGGCGCAGCGCATGGTCCATCAGCACCAGCGCCAGCAGCGCCTCGGCGATCGGCGTCGCGCGGATGCCGACGCAGGGGTCGTGGCGGCCGAAGGTCTCGACCACCGTCGGCTGGCCGGCGCGGTCGATCGACGGCAGCGGGCTGCGGATCGAGCTGGTCGGCTTGATCGCGAGCGAGACCCGGATGTCCTGGCCGGTCGAGATGCCACCGAGCACGCCGCCGGCGTGGTTGGTCTCGAAGCCGGCCGGCGTCAGCGCATCGCCGTGCATGCTGCCGCGCTGCGCGACGCTCGCGAAGCCCGCGCCGATCTCCACGCCCTTGACCGCGTTCAGGCCCATCATCGCGTGCGCGATGTCGGCATCCAGCTTGTCGAACAGCGGCTCGCCCCAGCCGGCCGGCACGCCGTGCGCGGCCACCTCGATGCGGGCGCCGCAGGAGTCGCCGGCGCGGCGCAGCTCGTCCATGTAGGCCTCGAGCCGCGGGATGTCGCTGGCATTCGCCGCGAAGAAGGGGTTGTCCGGCACGTGCGCGAGCGACTCGAAGGGTACGGCCAGGTCCCCGAGCTGGCTCAGGTGGCCGCTGAAGCGGATGCCGTGCCGGCCAAGCAGCCACTTGCGCGCCACCGCACCGGCCGCCACCGTCGGCGCGGTCAGGCGCGCCGACGAGCGGCCGCCGCCACGCGGGTCGCGCAGGCCGTACTTGCGCCAGTAGGTGTAGTCCGCGTGGCCGGGCCGGAAGGTGTCCAGCAGGTTCGCGTAGTCCTTGCTGCGCTGGTCGGTGTTGCGGATCAGCAGGCACACCGGGGTGCCGGTCGTGCGGCCCTCGTAGACGCCGGACAGGATCTCCACCGCATCGGCCTCGTTGCGCTGGGTCACGTGGCGGCTGGTGCCGGGGCGGCGCCGGTCCAGCTCGGGCTGGATGTCCTCGGCCGACAGCGGCATCCCGGGCGGGCAGCCGTCGATCACGCAGCCGACGGCCGGGCCGTGGGATTCGCCGAAGTTCGTGACGCGGAACAGGTGGCCGAGGGTGTTGCCGGACATGGACGCGAAGCCGCAGCGGGCCGGTCAGGATGAGTCGGGGATTCTACCGAGGGCCCCGGCGCGGGCGCGACCTCCCACCGCCCCCCGGCCGCCGGGACGGCGCGTCGACGCAGCGCCTCACGCGGGGACGGCGCGCACGGGCGCCGGGCCACGGGCGGACCGTTCGGCCAGCAGGCCCTCGTAGAGCCGGCCGTACTGGCCGGCCGCGCGCTCCCAGGAGGCGTCCTGCGCCATCGCCTGGCGCATCACGCGCTGCCAGGCGGCCCGGTCGGCGAACAGGTGCTGGGCGCGTTGCACGGCCCCGTCGAGCGCGGCGGCGCTGGCCGCGTCGAAGACGAAGCCGGTCGCGCTGCCGTCGGCGAGCGCCGCGGCGCCGGCATCGACCACGGTGTCGGCCAGCCCGCCGACCCGGCGCACCAGCGGCAGGCTGCCGTAGCGCAGGCCGTAGAGCTGGGTCAGCCCGCAGGGCTCGAAGCGCGAGGGCACGACGACGACGTCCGCGCCGGCGATCAGCGCGTGGGCCAGCGCCTCGTCGTAGCCGATGCGCACCGCGACCTGGCCGGGGTGGGCGCGCGCCGCGGCCTGGAAGGCGGCTTCGAGCGCCGGGTCGCCGCTGCCCTGCAGCACCAGCTGCACGCCGCGCGCGACGCAGGCCGGCAGCGCCTCGAGCAGCAGGTCCAGGCCCTTCTGCGCGCTGAGCCGGCTGACCACGCCCAGCAGCAGCGCGTCGGGACGCGCCGCCAGCCCCATGCGGTGCTGCAGCTCGCGCTTGCACTCGACCTTGCCGGCCAGGTCGGCGGCGCTGTAGCGGTGCGGCAGCGCGGTGTCGGTGGCCGGGTCCCAGACGCTGCCGTCGACGCCGTTCAGGATGCCGCTCACCGTCGCCGCGCGCGCCTGGATCACCCCGTGCAGCCCGACCCCGTGCTCCGCGGTGGCGATCTCGCGCGCATAGCTCGGGCTGACAGTGGTCACCCGCTCGGCGAACTTGAGCCCGGCCTTCATGAAGGACAGCTGGTGGTGGAACTCCAGGCCGGCCGGGCTCATCATCCGCGCCGGCAGGCCGAGCAGGTGGAAATCGCCGGCCGGAAACAGCCCCTGGTAGGCCAGGTTGTGGATGGTGAACACCGAGGCGACCGGCAGCGCGCCGTGCGCCGCCAGGTAGGCGCAGGCCATCGCGGCATGCCAGTCGTGGGCGTGCAGCACCTGCGGCTGCCAGGCCGGATCGAGTTCGCCGGCGGCCAGGTGGGCGGCGGCCCAGCCGAGCAGCGCGAAACGCTGCACGTTGTCGGGCCAGTCGGCGCCGCCCGGAGCCTGGTAGGGGCTGCCCGCCCGGGCGTAGAGGTAGGGCGCGTCGAGCACGTAGGCCGGCAGCCGGCTGCCCGGCAGCTGGCCGCGCCGCAGCTCGACGCGTGCCGCGCCGAACAGCGGCCCGAGCGAGAGCACCCGTTTCTGGTGCAGCACCGCGTCGACGATCGGCGGCAGCCCGGGCAGCAGCAGCCGCACCTCGTGGCCCTGGGCCGCCAGGGCCTGCGGCAAGGCCCCCATCACATCCGCCAGCCCACCCGTCTTGACCAGCGGAAAGATCTCCGCGGCCACCTGCAGCAGCTTCATGAACCGAGGCGCTCCAGCATCTCGCGCGTCACCAACACGATGCCGTTGGGCGAGCGGTGGAAGCGCCGCTCGTCCTCCGCGACGTCCTCGCCGATCACCATGCCGTCGGGGATCACGCAGCCGCGGTCGATCACCGCGCGCGTCACGCGGGCGCCGCGGCCGATCTGCACCGAGGGCAGCACCACCGACCACTGGACATTGGCATAGGAATGCACCCGCACGCTGGAGAACAGCACCGTGCGGAAGACCTGGCCGGACACGATGCAGCCGCCCGACACCAGCGACTCGATCGCCAGGCCGCGCCGGTCGTCGGCGTTGTGCACGAACTTGGCGGGCGGCAGCTGGGCCTGGTGGGTCCAGATCGGCCAGCGCGTGTCGTAGAGGTTGAGCAGCGGGTCGGTCGCGGTGAGGTCGATGTTGGCGTCCCAGTATGCGTCGATCGTGCCCACGTCGCGCCAGTACGGTGCCTCGTTCATGCGCACGCCGACCGCGCTCAGGTCGAAGGAATGCGCGGTCGCGTGGCCCTGGCGCACCGCCTTCGGGATGATGTCCTTGCCGAAGTCGTGGCTGGAGTCCGGGTCGGCCATGTCGCGCTCCAGGGCCTTGTACAGGTAGCGCGCGTTGAAGACGTAGATGCCCATGCTGGCCAGCGCCATGTCGGGCCGGCCGGGCATCGGCGGCGGGTCGGCCGGCTTCTCGACGAAGTCGGTGATCAGGGCCTTCTCGCCGACCGCCATCACGCCGAAGGCCGAGGCCTCGGCGCGCGGCACCGGGATGCAGCCGACGGTGCAGTCGCGCCCGTGGGCGACGTGGTCGGCCAGCATCAGCGCGTAGTTCATCTTGTAGATGTGGTCGCCGGCCAGCACCACGATGTAGTCGGCCCGGTAGCTGGCGATGATGTCCTGGTTCTGGTAGACGGCATCGGCGGTGCCGCGGTACCAGCTCTCCTCGTCGGTGCGCTGCTGCGCCGGCAGCAGGTCGAGGAACTCGTTCATCTCCGTCTTCAGGAAGGCCCAGCCGCGCTGCAGGTGCTGCAGCAGGCTGTGACTCTTGTACTGGGTGATCACGCCGATGCGGCGGATGCCGGAGTTCAGGCAGTTCGACAGCGCGAAGTCGATGATGCGGAACTTGCCGCCGAAATAGACGGCCGGCTTGGCGCGCCGGTCCGTCAGGTTGCGCAGCCGGCTGCCGCGGCCACCGGCCAGCACGAGCGCCACGGCACGCTTCGGCAGGTCCAGGCTGAGCGCCAGGTCGAGGGGCTTGTCCACGGGGTGTCTCCAGGGGTGATGCATCGGGGGCCGGCCCGCTGCAGCCAGCCCGGCGCCCGCAGCCGCAGCATGCCACGCCCGGGGCGACGACGGGAACACGAATTGCAGTGTCCGTGCCAGGCACCGCGCGCGAGGGACGCGGACGGTGATACAAAACGCTTTGGACGCCCGAGAATCGACGAGAAAGGACGACACGGTGAGCCCAGATTCCGCCAGCCCCGACATCGGTGCACGCATCGACGAGCAGTTGCTGAAGACCGTCGGCACCGACGCCGCCAGCGCCAGCCCGACCGAACTGATGCAGGCCGTCTCCCAGCTCGCCCGGCAGGACCTGTCCGAGCGCTGGGTGCGCACCCAGGCGGCCGACCGCGGCGCCAAGGCGCGCCGCGTCTACTACCTGTCGATGGAGTTCCTGATCGGGCGCACGCTGTCGAACGCGCTGGCCGCGCTCGAGTTGCGCGACGGCGTGGCCGCCGGCCTGCAGGCCCATGCGCAGACGCTGGAGGCGGTGGCCGACCGCGAGCCCGACGCCGCGCTCGGCAACGGCGGCCTCGGCCGGCTGGCCGCCTGCTTCCTGGACTCGATGGCCACGCTGGGCCTGCCGTCCTTCGGCTATGGCATCCGCTACGAGTACGGCATGTTCGCGCAGGACATCGACCAGGGCTGCCAGGTCGAGTACCCGGATCCGTGGCTGGCCGACGGCACGCCCTGGGAGTTCCCGCGCGCCGGCATCAGCGTGCCGGTGCGTTTCGGCGGCTGGGTCGAGCACCAGGGCCACGGCGAGCAGGCCAAGGCGGTCTGGCGGCCGGCCGGCGAGGTCGCCGCGAAGGCCTACGACATGGTCGTGCCCGGGCACGGCACGCAGCGCGTCAGCACGCTGCGGCTGTGGAAGGCGGTGGCGCCGGCCCACATCGACCTGCACGCCTTCAACACCGGCGACTACGGCCGCGCCGCCGGCGTGAAGAACGAGTACGAGAACATCTCCTGGGTGCTGTACCCGAACGACAGCACGCCGGCCGGACGCGAGCTGCGGCTGAAGCAGGAGTACTTCTTCACCGCGGCGTCGATCCACGACATCGTCGGGCGCCACCTGGAGGAGCACGGCACGCTGACCAACCTGTCGGACAAGGTGGCGATCCACCTGAACGACACCCACCCGGCGATCGGCGTGGCCGAGCTGATGCGCCTGCTGTGCGACGACCACGGCATGGCCTGGAAGGAGGCCTGGGCGCAATGCCGCCAGGTGTTCTCGTACACCAACCACACGCTGATGCCGGAGGCGCTCGAGACCTGGCCGGTCGGCCTGATGCAGCACGTGCTGCCGCGCCACCTGGAGATCATCTTCCGGATCAACCAGGAGTTCCTGGCGCTGGCCGCGCAGCACCGGCCGAACGACGATGGCTTCCTGGCCCGGCTGTCGCTGATCGACGAGGCCGGCGAGCGGCGCGTGCGCATGGCCCACCTGTCGATCGTGGGCAGCCACAAGGTGAACGGCGTGTCCGCGCTGCACTCGGACCTGCTGGTGCAGACCATCTTCGCGGACTTCGCGAGCCTGTGGCCGGATCGCTTCACCAACATGACCAACGGCGTCACGCCGCGGCGCTGGCTGCAGCAGGCCAACCCCGGGCTGTCGGCGCTGCTGGACAGCCGCCTCGGCGCCGGCTGGCGGCGCGACCTCGACCAGCTGCGCGGCCTGCGCGCGCTCGCCGAGGACCCGGCCTTCCAGGCCGAGTTCACCGCCGTCAAGCGCGCCAACAAGGCCCGGCTGGCGGCCCACATCGAGCGCAGCACCGGCGTGAAGGTGAACCCGGCCAGCCTGTTCGACGTGCAGGTCAAGCGCATCCACGAGTACAAGCGCCAGCTGCTGAACCTGCTGCACGTGGTGACGCGCTACCAGGCCATCCTGATGCACCCCAAGGGCATCGGCGGCCGGCCCTGGGTGCCGCGCACCGTGATCTTCGCGGGCAAGGCGGCGTCGAGCTACCACACGGCCAAGTCCATCATCCGGCTGATCCACGACGTGGGCCGCGTCGTCAACCACGACCCGCGCGTCGGCGACAAGCTGAAGCTGGTGTTCGTGCCGAACTACGGCGTCTCGGTGGCCGAGCTGATCATGCCCGGCGCCGACCTGTCCGAGCAGATCTCGACCGCCGGCACCGAGGCCTCCGGCACCGGCAACATGAAGCTGGCACTCAACGGCGCGCTGACCATCGGCACCGACGACGGCGCGAACATCGAGATCCGGCAGAACGTCGGCGACGACAACATCTTCATCTTCGGCCTGCGCACGCCCGAGGTGCTGGCGACGCGCCAGGCCGGCTACCAGCCGATGCGGCTCTACGAGGCCGACGCCGGGCTGAAGGCCGTGCTCGACGGCATCGCGCACGGCCAGTTCTCGCCCGAGGAGCCGGGGCGCTACCGGGCGCTGGTCGATTCGCTGCTCTGGGGCGGGGACCACTACCTGCTGCTCGCCGACTACGCGGACTACGTCGCCACCCAGGCGCGCGTGGACGACCTGTTCCGCCAGCCCGAGGCCTGGGCCGCGAAGGCCATCCTGAACGTCGCCGGCATGGGGGTGTTCTCGGCCGACCGCACGATCCGCGAGTACGCCGAGCAGATCTGGGGCCTGCCCGCCGATGTCCGCTGACGGCGGCGCGGCCATCCCGCGGCTGTCGCCCGGGCGGCCCTGGCCGCTGGGCGCGCACTGGGATGGCCGCGGCGTCAACGTTGCGGTCTTCTCCGCCCACGCGACCGGCATCGAGCTGTGCCTGTTCGATGCGCAGGGCGAGCACGAGCTGGCGCGCCTGCCGCTGCCGGCCCACACGCAGGATGTCTGGCACGGCCGCCTGGAGGGCGCCGGGCCCGGCCTGGTCTACGGCCTGCGCGCCCGCGGCCCCTGGCGGCCCGACCGCGGCCACTGGTTCAACCCGAACAAGCTGCTGCTCGACCCGTGCGCGCGCGAACTGGTCGGGCGCTTCGCCTGGGACGACGCCCACTTCGCGGCCGACCGCCGCCATCCCCAGCACATGGACCCGCAGGACAACGCGGCGCTCGCGCTGAAGGCGCGCGTGGTCGACGAACGGCCGGGCGCCTACGACTGGGGCGAGGACGCGCCGCCCGCCACCCCGCTGGCGCAGACCGTCTTCTACGAGCTGAACCTGAAGGCCTTCTCGGCGCTGAACCCGGCGCTGCCGCCGGCGCTGCGCGGCACTTATGCCGGCCTGGCGCACCCCGCGTCGATCGCCCACCTGCGGCGCCTGGGCGTCACCGCGGTCGAGCTGCTGCCGGTGCACCACCACGTCGACGAGGAACGGCTGGTGAAGATGGGCCTGGTCAACCACTGGGGCTACAACACCCTCGGCTTCTTCGCGCCCGACCCGCGCTTCGCGTCCGGGGCGGGCGGTCGCTCGCCGCGGGACGAGTTCCGGGACATGGTCCGCGCGCTGCATGCCGCCGGCCTGGAGGTCATCCTCGACGTGGTCTACAACCACACCGCCGAGGGCGACGAGCGCGGGCCCGCGCTGTCCTTCCGCGGCCTGGACAACGCCTCCTACTACCGCCTCTACCACGACGCCGAGCACCGGCTGCACCACGAGAACCACACCGGCTGCGGCAACACCCTGGACATCCGCCAGCCGCGCGTGCTGCAGCTGGTGATGGACTCGCTGCGCTTCTGGGTCGAGCAGATGCACGTCGACGGCTTCCGCTTCGACCTGGCGCCGGTACTGGGGCGCGGCGACCACGGCTTCGACCGGCACGCGGCCTTCTTCACCGCCGTCGCGCAGGACCCGGTGCTGTCGCGCGTCAAGATGATCGCCGAGCCCTGGGACGTCGGGCCCGGCGGCTACCAGGTGGGCGGCTTCCCGCGCGGCTGGCTGGAGTGGAACGACCATTTCCGCGACGCGATGCGTGGCTACTGGCTGCACATGGGGCATGGCGGCGGCCCGACGCGCGGCGACTTCGCGCAGCGGCTGTGCGGCTCGTCCGACCTGTACGAACGGCGGGCACGCTCGCCATCGGAATCGGTCAATTACGTGGTCTCGCACGACGGCTTCAGCCTGCGCGACCTCGTCAGCTACGCCGAGCGCCGCAACCATGCCAACGGCGAGAACAACCGCGATGGCCACGGACACAACCTGAGCTTCAACTGCGGCGCGGAGGGGCCCAGCGACGACCCGGCCGTGCTGGCCCTGCGCGGCCGGCTGCAGCGGGCGCTGCTGGCGACGGCGCTGCTGGCGCAGGGCACGCCGCTGCTGGCCGCCGGCGACGAGCTCGGCCACGGCCAGCAGGGCAACAACAACCCCTACTGCCAGGACAACCCGATCACCTGGATCGACTGGGCCGCCGCCGACTCCGCGCTGATCGACTTCACGGCCCGCGCGATCGCGCTGCGCCGCCGCCTGCTGCCGCTGGGCGACCGCTGGTACAGCGGCCTGCCCGACCGGCGCGGCCTGCCCGACATCGCGTGGCTGCGCAGCGACGGCCAGTCGCTCGAGGGCGAGGCCTGGCGCGACCCGGCCAGCCACGTGCTCGGCTGCCTGATCGGACGGCCCGGCCGCTGCGAGAGCCCGCTGCTGCTGCTGGTCAACGCCGACACCGCCGCCCGGCGCTTCCGCCTGCCCGCGGGGCCCTGGACGCTGCTGCTCGACAGCACCACCCCCGACGGCCGCGCGCACGAGCCGGTCGACGGCGCCGCGGAGGTGATGCTGCCGGCGCATGCCCTCTGGCTGCTCGGCAGCGCCGAGGCCGCCGCCGCGCTGGGCTGAACGCGCGGCCGGGCCATGCGCCGCCGGCCGCTGGGCGGCGGACAATCGGGGGCCGTCCGCCGGCCGGCCGTGCCGGGCGACCGGCGGCACGGTCCGGCCCGGCCCGGCCGCGCTGGGAGCAGCCTCAAGACACGCGGCGCTGCCGCCGATAACGCCCGATGGACATCGGAGACCCCGACGACATCCCCGCCACCCGCAAGCGGCTGCCGTCGCTGGCGGAGCTGGGCGCGTTCGACGGGCCCGGCGCGGCCACGCCCGCGCCGGTACGGCGCCCTGCCTCGGCGGGGACCCTGGCGACCGACACGGCGCCGGACGCGGGCCGCCGGGCCTCGGCCGAGGTCGACCGGTCGCGGGAGGCGGCGGGCGGCAGCGAGCCGGCGGCCGAGGCCCTCCCTGGCCCGGCCCCGGCCCCGGCCCTGGCCCGTGCGCCGCTCCCCGCCTCCGGGCCTGGCGCCGGCCCGGCGCCGGGCCCGGGCCCCGCGCCGGCCGCGCCCGACACCGGCCCGGCCCCGACCGAGCCGCCCGCGCAGCCGCCCGGCACGGCCGGCGTGCGCGAGCTCTCCCCCGAGCGCCTGCGCCAGGCGCTGGCGCAGGCCGACCCGGACACCCGCCGCAAGCTGCTGAAGCTGTTCGCCGGCTCGCAGGCCGTGCAGCGCGTCGCCGGCGCGGCCGGGGCACCGCCGAGCCTGGTGATGACGCGCCCGCGCCGCCCCACCGCGCCCGGACCGGCGACCGGCCCGGGGCCGGGCCGGGCCGCGGCGCCGGCCCGCGCCAGCCGCTTCGGCGAGCTGGACGTCGGCGAGCGGCTGCGCCCGCCCCGCGGCGCCGAACCGGTGACACCCCCGCCCCCCGCCACCGGCGAGGCCGCCGGGCCTGCGCCAGCGCCCCTGCGTTCGACCACCGAGTTCGTCGCGGCGCACGTGCCGGTCCGTCCCGACGCGGCCTTCACGCCGGCCGGCCCCGGCAAGCCCTTCGGCCGGCCGATGGCCGAGCCCGGAGCCGGCCTGCGGGGCGCCGGCCGAGCCGCGGCGGCAGCCGCCTCGGACGAGCCGCTGCTGCGCATCGACGAGCAGACGGAGTTGCTGGACGCGCTGCCCACCGGGGGCCCGTCCGGCCGCGCGGCGCGGCCCGGCGCGGCTGCAGCCCCGCCAGCGGCGCCCGGCACCGATCCGGCCGCCGAGGCGCGCCGCGCCGACATGCAGTCGCGGCTGGATGCCGCGCTGCAGGCCGAGCAGGCCGCGCAGGCCGAGAAGGCCCGGCGCGCCGCCCGTGCCGCCGCGGCCGCCGCGCCAGGCAGCGACGAGGACCGGCTGCAGCCTGCGCCGCCGCGGGCCCAGTTCCCCACCTACGACCCCGAGCGCCATGGCGAGGACGTGCACAGCGTCGCCGCGCGCCGCAAGGACGGTCCGGTGGAGGGCCACTTCCCCGCGCCGCGCCAGCCGCCGCGCGAGCCGCCGGCGCCGCCGGAGCGCGAGCGCAGCCCGCGCGGCACCGGCGGCGACGCCGCCGCCGCGCCGGCCTTCGCACCGCGCTACCGGCACCCGGACGGGCGCGAGATGTCGCCCGAGGAGAACCTCGCGGAGCAGGCCCTGCAGGCCCAGCGCTGCGAGGAAACGCTCGGCACGCTGGCGCGCGATGGGGTCAACGGCCTGCTGCTGAGCCCGCGCGACCTCGACGCCGCGGTTGCCGCCGGCGTGCTGGGCGCCGAGGCGGCGCTGACCCTGTGGCGCACCTGGTCGGCGCTGCGGCCCGTGGTGCACGTGATCGACGACGACCCCCCGGAAGGCACGACGCCACGGGGCCGGGCCGGGGATCGCAGCGACGAGCCCGGCCCGTCCGCGGCCGACGCGGACGACGACCCCCGCGAGGACGGCGGGCCCGGCTCGGTCCGGGACGGGGGCCCGCAGGCGGGGGACGGGCCCGCCGCGCCCGCCGACACTGCCTCGGCCGCCCCGCCGGCACCCCCGGTCGCGCGCGAACCAGCGGGCCGGCCGGCCGGGCCGGCGCGCGCGGATCCACCCGTCGACCCGGTCGCGCCCCCTGCCCTCGCGGCGGCCGGCGCCCCCGCCGCAGCGGCGAGCGCCGTCGCTTCGACCGCCCCGCCTCCGGCCACACCGACCGCGCCCGAGTCCGGCCGCGCGGCTGCGCCGGAGCCTCTGCGGTCCACGTCGGCGCTGGCCGCGGACCCGCCCGGGCCTCGCCCCCCGCAGGTCCCGGCGGCCGGCGACCTGCCGTCGTCGCTGCTCGACGTGTCGCCGGCCGGCACCCGCCGCGCGAGCCTGCCCGCCCCGCCATCGCCCGCGCGGCGCACCGGCCCGCGGCGCTGGCGCGGCGGCCTGCGCACGCTGTTCCGGCTCTTCGTGCTCTACTGCGTGCTCTCCACCAGCGTGCAGGCGCTCACCGCCGCCTGGCTGCGCTGGGGGCACCTCTGGCCCGGCCTCGGCGGCTGACGCGGGCGCCGCACTGCCGGCGCGCCGGCGGCAAGCCCGCCGCGCCGACGCCGCGCCGCGTCAGCCGCTCAGGCCGACGGCCTTGACCTTGCCTTTCTTGCCGTGGCTGCGCGCGGCGCGCACCAGCACGGTCGGGAAGCTGACCGGCAGCGTCTGCGGGAAGTCGCGGCTGCTGTGCAGGCCGCGGCTTTCCTGCCGCAGCAGCGCGGAGCGCACGATCAGCTCGGCGCAGTCGACCAGGTTGCGCAGTTCCAGCAGGTCGCGGTTGACGCGGAAGTTCGCGTAGTAGTCGTCGATCTCGCCCTTCAGCAGCTTGATGCGGTGCAGTGCCCGCTCCAGCCGCTTGGTGGTGCGCACGATGCCGACGTAGTTCCACATCAGCAGCCGCAGCTCGTCCCAGTTGTGCGAGATCACCACCTGCTCGTCGGCGTTCTCGACCTGGCTCTCGTCCCAGTCCGGCAGCACCGGCATCGCCGGCGGCGGGCCGGCCAGGATGTGGTCCGCGCAGGTGCGGCCGAAGACCACGCACTCGAGCAGCGAGTTGCTCGCGAGCCGGTTGGCGCCGTGCAGCCCGGTGTAGGTGGTTTCGCCGACCGCGTACAGGCCCGGCAGGTCGCTGCGGCCGGCCCGGTCGGTGACGACGCCGCCGCAGGTGTAGTGCGCGGCCGGCACCACCGGGATCGGCTCGCGGGCGATGTCGATGCCGAGCGACAGGCAGCGCGCGTGGATGGTCGGGAAATGCTCGCGCAGGAAGGCCTCGCCCTTCTCGTGCACGATCGGCCGGGCATCGAGCCAGACGTGGTCGAGGCCGTGCTTCTTCATCTCGAAGTCGATCGCGCGCGCGACGATGTCGCGCGGCGCGAGCTCGAGCCGCGGGTCGTGGCGTGCCATGAAACGCGCCTCGGGGCCGTCCACGCCCGGCAGCGTCAGGTGCGCGCCCTCGCCGCGCAGCGCCTCGGTGATCAGGAAGCTGCGCTCCTGCGGGTGGTAGAGGCAGGTCGGGTGGAACTGGATGAACTCCATGTTGCCGACGCGACAGCCCGCCCGCCAGGCCATCGCGATGCCGTCGCCGGTCGAGGTGTCGGGGTTGCTGGTGTAGCGGTAGACCTTGCCGACCCCGCCGGTGGCCAGCACCACGGCGCTGGCGGGCAGGGTCTCGACGCGCTGGCGGTCGATGTCGAGCGCGTACAGCCCATAGCAGCGCGGCGCCTCGTCGCGCCTCAGGTGGCGCGAGGTCACCAGGTCGACCGCCATCCAGCGCTCGCGCAGCTGGATGCGCGGGTGGCGCCGCACCTCGTCGAGCAGCGCGTCGTGGATCGCCTTGCCGGTCGCGTCGGCGGCGTGTGCGATGCGCCGCACCGCATGGCCGCCCTCGCGCGTGAGGTGCAGGCCGAGCGGGCCCTCGGGATCGGGCGAGAAGGGCACGCCGCGCGCGACCAGCCACTCGATCGCGGCCGCGCTGTGCTCGGCGATGAAGCGCGCGGTGTCCTCGTCCACCAGGCCGGCACCGGCCTCCTGGGTGTCGCGCACATGGGACTCGATGCTGTCGTCGCTGCCGAGCACGCCGACGATGCCGCCCTGGGCCCAGGCGGTGGCGCCCTCGTGGCGGCTGCGCTTGGCCAGCACGATCACCGGGCGCTCGCGCGCCAGGTGCAGCGCCACGGTCAGCCCGGCGAGCCCGGCGCCGACGATCACCACCGGGAGGGTCGACGACGTCAGCACGGGTTCGGGGGCGGCGGTCATGGGCGGGGGGGCCGCCGCTCGCGGCCCCACGAAGGCAAAGGGGCACCGATTCTATCGGTGCCCCTTCGTGGCCTGCAGGGCGGCGCAGGGCCGCCCCGGGCACTCAGTGGACGACGCGCTCGAACACGAAGTCGCCGTCCTGCACGTCGACCGGGATGACGTCCTTCGGGCCGAAGCGGCCCTCCAGGATCAGCCGCGCCACCGGGTTCTCCAGCCGCTGCTGGATCGCCCGCTTCAGCGGCCGCGCGCCGAACACCGGGTCGAAGCCGGCCTTGGCCAGCTCGGCCAGCGCGGCCGGGCTGACGTCGAGCCGCATGTCCATCTTCTCCAGCCGCGCCTCCAGGATCTTCAGCTGGATGCGCGCGATGGACTCGATGTGCTGGCCGTCCAGCGCATGGAAGACCACGGTCTCGTCGATCCGGTTCAGGAACTCCGGCCGGAAGTGCTGCTTGACCTCCGCCCACACCGCCTCGCGGATGGCCTCGGCATCCTGGCCGGCGCGCTGCATGATCTGCTGCGAGCCGAGGTTGCTGGTCATCACGATCACGGTGTTCTTGAAGTCCACGGTGCGGCCCTGGCCGTCCGTCAGGCGGCCGTCGTCCAGCACCTGCAGCAGCACGTTGAACACGTCCGGGTGCGCCTTCTCCACCTCGTCGAGCAGCAGCACGCTGTAGGGCTTGCGGCGCACCGCCTCCGTCAGGTAGCCGCCCTCGTCGTAGCCGACGTAGCCGGGCGGCGCGCCGATCAGCCGCGACACCGCATGCTTCTCCATGTACTCGCTCATGTCGATGCGGATCAGGTGCTCCTCGCTGTCGAACAGGAAGGCCGCGAGCGCCTTGCACAGCTCGGTCTTGCCGACCCCGGTGGGGCCGAGGAAGAGGAAGGAGCCGGTCGGGCGGTTCGGATCGGACAGGCCCGAGCGCGAGCGCCGGATCGCGTTCGCCACCGCGGTGATCGCCTCGTCCTGGCCGACCACGCGCTCGTGCAGCCGCGCCTCCATCTGCAGCAGCTTCTCGCGCTCGCCCTGCATCAGCTTGCTGACCGGGATGCCGGTGGCGCGCGCCACCACCTCGGCGATCTCCTCGGCGCCGACCAGCGTGCGCAGCAGCTGCGGCCGGCCGTCCTTCGCGGCGGCCTTGCCCATCTCCTTGGCCTGCGCTTCCTTCAGGCGGCGCTCCAGCTCCGGCAGCTTGCCGTACTGCAGCTCGGCCACCTTGTTGAAGTCGCCCTTGCGCTTGAGCTCCTCGATCTGGGTGCGGATGCGGTCGATCTCTTCCTTGACCTGCGCCGAGCCCTGGGCCGCGGCCTTCTCGCTCTTCCAGATCTCCTCCAGGTCGGCGTACTCGCGCTCGAGCCGGACGATCTCGTCCTCGATCAGGCCGAGGCGCTTGATCGAGGCCTCGTCCTTCTCCTTGCGCACCGCCTCGCGCTCGATCTTCAGCTGGATCAGCCGGCGGTCGAGCTTGTCCATCGCCTCCGGCTTGGAGTCGATCTCGATCTTGATCTTCGAGGCCGCCTCGTCGATCAGGTCGATCGCCTTGTCGGGCAGGAAGCGGTCGGTGATGTAACGGTGGCTCAGCTCGGCCGCGGCGACGATCGCCGGGTCGGTGATCTCCACGCCGTGGTGCACCTCGTACTTCTCCTGCAGGCCGCGCAGGATCGCGATCGTCGCCTCGACGCTCGGCTCGCCGACCAGGATGCGCTGGAAGCGCCGCTCGAGCGCGGCGTCCTTCTCGATGTACTTGCGGTACTCGTCGAGCGTGGTCGCGCCGATGCAGTGCAGCTCGCCGCGCGCCAGCGCCGGCTTCAGCATGTTGCCGGCATCGATCGCGCCCTCGCCCTTGCCGGCGCCGACCATGGTGTGGATCTCGTCGATGAAGACGATGGTCTGGCCCTCGTCCTGGGCGACCTCCTTCAGCACGCTCTTCAGCCGCTCCTCGAACTCGCCGCGGAACTTGGCCCCGGCCAGCAGCAGCGCCATGTCCAGCACCAGCACGCGCTTGTTCTTCAGGCTGTCGGGCACCTCGCCGGCGACGATGCGCTGCGCCAGGCCTTCGACGATCGCCGTCTTGCCGACACCGGGCTCGCCGATCAGCACCGGGTTGTTCTTGGTGCGCCGCTGCAGCACCTGGATCGCGCGGCGGATCTCGTCGTCGCGGCCGATCACCGGGTCCAGCTTGCCGGCGCGTGCGCGCTCGGTCAGGTCGAGCGTGTACTTCTTCAGCGCCTCGCGCTGGCCCTCGGCATCGGCCGAGTCGACCTTGCGCCCGCCGCGCACCGCGTCGATCGCGGCGTCCAGCGACTTGCGGGTCAGTCCGAGCTCCTTCAGCGCGGGGCCGATCGCCGCCTTGGTGTCGGTCAGCGCCAGCAGGAACATCTCGCTGGCGATGTAGGGGTCGCCGCGCTTGCCGGCCTCCTTCTCGCTGGCCTGCAGCAGCGCGCCGAGCTCGCGCCCGGCCTGCACCGGCTCGCCGCCCTGCACCTGCGGCAGCCTGGCGAGCTCGGCGTCCAGCAGGGTCTGCAGCCGGCCGGTGTCGACGCCGGCACGCTGCAGCAGCGCCTTCGGGCCGTCCGGCTGCGCGAGCATTGCCGACAGCACGTGGGCCGGCTCGATGTAGGGGTGGTCGCGCGTGACCGCCAGGCTCTGGGCGTCGGCCAGGGCTTCCTGGAACTTGGTCGTGAGTTTGTCGAGTCGCATGGGGAAAATCCTCCGATGCGACAGGATTTCAGGCAGTTCGGGGGGTTTTCAAGGCCGCCGCACGGCGATCGTGCCGCAGCGGGTGCCGGATCGACCGCCGTTTGACCTCGGTCAACCTCGGTCAAGCCTCGGTCAAACCGCGGCCAGGCCCAGGGTCAGACCGGCGCCGATGACGCGCCCGGGCCGCCGTCCGCCGCCGGCTCCCCGGCCGCCGGGCCGTCCGCATTCCCGGCCGCGATGCCCCAGCGCGCCAGCGCGGCGTCGTCGCTCACCCGCGCGTCGACCCAGCGCCCGCCCTGCGGCGTCTGCTCCTTCTTCCAGAACGGCGCCTGGGTCTTCAGGTAGTCCATCAGGAACTCGCAGGCCTGGAAGGCGGCGCCGCGGTGGGCCGAGGCGACGGCCACCAGCACGACCTGGTCGCCCGGCGCCAGCGGCCCGACGCGGTGCACCACCGTGACGCCGAGCAGCGGGAAGCGGGCGGCCGCGGCATCGACCATCGCGTCGATCGCCTTCTCGGTCATGCCGGGGTAGTGCTCCAGCGTCATCCCGGCGACCGCGGCGCCGTCGTTGCGGTCGCGCACGGTGCCGATGAAGCTGGCCACGGCGCCGATGCCGTGGTCGCCGGCGCGCAGCACGGCCACCTCGGCGCCGAGGTCGAAGTCGGCGGTCTGGATGCGCACGGTGCGCGGCAGGCGCGCACCGGCCTCGCGCGGCGTTTCCATTGCGGCGCCCGGCTCAGCCACCGGTCACCGGCGGAAAAAAGGCCACTTCGGCGCCATCGCCCGGCTGCGCGCTTTCGCGCACCAGCACCTGGTCGAGCGCGCAGCGCAGCGCGCGGCCGCGGGCCAGCGCCTCGGCATGGCGCGGGCTGGAGGCGATCAGGCGGTCGCGCAGCGCCGCCAGGTCGCTGCCTTCGGGGAGCTCGACCTCCTCGCCGTCGCCCAGCGCCTCGCGCAGCGCGGCGAAATAGCGCACCCGCAGCCTCATGCCAGCCACCCCGCCAGGTCGATGCAGCGCACCGTCTCGCCGCGGCGGATCACCTGCCCCGGCGGGTTGTCGACGATCGCATCGGCCCAGACCAGCGAGGTCAGCACGCCCGAGCCCTGGTTGCCGTACAGCGCGACGCTGCCGTCCGGCTGGCTGCGCACGCGCAGGAACTCGCGCCGCTTGTCGGGCCCGGGCCAGTCGAAGTCGGCCCGGCGCGGCAGCGTGCGCGGCGCCAGCTCGGTGGCGCCTTGCAGGCGCAGCAGCACCGGGCGCACCGCCAACAGGAAGGTGAGGAAGGACGAGACCGGGTTGCCCGGCAGGCCGATGAACCAGGCCGGCGCGGCACCGGCGGCGGCGCCCGGCCGGCGCACCTCGCCGAAGGCGAGCGGCTTGCCCGGCTTCATCGCGATCTGCCACAGGTCGAGCCGGCCCTCGGCCTCGAGCGCCGGCCGCAGGTGGTCCTCCTCGCCGACCGACACGCCGCCGCTGGTCACGATCAGGTCGTTGCCGGCGGCGGCCTGGCGCAGCGCCTCGCGGGTGGCCTCCAGGCGGTCGGGCACGATGCCGAGGTCGCTCACCTCGCAGCCGCAGCGCTGCAGCAGCGCGCGCAGCGTGTAGCGGTTCGAGTTGTAGATCGCGCCGGGCCGCAGCGGCTCGCCCGGCATCACCAGCTCGTCGCCGGTCGAGAACAGCGCCACCCGCGGCCGACGCGCGACCGTCAGCCGCGCCAGGCCGACCGAGGCGGCCAGACCGAGGGCCTGCGGCGACAGCCGGGTGCCGACGGGCAGCACCTCGGCGCCCTCGGCGACGTCCTCGCCGCGGCGGCGGATCGCGCTGCCGGCCACCGGCCGAACGCGTACCGCCACGCGGCCGCCGTCCAGCGCCTCGCACTGCTCCTGCATCACCACCGCATCGGCCCCCGGCGGCACCTGGGCCCCGGTGAAGATGCGCGCGGCGCTGCCGGGCGCCAGCGGCTGCGGCGGCACGCCGGCGGGGATGCGCTGGCTGACCGGCAGCACCGTGCCGTCGGCGGGCACGTCGGCCACGCGCAGCGCATAGCCGTCCATCGCGCTGTTGTCGGCCGGCGGCACCGCCAGCGTCGAGCGCACGCCGACGGCGAGCACCCGGCCGGCGGCATCGAAGGTGTCGACCGATTCGGTCTCGGCCAGCGGCTGCACCGCCGCGAGCAGGCGTCCCAGGGCATCGTCCAGCGACAGCAGCGGCGGACGGGCGGCGGCAGCAGAGGTCATGGCAGGGCGGCGGTGGCGGGCGGGTCAGGCGTGGGAGGCGATGTAGGCCTTGACGGTCTCGACATCGGCGGGCACGAGCTCACCGCGCTTGGGCAGCGCCTCGATGCCCACGGTGGCCGGTGGGCGGGCCGGCTCGTGCCCGAGCGCCTCGACGATCGTGGCAGCGAACTTGGCCGGCAGCGCGGTCTCCAGCACGAGCATGGTCTCGCCCGGCTCGCGCCGCTCGCGCGCGACCTTCAGTCCGTCCGCGGTATGCGGATCGACCGTGACGCCGTGGGTCGCATGGGTCGCGCGGATGGTGGCGATGCGGTCCGCATGGGTGCTGCGGCCGGACACGAAGCCGAACTCGGCCAGGCGCGCAAACTCCTGCGGCGCGAGCACGAACTCGCCCCGCTCGGCCAGCGCCGGGCCGAACAGGCTGCGGGTGCGCCCGGCGTCGCGTCCGAGCACGTCGAACACGAAGCGCTCGAAGTTCGAGGCCTTCGAGATGTCCATCGACGGGCTCGAGGTCTCGTGCGTCTCGGCGCTGCCGCGGGGGCGGTAGCGGCCGGTGCGGAAGAACTCGTCGAGCACGTCGTTCTCGTTGGTGGCCAGCACCAGCCGGTGGATCGGCAGGCCCATGCAGCGCGCCACGTGCCCGGCGCAGATGTTGCCGAAGTTGCCGCTGGGCACGGCGAAGCTGACGCGCTCGGCGCCGTCGCGCGTGGCCTGGAACCAGCCGGCGAAGTAGTAGACGACCTGGGCCAGCAGCCGCGCCCAGTTGATCGAGTTGACGGTGCCGATGTGGTGGCGCCGCTTGAAGGCCAGGTCCGCCGACACCGCCTTGACGATGTCCTGGCAGTCGTCGAACACGCCCCGCACCGCCAGGTTGTGGATGTTGGCGTCCTGCAGGCTGAACATCTGGGCCTGCTGGAACGGGCTCATGCGGCCGTGCGGGCTGAGCATGAACACCTTGACGCCGCGCTTGCCGCGCATCGCGTACTCGGCGGCGCTGCCGGTGTCGCCCGAGGTCGCCCCGAGGATGTTCAGCGGCTCGCCGCGGCGGCCCAGTTCGTACTCGAACAGCTGGCCGAGCAGCTGCATCGCCATGTCCTTGAAGGCGAGCGTCGGGCCGTTCGACAGCGCCTGCAGCGCCAGCCCCGGCTCCAGCGGCTTCAGCGGCGTGATCTCCGGCGTGCCGAAGACCGCCTCGGTGTAGGTGCGATCGACCAGCGCGCGCAGGTCGGCCGCCGGGATGTCGTCGATGTAGAGCGACAGGATCTCGAAGGCCAGGCCCGCATAGGACAGGCCGCGCCAGCGCTCGAGCGTGGCGGCATCGACGCGCGGATAGCGCAGCGGCAGGTACAGGCCGCCGTCGGGCGCCAGGCCCTCCAGCAGGATGTCGCAGAAGCGCCGCTCGGTCGGGTCGCCGCGGGTGCTGAGATACATCATCGTCGTGGGTCCTCGGAGCCCGCGATTGTAGGGACGGGCACCCGACGGGGCAGCGACCGGTCTCCCGCAAGCCAGCCGCCCGCGCCGGCGCGGGCGGACCCGGGCCGCCGCGGCCCTGGCGGGCCCGCCCGGGTCAGGCGACGGGGTAGCTGCCCGGCACGAGGATGCTGCGGTCGACGTCGGCGAGGCGGGTGTGGCCGCAGAAGGCCATCGTGACGTCGAGCTCCTTGTGCAGGATCTGCAGCGCGCGGGTCACGCCCGCCTCGCCCATCGCGCCGAGGCCGTAGGCCATCGCGCGGCCGATCATCGTGCCCCGGGCCCCGAGCGCCCAGGCCTTCAGCACGTCCTGGCCGGAGCGGATGCCGCCGTCCATCCACACCTCGGTCTGCCGGCCGACCGCGTCGACGATCGCCGGCAGGGCCTCGATGCTGCTCGGCGCGCCATCGAGCTGGCGCCCGCCGTGGTTGCTGACGACGATCGCGTCGGCGCCGGCCTCGACGGCGAGACGGGCATCCTCGGGCACCATGATGCCCTTCAGGATCAGGCGCCCGCCCCACTGGCGCTTGACCCACTCGACGTCGGCCCAGGACAGGCGCGGATCGAACTGCTCGTTCGTCCAGGCGGCCAGGGAGTTCATGTCGGACACGCCCTGCACATGGCCCACGAGGTTGCGGAAGGTGCGCCGCTGCGTGCCGAGCATGCCCAGGCACCAGCGCGGCTTGGTCGCGAGGTTGACGAGGTTGCGCAGCGTCGGGCGCGGCGGCGCCGTCAGGCCGTTCTTCAGGTCCTTGTGGCGCTGGCCGATCACCTGCAGGTCGAGGGTCAGCACCAGGGCGCTGCAGCGCGCGTCGCGGGCGCGGCCGATCATGCGCGCCATCGCGTCGCGGTCGCGCATCATGTAGAGCTGGAACCAGAATGGCGCGCGGGTGTGCTGCGCAATGTCCTCGATCGAGCAGATGCTCATCGTGGACAGCGTGAACGGGATGCCGAACTTCTCGGCCGCCCGCGCGGCGTGGATCTCGCCGTCGGCGTGCTGCATGCCGGTCAGGCCGACCGGCGCGATCGCCACCGGCATCGCCGCGGCCTGCCCGGCCAGGCTGACCGCCGTGCTGCGGCCCTCCATGTTGACTGCCACGCGCTGGCGCAGCTTGATGCGCTGGAAGTCGGCCTCGTTGGCGCGGTAGGTGCCCTCGGTCCAGGAGCCGGAATCGGCATAGTCGTAGAACATGCGCGGCACGCGCTTCTCGGCGAGCACCCGCAGGTCCTCGATGTTCGTGATCACGGTCATGGCATCACTCCCCGTCGCGGCTCAATGGACCACCATGCGCGTGAACGGCCAGACGTAGGCCTGCAGGCTCACGAACAGGCCGACCAGGCAGGCCAGCGCGATCGAGTGGAAGAAGACGTAGCGCAGGATCTCGCCTTCCTTGTTGAACCAGCGGGTCGCGGTCGACGCGACCACGATCGACTGGGCGTCGATCATCTTGCCCATCACGCCGCCGGAGCTGTTGGCCGCGCCCATCAGGTTCGGCGACAGCCCGAGCTGCTCCGCGGCCACCTTCTGCATGCCGCCGAACAGCACGTTGGACGCGGTGTCCGAGCCGGTCAGCGCGACGCCGATCCAGCCCATCAACGTGCCGAAGAAAGGGTAGAGCACGCCGCTGTTGGCGAAGGCCAGGCCGAGCGTGGTGTCGGTGCCGGAGTAACGCGTCAGCGTGCCCAGCGCCAGCATCAGCACGATCGTCAGCAGCGAGTAGCGCACCATCCAGAAGGTCGCGCCGAAGGTGCGCACGATGCCCAGCGGACGGATCTTCATCACGAGCGCGCTGACGACCGCCGCCAGCAGGATGCCGGTGCCGGTGGCCGACAGCAGGTTCAGCGTGTAGACGGCAGCCTCCGGGTGCGGTGCCTTGACCACGGGGGGCACCTTGAACACGAGGTTGTGCAGGCCCTCCATCGGGAAGGCCGGCGCGAACAGGCCGTTCAGCCAGGCCTTGACCGGCGGCAGGCCCCAGACGAAGACGAACAGCGACAGGATCACCCACGGCGTCCAGGCCGCCACCAGTGCCTCGCGGCCGTGGCGCGCCGGCGGCTGCGCGGGCCGGGCCTCGGCGGCGCTGGGGTCCTTGCCGCGCAGCGCGGGCGAGGTCCAGATCGTCTTCGGCTGCCAGAAGCGCAGGAAGCCCACCAGCGCGGCCATCGAGACGATCGCCGCGATGATGTCGACCAGCTCAGGGCCCATGAAGTTGGACACCAGGAACTGCGGGATCGCGAAGGACAGGCCGGCGACCAGGATGGCCGGCCAGATCTCCCACATGCCCTTGCGGCCGGCAAAGGCCCAGATCAGCCAGAACGGCACCAGCAGCGAGAAGAACGGCAGCTGGCGGCCGATCATCGCGGTGACCGCCATCAGGTCGTAGCCGTGCACCTTGGCCAGCGTGATGACCGGGGTGCCGAGCGCGCCGAAGGCCACCGGCGCCGTGTTCGCGATCAGCGACAGGCCGGAGGCGGCCAGCGGCGAGAAGCCGAGCCCGATCAGGATCGCCGCGGTCACCGCGACGGGGGTGCCGAAGCCGGCCGCGCCCTCGAAGAAGGCGCCGAAGCAGAAGGCGATCAGCAGCAGCTGGATGCGCCGGTCCTCGGTGATGCCCGACAGCGAGTCCTGCAGCACCTTGAAGCTGCCGTTCTGCTCGGTCAGCTGGTGCAGGAAGATGATGTTCAGCACGATCCAGCCGATCGGCAGCAAGCCGGTGAAGCCACCGAACAGCGCTGCGCGACCCGCCATCCCGGCCGGCATGCCGTACGCGAGGATGGCCACCGCCAGCGCCGCCACCAGGCCCATGCCGGCGGCGATGTGCGCCTTGATGTGGAAGAAGCCCAGCGCCGCCAGCATCACCACCACGGGGATGGCCGCCAGCGCGGTGGACACGAACATGTTGCCGAACGGGTCGTAGAGCTGCTGCCAGGTCATGGCGGGTGTCTCCTGCGTGTCGTGGATGCCGGCTGCGCAGCCGGTCGTCGCCTCGGGGCGATCGCGGGCATGACCATACGGTGACGGTTCCGCGCGCCGGCTGAATTGCAGCGCGCGCCGGCGTGAAAGTTTTTCAGCCGCGCGGCCCGCCCGGCGTCAGGCCCGCGTCAGGACTTCAGCGCCTGCCGCAGCCAGTCGACGAAGGCGGCGCACTCCCAGCGCTGCAGCGTGCCGGGCTTCCAGCCCAGGTGGTAGGCATGCGGCGAGGGCACGCTGCGCGGCGACAGGCGCACCAGCCGGCCGCTGTCGAGCCAGGCGCGGCCCAGCCGCAGGCGCATCAGCGCCACGCCGAAGCCGGCCACCGCGGCATCGAGCACCAGGCCGAGGTCGTTGAACTGCGCGCCGCTGGTCGGCTCGGGCCGGTCGATGCCGCAGGCCCGGAACCAGGTGCGCCAGGGCTCCAGCGGCGTGCGGATCAGGCGTGCCGCATCCAGCGCCTCGGTGCTCGCGAAGCCATCGACCGGACCGAGCGCATGCAGCACGTCCGGGCTGCAGACCGGCGAGACCTCGTCGGCCATCAGCATCATCGACTCGACGCCGGCCAGCGGCGCGGGCCCGAAGCTGACCTCGAGGTCGGCCTCGGGGTTCATCTGGCCGGCCCCCGGCACGCCGACCAGCAGCGTCAGCTCGACCTCCGGGTAGGCATGGCGGAACAGGGCCAGTCGGGGCAGCAGCAGCTCGCGCGAGAAGGTGGGCGTGACGCCGAGGCGCAGCCGCACCGGCGCCGGACCGGCCCGGTCGCCCGCGGGCACCTGCTGCAGCACGGCGAGCGCCTCGCGCACGCGCGCGAGGTAGGCGCTGCCCTCCGCGCCGAGCGAGAAGTCCCCGCGCACGAACAGCTTCAGCCCGAGCTGCGTCTCGAGCTGGCGGATGCGGTGGCTGACCGCGCTCGGCGTCACCGCCAGTTCCTCCGCCGCCAGCGTCACGCTGCGCAGCCGCGCCAGCGCCTCGAAGGCCAGCAGGGCCTGGATCGGCGGGATGCGCGAGGCGGTCATGCCATCAGGAGCGGCTGCCGGCAGGAGCGCGGCCGGCGCCGCGGCTCAGCTCAGCGACTCCTTGCGCAGCCGCACGATCGGCGCGAGCACCGTCGGCAGCGCCTGCATCTCGGCGATGGCGCGGTTCATCTCGCCCTCGACCGTCGCGTGCGTGAGGATGATGACGTCGGTGCGCGGCCCCTCGCCCGCGGGCGCGCCGGTGGTGGGCGCGGCCGGGCGCTGCAGCAGCGCGTCGATCGAGATGCCCTGCCCGGCCAGGATGCCGGTGATGCGCGCCAGCACGCCGGCCTGGTCGGCCACCTGCAGCCGCAGGTAGAACGCGGTCACGACCTCCGCCATCGGCAGGATCGGCGTCGCGGCCAGCGCATCGGGCTGGAAGGCCAGGTGCGGCACGCGGTGGTGCGGGTCGGCGCTGTGCAGCCGCGTGATGTCGACCAGGTCGGCGACCACCGCCGAGGCGGTCGGCTCGGAGCCGGCCCCCTTGCCGTAGTACAGCGTCGCGCCGACCGCGTCGGCCTGCACGACCACCGCGTTCATCGCGCCCTCGACGTTGGCGATCAGCCGGGTCGCCGGCACCAGCGTCGGGTGCACGCGCAGCTCGATGCCGCCCTTGTCGTCGCGCCGGCGCGTGATGCCGAGCAGCTTGATGCGGTAGCCGAGCTGCTCGGCATAGGTGATGTCGGCCGCCTGCAGCGCCGTGATGCCCTCGACGTGGGCCTTGTCGAACTGCACCGGGATGCCGAAGGCGATCGCGCTCATCAGCGTCACCTTGTGGGCCGCATCGACGCCTTCGATGTCGAAGGTCGGGTCGGCCTCGGCATAGCCCAGGCGCTGGGCTTCCTTCAGCACGCTGGCGAAGTCCAGGCCCTTGTCGCGCATCTCCGACAGGATGAAGTTCGTGGTGCCGTTGATGATGCCGGCGATCCACTCGATGCGGTTCGCCGTCAGGCCTTCGCGCAGCGCCTTGATGATCGGGATGCCCCCGGCGACCGCCGCCTCGAAGGCGACCATCACGCCCTGCTCGCGCGCGGCCGCGAAGATCTCGGTGCCGTGCACGGCCAGCAGCGCCTTGTTGGCGGTGACCACGTGCTTGCCGGCCGCGATCGCCTCCATCACCAGCGCGCGGGCGATGCCGTAGCCGCCGATCAGCTCGACCACGATGTCGATCTCGGGGTTGGCGATCACCTCGCGCGCATCGGCGACGACGCGCACGCCGTCGCCGACCAGCGCCCGGGCCCGCGCGACGTCGAGGTCGGCCACCATCGCGATCTCGATGCCGCGGCCGGCGCGGCGCTGGATCTCTTCCTGGTTGCGGCGCAGCACCTTGAAGGTGCCGGAGCCGACGGTGCCGATGCCGAGCAGGCCGACTTGGATGGGTTTCATGGGGGTGTCGGTGCCACGCGTGGCACCCGGTGACGGAAGGGGAAGCGGGGGGCGGCCGCCGGCCGCGGCCTCACTGGCTGTGCCGGCGGCGGTAGTGGCCCAGGAAGCGCTCGATGCGCCCGATGGCCTCGGTGAGGTCGTCGGAATTGGGCAGGAAGACGAGCCGGAAGTGGTCGTTGGCGATCCAGTTGAAGCCGGTGCCCTGCACGATCAGCACCTTCTCCTCGGCCAGCAGCTCGTAGGCGAACTGCTGGTCGTCGGCGATCGGGTACATCGCCGGGTCCAGCCGCGGGAACATGTAGAGCGCGGCCTTCGGCTTCACCACCGACACGCCGGGGATCTGCGACAGCAGCTCGTGCGCGAGATCCCGCTGGCGGCACAGGCGGCCGCCGGGTGCGACCAGGTCCTTGATGCTCTGGTAGCCGCCGAGCGCGGTCTGGATCGCCAGCTGCCCGGGGGTGTTCGAGCACAGCCGCAGCGAGGCCAGCATGTTCAGGCCCTCGACGTAGTCGCGCGCATGGCGTTTCTCGCCGGAGACCACCATCCAGCCGGCCCGGTAGCCACAGGAGCGGTAGTTCTTGCTCAGCCCGTTGAAGGTGACGAAGAGCACGTCGTCGGCGAGCGACGCCATGCTGGTGTGCACGTGGCCGTCGTACAGGGTCTTGTCGTAGATCTCGTCGGAGAACACCACCAGCTGGTGCTGGCGCGCCAGCTCGATGATGCCCCGCAGGATCTCGTCCGGGTACAGCGCACCGGTCGGGTTGTTCGGGTTGCAGACGATGATGCCGCGGGTGCGCGGCGTGATCTTGCGCCGGATGTCCTCCAGGTCGGGCAGCCAGCCGCTCTGCTCGTCGCAGACATAGTGCACCGGCACGCCGCCGGACAGGCCGGTCACCGCGGTGTAGAGCGGGAAGTCCGGCGCCGGGATCAGCATCTCGTCGCCGTCGTTCAGCAGCGCGTTGAAGCTCATCTGGATCAGCTCGGAGGCGCCGTTGCCCAGGTAGACGTCGTCCACCGTGACGCCGGCCACGCGCTTTTCCTGCATGTAGTGCACGACCGCCTTGCGCGGCGCGAACAGGCCCTTGCTGTCGGTGTAGCCGGCGGCCGACGGCAGGTTGCGGATCATGTCCTGAACGATCTCGTCGGGCGGCTCGAGGCCGAAGGCCGCGACGTTGCCGATGTTCAGCTTGATGATCTTCTGGCCCTCGTCCTCCATCTGGCGGGCCTTGTCGAGCACCGGGCCGCGGATGTCGTAGGCCACGCTGGCCAGCTTGCTCGATTTGGTGATGGGCTTCACGGGAACTCCGGTCGGGCACGCCGGCAGCGGGGGCTTCTGGCGGGCGGCCGATAATTTTAGCCCTCCGGCCCCGGCCGGCCCCCGTCCCACCCGCCCTGCCCTCCCATGAAGCTCCACGCCGATCGCCTCGACGGCCAGAACGCGATTGCCCGGCACGGCCCGGGCGGCGTCCTCGTCAACCAGACCGAGCACACCCGGCCGGTCATCGTGCCCTGGCAGGGGCCGGTGCTGCCGTGGGACGTGGCGTCGTTCGACACGCTGGCAGCCGCCCATTTCGAGCCGCTGCTGGCGTTGAAGCCGCAGCTGGTGCTGTTCGGCAGCGGCGCGCGCCTTCGCTTCCCGCCGCCGCGGCTGCTCGCCGGCCTGATGGCCGCGCGCATCGGCTTCGAGGCGATGGATACCGCCGCCGCCTGCCGGACCTACAACGTGCTGCTGGCCGAAGGCCGCGAGGTCGTCGCGGCCCTGCTGTTCGACCCCGCGCCGGGCCGGGACGCGCCGAGGTGACGCGCCGAGGTGACGCCCCTCACGCGCGCAGGCGCAGGCGCCGGCCCACGCCCTGGGCCCGGGCACGCCACACCCGTCTTATATAATGCCGGATTGAGCCCGAGCGGCTGCCAACCACTCAGAATACCTCATGACGCCAGCCCTCAACAAACCCCTGCCGGAATTTGAAGCGCTCGCCACCGGGGGGGTCAAGTTCACGCCGCAGGCCTATGCCGGCCAGTCGGTGGTGCTGTACTTCTACCCGAAGGACAACACGCCGGGCTGCACGACCGAGGCGATGCAGTTCCGCGACCACCACAAGGACTTCGTCAAGGCCGGCGCCGTGGTCTTCGGCGTCTCGCGCGACAACATGGCCTCGCACGACAAGTTCAAGCAGGCGCTGGACCTGCCCTTCGAGCTGATCGCCGACACCGAGGAGAAGCTCTGCCACATGTTCGGCGTGGTCAAGAACAAGATCATGTACGGCAAGAAGGTCAAGGGCATCGAGCGCAGCACCTTCCTGATCGACGGCAGCGGCATCCTGCGCGCCGAGTGGCGCGGCCTGAAGGTGGCCGGCCATGTCGAAGAGGTGCTGAAGGCCGTCAAGGGCCTGAAGTAGTCGACGTCGGCGCCGGCCGCCAGGCCGCGCCGCGGGCTGGCCCGGCTTGTGCATAATGGTCCGCATGCCGGTGCGACACCCCGCAGCACGCAGACACCCCCCAGCCGCACGGGCGACCGTCGCGGCTTTTTTGTTGCCTGGCCCGACCAGCCCCCTCCCCGACCCCCCATGCCCCTGCCCAAGCCGCCTGCCAAACGAGCCGCCCTGCTGAGCCCTGCCGCCTTCGAGGCCCAGGCGGCCCCGGCCTCCGTCAAGCGCAGCCGCCGGACCCGCGGCGACACCGTGGCCGCCACGCCGGAGGATGCGGTGGACCTGCTGCCTGCCGCCGGCGGCGCGGCGGCCGCGACCGCCGGCGCGCGGCCCGCCGTGGCCCGGCCCCCGGCCGCACCGGTCGCGGTGGCCGCCACCGCCGGGGTCACCGGCCCGGCGGCGCTTCCTCCCGCCACGCTCGGCGTCGCCGAGCCCGCGCCGGCGCGCCCGGCGGCCCAGCCGCGCACCCGCAAGCCGCGCGGCACCGGCCCGGCGAAGCTCTTCGTGCTGGACACCAACGTGCTGCTGCACGACCCGATGAGCCTGTTCCGCTTCGAGGAGCACGACATCTACCTCCCGATGATCACGCTGGAGGAGCTGGACGGGCACAAGAAGGGCATGACCGAGGTGGCACGCAATGCCCGCCAGGTCAGCCGGGACCTGGACGCGCTGGCCGCCAGCGTGGGCAACCGCGATGGCGGTGGCCTGCTCGAGGGCCTGCCGCTGGCCCGCACCGGCCACCGCGAGGCGGCGGGCAAGCTGTTCTTCCAGACGACGCTGCTCGACGTGGCACTGCCGATCGGCCTGCCCCAGGGCAAGGCCGACAACCAGATCCTCGGCGTGGTGCAGGCGCTGCGCCAGCAGCAGCCCGGCCGCGAGGTCGTGCTGGTGTCGAAGGACATCAACATGCGGATCAAGGCCCGTGCGCTGGGCCTGCCGACCGAGGACTACTTCAACGACAAGACGCTGGAGGACGGCGACCTGCTGTACACCGGCGCCCTCGCGCTGCCGGCCGACTTCTGGGAGCGGCACGGCAAGACGATGGAGAGCTGGAACCAGGGCGGGCTGACGCACTACCGCATCAGCGGCCCGCTGGTGCCCGCGCTGCTGATCAACCAGTTCGTCTACCTCGAGGCGCCGGGCGCCGCGCCGCTGCATGCCAAGGTGGTGGAGATCACCGGCAAGACCGCGGTGCTGCGCACGCTGCGCGAGTACGGCAACCCGCGGCATGCGGTGTGGGGCGTGACGGCGCGCAACCGCGAGCAGAACTTCGCGCTCAACCTGCTGATGGACCCGGACTGCGACTTCATCACGCTGACCGGCACCGCCGGCACCGGCAAGACGCTGATGACGCTGGCCGCCGGCCTGCAGCAGGTGCTCGACGACCGGCGCTTCAGCGAGATCATCGTCACGCGGGTGACGGTGCCGGTCGGCGAGGACATCGGCTTCCTGCCGGGCACCGAGGAGGAGAAGATGGGCCCGTGGATGGGCGCGCTCGACGACAACCTCGAGGTGCTGGCCAAGACCGACGGCGCGGCCGGCGAATGGGGCCGTGCCGCGACCAACGATCTGGTGCGCAGCAAGATCAAGATCAAGAGCCTGAACTTCATGCGCGGGCGCACCTTCCTGAACAAGTTCGTCATCATCGACGAGGCGCAGAACCTGACGCCGAAGCAGATGAAGACGCTGGTCACGCGCGCCGGCCCCGGCACCAAGATCGTCTGCCTGGGCAACCTGGCGCAGATCGACACGCCCTACCTGACCGAGGGCAGCTCGGGCCTGACCTATGCGGTGGACCGCTTCAAGGGCTGGCCGCACTCGGGTCACGTCACGCTGGCGCGCGGCGAGCGCTCGCGGCTCGCGGACTTCGCGTCCGAGGTGCTCTGACCGCCCGCGCGGCCGCCGCGCGGCGCTCGCCGCGCCGCGCGCTGCCGGGCGGGACGCGTTACTTCTGCAGGTCCGCGAAGAAGGCCTTCGCGTCGGTCTCGCGGCCCAGGAAGTCGCGCAGCAGCTGTTCCGGCGGCCGCTGGCTGCCCTGCGACAGCACGCGCTGGCGGTAGCGCAGGCCGACGGCCGGGTCGAGCCGGTCCTTCGCGAAGGCGGTGCGCAGGTCCATCGCGACGACCAGGCTCCACAGGTAGCCGTAGTAGCCCGCGGCATAGCCACCGGCGAGGTGGCCGAAGCTGGCCGGCAGCATCGTGCCCTCGGCATGCCCGATCGGGGTGGCCGACTCCATCCGCACCCAGGTCGCCTGCGGCTCCGGCGCGTCGGCCGCGTGCAGCGCCAGGTCGTAGCTCGCATACAGGTGCTGGCGCGCGAACTGCACGCCCTTGCCGTACTCCCGCGCGCTGACCGCCTGCTTCAGCATCGCCTCCGGCACCGGGCGGCAGGCGGGGCAGACTTCCTGGAACAGTGCGAGCACGCGGCGGTCGTAGACCCAGTCCTCGAGCATCTGCGACGGGGCCTCGACGAAGTCGCGCAGCACCGAGGTGCCGGCCTGGCTCGCGTGGCGGGTGGCCGACAGGTTGTTGTGCAGCGCGTGGCCCAGCTCGTGCAGCAGGGTTTCCAGCTCGTCCAGCGTGAGGCCGCGGCGGTCCATGTTGACCACCAGCGCCGCCTCGGCCGTCCGGTTCAGGCGCGTCGACGCGCCGCGCAGGCTCCACACGGCCGCGTGGTTGTACTTGCCGTCGCGCGGATAGAGGTCGACATAGAGGGTCGCCAGCGGCTTGCCGCTGCGCACGTCCGTCGCCACGTAGGCCTGCACGTCCGGGTGCCACAGCCGCGCCGCCACCGGCGTGTAGCGCACGCCGAGCAGGCGCTCGGCCACCTTCAGCACGAAGCGCAGGCTCTCCTGCGGCGGGAAGTAGGGCCGGAAAGCCTCCTGGTCGACGCTGTAGCGGGCGCGCCGCACCCGCTCGGTGTAGAAGTAGGCATCCCAGCGCTCGATCCGCGTGGCCTCCGGCGGGGTGCCGAGGTGGCGGGCCTTCTCGTCACGGAGCTCGCGCAGTTCACGCAGTTCGCGCTCGGCCACCGCCGCCTTCACCTCACCGAGGAAGCGCTGCGCCCGCCCCAGGTCGTGCGCCATGCGCCGGCGCAGCACGAAGTCGTCGTAGCTCGCGTAGCCGAACAGGCCGGCGTACTCGTGGCGCAGCCGCACCAGTTCGCCGAGCAGCGCGAGGTTCGCCTCGCCGCCCATCGCATAGCGCGCCCGGTACATCCGCTCGCGCGCCGCGGCCTGCTCCGCATGGCCCATCACCGCGTCGAAGCTCGGGCCATCGAGCCCCATCAGCACCCGGCCCTGCTCGTCGCGCGGCCGGTCCTTCCAGCCGGCCTCCGGCACGCCGGCCAGCTCGTCCTGGGTGTAGGGCACGCGCGTCGCGTCGTCGCGCACGTTCTTCGCGAACACCTGCCCGACCTCGGTCATGCGGTCGTTCAGGGCCTTCGCGCGCTGCCGCGGGGCGTCCGGCAGGCCGACGCCGGCATCGACGAAGTTGTCGATCGTCTCCTGCAGGAAGGCGCGGTCGATCGCATCGCGCGGCTTCACGCGCCGGGCCGCGTCGTAGAGCCGGCGGTTCTGGCCGAGCGTCGACAGGAAGTCCTGCCAGCGCAGCTCGCAGGCCTGGGCCGCCTCGCGCACCGCCTTGTCCGGGTGGACGTTGACGATGAAGCTGACCGGGCCCGAGGCATCCTCGATCGTGACGTTCAGGTCGTCCATCGCGGCGATCCAGCCGGCATCGGCGCGCCGGCGCTCGAGCACCTGGAGCTGGCGCCCGGCGGCGGCCAGGCCCCGGTCGCAGGCGGCAGCGACGGCGGCCGGGTCGGCGAAGGCCGGGAAGGCCGGGCCGGGCAGGCGCGCGGCCGGCGGCGCGGCCACGGCGGCGGCGGCCGCCAGCGGGGCCAGGGTGGCGCACAGCCAGCGCAGGGTCGTGGGCATCGGGATGCTTCTCCTCGGGGGGCAGGGTCGCGGGCCGGGCGCGGGTCAGTAGGCTTCCAGCGCCAGCGCCGTGACGCTGTCGGCGCCCTCGACGATGGCGTCGCGCGCGGCGGGCGCCTTCACCAGCAGGTGATCGGCATAGAAGCGCGCGGTCGCGATCTTGGCACGCAGGAAGGCGGCATCGGTCGGCCCGCCGGCCTCGCCGTGCGCGAGCAGGTCCTGCGCCGCCATCAGCGCGCGCGCCATCTGCCAGCCGGCCATCAGGTTGCCGGCCAGCATCAGGTAGGGCACCGAGCCCGCGAAGGCCGCGTTGGGGTTGGCGCGGCCCTGGGCGACGATGAAGTCCACCACGTCGAGGAAGGCGCGGCGCGCCGCCGCGAGGCGGCGCGCGACGGCCTGGGCATCGGCATCGGACCGTGCCGCCAGGGCCTGCTCGGTCGCCTCGATGCGCGCGGCGATGGCGCGCGCGGTGGCGCCGCCGTCGCGCGTGGTCTTGCGGCCGACCAGGTCGTTGGCCTGGATCGCGGTGGTGCCTTCGTAGATCGTCAGGATCTTCGCGTCGCGGTAGAACTGCGCCGCGCCGGTCTCCTCGATGAAGCCCATGCCGCCGTGCACCTGCACGCCCAGGCTGGTGACCTCCAGGCTCATCTCGGTGCTGTAGCCCTTCACCAGCGGCACCATGAACTCGTAGAAAGCCTGGTTGTCGCGGCGCGCATCGGCCTCGGGGTGGGCATGGGCGGCGTCGTAGGCCGCTGCGGCCACCAGCGCCATCGCGCGGCAGCCCTCGGTGTAGGCCCGCATCGTCATCAGCATGCGCCGCACGTCGGGGTGGTGGATGATCGGCGCCGCCCCGGGCGTCGAGCCGTCGACCGGCCGCGACTGCACGCGGTCGCGGGCATAGGCGACCGCCTTCTGGTAGGCCCGTTCGGCCACCGCGATGCCCTGCACGCCGACCGCGTAGCGCGCGGCGTTCATCATGATGAACATGTACTCGAGGCCGCGGTTCTCCTCGCCCACCAGCATGCCGACCGCGCCGCCGTGGTCGCCGAACTGCAGCACCGCGGTCGGGCTCGCCTTGATGCCCAGCTTGTGCTCGATGCTGACGCAGCGCACGTCGTTGCGCTCGCCCAGCGAGCCGTCGGCCTGGACGTGGAACTTCGGCACGATGAACAGGCTGATGCCCTTGACGCCGGCCGGCGCACCGCTGACGCGGGCCAGCACCAGGTGGACGATGTTGTCCGCCATGTCGTGCTCGCCGTAGGTGATGAAGATCTTGGTGCCGAAGATCCGGTAGCTGCCGTCGGGCTGCGGCTCGGCGCGGGTGCGCACCTGGGCCAGGTCGCTGCCGGCCTGCGGCTCGGTCAGGTTCATGGTGCCGGTCCACTCGCCGGAGATCAGCTTCGGCAGGAAGCGGGCCTGCTGCTCGGGCGAGCCCGCGGTCAACAGCGCCTCGATCGCACCGTCAGTCAGCAGCGGGCACAGCGCGAAGCTCAGGTTGGCGCTGTTGATCATCTCGCTGCAGGCGGCGCCGATGGTCTTCGGCAGGCCCTGGCCGCCGAAGTCGACCGGGTGCTGCAGGCCCTGCCAGCCGCCTTCGCCGAACTGCCGGAAGGCCTCCTTGAAGCCGGGCGTCGTCGTGACCTCGCCATCCTTCCACGCCGAGGGCTGCCGGTCGCCGGTGGCGTTCAGCGGCGCGATCACGCCCTCGTTCAGGCGCGCGCATTCCTCCAGCACTGCCTGCGCGGTCTCCGGCCCGGCGTCCTCGAAGCCGGGCAGGCGGGCGACCTGGTCGAGACCGGCCAGCGCATTCATGCAGAACAGCATGTCCTTGACGGGGGCGACGTAGCTCATCGGGGCACTCCAACGAAAGAAAGGGGGACGCGCACAGGAAAAAGGCCCGCCGGCCCGGGATCGCGGGACGGTCGGGCCAGGGCAGGCACGGGCGCCGGTGGAACGGCGCTCAGATCGACTGGACCAGTTCCGGCACGGCGGTGAA
>NZ_BBYR01000023.1 GCF_001293525.1 Pseudideonella sakaiensis | reverse complement strand
AAACGGGCGCACTCCGCGTTGCAAATCCTCGCCATGGCCCGAGCCATGGCTGCGGTTTGCGCCTTGATTGCGCCCGTTTGCGGGGCCCGCTCGGCCGCGCCGGGTTCCTTCACACCTTCTGACGTCCACGCCGGCGTCGATCCCGACGCCGCGGTGGGTCTTTCCGGCCGGGAGCGGGGGCTGCCGCTACAGTGCCCCCGGCCCCTCGCCGAGGGGCAGGAGCCCGATCCGATGACGCCTCCCTCGCCGGCCGCAGGCCGCGATGGCACCGCGACGGCGTTCCGTGCCTGGCACCGCCGGGCGGCCACGGGCCTGAATGCGCTGATCGTCGCGGTCTGCCTCGCGGCCCTGGCGGCCACCTGGGCCGCCGCGTGGCAACGCATTGCCTTCGAGCGCGAGCAGGCGCTGGCGGCCGCCGCGCAGTCCAATGCCGGCCTCGCCGTGGCCTACGAGCAGCAGGTGGTGCGCACGCTGGGCGCCGCGGAGCAGGTGGCCGCCTTCGTCCGCGAGCAGGTGCTGACCCATGGCGCGTCGGGGCCGGCGCTGGCGCGCTGGGTGTCGCAGGGCGTGATCCGCGACGTCGCCTTCACGATCGTCAGCGTGGTCGATGCGGAGGGCCGGCTGGTGGCCAGCAGCCACGCCAGCGGCCCGGTGAACTATGCCGACCGGGCCTTCTTCCAGGCCCAGCGCACGCGCAGCGACGACCGCCTGTACGTCAGCGAGCCGGTGCTGGGCCGGGTGTCCGGGCGCTGGCAGGTGCCGATGTCGCTGCGCATCACCCGCGCCGACGGCAGCTTCGGCGGCGTCGTCGTGCTGAGCGTCGACCCGGCGCGCTTCGCCGACTTCCGCGCGCTCGACGACCTCGGCGGGCGCGGGCTGCTGGAACTGACCGGCCTGGACGGCGTGGTGCGTGCGCGGCGCCTGGCCGGCGCGATGGCCTTCGGCCTGCCGGCGGACGGGCTGTCCTGGTACCAGCGGCGCGGCGCGGCGGCCGAGGGCCACCTGCTCGACGATGGGCGCGCCACCGACGGCGTGGCGCGCGTGGTGGCCTGGCGCGCGCTCGCCGACCACCCGCTGATGGTCGCCGTCGGCACGGCGGCCGACGACGACCTCGGCCCGGTCGCCCAGCGCCGCCGCACCTACCTCGGGGTGGCGGCGCTCGCCAGCCTGGCCATCCTCGCCTTCGCGACGACCCTGGTCGCGGTCCTGACGCGCCAGCGCGCCGTGGCCGAGGCCCTGCTGGCCAGCGAGGCCCTGTTCCGCGCCACCTTCCACCAGGCGGCGATGGGCATCGCCCACGTCGCGCCGGACGGCCGCATCCTGCGCGCCAACGAGACCTTCTGCCGCCTGCTCGGCTACCCGCTGGAGCTGCTGCGCGCGCGCACCCTGTTCGAGCTCGCCGACCCGGCGGGCCAGGCCGAGGCCCGCGCCTTCCTCGAGCGGCGCCTGGCGGCCGACGATGCCGTGTCGCCGGAGGCCGAGGCGATGTACCGGCGCCGCGACGGCCGCGCGCTGTGGGTCCACCAGGCACTCAGCGTGGTGCCCGGGCCGGAAGGCCGGCCGGCCTTCCTGGTGGTGGTGGTGCAGGACATCAGCGACCGCAAGGCGCTCGAGCAGCGCCTGGCGCACGCCGCGCTGCACGACGCGCTGACCGGCCTGCCGAACACGGTGATGTTCCGCGACCGGCTGGCGCGCGTGCTGGAGTCGGCGCAGCGCCATGGCCGTCCGGCGGCGGTGCTCTTCCTCGACCTCGACGGCTTCAAGTCGGTGAACGACCGGCATGGCCACGCCGCCGGCGACGCGGTGCTGCAGCAGGCCGCGGGCCGCCTGCGCGACGGCCTGCGTGCCGAGGACACCGTGGCCCGCCTCGGCGGCGACGAGTTCGGCCTGGTGCTCGCCACGCTGGGCGAGGGCCGCGATGCAGGTCGCGTGGCCGCGAAGCTGCTGGAATCGATGGCCCGGCCGTTCGAGCTGGCGGCGGGCCCGGTGCGCCTGTCGTGCAGCATCGGCATCGCGCTGTTTCCGCTGCACGGGCGCAGCGTCGAGGAGCTGCTGGCGCAGGCCGACGCCGCGATGTACGAGGCGAAGCGGGCCGGCAAGAACCGGCTGTGCTGGGCCGGCGGGGCCGCCGCGGTGCCCGCATCGGCGGCGGCGCCTGCGCCTCCCGAGGGGGGGCTCCCGGGCCCCGGCGCGGACGCGGCGCCGGGCGCGGCCTGACCCGGGGGATCGAACTGGCCGCGACGGCGGAAGGCGGCGCGCCCGCGGCGGCCCGCGTCAGCGCGCGCGCAGGCGCAGCACCAGCGCGATCGTCAGCCGGCGCAGCGCTGCCCAGGGCTCGTGCGGCCAGTCGGGATGGCGCAGGCCCTTGACGATGCCGTCGCAGACCTGCGCCTCCTGCAGCAGTGGGGCCAGCGCCGCGCTGCGCAGCGCCGGCAGCAGGCGCTCGTAGAGCCGCTCCTTGCGGCCCCACACGCGGGCCTCGCGCAGCGCCAGCGGCAGCGGCTTGCCAGCGTCCATCGCCTCGCGGCCGCGCAGCAGCGCGCGGATGTCCTCGGCGAGCGTCCAGTGCACCAGCACCGCGGCCTCGCCTTCGGCCTGCAGCGCCTCGAGCATGCGCAGCGCGCGGCCCAGGCGTCCGCCGAGCACGGCCTCGCCGAACTGGGCGGTGTCGAAGCGCGCCACGTCGAGCACCGCCGCCTCGATCGCCTCGCCGGGCAGCACGCCGGGCGGGTGCAGCAGCGCGAGCTTCTGGATCTCCTGGTGCGCCGCCAGCAGGTTGCCCTCGACCCGGTCGGCGAACCAGGCGAGCGCGCGCTCGCCGTCCTCGCCGTCCGCGACGCGCTGGCCCTGGCGCGCCAGGCGCTGCGCGATCCAGGCCGGCAGCGCAGCGCGGTCGACCGGGTCGATGCGCACGCTGACGCCGGCGCCGTCGAGCGCGGTGAACCAGCCGCTTTGCTGCTGCTGGCGGTCCAGCCGGGGCAGCTGGACCAGGGTCAGCACGTCCGGCGGCAGCCGTTCGCAGTAGCGCTGCAGCGCGTCGGCACCGTCCTTGCCCGGCTTGCCCGAGGGGATGCGCAGCTCGACCAGCTGGCGCTCGCTGAACAGGCTCATCGACTGGGCCGCGCCGAGCAGCCCGCTCCAGTCGAAATGCGCGCCGGCGACGGTGTGCACCTGGCGCTCGCCGTGGCCGGCCGCGCGGGCCGCGCTGCGCACCGCGTCCGCGGCCTCCTGCACCAGCAGCGCCTCGTCGCCCCAGACGGTGTAGAGCGGCCGCAGGCCGTCGCGCGCCGCCGCCTGGGCGAGGTGCTCGGCCAGCCGGTCCGCGCGCAGCTGCATCTCGGCGCGGCCGGCTACAGCGGCCCGGCGGCGGCCAGGCGCCGCATGACCTGGGCGGCGATGTCGTTCTGCATCGCGCGGTAGAGCGCGGCCTCCTCCTGCTCCTTGGCCAGCGCGATGGTCTCGCTGTAGCTCATGTCGCGGCTGAGCAGGATCTCGCGCGGCGCCAGCAGCTCGCGGCCGCCGGGCGTGCGCAGCCGGAAGTCGAAGCGCGCACGCAGCTGCACCTCGCGCACCTGGCCGGCCGCGGTGCTCGCGACCACGCTCTTCTCGCGCGCATCGACCAGGGCCTCCAGCACCGCGTCCGCATCGGCGGGGCTCTCCACGACGCGCGTGGTGCCGCTGGCCTCGATCTGCCGGCGCAGCTCCTCGGCCAGCGGCGAGCGCTCGGCGAAGCCGCGCAGCTGCACGCTGCGGAAGCGCAGCGCAGGTGCCCGCCGCAGCGCGAAGCCGCAGCCGCCCAGCGCCGCGGCCAGCGCGGCCACCGACGCCCCGGCCAGCCAGCGGCGGCGGGAGGAGGACGCTGGCCTGTGCCGCGCCGCGGGAGCCTGCCGGGGGCCGGCCGTCATGCGACGACGACGTTCACCAGCCGGCCCGGCACGATCACCACCTTGCGCACCGCCTTGCCCTCGGAGAAGCGCTGGAACTCGGGGTTGGCCAGCGCCGCGGCCTCGATGGTCTCGCGGTCGGCGTCGGGCGCGACGCGCACCGCGCCGCGCAGCTTGCCGTTCACCTGCAGCACCAGCTCGACCTCGTCGCGCACCAGCGCCGCCTCGTCGACCGCGGGCCAGGGCGCGTCCAGCAGGTCGCCCAGCGCGTCGGCGTGGCCCAGCTCGCGCCACAGGGTCCAGGTCAGGTGGGGGCAGGCCGGGTAGAGCGCGCGCAGCAGGATGCCGAAGGCCTCGCGCTGCGCGGAGGCGGCGCCGTCCCCCTCGGGCCGGAAGGCTTCGAGCGCGTTCAGCAGCTTCATCGCGCCGGAGACGACGGTGTTGTACTGCAGGCGCTCGTAGTCGTAGCTGATCTGCCGCAGCACGGTGTGGACCTCGCAGCGCAGCGCCTTCGCGGCCGCGCCGTAGGCGGGGGCGGTGTCGGCCGCGGCGCGGATCGCGTCGCCATGGCGCGCGGCGTACTGCCAGACCCGGCGCAGGAAGCGGTGCGCGCCCTCGACGCCCGCATCGTTCCACTCCAGCGTCTGCTCGGGCGGCGAGGCGAACATCACGAACAGCCGCGCGGTGTCGGCGCCGTAGCGGTCGATCAGCGCCTGCGGGTCGACGCCGTTGTTCTTGCTCTTGCTCATCGTGCCCACGCCCTCGTAGGTCACGGCCGAGCCGTCGCGCTTCAGCGTGGCGCCGCTGACCTTGCCGTCCGGGCCGAGGGTGTCGCTCACCTCGTGCGGCCAGAAGTACTCGACGCCGCCCTGCTCGGTGCGGCGCGAGTAGATGTGGTTCAGCACCATGCCCTGCGTCAGCAGCCGGGTGAAGGGCTCGTCCACCTCGACCAGCTTCAGGTCGCGCATCACCTTGGTCCAGAAGCGCGCGTACAGCAGGTGCAGGATCGCGTGCTCGATGCCGCCGATGTACTGGTCCATCGGCATCCAGTAGCGCGCGCCCTCGCCGACCATGGCGTCGTCCTTCACCGGGTCGCAGTAGCGCATGTAGTACCAGGCGCTGTCGACGAAGGTGTCCATCGTGTCCGTCTCGCGGCGCGCCGGCGCGCCGCAGACCGGGCAGGGCACGTCGAGGAAGGCCGCGTGGCGGTTCAGCGGGTTGCCGCTGCCGTCGGGGATCAGGTCCTCCGGCAGCACCACCGGCAGGTCACGCTCGGGCACCGGCACCGCGCCGTGCTCGGCGCAGTGGATGATCGGGATCGGCGTGCCCCAGTAGCGCTGGCGGCTCACGCCCCAGTCGCGCAGTCGCCAGGTGGTCTTCTTCTCGCCCAGGCCGCGCGCCTGCAGCGCGGCGGCGACCGCGTCCACCGCGGCCGCATGGGCGAGGCCGCTGTAGTTGTCGGAGTTGATCGTGACGCCGCGCTGCTTGTCGCCGTACCAGTCCTGCCACCGGTCGTAGTCGTAGTGCAGGCCGTCGACGTGGATCACCTGGGTGATCGCGATGCCGTACTTCTTCGCAAAGGCGAAGTCGCGCTCGTCGTGCGCGGGCACGCCCATCACCGCACCGTCGCCGTAGCTCATCAGCACGTAGTTGCCGACCCAGACGTCGATCGATTCGCCGGTCAGCGGGTGGGTGACCTGCAGGCCGGTCGGCACGCCCTTCTTCTCCTGCGTCGCCAGCTCGGCCTCGGTGGTGCCGCCGGCCTTGCATTCGTCGAGGAAGGCGGCCACCGCGGGGTTCGACTGCGCCGCGTGCAGCGCCAGCGGGTGCTCGGGCGCGACGGCGCAGAAGGTCACGCCCATGATCGTGTCGGCGCGCGTCGTGAAGACGTACAGCCGCCCGTCCTGGATCGGCTGGCCGTCGGCGCCGCGGATCTCGTGCGTGAACGCGAAGCGCACGCCCTCGCTGCGGCCGATCCAGTTCTCCTGCATCAGCTTGACGCGCTCCGGCCAGCCCGGCAGGTGCTGCTGCACGTGCTCGAGCAGTTCCTCGGCGTACTGCGTGATCTTCAGGTAGTAGCCCGGGATCTCGCGCTTTTCCACCACCGCGCCCGAGCGCCAGCCGCGGCCGTCGATCACCTGCTCGTTGGCCAGCACGGTCTGGTCCACCGGGTCCCAGTTGACGACCTGGGTGCGGCGCTCCGCGATGCCGGCCTCGAGCATCTTCAGGAACAGCCACTGGTTCCAGCGGTAGTAGTCGGGCGCGCAGGTGGTGACCTCGCGGCTCCAGTCGATGGCCAGGCCCATGGCCTGCATCTGGCCCTTCATGTGGGCGATGTTGTCGTAGGTCCAGCGCGCCGGCGGGACCTTGTTCTTCATCGCCGCGTTCTCGGCCGGCAGGCCGAAGGCGTCCCAGCCCATCGGCATCAGCACGTTCATGCCCTTCATCCGCAGCTGGCGGGCGAGCATGTCGTTGATCGTGTAGTTGCGCACGTGGCCCATGTGCAGCTTGCCGCTCGGGTAGGGCAGCATCGAGCAGGCGTAGTACTTCGGCCGGTTCGGGTCCTCGGTGACGCGGTAGGCGTCCGCGGCCTGCCACGCCGCCTGGGCGGCGCGTTCGATCTCGGCGGGTTTGAAGTCGGGCGACATGGCGGGAACGGGCAGGAGTGGGCAGCGGGACGGGGCGAAGACTATATCGGAAGGGGGTGCCCGGCGTGGCCGGGCGGGCGGGCCCCCGGCGCGCGCGTCAGCGGGCCGGGCCGGCGGCGGCCGGCGCCGCGGCCGGCTCCGAGACCAGCCCGACGCGCGCCAGGCCGGCCGCCTGCACCAGGCCGATCAGCTCGGCGATGCGGCCATAGGGCACGCTGCGGTCGGCGCGCAGCCGCACCTCGGCCTGCGGGTCGGCGGCCGCGGTGCGCGCGAGGCGCTCGCGCAGCGCCGCGTCGGACACCGGCGCGTCGCCGAGGTAGACGCGCCCCTGCGCATCGACGGCCAGCGCGATCGCCTGCGGCGCCGCGTCGGGCGCGGCGCCCTCGGCGCGCGGCAGCTCGAGCCGCAGGCTGGAGGCCATCAGCGGGGCCGTCACGAGGAAGATCACCAGCAGCACCAGCATCACGTCGATCAGCGGCGTCATGTTGATGTCGCTCATCGGCGCCGCGGGGCGCGGCCGTTCGAGGCGTCCGAAGCCGGGCATGGAGCGGCCTGTCGTGCCTCAGCCAGCGGGCGACGCCGACGCCGGGCCCGCGCCCGCGCCCAGCTGCAGCTCGCGCAGGTCGTGCGCGAAGCCCTCGAGCTCGGCCTCGCAGGCGGCGATGCGCTGGCCGAAGACGTTGTAGCCCAGCACGGCCGGGATCGCGACGGCCAGCCCGGCCGCCGTCATCACCAGGGCCTCGCCGACCGGGCCCGAGACCTTGTCGATGCCGAAGGCGCCGCTGGCGGCAATGCCGGACAGCGCGTGGAAGACACCCCACACCGTGCCGAACAGGCCGACGAACGGCGCCGTCGCGCCGATCGACGCGAGCGCCACCTGCCCGGTCTGCAGCAGCCCCAGCACGCCGTGCAGCGCGTCGCGCAGGCGCCGGGTCAGCTGCGACGCGGCCTCGCCGCGGGCCTCCAGCGTGCCGGCCGGCGGCACGGCCAGCGCGGCGTCGAGCAGCGGCAGCAGCACGCCCTCGCGGTCGAAGTGGCCGAGCTGGGTGCGGGCGGCGGCCAGCTCGGCGGCCGACCAGAAGGCGGGCAGGGCCTGCGCCAGGTCGGCGCGCACGCGGCGCAGCAGCCAGGCCTTCCAGAAGATCAGCAGCCAGGCCAGCACCGACATCGCCAGCAGCAGCAGCGCAACGCCGCGCGTCACCGCGTCGCCGTGCTCCCAGAGCTGCTGCAGGCCCTGCATCGCCGCGCCGCCGCCCGCGCTCAGCGCAGGTTCAGCACGTCGTCCATGCCGTACAGGCCGCTGGACACGGTGGCGAGGAAGCGCGCCGCGCGCAGGCTGCCCTGGGCATAGCCTGCGCGGCTGCCGCTGCGGTGGCTGATCTCGATGCGCTCGCCGGTGCCGGCGAACAGCACGGTGTGGTCGCCGACGATGTCGCCGCCGCGGATGGTCGAGAAGCCGATGGTGGACGGGTCGCGCTCGCCGGTGTGGCCCTCGCGGGCGTAGACGGCGCAGTCGGCCAGCCGGCGGCCGAGCGCGGCGGCCAGCACCTCGCCCATCTGCAGCGCGGTGCCGCTCGGCGCGTCGACCTTGTGGCGGTGGTGGGCCTCGATCACCTCGATGTCGTAGCCGGTGTCGAGCGCGCGCGCCGCGACGTCCAGCAGCTTCAGCACCACGTTGACGCCGACGCTCATGTTCGGCGCCAGCACCGTGGCGCAGCGCTCGGCGTGGGCCGCGATCTCGGCCTTCTGCGCGGCGCTGAAGCCGGTGGTGCCGATCACGGCCTTCACGCCGTGGCGCGCACAGGCCGCGAGGTGGGCCCGCGTGCCCTCCGGCCGCGTGAAGTCGATCAGCACGTCGGCGCCGGCGAGCGCCGCGTCCAGGTCGGCGGTGATGGCGACGCCCTGCGGGCGGCCGATCGCGGCGCCGGCGTCCTCGCCGAGCGCCGGGCTGTCGGCGCGGTCGAGCGCACCGGCGAGCACCAGGTCGTCGGCCGCGGCGATGGCCTCGACCAGCATCCGGCCCATGCGGCCGGAGGCACCGGCCACCACGAGGCGCAGCGGCGCGTTCACCCGGCCACCTCGGTGCAGCGGCCGCCGCTCACCGCGTGCCCTCGAGCGGCGGGTAGCGGCGCGGCAGTTCGGCGGCGGGCTGCTCGGCGGCGGCGGGCGTCGCGGCCGCGCGCGCGGGCGCGGGCAGCGCCTTCACCTGGGCCTCGCTCAGCGCCAGCGGCGGTGCGTTGCGCGAGGTCTTGAAGGTGTCGATCGACGCGACGAAGTCGCGCTCGGACGGCAGCTCCGGCGCGTCGACGCTCTTCAGCACGTCGCCCTCGAAGCGCACGATCACCTGGCGCTGCTGCGGCGCGGCGCCCTGGCGGCGGATCGTGAAGACGTAGTCCCAGCGGTCGGCGTGGAAGATGTCGGCCAGCAGCGGCGAGCCGAGGATGTCGCGCACCTGGGCGCGCGACTGGCCCGGCCGCACCGCGGCGAGCTGCTCCTTCGTGACGACGTTGCCCTGCACCACCTCGACCTTGTAGGGCGTGACCACGCCCAGCATGCGGTCGGTCAGGCTCATGCCGCCGCAGCCGGCGAGCAGCAGGCCGGCGGCGAGCGCGGCCGGCGCCGCGAGGAAGCGGGCGCCGCGGCGGGCGTGGGGACGGGTCGGTGCGGGCATCGGAGGGCCTTGGGCGGGACGGGTCGGTGCAGGCTCGGGCGTGCGGGCGGGCTGGCGGCGGGGGCCGGTAGGAGCCCGGTGGACGGGCGCGCCGCGGCGGCGGCCGATGCCGCGGGCATCAGGGATTTCGCAGCGCAGCGCGCTGCCGGCCCGTATGATCGGCACATTCTAGCGGGCGACCCATCGACGGGAGGCCCGCCCCGACGGGGGCCTCGCGCCCGCCAGCCCAGCCGCGGCCCACGATGAACAACATCGACGAACTGAAGAGCAGCGGGCTCAAGGCCACGCTTCCCCGGCTGAAGATCCTCGAGGTCTTCCAGCGCGGCACGCGCCGCCACATGACGGCCGAGGACGTCTACAAGGTCCTGCTCGCCGACGGGGCCGACGTCGGCCTGGCCACCGTCTACCGCGTGCTGATGCAGTTCGAGCAGGCGGGCCTGCTGTCGCGCAACCATTTCGAGGCCGGCAAGGCGGTCTTCGAGCTCAACGAGGGCAAGCACCACGACCACCTGGTGTGCCTCGACTGCGGCCGCGTCGAGGAGTTCTTCGACGCCGAGATCGAGAAGCGGCAGAAGGCCGTGGCCGTCACGCGCGGCTTCGAGCTGCAGGACCATTCGCTGTCGCTCTACGCGGTCTGCACGAAGAAGAACTGCGAGCACCGGCTCGTGAAGTAGGCGCCGCGCGGCGCCGCCCTGCGGCCAGGTCCCTCGGCCCGGCCCGCGTGCTCAGCCGCCGTTGCCGCGCGCCATCGCCTTCTGGTGGCGGGCGATGAACTCCTGGTAGGTGTCGATGCCTCGCAGCTGCAGGATGGTGTTGCGCACCGCGGCCTCGACCAGCACCGCCAGGTTGCGGCCCGCGTCGACCGCGATCACCGCCTTGCGCACCGGCACGTCGAGGATGTCCTCGTAGAGCGGCTCGTAGGGCAGGCGCTCGAAATCGCGCTCCAGGGTTTCCTTGCGCACCAGGTGGACGATCAGCTTGAGCCGCATCTTCCGGCGCACCGCGGTCTCGCCGAAGATCGCCTTGATGTCCAGCAGGCCGATGCCGCGCACCTCGAGCAGGTTCATCAGCAGCTCGGGGCATCGGCCCTCGAGCGCGGTCTGCGAGACGCGGTACAGGTCCACCGCATCGTCGGCCACCAGGCCGTGGCCGCGCGAGATCAGCTCCAGCCCCAGCTCGCTCTTGCCCAGGCCCGACTCCCCGGTGAGCAGCACGCCCAGCCCGAGGATGTCCATGAACACGCCGTGGCGGGTGGTGCGCTCGGCGAAGTGCTGCGACAGGTGGCCGCGGACGATGTCGATCACCTGCCCGGCCGACTCGGCGGTGACGAACAGCGGGATGTCGGCGCGGTCGCACATCGCGACCAGGCGCTCGGGCGGCGTCTGGCGGTCGGCCACGATCACCACCGGCGGCTCCAGCGTGACGATGCGCTGGATGCGCCGCTCCTGGTCCTCGGCGGCCGAGTCGGTCAGGTAGGCCACCTCGCGGCGGCCGACGATCTGCACCCGGTAGGGGTGGATGTAATTGAGGTAGCCGACCAGGTCGGCCGCCGACTGCGCATTGCGCACCGCGGCTTCGTCGAAGCGCCGCTCGGGGTGGGCGTGGCCCGCGATCCACTCCCAGCGCAGCGTGGGGCGGTGTTCCTCGAACAGCGCCTCGGCGCTGATGACGGTCGGCTTCACGCGGTGTCGCGGGCGTCCCGGGGGGTGCGCCGAGGCGTCCTCAGGCGACCGACTTCAGCGGTTCCCAGGTCGAGATCAGCTCGTGCACCTTGGCCGCGCTCGCTTCCGTCTTCAGCCGCTCGCGCAGCTCGCGGTCGCTCAGCATCTCGGCGATCTCCGACAGGATCTCGAGGTGACGCTGCGTCGCGGCCTCGGGCACGAGCAGGAAGATCAGCAGCGTGACCGGTGCGTCGTCCGGCGCATCGAAGGGAATCGGTTGCTGCACCCGCAGCACCGCGGCCAGCGGGTTCTTCAAGCCCTTGATGCGGCCATGGGGAATCGCGACCGCGTGCCCCAGGCCGGTGGAGCCCAGGCGCTCGCGCGCGAACAGGTTGTCCGTCACCGTCGCGCGGGCGATCGCGTGCTGGTTCTCGAACAGCAGCCCCGCCTGCTCGAACGCGCGTTTCTTGCTCGTGGCGTCCACATCGACCAGGACGTTGCTGGCAGGCAGGATGGCGGCAAGACGGTTCATGGGTGCGGGGCGGTGGGCGAGGGGACGGGCCGGACGCCGTGCCGCGGGGGTTGTGCCGTGAACGGGAATCGCTGCCGTGGACGACGGGTGGGAGGCGCCGGGTCGGCGGGACGGGCCCGGCCCGGCGGCGAAGCGCGCGGATTGTGCATCCCTTGCTGCGACGCAGCAAGCCGGTGGACTCTCCGCCACCCCCACAACGCAGCCGCGTGGCTTGCCGACGACAGCGTGGTCGCCGGCCCGGCCGCGCCCGGCGTGCGCCGGGGCCGGGCGCCGGCCGCGTCAGGAGACGCTGGCGTCCATCCGCTTCGGCGACGCGTGGTGGTGGTCCTGCACCTTGTCCTTGTGACGGCAGACCTGGCGATCGAGCTTGTCCATCAGCTGGTCGATCGCCGCGTACAGGTCCTCGTGGGCGTGCTCGACGAAGATGTCGCGGCCCTTCACGTGCAGCGTGATCTCCGCCTTCTGCCGCCGCTCCTTCTCGCGCAGCTTCTCGACGGAGAGCAGCACGTTGATGTCGACGACTTGATCGAAGTGGCGGGTGATGCGCTCCAGCTTGGTGAGTACGTACTCGCGAAGCGCGGGCGACACATCGAGGTGGTGGCCGCTGATCGTCACGTTCATGAAGGCTCCTTTCGCAGGGGTGGGACAGTCGTTTTGCCTGGGCCTCTGCGGACCAGTGTGCACGCATTGCCCCCCAGTGACAAGCCGATGAAGGCGACGCGCCGAGGGTCTTCGACCCTGTCGGCGCGGTGAGATAATCATGCGTTGTTCCCGAGACCCGGAGCCCCCTTGGACACCTCGCCACCTCGGTGACCGTCCACTCCCGAACACCCGTGGGCCGCCCCTGAGCGGCGCCCGGGGGCGGAGTGAGGCGGTGCCCTTCCATCCGCCCCCGTCCCCGGCCCGTCGTGCACGGCACGACGACCACGGAGCTTGCATGCTGAACGTCTTCTCGCTGGCCAATGGCCGGCTCTACCAGGAAGAGATCTCCGACCCGGCCTCGCTGGCCGGCGTGCAGCCGGTCTGGGTCGACCTCGAGGCGCCGACGCCGCAGGAGAAGGGCTGGATCACCGCCCGCTTCGGCCTGACGATTCCCGCCGATGCGGTCGACGACGACCTGGAAGAGTCCGCCCGCTTCTACGAGGAGGACAACGGCGAGCTGCACATCCGCTCGGACTTCCTGATCGACGACCGCGACACGCCGCGCAACGTGCGCGTGGCCTTCATCCTGCACGACAAGGTGCTGTTCTCGATCCATGCCGAGGACCTGCCGGTGTTCCGCCTGCTGCGGCTGCGCGCGCGGCGCACGCCGGCGCTGATCGAGGACGCGAAGGACGTGCTGCTCAAGCTCTACGACGCCGACGCCGAGTACTCGGCGGACGCGCTCGAGGGCATCTACGACAGCCTGGAGTCGGTCAGCGCGCGCGTGCTCAAGAAGGAGATCACCGACCCGGACGCCGCCGAGGTGCTGGCGGCCATCGCCGGCGAGGAGGACCTGAACGGCCGCATCCGGCGCAACGTGATGGACACGCGACGTGCCGTCAGCTTCATGATGCGCTCGCGCATGCTGAGCGCCGAGCAGTTCGAGGAGGCGCGCCAGATCCTGCGCGACATCGACTCGCTCGACAGCCACACGGCCTTCCTGTTCGACAAGATCAACTTCCTGATGGACGCCACCGTCGGCTTCATCAACATCAACCAGAACAAGATCATCAAGCTGTTCTCGGTGGCCAGCGTCGCGCTGCTGCCGCCGACGCTGATCGCCAGCATCTACGGGATGAACTTCCAGACCATCCCCGAGCTGCAGTGGCGCTACGGCTACCCCTATGCGCTCGGCCTGATGGTGCTGAGCGTGGCCGCGCCGTTCTGGTACTTCCGGCGCAAGGGCTGGCTGTAGGCCGGCCCGCCGGCGCGGGCGGTCACCCCGGCCGGCGCAGCGTGAACTGCATGACACTGGTGCTGCCGGTGTCGAAGGCCGCCTCGCAGTAGGCGAGGTAGAACTCCCAGGTGCGCAGGAAGCGGGTGTCGAAGCCCAGGCCGCGCACCGGGCCTTCCTGGCGCAGGAAGGCATCGCGCCAGCGGCGCAGGGTCTCGGCGTAGTCGCGGCCGAAGTCCAGCGTGTTCTCCAGCACGAGCCCGGCGCGCTCCGCCTCCGCCCGGAAGGCCGACGGGCTGGGCAGCAGGCCGCCGGGGAAGATGTACTGCTGGATGAAGTCCGTCGAGCGCACGTAGCGTTCGAACAGGTCGTCGCGGATCGTGATGCTCTGGATGCAGGCGCGGCCGCCCGGCTTCAACTGGTCGTGCACGGTGCGGAAGTAGTCGGCCCAGTAGGCCCGGCCGACCGCCTCGAACATCTCGATCGACACCACCGCGTCGTAGGGGCCGTCGTCGATGTCGCGGTAGTCCTGCAGGCGCAGCTCGCCGGGCAGGCGCGCGCGGGCGAGGCGCTGCCGGCCCCAGGCGAGCTGCTCCGTGGACAGGGTCACGCCATGCACCATCGCGTCGAACTCGCGCGCGGCGCACTCGGCCAGCGCGCCCCAGCCGCAGCCGATCTCGAGCACCCGGTCGCCCGGCTGCACCGCGGCCTCGCGCAGCGCGCGGCGCACCTTGGCCCACTGCGCCTGCGGCAGCGCCTGCGCGGTGTCGCCGTCGAACCAGGCGCTGCTGTAGTTCATCGTCGGGTCCAGCCACAGCGCGTAGAAGGCGTTGCCCAGGTCGTAGTGCGCGTGGATGTTGCGCCGGCTGCCGCTGCGCGAGTTGCGGTTCAGCAGGTGGCGCACGCGGTACAGCAGCGCGCCCCACCAGTGGCCGTAGAGCATCGACTCGATGGCCTCGCGGTTGGCGAGGAAGAGGCGGATCAGGCCGGCCAGGTCGGGCGTGGTCCAGTCGCCGGCGATGTAGGTCTCGGCGAAGCCGATGTCGCCGCTGCGCAGCGTCGCGCCGCAGACGTTCCAGTTCAGCAGCCGCAGCGCGGCGCGCGGGCCGTGCGCGGGGTCGCCGAACTGCAGGCTGCCGCCGTCGGGCAGCTGCACCAGCAGGCTGCCATGCCGCACCTGGGCGAGCAGGCGGAAGACGGCGCGCGCCGCGGCGGGCGCCGAGGCCGGCAGCGCGGCCGGCGACAGCGGCGATCCGGAGAAGGTGGTCGGGTTCATCGGTCGGGTCCGTAAGACGTCAACGGGTCACGAAACGGCGGGGGGGCTCGGGCTTGCGGAACAACGGCAGCCGCTTCAGCCACAGCTGCAGCGCCTGCCAGTGGATGCGCAGGACCACGCCCAGGGTCATCAACGGTACGCCGAAGAAGGCCTGGCGGATGCGCGCCGGCGTCAGCGGCGCCAGCTCGCCGGCGGCGCTGGTCTGCAGCAGCGCGCCGTCGGCATCGTGGTGGTCGACGCGCACCACGGTGCGTCCGCCCGGCGCGCCGGGGGCGCCGAGGTCGGTGCGCAGGAAGCGGAAACGGTAGTCGCCGCCGACGGCGCAGAAGGGCGAGACGTGGAAGACCTTGGTCGCCTGCAGCGTCTGCCCGAAGGCCAGCCGGCCGCCGGGCGGCGGCGCCAGCAGGTAGCAGTGGCGCTCGCCGAAGGTGTTGTTGACCTCGGCGACGATCGCCGCCAGCGAGCCGTCGGCCCGGTGCCCGTACCAGAAGCTGACCGGCTTGAAGGCATAGCCCAGCACGCGCGGCAGGCAGTGCAGCCAGACCTCGCCATCGGCGCGCAGCCCCTCGCTGGCGAGCAGCTCGTCGAACCAGGCGAGGGCGTCGGCGCGGCCGTCGCCATGGTCGCGGTCGTGGAAGGCGATCGCGCCGAAGCGGTTGCGCCGCAGCGCCGGCACCGGTGCCGCGGCCAGGCGGCGCATCGGCAGCAGCAGGAAGTAGCTCCGGTAGGCAAAGGCATGCCGCACCGGCCGCAGCCGGGTGTGGCGCACCGGGCCGATGCCGATCAGCGGTTGCGGGGCGCCGGACTCGGCCGGGAGGCTCGGGGACAACGGCCCGCCCTCACGCGGCCGCACGCGCATCGCCGGCGTGCAGGGCCCGGTCCAGCAGCGCGCGCGCCACGTCCTGGCCCGACATCAGCCCGTCCTCGTGGAAGCCGTAGCGCGTCCAGGCGCCGCAGTACCAGGTGTGCGCCAGGCCCTGCAGTGCAGGCAGGCGCTGCTGGGCGCGGATCGCGGCGGTGTCGAACACCGGGTGGGCGTACTGGAAGTCGCCCTGCACGGTGCCGGCCGCCGGCTCGCGCAGCGGGTTCAGCGTCACCACCACCGGGGTCTCGAAGGGCAGGGGCTGCAGCTGGTTGATGAGGTAGTGCAGGCAGACCTGGCGCTGCTCGCGCGCCGGGTCGCCGGCGTGCTCGTAGTTCCAGGCCGCCCACGCGCGACGGCGCCGCGGCAGCACGCTGGCATCGGTGTGCAGCACGGCCCGGTTCGGCTGGTAGCGGATCGCGCCCAGCACCTCCCGTTCACCGGGGGTCGCGTCGTCGAGCAGCGCCAGCGCCTGGTCGCTGTGGCAGGCCAGCACGACCTCGTCGTAGCGCTCGGCGCCGGCTGCGGTCAGCAGCATCACGCCGGCCTCGCCGCCACCGGGCGGCAGGCGGCGGATCGCGCGCACCGGCTGGCCGAGGCGCGCGTCGGGCAGCCGCTCGACGATGCGTTCCACGTAGCGCCGCGCGCCGCCCGGCACGGTGAACCAGCGCGGCCGGTCGGCCACCTGCAGCAGGCCGTGGTTGTGGCAGAAGCGGATCATCGTCGCGATCGGGAAACGCAGCATCTGCTCGGTCGGGCAGGACCAGATGCAGCCGACCATCGGCAGGAAGTAGGCGTCGCGAAAGAAGCCGTCGAAGCAGTGCGCATCCAGGAAGTCGCCGATCGACTGCTCGAGCGGCGCGGCGGCCCCGCTGCGCTCGGCCTCGCGCGCCAGCGCGGTGCAGACGCGGTTGAAGCGCAGCACCTGGGCCAGCAGCCGCCAGAAGCGCGGCCGCAGCAGGTTGCTGCGCTGCGCGAAGACGGTGTCCAGGCTGGAGCCGTTCCACTCCAGGTCCTCGTGCGGCAGGCGCACCGAGAAGGACATGTCGGTCGCGGTGCCGGCGATGCCCAGTTCCTCGAGCAGCGCGATGAAGCGGGGGTAGGTGCGCTCGTTGTAGACGAGGAAACCGGTGTCGACGCCGTGGCGGATCCGCCCGCCGGGCGTCTCGATGGCCACGTCGACGGTGTTCGTGTGGCCGCCGAAGCGCCCGTCGGCTTCGTAGAGCGTCACGCTGGCCCGCGCCGGCTCGCGCGACAGCGCGAGGGCGGCACCGAGGCCGGAGATGCCGGCGCCGACGACGGCGATGCGCCGCGGCCGGTTCACCGCACTGCTCCGCAGCGGAGGATCGCCCGAGCCGGCTGCGCGCGGCTCAGGCCGCGCCCGAGGCGCCGGAGGGAGGCCGGTCGGTCGGGGTCGACCGCCGGTCCGGGAAGACAAGTTGTTGCACAGCGCCCCGCAGCGAACGAGGGAGGGAGGAGGGAGGAGGAGAAGCGCTGCGGGATTTCGACCCGGCGAACCGGGCGGCTGTGCAACAGAAAAGGAGGCTCGCCAAGCAAAGGCCTGCGATGGACTGCGCCGGCGGGCGGGAGTTCCGTGGCCCGGGCGCCGCGGCCGGCGGCTTTACAAGGGTTTACCAGCGCCGCGGCCGGCGACAGCGCCGCCGCTCGTGGGCGGCTACCGGCCATTGCCCGGGCATTGTCCATGTCAAAACTCCCCTGCTTCCGTCGGTTGGTGCGACAATTGTGCCCCAACCCTGGATTTCCGACAGATTTGTCGTGGACAAAGATCCGACAAGCCCCCCGATGCCGTCCGACGCCGAGGACGGGGACCCTGCCAGCCGCGCGCTGCCGATCACCGCGGTCGAGCGCAACACCGGCCTGAGCAAGGACACCCTGCGCGTCTGGGAGCGCCGCTACGGCTTTCCACAGCCGCTGCGCGATGCCCACGGTGAACGCCTGTACCCGCCCGCCCAGGTCGACAAGCTGCGCGTGCTCAAGCGCCTGCTGGACGCCGGCCACCGTCCGGGCCGGCTGGTGCGCCTGCCGCTGGAGGAGCTGCAGCGCCTGTGCGAGCCGGTGGCGCGCGCCGACGCGCACGCCCCGGCGGTGGCCGATCCGACGGCGGATGTCTACGACATGTTGGCGCTGTTGCGGGCGCATCGGCTGGACTCCCTGCGGCACGCCCTCTCGCTGGCGCTCGCGCGCCTGGGGCTCGCCCGCTTCATCGACGAGTGGCTGTTGCCCCTGAATACGCTGATCGGCGATGCCTGGATGCGCGGCCAGCTCGCCATCTACCAGGAACATGCCTACACCGAGATGCAGCACTCGCTGGTGCGCTCCGCGCTGGCCAAGCTGCCGGCGCCGGACTGGGAGTCGGCGCGCCCGCGCCTGCTGCTGAGCACCCTCCCTGGCGAGCTCCACACGCAGGGGCTGATGCTGGCCGAGGCCTTCCTCGGCTTCGAGCAGGCGCCGTGCCGCTCGCTCGGCGCACAGACGCCGCTGTGGGACGTGGTGCAGGCCGCGCGGGCCTACGAGGCCGACATCGTCGTGCTCGGCGTGAGCGGCTGCATGGGTCCGAACCCGGTGCTGGACGGGCTGCAGGAGCTGCGCCGCAAGCTGCCGGCCGAGGTGGCCCTGTGGGCCGGCGGCTCGGCGCCGGTGCTGCAGCGTCGGCCGGTGGAGGGCGTGCAGGTGCTGCCGACGCTGGACCGGCTGCGCACCGGCGTGCGCGCCTGGCGCGCGGCGCGCGGGCTCTGAGCCAAGGGCCGCAGGCCGCCCCCGCATCACCCTCCACGCCCCCGCCGGCCCCCGCGCCCGAAGCGGCGGCTGCCCGGCAGGCATCCGGCGCGTCGCCGTGGCCGTATCACGCCAGGCGACGTGCGGCGCCCGGCCCGGCGCCGAAAGCCCCCGCCGCGAGGCACCGGGGCGGTGCCCCTGCGCACCCTCGCCGAATAGAATCGGGCATTCCTCGAGGCCCTGCCATGCTTTACCCGGAACTCTTCAAGCAGCTCGAATCGGTGCGTTGGTCGATGGAGACCGACATCCCGTGGGAGCGCCACGATCCCGCGCGGCTGAGCGACGAGCAGGCGCAGACGATCAAGATGAACGCGATCACCGAGTGGGCGGCGCTGCCGGCCACCGAGATGTTCCTGCGCGACAACCGGGACGACAGCGACTTCTCCGCGTTCATGAGCGTCTGGTTCTTCGAGGAGCAGAAGCACTCGCTGGTGCTGATGGAGTACCTGCGCCGTTTCCGCCCCGACCTGGTGCCGACCGAGGAGGAGCTGCACGCGGTGCGCTTCGAGTTCGACCCGGCCCCGGCGCTCGAGACCCTGATGCTGCACTTCTGCGGCGAGATCCGGCTCAACCACTGGTACCGCCGCGCGGCCGAGTGGCACACCGAGCCGGTCATCAAGGCGATCTACGAGACGCTGGCCCGCGACGAGGCGCGTCACGGCGGCGCCTACCTGCGCTACATGAAGCGCGCGATGAGCAAGTTCGGCGACGAGGCCCGCGCCGCGTTCGCGAAGGTGGGCGTGCTGATGGCCAGCGCCCGCCGCACCGCGCAGGCGCTGCACCCGACCAACCTGCACGTCAACGTGAAGCTGTTCCCGCGCGACACCATCCAGAGCCGCCTGCCCGACCCGGGCTGGCTGGAGGCCTGGCTGGACCGCCAGATCCAGTTCGACGCCGCCTGGGAAACCAAGGTCGTCGAGCGCATCCTGCACAACCTCAGCCTGCTGATGGAGCGCAGCTTCGCGAGCGTCCAGGAGCTGAACCGCTTCCGCAAGGAAATCAGCGCGACGCTGCGCGTGCCGGACGGCGCACCGCGGCCCGCCTGAGCGGCGCGGCGCCGGCCCGCGTCAGCGCGGCGCCGGCGTCCCCGCGTCGGGGCGTTCCGTCCCTGGCGCGAGCCGCGGGTCGGCGCCGGCCGCGCCGGGCTCCCCGTTCGCTGCCGGTCCCGCCGCGCCCGCCGCCTCGCCGCCGTCGACCGCCCGCAGCCGCGCGACCCGCTTGCGCGTGGCCGGGTGCGTCGGCGTGTCGGGCCGGGCGCCGAGGCGCATGAACAGCGCCAGCGCGTCCTGCGGGCCATGCCCCAGGCGGCGCAGCAGCGCGAGACCGTAGGCATCCGCCTCGTGCTCCTGGCGGTGTGCCAGCCCCGACGCGTCGGCGCCCAGCAGGCCAGCCACGGCCTCGGTGCGAAAGCGCATCACCTCGCCGGGCAGGTGGGCCGCATAGAGCTCGCCCATCCGGGCCCAGTGGGCGAGCGCGACGTGGCCCAGCTCGTGGGCCAGCACGAAGCAGCGCTCGCCCTCCGGCAGCGCCGCCAGCGTGGCGTCGGCGACGATCACCTGCCCCAGCACCGTCTCCGCCAGCACCTCGCCGCCGTGCACGACGCGCAGCCGCGCCGGCACCGGCGTCGGGGCGGCGGCCAGCACGGCGTCGAAGCTGGCCTGGATGCGGGCGCTGGCCACGGGATCCGGCGCCTCGCGCCGCGTCAGCCAGTCGAGCCGCTGCTGCTGGGAGCGCTGCAGCACGTCGACGATGCCTTCGGCCGCGGCCGGCACGCTGCCGCCCCAGCCGGCCGCCAACACCAGCACGACGGTGCCCAGCCGGCCGCGCCAGTGCGCCCGCCGCCGCCGGTGGTCCAGCCGCTGACCGGCCAAGGGGCCCCCGGCCATGCCGGCGCCTGCGGACGCCGTCTCGATCGTCACGCCGGAGCGGCCCGCTCCGGGAGGGACGCCTGCACTGCCTTGGCCCATGACTGCCCCACCGCACGGCCCCCTGGCCGTCCGTATGTTGCAGTGCAACAAACGTGCCGCGGCCCAGCCGCGGCGGCGCGCGGGCCGCTCAGGGGCAGGCGGCCATCACCTGCGCGACCGCGGCGGTGAGCTTCTTGCCGTAGGGCACGTGCAGGAACTCGTTCGGCCCGTGGGCATTGCTCTTCGGGCCCAGCACGCCGCAGACCATCATCTGCGCGGCCGGGAAGCTGCGCTGCAGCAGGCCCATCAGCGGGATGGTGCCGCCCTGGCCGATGGTGCCGCAGGGGGCGCCGAAGTGGGCCTGCGACGCGGCGTCCAGCGCGTCGGCCAGCCAGGGCGCCAGCGTCGGCGCGTTCCAGCCGGTGGCGCCCTGGGCGCCGACGCGGCCATCGGCCTGGAAGGTGACCCGCGCGTTGTACGGTGCGTTGTCCTCCAGCAGCGTCTTCAGCGCCAGCGCGGCGGCGTTGCCGTCGACGAGCGGCGGCAGCCGCAGGCTCAGCTTGAAGGCGGTGTGCGGCCGCAGCACGTTGCCGGCGTTCTTCAGCTCGGGGAAGCCGTCGGCGCCGGTCACGCTCAGCGTCGGGCGCCAGGTGCGGTTCAGCAGCGCCTCGAGCGGGTCGCTCGTGGTCGGCAGCGTCGGGCCGCCGTCGGCGCCGCAGGCCCAGGGGAAGCGCTTCCACACCTCGTCGCCCAGGATCTCGGCCGTGCGCCGCGCCTGGGCGATGCGTTCCTCCGGGATCTCGCAGTGGAAGACCTCCGGCAGCAGGCGCCCGGTCTTCGCGTCCTCCAGCCGGTCGAGCACCTGGCGCAGGATGCGGAAGCTCGACGGCACCAGGCCGCTGGCATCGCCCGAGTGCACGCCTTCGGTGAGCACCTCCACCTTGAGCGTGCCGGTCACGTTGCCGCGCAGGCTGGTCGTCAGCCAGAGCTGGTCGTAGTTGCCGGCGCCGCTGTCCAGGCAGACGACGAGCGCGACCTGCCCGAGCCGCGGGCCGAGCGCGTCCACGTAGGCCGGCAGGTCGAAGGAGCCGCTTTCCTCGCAGGTCTCGATCAGGCCGACGCAGCGCGGCCGAGGCAGGCCCTGGCGGTCGAGCGCCAGGATCGCGGCGATCGACGCATAGATCGCATAGCCGTCGTCGGCGCCGCCGCGGCCGTACAGCAGGCCGTTCTCGAGCTTCGGCGTCCATGGGCCGAGGTCGCTGCGCCAGCCGTTGAACTCGGGCTGCTTGTCGAGGTGGCCATAGAGGCAGATGGTCGGCGCGTCGGCCGCGTTGCCGCCGGCCCGGGTGGCCGGCACCTCGAAGAAGATCACCGGCGTGCGGCCGGGCAGGCGCACGATCTCCAGGCGCAGGCCGGCGATCTGCTGCCGCTCCACCCAGGCCGCCGCATCGCGCACCACCCGCTCCAGGTGGCCGTGGCGCTCCCAGTCGGCGTCGAACATCGGGCTCTTGGCCGGGATCGCGATGTAGTCGGTCAGCGCGGGGACGATCTCCTCGTCCCACAGCCGGTCGGTGAACGCGGCGAGCGCGGAGGATTCGTCGGGGGATACCGGCTGCAGGGGGTCGCGGGCGTTCATGGCAGCTCCTGGGTGGGCGCCTTCCGGGCCGGGTGGCGGCCGGCCGGCCCCGGCGGCGGGCCGGTCGGGCACGGCGTCGCGCGGCGGACGGCGGGAGGCGTCCGCAGTGTAGAGCAGCCCCCCGACCGCCCCCGGCGCGGGGTCACCAGCCGGCCAGCAGCCGCAGCGGCAGGTAGACCGCCATGCCGGCCACGATCGCGCCCAGCGTGCCGCCGCGCCAGGCCGTCCACGCGATGCCGGCGGCGGCGCCGAACAGGCGCGCGTCGCGCCAGGTGGTGATCAGCGCGCCCTGGCTCATCACCAGCTCGGGCACGATCACCGCGGCCAGCGCCGCGACCGGGGCGAACTCGAGGCCGCGGCGGGCCCAGCCGGGCAGCGTCCACGGCCGCTCGGAGAGAAAGAAGAAGCAGCGCGTCAGCACCGTGATGCCGACCATCAGCACCAGCGTGACGACGGTCGCGAGGTCGGTGTCCTTCATCGCGCGGCTCCGTCGGCAGCCGCCGGCCGCGCCCGCTCCAGCAGCAGGCAGACCACCACCGCCGCGGCGATCGCCACCAGGATGTTCAGCTTCAGCGGCAGCGCATGGGCCGCCACCGCGGCCGCGCCCGCGACCGCGGCGGCCAGCGCACGCAGCCGGCTGCCGATCAGCGAGCACAGGATGCCCAGCAGCGACAGGATGCCCGCGAAGCCCAGGCCCCAGGCCTCCGGCACCGAGTGGCCGAGCGCCACGCCGAGCAGGCTGAAGGCGGACCAGTTGACCCAGCAGACCACGCCGGTGCCGAGCCAGTAGGCATCCTGGGCCTGGCGGCCGGCCGCATCGTCGAGCGCCGCCGGCTGCGGGAAGCGGCGGGTGACGAACACGTAGTTGAGGTCCACGACGAGGTAGCCCGCGAACAGGCGCCGCAGCGGCGGCAGGTGCATCACGTAGTCGCGCAGGTGCAGGCTGAACACCACGAAGCGCAGGTTGACGCAGAAGGCGGTGGCCAGGATCACCGCCATCGGCGCGCCGGCCGCGATCAGCGGGATCGCCGCGAGCTGCGAGCTGCCGGCGAACACGAACAGCCCCATCAGCAGGATCTCGACGAGGCTCATCCCCGACTTGACCATCGCCACGCCGATCATCAGCCCCCACGCGGCCATGCCCGGCGCGATCTCGGCCATCTCGCGCGCGCCGGCCCGGAACTCGGGGTGGCGCAGCAGCACGCGCAGCGGCGCCACCACGGCCGCCGGCGCCGCCGCGCTCAAGACCGGGCGCAGGCGCCGGGCCCGTCGGGGTGGCCGCAATGGCCGCAGCCGGCCGGCGCCGGCAGCGGGGCGCCCTGCGGCGAGCCGCTGCTGGATGCGAGCGCCCCCAGGGCCGGGCGCTGCCCGGCCCGCCCCCCGAGGGGGTCAAGAAAACTTGGGGCGGCCCGGCGTTTTCTTGCGAACACCGAGAGCTGCTTGTTCAGCCGCGTCGACCCGCAGCGCGGGCAGGCAGGCACGGTGTCGTGGCGCACCAGGGCTTCGAAGCCGTGGTGGCAGTCCTCGCAGGCGTATTCGTAGATCGGCATGGCGGCGTCCTCGCGCCGGATTGTCGCTCGCGGCCCGGCGGCGCCCCGCACCGCGGATGCATCGGGCGGCGCGTGGGCAGGCGGCCCCCCGTGCGGCCGGCGCCGGCGTGCCCGCGGACAGGCGCGCCGTCGCCGGCTCAGCGCGGCGCCGCGGCCGTGCTGCTGCCGGCCGGCTCGGTCCAGCCGCCGCCGAGCACCTTGTAGAGCAGCACCTGGTTCTGCAGCTGCGCCGCCTGCGTCTGCGCCACCGCGAGCTGCGCGGCGAACAGCGAGCGCTGCGCGTCCAGCACGTCGAGGTAGCTGGCCACGCCGTTGCGGTAGCGCAGGTCGGCCAGCCGGTACGTGGCCTCCAGCGCCGTCGCCTGCGCGGCCTGGGCGCGCAGCTGTTCGCCGAGCGTGGCGCGCCCGGCCAGCGCATCGGCGACCTCGCGGAAGGCGGTCTGGATCGCCTTCTCGTACTGCGCCGTCGCCACGCTGCGCGCCAGCGTGGCGGCCTCGAGGTTGGCGCGATTGCGGCCCGCGTCGAAGATCGGCGCCAGCAGGCTGGGCGCCAGCGTCCACGCGAACTGGCCGTTGTCGAACAGGCCCGAGAGCTGGTTGCTCGCGATGCCGGCGCTGGCCGTCAGCGAGATGCGCGGGAAGAAGGCGGCGCGCGCGGCGCCGATGTTCGCGTTCGCCGCGACCATCTGCTGCTCGGCCTGGCGCAGGTCGGGGCGGCGGGTCAGCAGGTCCGAGGGCAGGCCGGCGGGCAGGTCGGCCAGCGCCAGCGCGGTGCCCAGCGGCACCGCCGGCGGCAGGTCCGCAGGCAGCGGGCGGCCGAGCAGCAGCACCAGCGCGTTCTCGTCCAGCGCGCGCTGGCGCGTCGTCTGCGCGAGCGTCACGCGGGCGCCCTCGAGCAGCGACTCGGCCTGGCGCAGGTCCAGCTCCGAGGCTGCGCCGTTGTCGAAGCGCAGCCGCGTCAGCCGCAGCGATTCCTGGCGCGTCTCCAGCGTCTGCCGCGTGATCTCGAGCTGGGCCTCGTCGGCCTGCAGCGCCAGGTGGGCCTGCGCGACGCCGGCCACCAGCCCGATCTGCACCGCCTTGCGGGCCTCCTCGGTGGCCAGCAGCTGGGCCCGCGCGGCCTCGCTGAGGCTGCGGATGCGGCCGAAGAAGTCGATCTCCCAGGCCGAGATCTGCACCCCGGCGCTGTAGGTGCTGACGATGCTGCCGTTGCTGCCCGGGGCCCGGCTCGCGTTCACGCCGGCGCCGACCGTGGGCAACTCGTCGGCGCGCCGCAGCTGCAGCTGGGCGCGGGCCTGCTCGATCGCCAGCGCGGCCACGCGCAGGTCGCGGTTGGACTCGAGCGCGAGGGCGATCAGCCGCTTCAGGCGAGCGTCCGCGAAGAAGTCCTGCCAGGGCACGTCGGCCGCGGCGGGCGCGACGCTGCCGCCCGCGGGCTGGCCCGGGTAGCGCTCGGCCACCGGCAGCGGCGGCTTCTCGAGCAGCGGGATCATCGTGCCGCAGCCGGCCAGCAGCGCGGCCGCGGCGAGGGCGGCCAGGCGCCGCGGCGCGCGGCGGGTCGACAGGGGTCGGCGCATGGCGGACGGGTCGTTGCGGCCGCGGTCGGCGGCACGGGGCAGGGCGGGGCGTGGCACGTCCATGGCGAGGGCGGCGCGCTCAGGCATGGTCGGCTCCCGGGGTCGCGGGCCGGGCCGTCGGCGGCGTGCCGCCGTCGTCGCGCTCGTGGGCGGCGAAGCGGCGCTGCCGCTCGCTGCCCTTGAACACGCTGCGCACGACCACGAAGAAGATCGGCACGAACAGCACCGCCAGCAGCGTGGCGGAGATCATGCCGCCCATCACGCCGGTGCCGATCGCGCGCTGGCCGGCCGAGCCGGCGCCGGTGGCCAGCACCAGCGGCAGCACGCCGAGGATGAAGGCCATCGAGGTCATGATGATCGGCCGGAAGCGCAGGTGCGCCGCCTCCAGCACCGCCTCGACCACGCCCTTGCCCTGCGCCTGCAGGTCCTTCGCGAACTCGATGATCAGCACCGCGTTCTTCGCCGACAGGCCGATGATCGTGATCAGGCCGACCTTGAAGTACACGTCGTTCGACAGCCCGGCCACCTGGCCGCCCAGCAGCACGCCCAGCACGCCGAGCGGCACCACCAGGATCACCGCCAGCGGGATGGTCCAGCTCTCGTAGAGCGCGGCCAGCGCCAGGAACACCGCGAGCAGCGAGAAGCCCAGCAGCACCACGGCCTGCGAGCCGGCCAGCTTCTCCTCGCGCGACAGCCCGGTCCACTCGTAGGCGAAGCCCGGCGGCAGCTGCGCGGCCAGCCGCTCCATCTCGGCGATCGCGTCGCCGCTGGAGTAGCCGGGCGCGGCCTCGCCGGAGATGCGCATCGTCGGGTAGCCGTTGTAGCGCACCGTCTGCATCGGGCCGTCGACCCAGCGCGTCGTCGCGAAGGACGACAGCGGCACCGGCTGGCCGCGGCTGTTCGGCACGTTCAGCCGCAGCAGGTCGTCGGGCTGCATGCGCGACGGCGCGTCGGCCTGCACCACCACGCGCTGCAGGCGGCCGGCATTCGGGAAGTCGTTCACGTAGGCCGAGCCGAGCGCGGTGGAGATGACCGCGTTGATCGCGTCGAAGCCGACGCCGAGCGCGTTCGCCTTGTCGCGGTCGATGTCGAGCATCAGCTGCGGCGCGTCCTCCAGGCCGTCCGGGCGCACGTTGGCCAGCACCTTGCTCTGGCGCACCATGCCGAGCATCTGGTTGCGTGCCGCCAGCAGCGCGGCATGGCCGTTGCCGCCGCGGTCCTGCAGCCGGAAGCTGAAGCCCGAGGCGGTGCCCAGCTCGGGAATCGGCGGCGGGCTGAGCGGGAAGATGAACGCGTCCTTCACGCCCATCAGCGCGCCGAACAGGCGGCCGGCCAGCCCCTGGGCGCTGGACGCGGCGCCCTCGCGCTCGGACCAGTCCTTCAGCGGCACGAAGGCGAGCGCCGCGTTCTGGCCGGTGCCAGAGAAGCTGAAGCCGAGCACGCTGACCATGCTCGCCACCTCGGGCTGCTTCAGCACGAAGCCCTCGGCCTGCTTCATCACCTCCAGCGTGCGGTTCTGCGTCGCGCCCGGCGGCAGCTGCACGTTGACGATCAGGTAGCCCTGGTCCTCGGCGGGCAGGAAGGAGGTGGGCATGCGGTTGAACATCCACACCACCGCCGCGACGATCGCCGCGTAGATCACGAGGTAGCGCCAGGCGCGGCGCACCAGGCGCGCGACGAAGCCTTCGTAGCCCTTGGCGGTGCGCGTGAAGCCGCGGTTGAACCAGCCGAAGAAGCCGCCCTTGGCGTGGTGGTGGCCCGCCTGCACCGGCTTCAGCAGCGTGGCGCACAGCGCGGGCGTCAGCGACAGCGCGAGGAAGGCGGAGAAGACGATCGAGGTCACCATCACCGCCGAGAACTGGCGGTAGATGTTGCCCACCGAGCCGGCGAAGAAGGCCAGCGGCACGAACACCGAGACCAGCACCACCGTCACGCCGACGATGGCGCCGGAGATCTGGCCCATCGCCTTGCGGGTCGCCGCCAGCGGGCTCAGGCCATCCTCGCTCATGATGCGCTCGACGTTCTCGACCACGACGATCGCGTCGTCGACCACGATGCCGATCACCAGCACCATGCCGAACATCGTCAGCACGTTGATCGAGAAGCCCAGCGCCAGCAGCACCGCGAAGGTGCCCAGCAGCGCCACCGGCACCACGATCGTCGGGATGATGGTGTAGCGGATGTTCTGCAGGAACAGGAACATGACCAGGAACACCAGCACCACGGCCTCGACCAGGGTTTCCACCACCTGGCGGATCGAGATGTCGACGAAGCGCGAGCTGTCGTAGGGGATGGTGTACTTCACGCCCTGCGGGAAGTAGCGCGACAGCTCCTCCATGCGCTGCTTCACCGCCTTCGCGGTCGCCAGCGCATTGCCGGTCGGCGAGAGCTGCACGCCGATGCCGGTCGAGGGGTTGCCGTTCAGGCGCGCCGAGGTGCTGTACGACTGCGCGCCGAGCTCCAGCCGCGCCACGTCCTTCAGCCGCACCGTCGAGCCGTCGGCGTTGGCGCGCAGCACCACCTCGCCGAACTGCTCGGTGCCGTTGAGCTGGCCGTTGACGATGACGGTCGCGAAGATGCCCTGGCCCGGCAGGTTCGGCAGGTCGCCGATGGTGCCGGACGAGACCTGCGCGTTCTGCGCGCGGATCGCCGCGGTGACGTCGGCGGCGGACAGGTTGTAGCCCACCAGCTTGGCCGGATCGATCCAGACCCGCATCGCGCGCTCGGTGCCGAACAGCTGGGCCTGGCCGACGCCGGGGATGCGCTGGATCTCGGGCAGCACGTTGCGCGACGCGTAGTCGCCCAGCGCCGTCGGGTTGTAGGCCGGGTTGTCGGAGGACAGGATCGTGAACAGCAGGAAGTTGGCGCGCGACTTGTCGACGCGCACGCCCTGCTGCGTCACCGCCGCGGGCAGCCGCGGCGTGGCGCGGCCGAGGCGGTTCTGCACGTCCACCTGGGCCAGCTCGGGGTTGGTGCCGGGCTGGAAGCTCAGCGTCAGCTGCCCGGTGCCGTCGGCCTGCGCGACCGACTCCATGTACATCAGGCCGGGCGAGCCGTTCATCTCGCGCTCGATGATGCTCAGCACGCTGTCTTCCAGCGTCTGCGCCGAGGCGCCGGGATAGGCGGCCGAGACGACGATCGACGGCGGCGCGACCGAGGGGTACTGGGCGATCGGCAGCTGCGTGATCGAGACCGCGCCGGCCACCAGGATGAACAACGCGATCACCCACGCGAAGATGGGGCGATCGATGAAGAAGCGGGCCATGGTTCAGTGCTCCGCGATCACGGGCGGCTGGCCGCGGAGGCCGGTGCCGAGGCCGCTGCGGCGGTGCCCGGCGCGGTGCCGGAGGCCGCGCTCGCCGCCGGCGTCCACGGCACCGGCTTCACCGGTGCGCCGGGCACGAACATCTTCTGGAAGCCGGCCACGATCACCTGCTCGCCGGGCTTCAGCCCGTCGGTGACCAGCCACTGCGTGCCCTGGGCCTGCGCGATGCGGATCGGGCGCGGCGCCGGCTTGTTGTCCGGGCCGACCACCAGCACCGTGTCGCCGGTGGTGCTGCGCGTGACCGCCTGCTGCGGCAGCAGGATGCCGCCCGGCTGCTCGGCCTGCTGCAGGCGCACGCGCACGTACATGCCCGGCAGCAGCAGGCCGTCGGGGTTCGGCACCTCGGCGCGCAGCGTGACCTGGCCCGAGGTGGCGTCCACCGTCAGGTCGGAGAACAGCAGGCGGCCGGCCTGCGGGTAGACGCTGCCGTCGTCCAGCACCACGCGCACCCGCGCGGCATCGTCGCCGCTGCCGCGCTGCAGCTTGCCGGCGGCCAGGGCCTTGCGCAGCCGCAGCACCTCGTTCGTGCTCTGCGTGAAGTTCACGTACATCGGGTTGATCTGCTGGATCACCGCCAGCTGCGTCGCCTCGCCCTGGCCGACCAGCGCGCCCTCGGTGACCAGCGCGCGGCCGATGCGGCCGCCGATCGGCGCGCTCACCTGGGTGTAGCCGAGGTTGATGCGCTGGGTCTGCACCGCGGCCTTGGCGGCGGCCACGTCGGCGGCGGCGCTGCGCTGCTGGGCGACGGCATTGACGTAGTCCTGCTTGCTGATCGCGTTCGCCTCGACCAGCGGCTTGAAGCGCTCGGCCTGGGCGGTGGCCTGGGCCAGCGCGGCCTCGGCCTTGGCCTGCGTTGCCAGCGCGCTGTCGACCGCGGCCTGGTAGGGCGCGGCATCGATCGCGAACAGCGGCTGGCCGGCGCGCACGTCGCTGCCCTCGCGGAACAGCCGCTCGCGCAGGATCCCGGCGGCGCGGGCGCGCACCTGGGCGACGCGCGAGGCCTCGAGGCGGCCGGGCAGCTCGGTGGTCAGGCCCACCGTCTGCGCCTGCACCGTGACCACGCTGACCTCCGGCGGCGGCATGCCGCCGCCCGGCGGGCCGCCGGCGGCCGCTCCCTCCTTCTTGCCGCAGGCGGCCAGCAGCACGGTGGCGGCGAGCAGGGCCAGGGACGTCGATGCCAGACCGGGACGGCGCGCGCGGCGGGCGCCGGAACGGAACGCGATCATGCGAGAGCTTTCGCAACGGCAGCGGCGCCGCGCCGGCGCTGGTGCGCGCGGCGACGGTGGGGCGGCCAGGGGTGGATGGGGCGCCGACACCCCGGTGATTCGCGTGGAATCCGGCCCCGGGGGTCGTCAGTGCGCGGCAGTATACATACAATCGTGAATGTATGTTGACGCCCATCATGCCCCGTCCGCCGAACACAGGGAGCCCGCGCTGACATGGCCCGCCGCACCAAGGAAGAGGCGCGCGCCACCCGCGACCTGCTGCTCGACACCGCCGAACGCGTGTTCCACCAGCGCGGGGTCTCGCGCACCTCGCTGAACGAGATCGCGGCCGCGGCCGGCGTCAGCCGCGGCGCGATCTACTGGCACTTCGAGGACAAGGCCGACCTCTTCAACGCGATGATGATGCGCGTGACCCTGCCGATGGAGCAGGAGGTCCAGGGCCTGGGCAGCCCGCAGGCGGAGGACCCGCTGGCGCAGATCCGCCGCAGCCTGCTCGGTGCGCTGCACAAGACGGCGACCGACCCGCAGGTGCGCCGGGTGTTCGAGATCGCGACGCACAAGGTGGAGTACGTCGACGAGCTCAGCGGCGTGCGCGAGCGCCACCTGGGCGTGCGCAACGACTGCCTGCACCACGTCGCGCTGGCGCTGGAGCAGGCGATGGCCCAGGGCCGCATCACCGACCGCGTGCCGGCGCGCCACATCGCCTTCGGCCTGCACGCCCTCGTCGATGGCCTGATCCAGAACTGGATGCTGGACCCGCAGGCCTTCGACCTGGTCGAGGTCGGCGGCCAGGTGCTCGAGGCCTACCTCGCCGGGCTGTCGGCCGGCGGCGGGGCGGGGCGCGCCAGCAAGGCCTCCAGGCACTGCTCGCGCACGCCGTAGAAGTCCTTGATCGCGCGGATCTGCGCCAGCACCGGCTCGGCCGGCAGCGGCGCCGCGCGCCGCAGCGCGAGGATCATCTTGTTCTTCGCGGTGTGCTCCAGCGACACGAACTCGAACACCCGCGCCTCGTAGCCGTGCGCCTCCAGCAGCAGTGCGCGCAGGCCGTCGGTGATCATCTCGGCCTGCTGCCCGAGGTGGATGCCGTGGCGCAGCAGCGGCGCCAGCAGGCCCGGTGCGCGCAGCTGCGGCCGCAGCTCCTTGTGGCAGCACGGCGAGCAGACGATCAGCTGGGCGCCGGCCGCGATGCCGCGGTGGATCGCATGGTCGGTCGCGGTGTCGCAGGCGTGCAGCGCGATCATCACGTCGAGCGCGCCGGTGGCATGCCGGCCGACGTCGCCCTGCTCGAAACGCAGCCCGGCCAGCGGCCCCTCGCCGCCGGGCTCGGCCGCGCTGTCGGCGCGCGCCACCGCGTTCACCTGCGCGACCAGGTCCGCGCGCAGCTCGACGCCGACCACCTCGGCGGGCTGGCCGCGGCCGTTCAGCCAGGCCGCCACCGCGCAGGTGAGGTAGCCGCGGCCCGCGCCGAAGTCCATCACGCGCAGCGGCGCGGCGCCCGCGGGACGCTGCGCGAGCGCGCTGTCGCGCCAGCCCGCGTCGAGCACCTCGACGAACTTGTTGATCTGCTTCCACTTGCGCGACATCGCCGGGATCACGCGGCCGTCGGCCTCGGTGACGCCCAGCCGGTGCAGCCACGCGGCGGCCGGATCGAGCCAGCGCTGCTTCGCGCGGTCGTGGGCCGCGGCGGACGCAGGCCCATGGCCGCCCTCGATCGGGCCGCCGCCATCGTCGGCATCGCTGTCCTGCGTGGGGGGCGTTCCCGGGTCGGCCCCGGCCGTTCCCGGGCCGGCCAGCCGCTGGCGGCTCAGCGCCGCCCGGCCCTTGCGCGCGATGCGCAGCGACAGGCGCTCGCCGTCGGTCTCCAGCAGGGCCTGTGCATAGCGTGGCGCGGCGTCCGGGGCGCCATCGGGGGCCGCGTCGCCGGCCGCCGGCGGGCCGGCGTCGAGCAGCGCGCGCACGGCCGCGGCGGCCGTGTCCACCGGCAGGTTGCGGGTCAGGTCGCGCGTGGCGTGGCGCGTCACCAGCGAGAGCTGCGTCTGTCCGCGCAGCAGCACCGGCCGGCCGACGCAGCGCTGCAGGTCCTCCGCGCCGCCGCGCGGCGCCGACAGCACCAGGCGCTGCAGCCGCCCGGCCTGCAGGGCCTGCACCAGCGCATCGACGAAGGTGCTGCGCGCGTCGGGCGCGGTCACGGCTCGCCGTCCCAGTAGTCCAGCGGCGGGCCGCGCCGCTGGCGCGCGAGGTAGTCCGGCCCGCGGGCGGGATCGCTCACCGACCAGACCTGGTCCTTGCCGCTGTCCGGGTACTCGCAGATCTCCGGCGTCTCGCGCGTGCCGATCGAGACATAGCGCAGCGGCCGCGCCGAGGTGTTGACGAACTGGTGCGGGTAGTCCGGCCCGGCCGGCATGAAGACCACGTGGCCGGCCCGCACCGGCAGCATCTCGCCCGCCACCCGCAGGTGGCCCTCGCCGTCCAGCACCACGAACAGCTCCTCCTGCGCGTGGTGCAGGTGGTAGGGGCAGCCGCGCATGCCGGGCGCCAGCGTGTCGACACTGGCGCCGAGCTTGCGGGCGGCGCTGCCGTCGCCCAGGCGGGCGCACAGCGTGTCGTACAGCGGGGCCCGCTGCTCGCGGTGCAGCGCCACCTCGTCGACGTGGCGCAGCAGGCGCTGCGCCAGCTCGGCAGCGCGCGGCCCCGGGGCGGGGATCGCCGCCGGCTGCGGCTTGGCCTCGCCGGCGGGGGGCGCGGCCGCTGCCGCCGCCGTCGCGGGCGCCACCGTCGTGGTGGCCGCCGCGTCGGCCGGCGCGGCCAGCGGGCCGTCGCGCCGGTCCAGGTCGAGCACCAGGCCGACCTCGCCGTCCTCGATCACGCCGGTGGGCACGAAGCCGAGCGCCTCGTAGAAGGGCTGCGGGCTCGCCGGGCCGGGCACGCAGGAGGCCTGCAGCACGGTGATGCCGGGCCGGGTGCGCGCATGCGCCGCGACGCAGGCCAGCGCCGCGCGGCCGAAGCCGCGCCCCTGCACCCGGTGGTCGATCATGAAGCGCCACAGCGACAGCCGCGGCTGCTCGGGCATCGGCTCGCCGGCCGCGTCCCAGGCCGCGCGGCGCGCCTCGGGCGTCAGCAGGGTCTCGTCGGCCAGCATCACGAAGCCGACCGGCACGCCGTCGGCGACGATCGCCCGGTACCAGGCCTCGGGATGGAACAGGGCCTGCGCGAGCGATACCGCATTGCTGGCCACGTAGTCGACCTGGTGCGGCGCGAGCTGCAGCTCGTCGGTGATCGTCCGCACGGTCGATGCGTCGATCTCGCGCAGCACGACCGTGCTGCCGCGGTCGGGAAGGGCCGGTGTCATCGGGGGCTCCTGCGTGCTGCGGCGCGTGCGGCGGCGTCGGGCGCGCGCGTCAGCCGCGCTCGAACTTGAACACGGCGACGCCCGCCCGCAGGTTCGGCCGCCAGCGCACGATGCGTCCGCCCTGGATGCCGAAGCCGTCCTCCAGCCGCAGGCCGAGCTTGCGCGCCAGCACCTCGAAGTCGGCATAGGTGCCGACGCGGATGTTCGGCGTGTCGTACCACTCGTAGGGCAGCTCGCGCGTCACCGGCATGCGGCCGGTGGCCACGCGCAGGCGGTTCGGCCAGTGCGCGAAGTTCGGGAAGGCGACGATGCCGATGCGGCCGACGCGCGCCGTCTCGCGCAGCATGTGCTCGGTGTTGCGCAGGTGCTGCAGGGTGTCGAGCTGCAGCACCACGTCGAAGCTCTGGTCCTCGAACATCGCCAGCCCCGCCTCGAGGTTGAGCTGGATGACGTTGACGCCGCGGCGCGTGCAGGCCTCGACGTTGGCGTCCGCGATCTCGATGCCGTAGCCGCTGCAGCCGCGCGTGTCGCGCAGCAGCGCGAGCAGCGTGCCGTCGCCGCAGCCGAGGTCGAGCACGCGCGAGCCGGGCGGCACGAGCGACGCGATGAGCTCCAGGTCCTTGCGATCGCTCATGATTGCCCCCCGGCCGCCTGCGGCGACCGACCCCCCGAGGGGGCGCGGGCCGGCTTGGGGCGGCCCGGCGCTCGGCCCGCGGAGGACAGCCCCCCGCTCGCCTGCGCCGACCGACCCCCCGAGGGGGTGCGGGCCGGCGCCGCCGGGACCGGCGAGCGATGGGTCGAAGCACGCTGGGGGCTCATGCGCCGATCTCCTGGCCGACGCGGTCGAAGTAGGCGCGCAGCACGGCGTGGTAGCGCGGGTCGTCGAGCAGGAAGGCGTCGTGGCCGTGCGGGGCGTCGATCTCGGCGTAGCTGACGGCGAGGCGGTTGTCGAGCAGGGCCTTGACGATCTCGCGCGAGCGCTGCGGCGAGAAGCGCCAGTCGGTCGTGAAGCTGACGATCTGGAAGCGGCAGCGCGCCGACGCGAAGGCCGCGGTGAGGCTGCCGCCGTGCGCCCGCGCCGGGTCGAAGTAGTCGAGCGCGCGGGTGATCAGCAGGTAGGTGTTGGCGTCGAAGTAGTCGCTGAACTTGTCGCCCTGGTGCCGCAGGTAGCTCTCGATCTGGAACTCGATTTCCTGCGTGCTGTAGCGCGGCGCCGCGGCGATCATGTCGCGTCCGAACTTCGCCTCCATCGCGTCGTCGCTCAGGTAGGTGATGTGGCCGATCATCCGCGCCACCCGCAGCCCGCGCCGCGGCACGACGCCGTGGGCGTAGAAGTGGCCGCCGTGGAAGTCCGGGTCGGTCACGATGGCGCGGCGCGCGACCTCGTTGAAGGCGATGTTCTGCGCCGACAGGTTGGGCGCGGTCGCCACCGCGATGCAGTGGCCGAGCCGCTCCGGGTGGCGCATCGCCCAGCCCAGCGCCTGCATGCCGCCGAGGCTGCCGCCCAGCACCGCGGCCAGCCGCCCGATGCCCAGGCGGTCGAGCAGGCGCGCCTGGGCATCGACCCAGTCTTCCACCTGCACCACCGGGAAGTCGGCGCCATAGGGCCGGCCCTCGGGGTCGTCCGGGTTGGCGTCCATCGGGCCGGTGGAGCCGAAGCAGGAGCCGGGGTTGTTGACGCCGATCACGAAGAAGCGGCGCGTGTCCAGCGGCTTGCCCGGGCCGACCAGGTTGTCCCACCAGCCCTCGCTCTTCGGCTGGCCGGCGTAGGTGCCGGCCACGTGGTGGCTGGCGTTCAGCGCGTGGCAGACGAGCACCGCATTGCTGCGCGCGGCGTTCAGCTCGCCATAGGTCTCGTAGGCCAGCCGGTAGCGGCGCAGCGAGGCCCCGCTGCGCAGCGGCAGCGGCTCGTCGAAGTCCATCGACTGCGGGGTGACGGGGCCGAGCGCGGCGGCGCTCGACCGGGACGGCGGCGCGGCGGCGGCAGGCGCGGGGACAGCGGGCATGGCAGGCGAAAGAAAACCCGGCGACTGCGGATGCGCAAGAGGCCGGGTCGGTTGCCTTGTCTCTTTAGCAGCATTTCTAAAGCGCCCGCAAGCCGGAACAAATCAGCGCTGGCCGGCAGTATAGCGGCCGGCGTCGCGCCCTTCAGGGCCCCGAGAAGCGCCGCGCCAGCGCCTCGGGCAGGCCCTGCGTCGGCTTCGGCGCCGGGCGGCGGAAGCTGCCCCGCGTGGGAGGGCGCACGCCGAGCGAGGCCACCAGCTCCGCCTGCTTCACCGCCGCCGCCATCTGGTCCACCACCGGCACCGGGATGCGGTCCTGGACGCGGGCGGCGAGCCCTGCGAGCGGCGCGCCGGCCAGGATCACGACCTCCGCTTCGTCCTCCTCCACCGCAGCCCGCGCCAGGTCGACCAGCAGCGCCTCTTTCTCGTCCTGCACGTCGGACACCTCGCGGAAGCGGCCGTCCAGCATGCGGATGCCCGCCAGCCGGCCGGCCAGCCCGTGCAGTTCGACACACTCGCGGTACCACGGGCCGAGGGCCTGGGCGAAGGTGACGATCGCGAAGCGGCGGCCCAGCATGCACGCGGTCAGCATCGCGGCCTCGGCGAGGCCGACCACGGGCAGCTCGAACAGCTCGCGCGCACCGAACAGGCCCGGGTCGCCGAAGGCCGCGATGATCGCCGCGTCATAGCCCTGGTCGTGGTGCTCGGCCAGCATCTCCAGCGCGATCGCGCCGCCGACCTGGGCCTCGGCGCGCGTCGCGATGTAGGGGAAGCCGCGCGGGGCGGTCAGCGGGACCAGCGTGGTGCCCGGCGCGGCCGCCGCGCGGCCTGCGGCCATCAGGCGGTCCGTGATGCCGGTGCTGGTGTTCGGGTTCAGGACGAGGAGGCGCATGGGGCGTGGGGGTGGGCAAGCAGGGTTTCGGCCTCGGCGGCCGCGGCCAGCAGCTGGGCATCGCGGCCCCGCGCCGCGATCATCTGCAGGCCCACGGGCAGGCCGTCGCGGCCGCCGCCGCAGGGCAACGAGATCGCGGCGGCGCCGGCGTGGTTGACGAAGGGCGTGAACACGGCGTGGGCACGCGGCTCGACGGCGCGGCCGCCGATGCTGGCCGGCCCGAGGCGCCCGAGGGGCCAGGCGACGCAGGGTGCGGTCGGGCACAGCAGCAGGTCGACCTCGGCCAGCAGCGCGCCCAGGGTTCGGGCCACGCGCACGCCGGCCTCGCGGGCGCGGGCCACGTCCGTGCCGCGCCACTGCAGCCCGCGCTCGATCTGCCGCGCGATGTCCGGGTCGAAGCGCGACGGGTCCTGTTGCCAGGCCTCGCCGTGCAGCGCGGCCAGGCCGGCGTGCTGCAGCGGCATCAGCGCGTCCTCGCCGACGCCGGGCGGCCAGGTCGGGTCCCGCTGCTCGACCGCCCAGCCTGCGGCGCGCAGCCGCCCGACCGCCGCCGCGAACGCTGCCTCGACGTCGGGATCGACCGGCACGTCGAGGCCGAAGCGCGGGCTGCTGGCGATGCGCAGCGTGCGAGCCGGCCGCGGCGGCGCGGCGTCCAGCCGCACCGCGTCCGGGTCGCGCGGGTCGGGCCCGGCCAGCGCGGCGAACATCCGGGCCGCGTCGTCGACGCGGCGGGCGATCGGGGCGATCACCTGCAGGCCGGGAAAGGGGTGCGCGAAGCCGTCCGGGTCGGGGATGGCGCCGAACGAGGGCTTGAAGCCCACCACGCCGACGTGCGCGGGCGGCCGCCGGCTGGAGCCGCCGCCGTCGGTCCCCAGCGCGAGCGGCGCCAGGCCGGCGGCCACCGCGACCGCGCAGCCGCCGGACGAGCCGCCTGGCGTCAGCGACGGGTCCAGCGGGTGGCGCGTCGGCCCGTACACCTCGTTCGTCGTGACGCCCTTGCAGGCGAACTCCGAACTGTTGCCCATGCCGACGATCAGCGCGCCGGCCGCGCGCAGGCGCGCCACGGCCAGCGCGTCGCGCGGCGCGACGAAGTCCGCGAACAGCCGCGAGCCCTGGGTGACGCGTTGGCCGCGCACCCAGACCACGTCCTTCACGACCACGGGCACGCCGGCCAGCGGCGGTCGCTCGCCCGCCGCGAGGCGACGGCGCAGCGCAGCCACCTGCGCGCCCAGGTCGTCGGGCCGCGGGCCGACGATGGCGTTCAGGCCGGGATTGCGCGCCGCGATGCGGGCCAGGGCGTCGTCGAGCAGCGCCCCCGGATCGATCCGGCCGGCGTGGCAGGCGGCCACGAGGTCGGCCACCGGGCCGTCGAGCGGGTGGGGCTCAGCCATGGCGGGGGCTCGGGGGATCGGCCCGGCCGGCCAGCGCCGCCAGCGCGCCGCCGGGACGCCGGGCGAGGTAGGCGCCGGGCGCCGGCTCCACGCCCTTCGGACGCGCCATCTCGGGCCGGCCGCAGCGCAGGAAGCGGCCGTCGCCGGGGCGGCCGAGGAACTCGCCGTGGTCCCAGACGCGCTGGCCGCGCACCAGGGTCGTGGTGGGCCAGCCGGTGAGCGTCATCCCTTCGTAGGGCGTGTAGTCGACCGCATGGTGGAGCGCCTCGTTGCGCACGGTGACGCGGCGATCCGGGTCCCAGATCGCCAGGTCGGCGTCGGCGCCGATCGCGATGTGGCCCTTGCGCGGGTGCAGCCCGTACAGCCGCGCCGGCTGGGTGGCGGTCAGGGCCACGAACTGCTCGAGCGTGATGCGCCCGGTGCGAACGCCCTCGGAGAACAGCAGCGGCAGGCGCGTCTCCAGGCCCGGGATGCCGTTCGGGATGTGGCGGAAGGCCACCTCCTGGCCGCCGGGCTTCTTGCCCTGCGGGTCCTCGTAGCGGAACGGCGCGTGGTCGGAGGAGAAGACCGTGAACAGGCCGTCCGCGAGCCCGTCCCAGATCACGCGCTGGTTGGCCACGTCGCGCGGCGGCGGGCTGCACACGCATTTCGCCCCCTCGTAGCCGTGGCCCAGGTCTTCGGCCGTGAGAAAGAGGTACTGCGGGCAGGTCTCGGCATAGATGCGCAGGCCGCGGCCGCGCGCCCAGCGGATCTGTTCCACGGCCTCGCGGCCGGACACGTGGACCACGAGGATCGGCACGTCCACCAGCTCGGCCAGCGAGATGGCGCGGTGTGTCGCCTCGCGCTCCAGCACCATCGGGCGCGCGTCGGCGTGATGCCGCGGGGCGGTCTGTCCGGCGGCTTCCAGCGCCTCCGTCAGCCAGGCGATGCAGTCCGCGTTCTCGGCATGGACCATCGCCAGGGCGCCGTGCTGCCGGGCCACCGCGAGCAGGCGGAGGATCTGCCGGTCGTCGAGCTTCAGGTCGTCGTAGGTCATGTAGATCTTGAACGACGTGTAGCCGGTGTCGATCAGCGCCGGCAGCTCCTCGCGCACCACCGTCGGCGTCGGGTCCGCGACGATCAGGTGGAAGGCGTAGTCGACGCAGGCGCGACCCTCGGCGCGCGCGTGGTAGTCCGCCACGGCCGCCCGCAGCGACTGGCCGCGCGCCTGGGCCGCGAAGGGGATCACCGTGGTGGTGCCGCCGCAGGCGGCGGACCGGGTGCCGGTCAGGAAGTCGTCGGCCATGCGCAGGCCGTCGCCGACCGGCTGGTCCAGGTGGCAATGGGCATCGACCCCGCCCGGCAGCACGAGGCGGTGGCGCGCGTCGATCTCTTCCCGGCCGCGGCCGAGCGACTCGGCCAGCGCGACGATGCGGCCGTCGCGGATGCCCACGTCGGCGTCCATCGTGCCGCTGGCGGTCGCGACGGTGCCGTGCCGGATGACGGTGTCGAACTCGTGCGTCATGGCGTCAGCGCCCCGCGTCCTTCAGGTCGATGTGGGCGGTCTCGCGTGCGGCCCAGGCAGCCACCGCGATCAGCACGCAGACCACCGCCAGGTAGATCGCCACCGGCAGCGTCGATCCGTAGGCCGCGATCAGCCCGGTGGCGATCATCGGCGCCAGCGCGCCGCCGAACACCCCGGCGAACTGGAAGCCCAGCGAGGCGCCGGTGACACGCACCCGGGTGGCGAACAGCTCCGGCAGGAAGGACGCGAGCGGCGAGAACATGAAGGACACCAGCACCATGCCGACGAACGAGGCCAGCATGATCGCGCCGGGTTCCGCCGTCTGCACCAGCTGCATGAACACGAAGGCCCAGACCGCGCCGCCGACCCCGCCGATCATCAGCACCGGCCGCCGGCCAATGCGGTCGGCCAGCCAGCCGGCGAGCGGGATGCACAGGATCTGCGCGACCGCGCCCAGCAGCACCGCGTTCAGTGCCACGCTGCGCGGCAGACCGAGCCGGGTCGGCACGTAGTAGAGCAGGAACAGCGTGAACACGTAGAAGGCGATGTCGCCGCCCAGCCGCGCGAAGAAGGCGATCGCCAGCTGCGGCTTGTAGTGGCGCAGCACCTCCGCGATCGGCGCGTGGCCGTCGCGGCCGGCATCGGCATCGCGCTCGAACACCGCCGACTCGCGCACGCTCATGCGGATGTACAGGCCCACCCCGACCAGCAGCGCACTGAGCAGGAAGGGCACGCGCCAGCCCCAGGACAGGAAGGCCTCCTCGGACACGGCCCAGGTCACCAGCGCGAACACGCCGTTGGCGATCAGCAGGCCGATCGGCGCAGCCACCTGCACCACCGCGCCGAGCAGCCCGCGCCGGCGGCCCTGCGGATCCAGCTCGTTGACCATGATCGCGGCGCCGCCCCACTCGCCGCCGAGCGCGAGGCCCTGGACGATGCGCAGCAGCACCAGCAGCACCGGGGCCAGCACGCCCACCTGCGCGTGCGTCGGCAGGCAGCCGATCAGGAAGGTCGCCAGGCCCATCATGAGCAGCGTCAGGAACAGGATGGACTTGCGGCCGAGCTTGTCGCCGTAGTGGCCGAAGACGGCGGCGCCCAGCGGGCGCGCGACGAAGGCCACGCCGTAGCTCGCGAAGGACAGCAGCGTCGCCACCAGGGGCTCGGACTGCGGGAAGAACAGCTTGGGGAACACCAGCGCGGCGGCCAGGCCGTAGATGAAGTGGTCGTAGAACTCCAGCGTGGTGCCCGCCAGGCTGGCGGCGGCCACGCGGCGCGCCGAACTGTGCGTCGGTGCGGCGGCCACGGGCGGCGCGGACGTGTCGGGCATCAGGGGCGGAGAAGCGGTGATCGGCATGCGGGGCTCCGGCAGTGGATCGTGGAGGGGCGAGAGGTGCCGAACAATATTCCTTAACCGCCATACAATCAAGCGAAAGTTTGATCATCAGGCCGTTGATTTATGGCTGTCAGGCCGTGAGCTTTATCGACAGGTCGCCGCGACAGGGTCCGCGCGCCCCGCGGGCGGTCGCAGCAGGCGTCTGCTGAGCGTGCGGCCCCGATTGGCCACCAGACCGACATACAATCTGCAGTAAAGAATGTTTGGAGCAGACACCATGCCGGACACCGATCCACGCCAGGCCGGCGCGTCGGTCGATGCGATCGCCGACCGCATCCTGGGCGCCATCTGGGAGCACCGGCTCCCGCCGGGGACCAAGCTGGTCGAGGAGAAGCTGGCCTCGGCCTTCGGCGTCAGCCGCACCAAGGTGCGCCTCGCGCTGGCGCGGCTGACCCACGACGGCGTGCTCAGCACCGAGCCGAACCGCGGCACCTTCGTCGGCAGCCCCAGCGTGGCGCAGGCGCGGCAGGTGTTCGAGGCCCGGCGCCTGATCGAGCTGGCGATGGTGCGCGAGCTGGCCGGCACGATCACCCGCGAGGGCGTCGCGCGGCTGCGGCGCAACGTTGCGCTGGAAGCCGCATCGCGGGCGCGCGACGACCGGCACGCGACGATCCGCCTGTCCGGCGAGTTCCACCTGCTGCTGGCGCAGCTGGGCGGCAACGCCTTCCTGCAGCGCGCGATGCGCGAGCTGTGCTCGCTCACCTGCCTCGTCATCGCGCTGTACGACGCACCGGGCATGCCGTCCTGCCCGCACCACGAGCACACCGAGATCGTGGATGCGCTGGAAGCCGGCGACGGCGAGCTGGCGGCGCGCCGCATGGCCGTGCACCTCGAGCACATCGAGGGCACGCTGCGGCTGGAGATGCCGGCCGAGGTGGCGGTGGATTTCGACGCGCTGTTCCGCTGACGGCGGGGCCTGCCGGCGTCCGGCGGGGCGCCGGCCCCGCGCCGCCGTGCCGACGCGGGGCCTAGGCATCTGGCTGATGCGGCACGGTGCCCGCCGCGCCGATAAGCCGGGCAGCGACTGGATGCCCTGCCCATGACTGCCGATCCCGCCCGCCTGCCCGCTGCGCAGGACCTGGCGCCCGCGCCGGCGCCCTGGGTGCTGACGGTCGACGACGAGCCCGGCGTGCTGTCCGCGCTGCGCCGGCTGCTGCGCCGGGCCGGCCTGCAGGTCGTGCAGGCGGGCAGCGGCGCCGAGGGCCTGGAGCGGCTGCGCGAACAGCCGGTCGACCTGGTGATCTCCGACATGCGGATGCCCGGCATGGACGGCGCCCGTTTCCTCGAGCAGGTGCGGGCCCTCGACCCGCACATCGGCCGCGTGCTGCTGACCGGCTATGCCGACATCGGCGCCACCGTCGAGGCCGTCAACCGCGGCGAGATCCAGCGCTACGTGGCCAAGCCCTGGGACGACGAGGCGCTGCTGCAGGTGGTGCGCGATGCGCTGGCGCGGCGCGACCTGGAGCGGCGCCACGATGCGCTGCTCGCGCTGAGCCAGCGCCAGAACGAGGCGCTGCAGCAGGCCAACCAGGCGCTCGAGTCGCGGGTGGCGGCGCGCACCGCGGAGCTGCAGCAGGTCAATGCGATGCTGGAGACGGCCTTCGCCGACCTCGAGCAGACCTTCATGACGACGGTCGGCGTGTTCGCGGGGCTGCTGGAGATGCGCGAGGGGCATGCCGGCCACGCGCGCCGCGTCGCGGCGCTGGCCCGCGAGACCGGCCAGCGCCTCGGCCTGCCGGCCGCCGACCTGCGCGACCTCTACCTCGGCGCGCTGCTGCACGACGTCGGCAAGATCGGGCTGCCCGACGAACTGATCGGCAAGCCGCACTCGCTGCTGAGCGCCGACGAAAGCGCCCGCTACGCCCGCCACCCGGTCGACGGCGAGACCGCGCTGATGCCGCTGCCGCAGCTGCAGGCCGCGGCGCACATCGTGCGCCAGCACCACGAGCGGCTGGACGGCAAGGGCTACCCCGACGGCCTGCACGGCGAGCAGATCGTGCTGGGTGCGCGCATCGTCGCGGCGGCCAACGACTACGACAGCCTGGTGCACGGCGCGATGGCGCCCACGCGCTACCCGCCCGAGCGGGCGCGCCAGGTGCTGCTCGGCGGCGTCGGCAGCCACTACGACGGCCGCGTCGTCGAGGCCCTGCTGGCCGTGCTCGACGACCAGGCGCGGCTGGCGGGCGAGGGCGTCGAGATCGACGTGCGGCGCCTGCGGCCGGGCATGGTGCTGGCGCGCGACGTCGTCTCGCCGCGCGGCGCCATCCTGCTCGCCGCCGGGCATGTGTTCGAGGAGCGGATCATCCGCCAGCTCGGCGAGCTCGCGCGCCGCGATGGCCTGCGGCTCGTGCTCCGGGTGCGCGAGCAGGACGTGGACGCGCCCGCGGTGCAGGGATGAGCCCGATCCCGGAGCGCCCGGCGCGCAGGGCCGTCCCGTGAGCGTGGCCTCGACCGACAGCGCCGCCACGGCCCCTGCCGCGGTCCCCGCCTGGCTCGAGGCCGTCGCGGTGCCGGCGGCGCTCTGGCAGGCCGGCCGCCTGGGCGCGGCCAACGAGGCCTTCGCGCGGCTGGCGCGTCGCGAGGCGGCGGCGCTGGCGGGCTGCCGCCTGGACGGGCTGGTCGCCGCCGAGGACCTTGCCGCGCTCGACCGCGCGCTCGGCGATGCGGCCACCGGCGCCGGCCTGCCGCCGGTGGTCTCCGCGCGGCTGCTGACGCCGGACGGCGGCGAGCGGCCGGTCGAGATCCACGCCCGGCCGCTGGCGCGCGACGGGCGGCCGGCCGCGGTGCCGGGCGATGCCCCGCCGCCGGTGCTGCTGACCTGCCTCGACCAGAGCGACATCCAGCACGTGCAGACCAGCCTGTTCGCGCTCAGCGGGCTGCTCGGCCAGATCGTCGACGGCGCGCCGCTGGCCACGCTGGTGATCGACGCCGCGCACCGCGTGACGCACTGGAACGCCGCCTGCGAACGCCTCACCGGGCTGGCCCGGCGCGAGGTCGTGGGCCGCCGCGAGGCCTGGCGCGCCATGTTCACGGCGCCACGGCCGATGCTGGCCGACCTGATCGTCGACGGCATCGACGCCGCGGCGGCGGCGGCGCGGCGCGGTGGCGAGGGCGAGGGCGAGGCCGTGGTCGCGTCGCGCGCCGTGCCGGGCGGCCTGGCGCTCGAGGCCTGGTTCCCGCAGTTCGGCCCCGAGGGCGCCTGGCTGTACGCGACCGCGGCGCCGCTGCGCGATGCCGAGGGCCGCGTCGTCGGGGCGATCGAGACGCTGCAGGACGTCAGCCGGCGGCGCCGCACCGAGCAGGAACTGCAGCGCCACCGCGACGAGCTGGAGGACCTGGTGCGCCGGCGCTCGGCCGAGCTGGCCGCCACGGCCGACGAGCTGGCGCAGTTCATCGAGGAGGCGCCGATCGGCGTCGCCTGGTCCTGCGAAGGCGTGCTGCAGCGCGCCAACCCGGCGCTGGTCGCGATGCTGGGCGAGCGGCCGGGCGGCTGGGTCGGCGCGCCGCTGGCCGAGCTCGGGCTGCCGCCGGACCTGGTCGCGCGCGCGCGGGCGCTCGACCCCGCGGCCGCCGCGCTGCACGCCGAGGCCTGGCTGCGCCGGGCCGACGGCGGCGAGATCTGGGTCCAGGTCGACGCCCGCGCGGCCGCCGGTCCCCAGGCCGCCGGGCTCTGGTGGATGATGCAGGACCGCAGCGAGATCCGCGCCGCCCACGAGGTGCTGCATTCGCGCGTCGACGAGCTGCGCGAGACCAACCACCGCCTCGAGGAGGCGCAGAACCAGCTGCTGCAGCAGGACAAGATGGCGATGATCGGCCAGCTCGCGGCCGGCGTCGCGCACGAGATCAACAACCCGATCGCCTTCGTCGGCGCCAACCTCAACACGCTGCGCCACTATGCCGACGAGCTGCTGCGCCGCATCGCGGGTGACGACGCGGGCGGCCCGCAGGCGCTGGCCGAGCTGCGCGAGGACCTGCCGGTGCTGCTCGACGAATGCGCCGACGGCCTCGGCCGCGTCCGCAAGATCGTCCAGGACCTGAAGGACTTCTCGCGCGTCGACCAGGCCGACTGGCAGGAGGCCGACCTGAACGCCGGCCTCGAATCGACGCTGAACGTGCTGCGCCACGAGCTGAAGTACAAGGCGCGCGTCGAGCGCCGGCTCGGCGTGCTGCCGCCGGTGCGCTGCCTGCCCGGCCAGCTGAACCAGGTCTTCATGAACCTGGTCGTCAACGCCAGCCAGGCGCTCGGCGAGGCCGGTACCGTGACGCTGAGCTCGGGCACCGAGGGCCCCTGGGCCTGGGTGCAGGTCGACGACGACGGCTGCGGCATGCCCGAGGCCGTGCGCCGGCGCATCTTCGAGCCCTTCTTCACCACCAAGGACGTCGGCAAGGGCACCGGGCTCGGCCTCTCGCTGTCCTTCTCCATCGTGAAGAAGCACGGCGGGGCGATCCAGGTGCGCTCGGCGCCCGGTGCGGGCTCGTCTTTCCGTGTCTGGGTGCCGGTCGGGGGGCCCGGCGCGGTGGCCGGCCAAGCCGTGCCGGCCGCCTGGCAGGACGCGCCCGGACCGGGACCCGGACCCGGCCTTGCCGTCTGCGCCGCGGCGCCCGGGCCGTCGGCCTGAGCGCCCGCCCGGGCAGCCGCCGACCGGACCGCGGGCGGCCCGCTGCGCTCAGGCGCCGAGCCGCCGGCCGACGCGCTCGCCGTGGAAGAAGGCCTCCTCGAACACGGAGTAGCCGGAGAGGTCGGCGTGCGCGAGGTGGACGCGTCCGTCGGCCGGCGCCTCGCGCAGTGCGCGCAGTGCCGGGTCGGCGCGCACGCCCGGCACCGGGATCGCCATCGCGTGCCCGTAGCGCATCAGGTCGACGCGGCGCACGCGCCGGGGCAGCTCGGGGTGGGGGCCGGCCAGCTCGGCCAGCACGCGGCCCGTCCAGTCGGCGTGGCTGCCGCCGAGCAGGGCCTGGCGCGCGGCACGCTCGGCGCCCGCGTCCGCGCCGCCCAGTGCCCAGTAGACGCTGAGCACGGTGGCCCCGCGGTCCGGCCGCAGCGACTGGTGCATCGCATCGACCCAGCCGAGCGCGGGGCTGCCGTAGACCACGTTGTCCCACGCGGCCGGCGCGCCCGGCCGGTCGCGCAGCGGCGCGTCGAGCTCGACGTTGGCGACCAGCCACGGCGCGTGCGGCAGCCGCCCGGCCGCGGCCGCCAGCGCGGGCGGCGCGTCGCGCCAGAGCCGCGCCGCGACGAACAGCGGCACCGCCAGCACCACCTGCCGCGCCTGCCAGCGCTCGTGCCGGCCGCGGCGCGCATCCCAGGCATCGACGCTCGCGCCATGCCGGCCGCCCTCGACGCGCCAGACCACGCGCGCCGGCTGCAGCCGATCGCCGAGCGGCGCAGCCATGCGCCGCGTCAGCCAGCCGTTGCCCTCGGGCCAGGTGAGCAGGCCGGCCTCGTCGTCGCCGCCGTCTTCGCCCGGCGCATGGAAGCCGTGGCGGCTGGCGAAGTAGTGCAGGCCGGCCCAGGCCGAGACCCGGGCGGTGCCGGCGCCATAGTCGTCGCGGCAGCAGTAGTCCAGGTACCAGCGCAGCGCCGGCGAATGCAGGCCCTCGGCGTCCAGCCAGCGGTCGAAGGGCTGGGCGTCGAGCGCGGCCAGGGCCTCGTTCCAGCCGGCGCGCGCCGTGGGCATCGCGAAGGCGCCGCGCGCCACCCAGGGGCGCACCGCGGCGGCGAAGCGCCGGTAGTCGGCGAGGCTGCGCGCGCGTTCGGCCGGCGGCAGCGCGTCCACCGGCGGCAGCAGCCCCTCGTGCCAGGCGCGCTCCTCGTCGTCGGGGCCGATGTACAGGCGCTCCTGCAGGCTGTGGCAGAGGTGGCGCTCGTCGTAGACGAGGCGGCCCGCGGCGTGCTGCACCAGGCCGAGCTCGGCCAGCAGCCCGAGCAACGCCTCGTCGCGCGGGTCGGGCAGCGGCAGGTAATGGGCGCCGAGCGGGCAGGCCATGCCGCCCATCGCGTGGGCGCGGGCATTGCCGCCGGCCTGGTCCTCCAGCTCGAGCACGGCGATGTCCTCGCGGCCGCGCTGCCGCAGCGCCCGCGCGCAGGCCAGGCCCGCGACGCCGGCGCCGACGATGACGGTGTCCGCGCGGCGCAGGTCCGGCGCGGCGACCGGGCGCGGCACGCCGTCGCGCAGCGCATGGCCGCGGGCCGCGTCGGCGCCGACCCAGTCCCCCGGGGGCAGGGCGGGCGGGCGGGCACAGCCGGCCAGTGCCGCCGCGGCCAGCCCGGGCGCGCCGAGGCGCGCGGCGACGCGGCCGGCCACCGCGCCGGCGGCGGCCCGCAGCAGGCCGCGGCGCGGCGCGGCCGGCCCGGCGGGCGTCCGCGTCATGCCGGCGGGCTCCGCCGCGCTGCGCCCGGGGTGCCCGGCGTGCGGGGCCGGGCCGCGGCCCGGCTCAGAGGCGGGGCAGCCACATCCCCATCACGGCGCCGGCCACGCCCAGGGCCGTCAGCGCGGCCAGCGCGAAGACCACCGCCGCCATCGCGCGGCGCGCGCCGGGTCGCGCACCCGCCTCGGCACGCAGCACGCCCTCCAGCACCAGCAGCGGCAGCAGGAACTGCGCGAAGGCCAGCACGGTCAGGAAGGGGCCGCTGAAGGAGGTCGGGTCGAAGCCCACCGGCGCCTGGAAGACCATCAGCCAGGCCATCAGGCCGATGCGGAAGAACCAGACGCCGCCGACGCAGAGGAACAGCCGCAGCGCCCAGCGCCGGTGCTCGGCGGTTCGTCCGGCCCGGGCAGCGCGCCAGGCCAGCGCCGCGCAGGCCAGGATCGCGAGCCCGTTGACGGCCGTGCCGGCCTGCTGCGCGATGCCGCCCACCGTGCCGCGCGTGAGCAGCATCGCGATCCCGCCCAGCGCCAGCACCACCGCCGCGGCCAGGTAGAGCCGGCCGTTCCAGCGGTGCAGCGCCGGCGCCCGGCGGCGCAGCGGCGGCAGCAGCTGGATCAGCCCGCCGAGCAGGATGGCGACCGTGAAGGCGACGTGCGACGCGAACACCAGGTTGCCCACCGGCTCGCCGGGCACCCAGGCGCGCGGCGTGACCCGGTTCCAGTGCGCCGCCTGCCCCGACAGCGCCGCGCCGCCGTAGAGCCCGACGACATAGGCCGCGAAGGCCAGCTGCCCGAGCATCGCGACGCCGAACCAGGTCGCGACGGCCGCCCGCAGCACGCCCCGGCCGGACGCAGCGCCGGGCCGGGTCGCCACGGCAGGCCGCGGCACGGGGGGGGCAGACAGTGAGGGCATGCGGCGCTCCCGGCAGGACGGAAACGGCCACTCTGGCGCCGCCCGGCCGCGCCCGACAGCGCGGGCCGACGGCCCGCCGTCCGGACGGGACAGGCTGCAGCCGATGCCGACGGACGGGGCGCCGACGGACGGGGCGGCCCGGCGGGCTCACCAGTGCACCTTGCCCCATTCCTGCTCGTACTGCCGCACCAGCACCTGGTTCGACAGGCGGTTCTCCTCGGCCGGCACGCGCGCCATGTCGGGCGGGAACTGGAACAGCGCCGGCAGGCCGGCCAGGTCGAGGAAGCGCAGGCCTGGCGGCAACGCCTCCGGCGCGGCCCAGGGCCGGCGGCCGGCGAGCACGAAGCCCCATTCGCCGAAGCTCGGCACATGCACGTGGTAGGGCGCCGTCGAGAGGCCGACGGCCTCCAGCGTGGCGACCACCGTCCAGAAGCTGCGCCGCGCGATCAGCGGCGAGGTGGTCTGCACGGTCACGTAGCCGCCGGCGGCGAGGTGGTGGTCGACGAGGCGGTAGAAGCTGCTGGTGTAGAGCTTGCCGATCGCGAAGTTGGTCGGGTCCGGGAAGTCGACGATCACCACGTCGTAGACGCCCGTGTCCTGCTCCAGCCAGGTGAAGGCATCGGCGTTCACGATGCGCAGCTTCGGCGAGTGCAGCGCGTCGGCGTTCAGGCGCCGCAGCAGCGGCTGCTCGCGGAACAGCGTGGTCATGTGCGGGTCGAGCTCGACCAGGGTCACCTGCTCCACCGCCGGGTACTTCAGCACCTCGCGCACCGCCAGGCCGTCGCCGCCGCCCAGCACCAGCACACGGCGCGGCGCGCGGTGCGCCGCCATCGCCGGGTGCACCAGGGCCTCGTGGTAGCGGTACTCGTCGCGCGAGTGGAACTGCAGGTTGCCGTTCAGGAACAGGCGCACGCCGGCCTTGCCCGCGGTCACGACGACGCGCTGGTAGGGGCTGGTGGCGCTGTAGAGCACGCCGTCGGCGTAGAAGCGGTCCTCGGCCCAGGTGGTGATGCGCTCGGCGCCGGCGAAGGCGGCCACCAGCGCCGCCACCGTCAGCGCGCAGGCCAGCAGGTGCGCGCCGACGGCGCGCAGCTCGGCGCGGAACAGCCACAGCGTCCAGACCGCGACGCCGGCGTTCAGCAGCCCGAAGAAGGCCCCGGTGCGGATCAGCCCGAGCTGCGGCACCAGCACCAGCGGGAAGGCCACCGACACCGCCAGTGCGCCCAGGTAGTCGAAGGTCAGCACCTGCGAGACCAGGTCCTTCAGCGCATAGCGCTCGCTGAAGTGGCGCTTCAGGATGCGCATCACCAGCGGGATCTCCAGCCCCACCAGCGTGCCCACCGCCAGCACCAGGCCGTAGAGCGCGAAGCGGAAGGACGACGGCGCGACGTTGTACAGCGCGAACAGCGCCGCCGGCAGCAGCCCGCCGACCAGGCCGACCAGCAGCTCGATGCGCAGGAAGTTCGCCACCAGCTGCCGCTCGATGTAGCGCGACAGCCAGGAGCCGATGCCCATCGCGAACAGGTAGGCGCCGATCACGGTGGAGAACTGCAGCACCGAGTCGCCCAGCAGGTAGCTCGCGAGCGCGCCCGCGGCCAGCTCGTAGAGCAGCCCGCAGGCCGCCACCACGAAGACCGAGACCAGCAGCGCGAGCTCGGCCGGCCGCACCCGCGACGGCGGCGTCGCGTCGGCCGGCACCCCGCCGGGATGCGGCACGGCGGCCACGGACGGCCTCAGCCGTGCACCGCCGCCGAGACGATCAGCCCGATCGCGATGCACATCGCGCCGACCACGATCGCCAGCGCCATGTTCTTCTTCTCGACGATCTCGGCCCACAGGTCATACGGCGTGATCTTGTCGATGATGATGAAGGTGATCCAGAACACCGCGACGCCGATCAGCGCGTAGAGGATCGAGCCGAAGAAGACGGCGGGTTTCATCCATTCGATGCCCATCATGGAAGGCTCCTCGGGGAAGGGTCGGGGGAGGGGGCGTGCGCGGCCGCTACTTGTGGCTGCCGCCCGAGCTGAAGCCGCCGTACGAGCCGCCGCCGGTGCGCGCGCGGTTCGAGGCCTGGCAGTTCTGGTACTCGGCCGACGCCGCGCCGTAGCGCTCGCGCAGGCCGTCGCACTCGTCGTCGCCGCTGCAGCGGAACAGGATCAGCAGCACCACGATCACGAAGGCCCAGAAGAACAGCTTGGCCAGCAGCGAGGAGGCGTTGGTCGAGGTCGGGGTCGCGTCGCGGCGCAGCGCGGCCGCCGCGGCCTCGGGCAGCTGGAAGGCGCGCCGCACCGTCTCGGCCGCCATCGTCTCGCCGGCCGACCAGACGATCTCCTGCGTGCGGCCCTCGCCGGTGCGCTCCCGGTTCAGGCGCTTGCGGCTGGCCGCGCCGGTGCCGGCGTAGTCGGTGTTGAAGGTGCGTTCGTCGCGCGCGAGCTTCCAGTAAAACTCGCCGAGCACGTAGGTGACCTTGCCCTGGTAGTCGTAGAGCTTGCGGTAGTCCTCGCCGCGCCAGCGCGCGGCGTCGCCGCGCAGCTCGGGCACGCCGGTCAGCGGCGCGGTCCAGCTCCAGCCGTCCTCGGCGTCGACGAGGAAGGCGAAGCCCTCGCTGCGGTGGTAGAGCAGGTACTCGCGCCAGACGACCTGCTCGTCCTCGGGATCCTCCGGCACCTCGCAGCGCTCGACGTAGCCGACGACCTGCCACGGCAGCGGCTGCGGCGTGCCGCCGCGACCGGCGATCGCCAGCGTGCCGGTGCGCCCGAGCGGGATCTGCGGCGTGCCGCCGTCCTGCGCGTTCTCCTGCACGTAGTGCGACAGCTCGGCCCCGACCCCGCCGGACACATCGACCACCGCCTTGCACTCGGTGCAGACGATCGACTGCGTGCTCTCCAGCGTCACCTGCAGCGCTGCCCCGCAGTTCGGGCAGCTGACGCCGCGCCCGCCGAGCGTCTTCTCGCTGGCCTCGGCCAGCCCGCGCATCGCCAGCTCCGACAGCGCCACCGGGCGCCCGAGCGACCAGCGCGGCGCGGCCGGCTCGCCGTAGTCGAGCGTGGCCACCTCGTCGCGCACGTTGCGCAGGTCGGCCACGGTGAAGGGCCGGCCGGTGACCGGCGGGGCCGGCAGCTCGCCCTGCGCCGCGATCAGCGTGGCCTCGACCACCGAGGCCACGCTCCAGGCCTGGCCCGCCAGCGTCAGCCGCTGGCCCGCGACCAGGGCCTCGGCCGGCGGCGCCGCCTCGCCCAGCGGCGCCTCCAGCGCCAGCACGTAGCGGCCGTTGTCCTCGGACAGCCAGGCCGGGCGCGGCTGCCCGTCGGGCCCGGCGTCGAACAGTGCGTGCCATTCGTTCCAGGTGCCCTGGTCGGTGCGGTACTGCAGGCGCCCGACCAGCGTGAACGGGCGCCCGAGGTAGGTGCCGGACGCGCCCAGCTGCAGCGGCGAGTGGTCGTCGAACAGCTCGGCGGCCTGGCCGGTGCGGCGCAGCGCCTCGCCGTCGCGCACGATCGTGCTGCGACAGTAGCTGCAGACCGCGAACGCCGAGGCCGGCGAGCGGAAATCGACCGGCGCGCCGCAGTTCGGGCAGGCGGCGCGGTAGCTGCGTTGGGGCGAGGGCGCGTCGGCCAAGGCGCGGGCTTACACCAGCTTCTTCAGGAGCTCGGCCTTCTTCGCGTCGAACTCATCCTGGGTCAGGATGCCCTTGGCCTTCAGGTCGGCCAGCTTCTCGAGCGTGGCCATCACCTCGTCGGGCCGGATCGCCGCCGGCGCGGCCGGCGCCGGCTGGGCCGCCGCGGCGCCGCCGCCCTGCAGGCCCGCCGCGGCGCCGCCGCCCTGCAGGCCCTGCGACAGCTGCTGCGCCATCACCTGGCCGAGCGCCACGCCGGCGCCCAGGCCCATCGCATCGCCGGCCACGCCGCCGCCGCCCCCGCCGCCTTCGGCGAACTTCGGGATCGACTGGGCCGTCTGGTACTGCATGAACTTGCCCATGTCGTTGCCGATCATGCCCATGCCGATCTTCTGGTCGAGGATCTTCTGCAGCTCCTCGGGCAGCGACACGTTCTGCAGCGTCACCGTCTCCAGCCCCAGCCCGAGCTTCGCGAAGGCCGGCGCGGTGGCGGCCTTCAGCTGCGCCGCGAACTCGACCTGGTTGGCCGCCAGGTCGAGGAAGGCGATGCCGCTGCCGGCCACCGCATCCGAGATGTGCTGCAGCATCAGCGCGCGCAGCTGGCCGTCCAGCTCGGCCACGGTGTAGCGATCGCGCGTGCCGGAGATCTCGGTGTAGAAGGCCTTCGGGTCGACGATGCGGTAGGCGTAGTTGCCGAAGGCGCGCAGGCGCACGGCGCCGAAGTCCTTGTCGCGCACCGTGACCGGCTGGGTGGTGCCCCAGCGCTGGTCGATCTGCTGGCGGGTGCTGAAGAAGTAGAGGTCGCTCTTGAACGGGCTCTGGAACAGCTTGTCCCAGTTCTTCAGGTAGGTCAGGACGGGGATGGTCTGCGTCGTCAGCTTGTACATCCCGGGGCCGAACACGTCGGCCACCTTGCCCTCGTTGACGAAGACGGCCATCTGGCTCTCGCGCACCGTCAGCGAGGCGCCGTACTGGATCTCGTTGCCGGCCATCGGGAAGCGCCACGCGAGCGTGCCGTCGCCGTCCTCCGTCCACTCCAGGATGTCGATGAACTGTTTCTTGATGAAATCCATCAGCGCCATGGCCGTGCTCCCGAGCCCGCGACCGTGCGGGTGCGGCGAATAATACGGCCCATGGTCGATCCCGAACCGCTCGCCGAGGCGCCGCCCGCCGCCGCCGTGCCGCTGCCCGCGTCGGCACCGAGCCTGGCCGTCGTCGGCGCCGGCCCGGCCGGGCTGGCGCTGGCGCTGCGCGCCGCCGAGGCGCTGCCGCAGGCGCGCATCACGGTCTTCGACGCCCGCCCGCTCGACAAGGACGTGGGCGCCGATGCGCGCACGCTGGCGCTGTCGCTCGGCAGCGTGCAGCTGCTGCAGTGGCTGGGCGTATGGCGCGGCGGCATCGAGGCCGCGTCGCAGCCGATCACCGAGGTGCAGGTCTCGCAGCAGCCGGCCGTGCTGGGGCCGCTCGCGCAGGCGCTGTGGCGCGGCCCGGGCGACGGGCCTCGGGTGTGCATCCGCGCGGCCGACGAGGGCGTGGCGCAGCTCGGCGCGGTGGTCGCCTACGGTGCGATCGTCGCGCCGATGCAGGCCGCCTGGCTGGCGCGCTGCGCCGCGGAGCCGCAGCGCTGCCTGGCGCGCTTCGGCACGCCGGTGGCGGCGCTCAAGCCGGTGCCCGGCGGCGTCGAGGTGGACGCCGGCATCGCCGAGACGCACGACCTGGCGGTGGTCGCCGAGGGCGGCGTGTTCGCCGAGCAGGCCCGCAAGGGCCTGGCGCACGACTACCGGCAGACCGCCTGGGTCGGCCAGGTGGAGGTGCCGGCGGCGCCGCCCGGCGTGGCCTGGGAGCGCTTCACCCGCGAGGGGCCGGCGGCGCTGCTGCCGCTGCGGCCGGGGCGCGCGGCGCTGGTCTGGTGCGTCGCCAGCGACGCCGACCCGGTCGCCGCGCTGGACGAGGCCCAGCGCCTGGCGCTGCTGAACACCGTCTTCCCGGCCGAGGTCGGGCCGATCACCGCCGTGTCGCCGCTGAAGCGCTTTCCGCTCGGCCTGAACGCCGAGCGCCGGCTGGTGGACGGCCGGGTGGTGCGCATCGGCAACGCGGCCCAGACCCTGCACCCGGTGGCCGGGCAGGGCCTGAACCTCGGGCTGCGCGATGCGCACGAGCTGGTGGAGGCGCTGCACGACGGGCCGGACCTGGACGCCGCGCTGCGCCGCGTCGAGCGCCGCCGCGCCCCGGACCGCTGGGCGATGATCGCCGCCACCGATTTCCTCGCGCGCAGCTTCACCTGGACGCTGCCCGGCGCCGGCCTGGCCCGCGGCGCCGGCATGGCGGCGCTGCAGGCGCTCGGCCCGGTGCGCTCGCTGCTGGCGCGGCGGATGATGTTCGGCTCGCGCTGAGCGGCCCGCGGGACGGCGGCCACGCCTCGGGCTCCGGGCCGCCGGGCTCCCGGGCCGCCACGGCCCGGCGCCTCGGCCGCGCGCCCGCGACGGTCGCCCCGGCGCCCGTGCACGCCCCCGACCGCGGGAAAACCCGTGCCTGCGGGACAATGCGCCGATGTCCCTCGTGCTGCTGACCAAGCTGCTCGCGATCGTCGCGATCGTCGCCCTCGGCTACCTGGTCGGCCGGGCCCGCTGGCTCAGCCCCGACGACCGCGACGGCGACCCGGCGCGCACCCTGTCCTACGCCGCCTTCTACATCTTCGTGCCGGCGCTGCTGCTGCGCACCACCGCGCGCATCGACCTGGCGGCGCTGCCCTGGCGCACGCTGGCCGCCTTCTTCCTGCCGGTGGTGGCGGTGATGGGCGCGGTCTACCTGCTGCAGCGCCGCCGCCCGCAGGCCCGGCAGATGCCGGCGGCGCCGAGCGTGCGGGCGCTGTCCTGCGTGTTCGGCAACACGGTGCAGGTGGGCGTGCCGCTGTCGGCGGCGCTGTTCGGCGAGGCCGGGCTGGCGCTGCACGTGACGCTGGTCAGCCTGCATGCGCTGACGCTGCTGACGCTGCAGACGGCCGCGGTGGAGCTGGACCTGGCCCGCGCCGGCCCGCGCGCGGGCGAGCCGCGGCCGCGCCTGGGCGCGACGCTGGCTGCCACCGCGCGCAACACCCTGGTGCACCCGGTGGTGCTGCCGGTGCTGGCCGGGCTCGCGTGGAACCTGGGCGGCCTGGGCATCCCGGGCCCGGTGGACGAGGTGCTGGCCACGCTCGGCGCGGCGGTGGTGCCGCTGTGCCTGGTGCTGATCGGCATGTCGCTGGCCTACTACGACGTCGGCGGCGCGTGGCGCGCCGCGGCCGGGATCTCGGTCGTCAAGCTGCTGCTGCTGCCGGCGCTGGTGCTGGCGGTGGGGCATGGCCTGTTCGGGCTGCGCGGCCTGCCGCTGGCGGTGATCACCGTGGCCGCGGCGCTGCCGGCCGGCTCGAACGCGCTGCTGTTCGCGCAGCGCTACGACACGCTGCAGGCCGAGGCCTCGGCCGCCATCGTCGTCAGCACGCTCGCCTTCGCGCTGACCGTGCCGGCCTGGCTGGCCGTGCTGGCGGCGCTGGGGGCGCTGGGATGAGCCCGCCGGGCCCCGTCTCGCGCCTGTGCCACCCCACGACCGTGCGGGTGCCGGCCGGCAGCCCTCTGAGACAATCCACCCCATGAGCGACACCGACCTCTCCGCCGCCATCGCCCGCATCGGCCGGGCCGCGCGGGCGGCCTCCCACGAGATGGCGCGCGCGAGCACCGCGGCCAAGGACGAGGCGCTGCGCGCGCTGGCACGGCGCCTGCGCGCCGCCGGCGCGCCGCTGGCCGCCGCGAATGCCCGCGACATCGCCGCCGCCGAGGCCGCCGGCCTCGCCGCGCCGATGGTCGACCGCCTGCGCCTGGGCGAGAAGGTCATCGCCACCGTGGCCGAGGGCTGCGAGCAGATCGCCGCGATGCCCGACCCGGTGGGCGAGATCAGCGACGTGAAGCGCCGCCCGAGCGGCATCTCGGTCGGCCGCATGCGCGTGCCGCTGGGCGTCTTCGGCATGATCTACGAGAGCCGGCCGAACGTGACGATCGAGGCCGCGTCGCTGGCGATCAAGAGCGGCAATGCCTGCATCCTGCGCGGCGGCTCCGAGGCCATCCATTCCAACCTCGCGCTGTGGCGCCTGGTGCAGGACGCGCTGTTCGACGCCGGCCTGCCGCCCGAGGCCGTGCAGCTGATCGAGACCACCGACCGCGCCGCCGTCGGCCACCTGATCGCGTCGCCCGAGGCGGTCGACGTGATCATCCCGCGCGGCGGCAAGGGCCTGATCGAGCGCATTGCGCGCGAGGCGCGGGTGCCGGTGATCAAGCACCTGGACGGCAACTGCCACGTCTACGTCGACGCCCAGGTCAACCTTGCGCTGGCGCTGAAGGTGACCGACAACGCGAAGACGCAGAAGTACAGCCCCTGCAATGCGGCCGAATCGCTGCTGGTGCACCGCGCCGTCGCGCCGCGCTTCCTGCCGGAGATCGGCGCCGTCTTCGCGGCCAAGGGCGTGGAGATGCGCTGCGACGCCGACAGCCGCGCGCTGCTGGCCGGCGTGCCCGGCGCGCAGCTGGTCGACGCCACCGAGGCGGACTGGGCCACCGAGTACCTCGCGCCGGTGATCAGCATCAAGCTGGTCGACTCGCTGGACCAGGCGATCGCCCACATCAACCGCCACGGCTCGCACCACACCGACGCGATCCTCACCGAGCACCACCCGAGCGCGATGCGCTTCCTGCGCGAGGTCGATTCGGCCAGCGTGATGGTGAATGCCTCCACCCGCTTCGCCGACGGCTTCGAGTACGGCCTGGGCGCCGAGATCGGCATCAGCACCGACAAGCTGCACGCGCGCGGCCCGGTCGGCCTGGAGGGCCTGACCTCGTTGAAGTGGGTGGTGCTGGGCCAGGGCGAGGTGCGCACTTGAGCGCCCGCGGCCGGGCGGGCGCGCCGCGGCGGGCCGGCGCGGCTGCGGCCGGCCGGGCGATCCTGCCGGCGGCGTTCGCGTGGCTGGCCGCGCTGGCCGGCGCCGCCGTTGCCCAGGAGCGCCCGGCCTCGGGGCCGGCCCCGGCCCTCGCCCCGGCTGCCGCGGCGACCGCCGCGGCCCCGACCGCAGCGACGGCGACCGCGACGACGGCCGGCAGCGGGGCCGGATCGGCGGCGCCCGGCGGCGCCCCGTCCCCCGGCGCCGCGTCGGCGGCGCCGCGGCCGCCAGCCGGCGGCCCGGCCCGGCCCGTCGCGGCCGCGCCGGCCCGCACGGCGGACGCCGCGCCGGCGCGGCCGCCCGCGTCGGCGCCGGTCCGCGCCGTGGACGTTTCGCCTGCCCGCGCGGCGGACGGCTCGCCTGCCCGCACCGCGGACACCGCGCCGGCCCGCGCCGCCTCGGCCGACGCCGGCGCCTCGTCCGCGACGAAGCCGGCCGCGACGGCCGTGGCGACGAAGCCGCCTGCCACCGCTGCGGCCACCGCGACGGCCACCGCCACCGCCACCGCCACCGCCCCGCCGCCGACCGCGCCGGGCGCCCCGGGCGCCCCGGGCGCCCCGGGCGCCCGGCCGTCGCCGGCCTCCCCGGCGACCAAGCCCACCCAGGCCGCCGCCGCGCCAGCCGCCGCCGCGCCAGTCGCCTCCTCGCCGCTGATCGCCGCCGCGATGGAGCCGGCCGGCTTCTGCGAGCAGCTGGTGCGGCGCCTGCCCAACCTGTCGCAGGGCCTGTGCACGGCCGCGCTGCTGCAGGCCTCCAGCGGGCGCTCGGTCAACGGCTACCCGCTGTACCAGCGCGACGTGGTGACGAGCCGCCTGCACGAGCTCGCGCTGTCCGGCAACGGCGCCAAGCCGGGGCGCCGCCCGCGCGTGCTGGTGATCGGCGGCATCCACGGCGACGAGCTGTCGTCGACCTCGCTGGTCTTCCACTGGATCGCGCATGCGATGGAGACCGGCGCCGACATGGACTGGCGCTTCGTGCCCGCCGTCAATCCGGACGGGCTGCTGCTGCCGCGGCCGACCCGCACCAACGCCCGCGGCGTCGACCTGAACCGCAACTTCCCGACCCCGCAGTGGGACCGCGAGGCCCCCGAGTACTGGGCCAAGCGCACCCGCAAGGACCCGCGCCGCTACCCCGGCCCGGCCGCGCTCTCGGAGCCCGAGGCGCGCTTCGTGCAGGAGACGATGGAGCGCTGGAAGCCCGACCTGATCGTCAGCGTGCACGCGCCCTACGGCGTGCTCGACTACGACGGCCCGAGCATCCCGCCCGAGCGCCTCGGCCGGCTCTTCCTCGACCGGGTCGGCATCTTCCCCGGCTCGCTCGGCCACTACGGCGGCGTGCACCGCGGCGTGCCGGTGGTGACGATCGAGCTGCCGAGCGCGATCCGCACGCCGACCAATGCCGAGATGCGGCAGATGTGGATCGACCTGCTGCGCTGGATCAGCGAGCGGCTGTCGGTCAGCGAGAAGTGAGTCCGCGGCCCGCCGCGCCGCTGGCGCAGCGCCTGGCCGCGCTGCACCGGCTCGCGGTGGTGGTGCTGCTCGGCTTCGCGTCGGGCCTGCCGCTGGCGCTGACCGGCCAGGCGATGCAGGCCTGGCTGAGCGTGTCGGGTGTCGACCTGGCGACCATCGGCCTGCTCGGCGCGGTGGGCCTGCCCTACACCTTCAAGTTCCTGTGGGCGCCGCTGATGGACCGCTTCGACCTGCCCTGGCTGGGCCGGCGGTGCGGCTGGCTGGTGCTGTCGCAGCTCGTGCTGGCGGGCATGCTGCTGCTGATGGCCGGCACCTCGCCGACCGGCGCCACGCGGACCTTCGCGCTGCTGGCCGTGCTGGTGGCCTTCGCGTCGGCGTCGCAGGACATCGTCGTCGACGCCTACCGCACCGACCTGCTCGCGCCGCGCGAACGCGGGCTCGGCTCCTCGCTGTACGTGCTGGGCTACCGGATGGCGATGATCCTGTCCGGCGGCATCGCCTTCATCTGGGTCGACCCGGCCCAGGGCGGCGGCTGGACCTGGCCCGAGGTCTACCGGCTGATGGCGGCGGTGATGGCCGGCGCGGCCGTGCTCTCGGCGCTGCTGCTGCCGCGGCTCACCGTCGAGCTGGCGCCGAAGACGGTGGCGCGCCAGGACCTGCTCGGCTTCCTCGCGGTGCTGGTGGCGGTGGCGCTAGGCGTGCTGGTGAGCGAGCGCCTCGGCCCGCCGATCGCGCAGGCCCTGCTCGGCCCGCTGCTCGAGCCGACCGGCATGGCGCCGGCGCTGCAGGGCAAGTGGATGCAGCTGCTGGCGCTGCTGCTGGGCATCGGCTTCACGCTGCCGCTGGCGGCCTGGGCGGCGCGCGCGGCGCACTTCGAGACCCTGCTCGGCGGCCTGCGCAGCTACTTCGCGCAGCCGGGGGCGGCCGCCTTCCTCGGCCTGATCGTGCTCTACAAGCTCGGCGACGCCTTCGCCGCCGCGCTGCTCACGCCCTTCCTGCTCGGCGGGCCGCAGTTCTCGCCGGCCGAGATCGGCGTGGTGAACAAGGTGATCGGCCTGTGGCTGACCATCGTCGGCGCGCTGATCGGCGGCGCGGCGATGCTGCGCCTGGGCCTGTGGCGCTCGCTGCTGCTGTTCGGCGTGCTGCAGACGGCCAGCAACCTGGGCTTCTGGTGGCTCGCCGTGCACGGCAAGGGCGCGCTGCCGGGCCTGCTGCTGCCGGCCTTCGACTGGGGCTTCGTCAAGCTCGCGCAGGCCACGCCCGTCGACGGCGGCCTGCTGCTGGTGGTGGCGCTGGAGAACCTCTCCGGCGGCATGGGCACGGCGGCCTTCGTCGCCTTCCTGATGAGCCTGTGCCACCAGCGCTTCAGCGCCACGCACTACGCGCTGCTGTCGGCCTTCGCGTCGGTCGGCCGGGTCTGGGTCGGCCCGCTGGCCGGCGTGCTGGCGGAGTCGATCGGCTGGCCGGCCTTCTTCGTGGTGTCGACGCTGGCGGCGCTGCCCGGGCTGGCGATGCTCTGGTGGCTGCGCGACGCGATGGCGCCGCTGGAGGTGGTGCGGCCGCCGCCGGGCGAGGACTGACGCACCCGAGAGGCCGTCGCCGCGGCCGGCCCGCAGCGCGTTTGCTACGCTCCGCGGGCCGCCGGCGATGGACCGGCGTTGCGAGCGGAGTGCTGCCATGGTTCCCGTGTCCCGCCCCCTGTCACCGGCCCCCGAGGGCTTCGCGAGCGACGGCTTCCGGCCCAGTGCCGGGCTGGCGGCCGCGCTGCGCCGCCACGGCGCCGGCTGCCGCTGCGCGCTGCACGGCCGCCGCCTGTTCGGCCAGGCCCTGCTGGCCGGCGGCGCCGGCCTCGCGTGGCCGGCGCTGGCCCAGGACGGCGTGCGCGTCAGCGACCCGTCCACGCTGGCCAAGCTCGTGCCCGCCGAGGACCTGGAGCGCGCCGCCGCGCAGCAGTACGCCCAGATGCTGCAGGAAGCCCGCCAGCAGCGCGCGCTCGCGCCCGACGACCACCCGCAGGTGATCCGCCTGCGCGCGATCGCCGACCGCCTGAAGCCGAACATCCTCGCGCCCAACCTCAAGAGCACGCCGCGCGCGCAGCAGTGGAAGTGGGAGGTCAACCTGATCGGCAGCAAGGAGCTGAACGCCTTCTGCATGCCGGGCGGCAAGATCGCCTTCTACTACGGCATCCTGCAGCAGCTGCAGCTGACGGACGACGAGGTCTCGATGATCATGGGCCACGAGATCGCCCACGCGCTGCGCGAGCACGCCCGCGCCCGCATGGGCAAGGGCGCGGCCACCCGCATCGGCGCCAACGTCGTCAGCGCGCTGCTCGGCCTCGGCAACCTCGGCGACGCGGCGCTCAGCATGGGCGCCCAGCTCCTGACGCTGCGCTTCAGCCGCGAGGACGAGTCCGAGGCCGACAAGATCGGCCTCGACCTCTCGGCGCGCGCCGGCTACGACCCGCGGGCCGGCGTCAGCCTCTGGGAAAAGATGGCCGCCGCCAGCAAGGGCGCCCCGCCGCAGTTCATGTCCACCCACCCGTCCGGCCCGACGCGGATCAAGGACATCCAGGCCAACCTGCCCGACGTGCAGCCGCTGTTCGCCCGCGCGCCCAAGCCGCCGCAGCGCTTCGGGCCGCCGAAGGCGTCGTAGTCCCTGAGCGGGTTCGTCAACGGCTCGGCGCAGGAGGGCGCGGCTCGCGTGCTGCAGGAGGCGAGGTCCTCAGGGCTCGCCACGACCTCTACACCCAAGCCCGCGACCGCAACCCGCGGCGATGGTCAGGCTCGACGCGCAACTGGTCCCACATCGCGATCGTCACCCTCAACCCGGGACGAACAGAGGTGGCCGACGCCGCGTTGCAGCGCCGCGATAAGCAGCCGTTGGCTGCTTGACGAAGCGACAAGTAGCCTGACGCGCGCCGCAGCGGCTAGGGGATCGCGCCAATCAACGACTATCTGCGCCGCGTTGTGTCCGATGTGGATAGACCGCAGACGCGACACTCCTCTCGCGGCCAAATGGGATGTGCCGTCAGTCCGTCGACCTCGAACAGATGATGGGTCCGACACTGTCTGCATCTGAATTGAGCGGCCCAGAGCATGAACAACAGCCATGACACGGCGACGACGCCGACCGACCACTCATGTCCTCGAAGCAGGAGAACTACGCCTATCAGGAGGATAGCGATCATCAGCGAGACCGCTGCGCGCAGTTGCGTTCGCTGTGACATTTGCTACCTCGGACAGAAGTTCCGTTGAGCCGTTGAATGGCGAAAGGCCCGAAAGCATCATTGGCTGCCCGCCACGCCACACCTCCCCCGGAGTTCATCAAGGCCTCGGGCCGCCCCGGGTGATCGTTGTAGGCGGCATAGAACTGCCCGCCGCGTGCGATCCCGAGCAGCGCCCCATTCCGCGTTGTGCGTGGTCAGGCGCAGATTGCTGTTGCCGAAGCGCCAGGCGTAGCGAAGATCGGTGGCAGGCTGGTAGAGGAAGTTGCCCGCGATGGTGGACCAGCCCGCCAGATTGCTCTGGATGGCCGACAGCCTGAGCGGCCCATCGGGTTCGTCACGCCCGAAGACAAGGGAAGCAAGAAGGCATCGGGAGCAAGATGCAGGAGCAAATCCCGACGCCCCGCCCTGCTGATCAAAGAAAGATGGCCGCCAGCAGGCCGACCAGGAGAACTACTACAGGAAAGGCGATCATCAGCGTGGCTTCTGTTTTGAAGCGATTCTTCATGGCTTACCCTCTCAGCTTGCCAGCCCCTTGGCCTTCTCCCGGGCTTCGTTCCACTTCTTGTCCCAGATGTAGCGAGGGAAGTTGCACGGAGCATCAGGAATGCTGAAGATGCTGCGCCGCAAGCCCTAGGTTCAGTCCGCCGACAGCATCGTCGGCGAGACCCGCAGTGACGAGCCCAGGATGCCCGCGGTCGCGCCGCTAGACGAGCTGGACCTGCAGCTTCCGGCCCACGAGCGCCGCAGCACGTTGCAAGGTGGACAGCGTCACGTCGCGCTCGGGGTCGAGCAGTCGATCCACCTGCGATCGGCTGGTCTTCAGCAGCGTCGCCATCCGAGCCTTCGAGAGCGAGCGCTCCTTCATCGCCTCGGCGAGCTGCCAGGCGATGACTTCCTTGATGGCCTGGCCTTCGGACTCCTCGTAGATGCCTTCGTCCTGCAGAAACGCGTCCAGGCTCGATCCGACATGGGGGCTCGTCTTCGTCACGTGTTCAGCTCCTTCTGGCGTTTGCGCGCCAACGCGAGGTCCTCGTCCGGCGTCTTCGGCGTCTTCTTGATGAATGCATGCAGGGCAACCAGCACCCCCTCGTAGGGACAAATCAGCACCCTCGCGATCCTGCGGGTGCCGAGCGAGGTTCGGACTTCCCAGAGGCCCTGCCCCATCGGCCGGCACAGTGGCATGCCAACGGGCCATCGCCACTGCACCCGCATCAGGTCGCGGCCGACTTCGTGCCGCTCGTCGGGAGCCAGCTTCAGCAGCCAATCCCGGACGGGTTCATGGCCCGAACCGCTTCGGTAGAAGACCAGCGGCATCTTCTGAGTTGCGCTTCCGGGCATCGCGCATCCTCACGAACCAGTGTGTACCTTATAAGGTTCATGTTGGCAAGGCCGAACACGGCCTCCGCCCCGACCTTGCGCCACAGCACCGCCCCAAGGCCACAGCCCCCATCGCCACCGCCGCCTAGTTCATCCGCAAGGCCCCCACCAACGGCGGCAGCACCGCCACCTGGCGGACGAGGGCGGCGATGCTCTGCGCGCCAGTTTTCGCGCGGATGCTGCTGATCTGGCTGCGCACGGTGGAGGTTTCGACGCCGTTGCGCTCGGCCACTTCGCGCACGCGGGCGCCGGCGCACAGCGCGGTGAGCACGCGCGTCTCGGCGGTGGTGAGGCGGTGCACGCGGGCGAAGGCCTGCACCGAGAGTTCCTCGCAGACCTGGCGCTTGCCGAAGATCAGCGCGATCGAGGGCTCGCCGACGCCGGGCTGGCCGAGCGGGACGACGGAGACCATCGCGATCTGCTCGGGCCCGCCGAGCTTGAGCAGGCCGCGGCGGCCGCGCCGGGCGGCGCCGTTCAGCGCGTCGCGCAGCTGCAGCTCGTCGGAGGCCTGGCGGGCCTGCAGCTGGCGGCCGTCGAGCTCGAGCGGGTGGCCCTCTTCCAGTTCCACGCGCGCGAGGTGGTTGATGTGCACGACCTGGGCCTCCTCGGTCAGCAGCACCAGGCCGTAGTCGATCTCGTCGATCAGCAGCGCCAGCGGCGACTGTGCGGCCCCGGCGCGGCGGTCGCGGCCCACGGCGGCCGGGCCGGCCGCCGGGCGGGCGGCGGCCAGCGGCGCCTGGTTGGGCAGCGCGGCGACGTCGGCGTCGCTCGGGCGGGGGGTCTCGGGATCGAAGGAATCCAACATCGCATCTCCTGCAAGGCGGCCCGCACGGGCCAGGAACACAGGTCGGTGGTGCAGACGCCGACAGCGCCTCGGGCGCACGGAATGCGGCGCCTCACAGGCTGTAACGAAATCCTCCGGACGATCCCGACACGCGCTGTCATCGAAACGAGGGTGCCGGGCGGGCGCGGCGCCCGCGCCACAATCGCGGCCATGCCCGATTTCCTCGACAAGCTCTGCCCGCCCGCCGCGCTGGCGGCCCGGGTGGCGGCTTTGCCGCGCCCGGTGGTGTTCACCAACGGGGTGTTCGACATCCTCCACCGCGGCCACGTGACCTACCTGGCCCAGGCGCGCGCGCTCGGGGCCAGCCTCGTGGTGGGGCTGAACAGCGACGCGTCGGCCCGCGGCCTCGGCAAGGGGCCGGATCGCCCGCTGAATGCCGAGGCCGACCGCGCCTGCGTGCTCGCGGCGCTGCAGAGCGTGGACCTGGTGACGCTGTTCGACGAGCCCACGCCGGTGGCGCTGCTGCAGCGCGTGCGCCCCGCGGTCTACGTCAAGGGCGGGGACTACGACATCGAGGCGCTGGAGGAGACGCGCTGGGTGCGCAGCTGGGGCGGCGAGGCGCGGGCGCTGGCCTTCGTCGACGGCTACTCGACCACGGCGCTGGTGCGCCGCATCCGCGGCTGAGGCCGTGCCGCGGCACGGCGCGGCGCCGCAGCGCCCGCGGAAAGACCACGGATATCGGCCCTTGGCGGCCCGGGCCAGTCGGGTATAGTCGTCTCGAAATGTTCGACGTCCTCGTCTACCTGTACGAAACGTACTGGCGGCCCGACGCCTGTCCGGACCACGCCCAGCTGACGCGCAAGCTCGCCTCGGTCGGGTTCGAGACGGACGAGATCCGCGAGGCCCTGTCCTGGCTGGACGGCCTGGCCGCGGCGGCGGAGTCGCACGTGGGCACCCAGGGTGCGCAGAGCCTGCGCGTGTACTCGCCGGCCGAGCAGGAGCACCTGGGCGAGGCCTCGATCGGCTTCATCTCCTTCCTCGAATCGGCCGGCGTGCTGCCGCCGCCGATGCGCGAGATGGTGATCGACCGCGCCTCGGCGATCCCCGGCGGCCCGGTCGACCTAGAGGACCTGAAGATCATCGTGCTGATGGTCTTCTGGAGCCTGGGCGAGGAGCCGGATGCACTGATCCTCGACGAGCTCTTCGTCGACGAGGACGAGCGGCTGATCCACTGACGGGCCGGGGCGGGTTCCTCGCGGCCCGCCGCCCGCTGGCTTCGAACCGTCTGCGCCGCGGGCACCGCCCGGCCCTGGGGGCGCTCTTCAGTTCTGCAGCCGCTGCGGGTCGGCGTCGATCTTCGCCAGCGCGCTGCGCGTGGCCTTCGTCGTCAGCGACTCGTCTTCCTTCGGCACCAGCAGCCCCGCCTGCAGGAAGGCGGCCATGCGGTGCTGCTGGAACAGCACGCCGCGGCCCTGCGGCGTGACGAACAGCGCGAGGTGCTGGCGCATCCCGCGCCAGGCCAGCTGCACCGTCTCCACCCGGTTGCGGTAGTCCAGCGTGTACCAGGTGCCCACCTGCTGCTGGCGGGCCCACTGCAGCATCTGCGGCGTGGGCATCGAGCCGCCGTCGCCGACGATCTCCAGCTCCGAGCTCTCGTGCTCCGACAGGTCCAGCACCATGGACTCGTCGATCTCGACCTCCTCGGCGTCGGGCAGCAGCTCCTCCAGCGTCTCCAGCCGGGCCTTCAGCTCGTTCATCCGGTCCGGCGACAGCGCGGCGGTGCGCGCGGTGAAGGCGGCGGCGAGCGAGTTGTTGAGCAGCTGGATCTGCTCGTCCTGGCGCGCCGGCGGCAGGCCGGCGCTCTGCATGCCCTCGCGCAGCGTCTTCAGCAGCGGCGGCAGCCGGCGGATCACCGCGGCGCGGTCCTCGCGCGAGGTCTTGGCGCCGGCCGACCAGATCAGGTCGGCCGCCGCCTGCTTCATCGCCTTGATCTCCTCGCTCTGCCGCCCGTGCTTGACGGCGGCGGTGGCCAGCACGTCGGCCCAGACGCGGAACAGGAAGTCGCGCACGCCTTCCTGCACCGGCATCTCGGCCAGCATCTTGCGCAGCTCGATCGTGTACTGGATCGCCAGCGTCTCGCGCTGCTCCACCTGCTGCGCCAGCGACACGCCCTTGCGGCTGGCCTCGTTGTCGTTCTTGAAGAAGTTCTCCAGGAACTTCTCGAACTCGGTCAGCACGGTCTGGAACACGCGCCGGCCGGTGTCGGGGTAGGCCTCGACCACCTGCACCACGCGCTTGATCTCGCGCTCGACCAGCTCGGCGGCCTTGCCCAGCGCGCCATCGAAGCCCATCACCGTGGCGCCCATGCGGTCGATCAGGCGGCGTGCCGGCTGGTCGGCGGCGGCGAAGAAGTCCGGCTCGGTGACGGCCACCCGCAGCACCGGCATCTGCAGCCGCGCGAACCAGACGCGCACCGTGGCCGGCAGCCGCTCCTCGGTCAGCAGGCTCTGGAACAGCAGCGCGACGACCTCGATCGTTGCGCGCTCGACCGGCGTGGCCGCGGCCTGCTTCAGCAGCTGCTTGCGCTGCTGCAGCTCCTCGAGCACCGCCGGCATGCTCATCGGCATCGACACGCCGCCGCCGGCCGCCGCACCGGCCGCCGCCAGGCCGCCCGCGCCCGGCGCGCCGCCCGACAGGCGCTGCGCGATGCCCTGCTGGGCCTGGGCCATCGCCGCCGCCAGCCCGGGCGAGGCCTGCGGGTTGGACACCGCGGTCGCGGCGAAATCCGGCAGGTGCCGGCCGATCAGCCGGTTCAGGCGCCCGAGCACGACCTCCGCCGAGCCCGCGCCGCCTTCCGCGGCCCCGCGCGGCAGCGGCGAGCTGCGGGTCAGCATCCGCGTTTCCTCGTGGATGCCGGCCACGCGCGTCGTGCCCACCGAGGTCGGCGGGAAGGTGTTCGTGCGCTGCCCGTCGTAGATCCCGGTGCGGGAGCCGTCGACCATGCCGGTGCGGGAGCCGTCGTAGATGCCCGTGCGCGAGCCATCGTAGGCCGTGCGGCCCGCGCCGCCGCCCCCTCCGCCCCCAGGCCCGCCGCCTCCTCCGGGCCCGCCCGCTCCGCCGAAACCGGGTCGGCCGGCCGCCCCACCCGCGCCACCGCCAGCCCCGGGGCCGCCGACCAGTCCGGTGCGCGAGCCGTCGTAGAGGCCCGTGCGCTGGGCATCGACGAGGCCGGTGCGCTGCGGGTCGTAGAGGCCGGTGCGGTTCGGGTTGAACATCCCGGTGGCCTCCGGGTTGACCAGGCCGGTGTCGCGGGCGCGGCGGATCAGCGGCCGCAGGTCCACCTCGGGCAGCACGCCCTGGTCCTTCAGCAGGCGGTTCACCTCGTGGTAGTTCTCCTCCACGAAATGCGCCAGCTCGTCGTGCAGCAGGGACTGCGAGACCCGCCAGTTCTCCTGCGTGAGCCCGGCCGATTGCCAGGCGGTGGTCACCGCGCGCGCCAGCACGTGCGGACGCAGGATGTCCTGCGCGTCCAGTTCGTCGCGGCCCTCGAGCGCGTTGATGCGCGCGCGCAGGTCGTTGAACTCCCAGGAGGCGCGGTCCATGATGGCCAGCGACAGCCGGCTGCTGAGGATCTCGCCCTCGATCGTCGCGTCCTCGACCAGGCTGAGGTCGAGCGACTTGCCGCCCAGGTCGCCCGCCCGGGTGGGCTCGACCACGCCCTTGTCGTGGGCGCCGCGCAGGATGCCCTGCACCGCGTGCAGCCAGGTGGTGCCGCGGCGCTTCAGGTCATCGACCGTCTGCCGCCGACGCAGCACCAGGGCCGGGTCGGCCACCTGGCTGAGCAGGACACGGGTGCCGGTGTCGATCGCCTGGAGGACGACCGGCATCCCTTTCATCAGCCCATCGACATAGGCCCGGCGGGCCTGGGCCGCCAGGACGATCGATTGCGCGCCGCTCGCCATGGGTGGGGGTGGAAACGGGATGTCACGGGATGTTCTCCCGACTCTATACCACCGCCCCCGCGTTCGGATCGTCCGGGTCGTTCTCCTTCGGGCCGATCCGTACCAAATCCTCGCGTTTGACGCCCAGCCACATCGCGATCGCCGCGGCGACGAAGACGGACGAGTAGATGCCGAACAGGATGCCGATCGCCAGCGCGATCGAGAAGTAGTGCAGCGTCGGCCCGCCGAAGAACATCATCGACAGCACCATCATCAGCGTGCTGCCGTGGGTGATCACCGTGCGGCTCATGGTGCTGGTGATCGCGTGGTCGATCACCTCGCTCGGCTGCAGCTTGCGGTACTTGCGGAAGGCCTCGCGCACCCGGTCGAAGATGACCACCGACTCGTTCACCGAGTAGCCCAGCACCGCCAGCAGCGCCGCCAGCACCGCGAGCGAGAACTCCCACTGGAAGAAGGCGAAGAAGCCGACGATGATGACCACGTCGTGCAGGTTCGCGACGATGCCGGCCACCGAGAACTTCCACTCGAAGCGGAAGGCCAGGTAGATCATGATGCCGGCCACCGTGGCGAGCAGCGCGTAGACGCCGTCGCGCGCCAGTTCGGAGCCGACGATCGGGCCGACGAACTCGCTGCGCTGCAGCTTCAGCGGCTCGGCGCCACCGCTGGCGGTACAGGTCGGCCGGGTGCCGGACTCGCCCTGCTCGGTGACGAACTCGCGCGTGGCGGCCTGGCCGCCCTCGGCCTTGCACAGCGCGTCGAACACGCGGCCCACCACCTCGGCCTGCTTCACGTCGCCGCGCAGCGGCAGGCGGATCAGCACGTCGCGCGAGGTGCCGAAGTTCTGCACCTGCACCTCGCCGAAGTTCAGCGACTCGACGGTGCGCCGCACCTTGTCGATGTCGGCCGACTGCGGGTAGGCGACCTCGATCACCGTGCCGCCGGTGAACTCCACCGACAGGTGCAGGCCGCGCGTCGCGATGAAGAACACCGCGGCGACGAAGGTCAGGATCGAGATGAGGTTCAGGACCAGCGCATGCCGCATGAACGGGATGTCGCGCCGGATGCGGAAGAATTCCATGCGGGGACTCGGAAGGAGGACGGGCTCGGGGGCGGCGCCGGCTCAGCGCCGGGCCGACGGGGCGGCGGCGCCGGCCGCGGCGGCCGGCTTCCAGACCTGGCCGATCGACACGCTCTTCAGCTTCTTCTTGCGGCCGTACCAGAGGTTCACCAGGCCGCGCGAGAACATCACCGCGGAGAACATCGAGGTCAGGATGCCCAGGCAGTGCACCACCGCGAAGCCGCGCACCGGGCCCGAGCCGAAGGCCAGCAGCGCCAGGCCGGCGATCAGCGTGGTGATGTTGGAGTCGAGGATGGTGGCGAAGGCGCGTTCGTAGCCGAGGTTGATCGCCGTCTGCGGCGCCGCGCCGTTGCGCAGCTCCTCGCGCACGCGCTCGTTGATCAGCACGTTCGCGTCGATCGCCATGCCCAGCGTCAGCGCGATCGCCGCGAAGCCGGGCAGCGTCAGCGTGGCCTGCAGCATCGACAGCACCGCCGTCAGCAGCAGCAGGTTGAAGGCCAGCGCCAGCGTCGAGAACACGCCGAACAGCAGGTAGTAGGCCGACATGAAGACGGCGATTGCGATGAAGCCGTACAGCACGCTGTTGAAGCCCTTCGCGATGTTCTCGGCGCCCAGGCTCGGGCCGATCGTGCGCTCCTCGATGATCTCCATCGGCGCCGCCAGCGAGCCGGCGCGCAGCAGCAGCGCCACGTCGCTCGCCTCGGTGGTGGTCATCGCGCCCGAGATCTGGAAGCGGGCGCCCAGCTCGCCGCGGATCGCCGGCGCCGTCACCACCTCGCCCTTGCCCTTCTCGAACAGCAGGATGGCCATGCGCTTGCCGATGTTCTCGCGCGAGACGTCGCGCATGATGCGCGCGCCCTTCGCGTCCACCGTCAGGTGCACCGCCGGCTCGTGGCTCTGGCCGTCGAAGCCGGCCTGCGCGTCGGTCAGGCTGTCGCCGGTCAGGATGACCTGGCGCTTCACGATGATCGGCGAGCCGCCGCGCACCGTGTAGCGCTCGGTGCCGAAGGGCACCGGGCCGCTGCCCGAGGCCGCCGCCGCGGCCTCCGGGCTCTCGTCGACCATCCGCAGCTCCAGCGTCGCGGTGCGGCCGATGATGTCCTTGGCCTTGGCCGTGTCCTGCACGCCGGGCAGCTGCACCACCACGCGGTCGATGCCCTGCTGCTGGATCACCGGCTCGGCCACGCCCAGCTCGTTGACCCGGTTGTGCAGCGTCGTGATGTTCTGCTTGACCGCGGCCTCCTGCACCTTCAGCGCCGCCTGCGGCTTCAGCACGCCGCGCACGAACAGCTCGCTGCCCGAGCCGCCGGCCGTCCAGGTCAGGTCCGGCAGTGCATCGCTCAGCACGTTGCGCGCGGAGGTCTGCGTGGCCTCGTCGCGGAAGCGCACCTCCACGTTGTTGCCGTCGCGGTTGATGCCGGCGTGGCGCAGGTTCTTGTCGCGCAGCAGCGTGCGCACGTCACCCGTCAGCGCCTCGGCCTTCTTGGTCAGCGCCGACTTCATGTCGACCTGCATCAGGAAGTGCACCCCGCCGCGCAGGTCCAGGCCGAGGTACATCGGCAGCGCGCGCATCGCGCTCAGCCAGGTCGGCGAGCGCGACAGCAGGTTCAGCGCGACGATGTAGGACGGGTCGGCCGGATCCGGGTTCAGCGCCTTCGTGATCGCGTCCTTCGCGCGGATCTGCGTGTCCGTGTCGGTGAAGCGGGCGCGCACCGAGTTGCCCTCGAACTGCACGAAGTCCGCGGCGATGCCGGCGTCCTTCAGCACCCCGGCCACGCGCGTTGCCGTGGCCTCGTCGAGCTTCAGCGTCGCCTTCGCGCTGCTCACCTGCACCGCCGGCGCCTCGCCGAACACGTTCGGCAGCGCGTAGACGAGGCCCAGCACCAGGGCCACGAGCAGGATCAGGTACTTCCAGAGGGGGTAGCGGTTCATGGGGGCAGGCGCCGCGGCGGCGCGGGTCGCTGGGGGCCGGCGCCGGCCGGCCCGGGGATGGCCTTACTTGTACGTGCCCTTCGGCAGCACCTGCACCACGGCACCACGCTGCACCTGCACCTCGACACCCTGCGCCACCTCGACGTGCAGGTAGTTGTCGTTGAGCTTGGCGACCCGGCCCAGCAGCCCGCCGCCGATCACCACCTCGTCGCCCTTGGCCAGGGCCTCCACCATCGCCTTGTGCTCCTTCTGACGCTTCATCTGCGGACGAATCATCACGAAATAGAGCACCACGAACATCAGGATCAGTGGCAGCATCGAGCCGAGGCTGCCGAGGAAGGACTCGGAGCCGCCGGCCGTCGGGGCGGGCGCGGTCTGCGCGCGGGCTTCGGAAATGAACACGGGACGATCCTCGTAGGGGCCGGGCACCATGCCCGCAGCCGAACCGGGCATTGTAGGGGGCGGGCCCGCGTGAGGCCGACGCGGGCCTGGGGTGTGCCCGGGTATTGGGGCGATCCGGCCGCGGGCTCACTGCCCCGCCGGCGGCTCCCACAGCTCGACCTTGTTCCCCTCCGGATCGATCACCCAGGCAAACTTGCCGTAGGCGCCGTCCTCGGTGGCCTCGAGCAGCTGGCAGCCTTCGTCGCGCAGCACGGCGACGAGCGCCGCGAGGTCGGCGACACGGTAGTTCACCATGAAGGGCGCGGTGCCGGGCGCGAACGGCGCCGCCGCCGCGTCGCCGACGCTCCAGATCGTGGTGCCGCCGGCCGGCGCGCCGTGCTCGTCGGCCCAGCGGAAGGCGGTGCCGCCCCAGTCCTGGACGTCGATGCCGAGGTGCCGCCGGTACCACGCGCGCAGCGCGGCCGGGTCGCGGGCGGTGAAGAAGATGCCGCCGATGCCTGTGACGCGTTTCACGGGACGACCTCCCTCATTTCACCCGCTGCTTGCCCAGTTTGCGCGCCAGCGTGCGCCGGTGCAAGCCGAGCCGGCGCGCGGTCTCGGAGATGTTGAAGCCGGTCTCGGCCAGGGTCTCGTGGATGCGCTCCCACTCGAGGGTCTTCAGCGAGGTGGCGCGGGCGGTGAGCTCGACGTCGGCCTGGCCTTCGGCGCGCGCGAAGGCGGCCTCGATGTCGTCGGTGTTGGAGGGCTTGGCGAGGTAGTGGCGGGCGCCGAGCTTGATCGCCTCGACGGCGGTGGCGATGCTGGCGTAGCCGGTGAGGACGACGATCTGCATCGCCGGGTCGTGCGCGTGCAGGGTCTGCACGCAGGCGAGGCCGGAGGCGGCGCCGGCGAGCTTCAGGTCGACCACGGCGTAGTCGGGCGAGGCCGCCTGCAGCAGCCCGGCCAGGTCGGCGTGGCCGCTGGCCTGCAGCACGGTGTAGCCGCGGCGCTCGAAGGAGCGGGCCAGGGTGCGGGCGAAGGCGGCGTCGTCCTCGACGATCAGCAGCACGCGCGCGTCGGCCGCGTCGTCGGCAAGCACGTCGTCGGGCGCGGGAGCGTCGGGCTCAGCGGGCATGGGGGTCTTCCGGGTCCGCGGCCGCGTCGTCCAGCGCGATGGCGGCCAGCGGCAGGCGCAGCGTGACGAGGGCGCCGCCGGCCTCGCGGTTGCGCGCCTCCAGCCGGCCGCCGAGCTTGCGCAGCACGTTGACGACGAGGAACAGGCCGAGGCCGCCGCCGGGGCGGCCCTTGCTGCTGTTGTAGGGGCGGCCGAGGCGCTGCAGGGTCTCGGGCGTGAAGCCCGGCCCGTCGTCGCGCACGCCGAGCAGCAGGTCCTCGCCCTCGCGCCAGGCGTCGAGCTCGACGTGGCCGCTGCCGGCCTCGCAGGCGTTGTCCAGCACGTTGGCGAGGGTCTGCTTCAGCGCCGGGTCGGCGACGACGCGCGGGTTGCCGGCCAGCCGGCAGGTGTAGCGCAGCGTGGCGGCCGGGCGGTGGCGCCGCCAGTCGGCCACCAGTTCGTCGAGGAAGTTGCGCAGGCGGGTCTGCGCGGGGGCCTCGCCGCGCGCCTCGCCGGCCGACAGCAGGATGCCGCCGACGATGTCCTTGCAGCGGCGCAGCTGCCCCTGCATCTCGTCCAGGTCCTGGCGCAGCGTGGCGTCGCGCGTGAACGGCGGCATGCGCTGCCAGTCGCCGAGGATCACGGACAGCGTCGCCAGCGGCGTGCCGAGCTCGTGGGCGGCGCCGGACGCGAGCAGGCCCATGCGCACCACGTGCTCCTCCTCGGCGGCGCGCTGGCGCAGGTCGGCCAGGCGGGCGTCGCGCGAGCGCAGGTTGGCGCCGATGCGGTGCACGAAGTGGACGAGCAGGCCGGCGCAGAGCCCGAAGCAGACCAGCAGGCCCCAGACGTAGGGGTCGCGCAGGCCGCCACCCGGGTCCAGCGGCAGCGCCAGCGGCCGGCCGACGGCGGCCAGCAGCACGAAGGCGCCGGCGGTCGCGCCGGCGATCGCCCAGGCCCAGCGCGGCTGCAGCAGCACCGCCGCGAGCACCACCTGCAGCAGGTAGAGGAAGACGAAGGGGTTGGCGGCGCCGCCGGTCTGCTGCAGCAGCAGCGTGAGGCCGGCCACGTCGACCGCCAGCGCGACGAAGAGCTCGGCATCGCCGATCGGCCGCAGCTGGCGCAGCCGCCAGGCGCTCGCGAGGTTGAACAGCACGAGCCCGGCCATCACCGCCGCCAGCGGCGCCAGCGGCAGCGCGATGCCGAAGCCGAGGGACACGCCGGCGATGGTCAGCACCTGGCCGACGACGGCGATCCAGCGCAGCTGGATCAGCTGGCGCAGGTTGTCGCGGTTCGGCTCGGGCAGCGCCTCGACCACGCCCGCGCCGGCGCGCGCGACGGTGGCGGGCGGGGCCGCCTGGCCGGCCGGGCCGGCCCGGCCGGCAGGGGACGCCGGGTCGGCGATCGCGGCCGCCGCGCCGCCGGCGAGCGCGGGCGCCTCAGTCCGCGTCGCCATCGCCGGGGCGCTCCGTGGCGGCGGCTCCGCCGGGCCGGACCCTGCGCGCCGCCGCGGCAGACGGCGCGGCCGGCCGGCCGTGCTCGCGCCAGACGAGCACGATGGCGCAGAGGCTCATCAGCGCGAGGGCGGACCAGGTCAGGGCGTACACGGCGTGATTGTTGGGGAAAGCGACGACGGTCAGGCCGCCGACCGGAGCACCCGCAGGCGCCGTGGGGTCGGCCGCGGCATCGATGAAGAAGGGCGCGACCGGGCCGAGGCCGCGGGCCGCGGCGATCGCCGCGACGTCGCGCGAGGTCCAGCGGCCGGCCGCGGGGTCGTTGGCGCGCAGGAAGGCGCCGTGCGGTTCGCTCGCGCGCAGCAGCCCGGTGAGCTGCACCGGGCCGGAGGGCGCAGGCACCGGGCCGCTGCCGGGGGGCACCCAGCCGCGGTTCACGAGCACGGTGCCGCCGCCGTCCAGCTGCAGCGGGCTCAGCAGCCAGTGCCCGGCGCCGAGCGCCGTCACGGCCTGCACGCGGGTGTCGGCGCCCGGGCGCCAGCGGCCGCGGGCCTGCACGCGGGTGTAGGCCGCCGCGGCGGCATCGACGCGCGGCCAGTCGGCCGGCGGCGGCAGCGCCACCGGCCGCGCGGCCAGGCGCGCGGTGGTGCGCTCGATCAGCGCGAGCTTGGCCTCGCGCCGCTGCAGCTGCCAGGCGGCGAGGGCGGTGAAGCCGAGCGCAGCCGCGAGCAGCAACAGCGTGGCGAGCAGCGCGAGCCGGCGCGATCGCCCGGCGGGTCGGTCCGCGGTCGGCGCGCCGGCGGCCCCGCGCTGCGCGCCCGTCACCATGCCGCCGGGCCTCAGCGCGGCGCCGGGACGACGCCGAGCTCGGGGTGGGCCGTCATCGGCGGCATCATGTTGTCGTTCAGGTGGAACATCACCCACAGCGAGCCGGCCAGCGTGATCACCACCAGCACCAGCGTGAAGATGAGGGCCAGCATCGTCCAGCCGCCCTCGGAGCGTGCGTTCATGTGCAGGAAGTACACCATGTGCACGACGATCTGCACCGCGCCGAAGGCCAGCAGCACCAGCGCCGCGGTGCTCGAGCGCTCGAAGGCCTGGCCCATCACGATCGCGAAGGGGATGGCCGTCAGCACCACCGACAGCACGAAGCCCGTCAGGTAGCCGCGCAGCGTGCCGTGCGCGGCGCCGTCGTCGTCGTGTCCGTCCTCGTCGTGCGCCGCGCCGTGCGTCAGGGTGGCGCCGTGCGCCGGGTCGCGCGTCGTGTCCGCTTGCGTCATGGCAGCACGCCCATCAGGTAGACGAAGGTGAAGACGCCGATCCAGACGACGTCCAGGAAGTGCCAGAACATCGACAGGCAGGCCAGCCGGCGGCGCATCGGCGCGGTCGGCCCCCAGCGCCACAGCTGCAGCATCAGCACGCCGAGCCACAGCACGCCGAAGGCCACGTGCAGCCCGTGGGTGCCGACCAGCGTGAAGAAGGACGACAGGAAGGCGCTGCGCTGCGGCACCGCGCCGAGCGACACCAGGTGCTCGAACTCGTGCAGCGTCAGCCCGACGAAGCCCAGGCCGAGCAGCCCCGTGACGCCCAGCCAGGCCAGCACCGCGCGCGTGCGGCGGCGCTGCAGCTCGAGCATCGCGAAGCCGTAGGTGATCGACGAGAGCAGCAGCAGCGCGGTGTTCAGCGCCACCAGCTTCAGGTCGAACAAATCGGCCCCCGAGGGGCCGGCCGCGTAGTTGCGCCCGAGCACGCCGTGCACCGCGAACAGGCAGGCGAAGACCAGGCAGTCGCTCATCAGGTAGAGCCAGAAGCCCAGCAGCGTGCCGTTGGCCGGGTGGGGCTCGTGCTCCGCGAGGAAGCGCGGTGGCGCGTCGGCGGCGCGGGCGGGCCCGGAGGCGGCCGGCGCCTCCAGGCCATGCAGGCCGCCCGGGCGCGGCGCGGCGGAGATCAGGGCGTCAGACATGGCCGGCCAGCAGTCGGGTGCGCGCGCCCTCGGTGCGGACGACCTCGTCCGCCTCGACGTGCAGGTCGCGGTCGCGGTTGAAGGTGTGCGCGATGGCGGCGGCCACGAGGGCCAGCGCCGTCGCCGCCGCCAGCCACCACACGTGCCAGACCAGCGCGAAGCCCAGCAGCGTGGACAGACCGGCCAGCACCACGCCGGCCGCCGTGTTGCGCGGCAGGTGGATGGCAACGAAGCCGTCGGTCGGCCGCTCGTAGCCGCGGCGCTTCATGTCCCACCAGGCGTCGCCGTCGTGCACCTGCGGCGTGAAGGCGAAGTTGTAGGCCGGCGGCGGCGACGCGGTGGACCACTCCAGCGTGCGGCCATCCCACGGGTCGCCGGTGGTGTCGCGCAGCGCGTGGCGGCGCTTCACGCTGACCACCAGCTGCACCAGGAAGCTCGCGATGCCCAGCGCGATCAGCACCGCGCCGAAGGCGGCGATCTGGAACCAGATCTGCAGCGACGGGTCCTCGAAATGGCTCATGCGCCGCGTCACGCCCATCAGGCCCAGCACGTACAGCGGCATGAAGGCGAGGTAGAAGCCGACCAGCCAGAACCAGAACGAGCACTTGCCCCAGAACGGATCGAGCCGGAAGCCGAAGGCCTTCGGGAACCAGTAGGTGATCCCGGCGAAGAGCCCGAACAGCACGCCGCCGATGATGACGTTGTGGAAGTGCGCGATCAGGAACAGGCTGTTGTGCAGCACGAAGTCGGCCGGCGGTACCGCCAGCAGCACGCCGGTCATGCCGCCGATCACGAAGGTGACCATGAAGCCCAGGGTCCACAGCATCGGCACGTCGAAGCTGATGCGGCCGCGGTACATCGTGAACAGCCAGTTGAAGATCTTCGCGCCGGTCGGGATCGAGATGATCATGGTCGTGATCCCGAAGAAGGAGTTCACGCTCGCGCCCGAGCCCATCGTGAAGAAGTGGTGCAGCCACACCAGGTAGGACAGGATGGTGATCACCACCGTGGCGTAGACCATCGACGCGTAGCCGAACAGGCGCTTGCGCGAGAAGGTGGAGACCACCTCCGAGAAGATGCCGAACACCGGCAGGATCAGGATGTACACCTCCGGGTGGCCCCAGATCCAGATCAGGTTCACGTACATCATGGCGTTGCCGCCGAGGTCGTTCGTGAAGAAGTTGGTGCCGACGTAGCGGTCCATCGTGAGCAGCGCCAGCACCGCCGTCAGCACCGGGAAGGCCGCGACGATCAGCACGTTGGTGCACAGCGCCGTCCAGGTGAAGACGGGCATCTTCATCAGCGTCATGCCGGGCGCGCGCATCTTCACGATGGTGGCGATCAGGTTGATGCCCGACAGCAGCGTGCCCACCCCCGCGATCTGCAGCGACCAGATGTAGTAGTCGACCCCGACCCCGGGGCTGTGCAGGATGCCCGACAGCGGCGGGTAGGCCAGCCAGCCGGTGCGCGCGTACTCGCCGACGAACAGCGAGGCCATGGTCAACGCCGCGCCGCCCGCGGTCATCCAGAAGCTGAAGTTGTTCAGGAAGGGGAAGGCCACGTCGCGCGCACCGATCTGCAGCGGCACCACGTAGTTCATCAGCCCTGTGACCAGCGGCATGGCCACGAAAAAGATCATGATCACGCCGTGCGCGGTGAAGATCTGGTCGTAGTGGTGCGGCGGCAGGTAGCCCAGGTTCTCGCCGAAGGCGATGGCCTGCTGCAGCCGCATCATGATCGCGTCGGCGAAGCCGCGCAGCAGCATCACCAGGCCCAGCACCATGTACATGATGCCGATCTTCTTGTGGTCGATGCTGGTGAGCCAGTCGCGCCACAGCGGGCCCCAGAGGCGGTAGCGCGTGAGCGCCGCCAGCACCGCCACGCCGATGGCGGCGCTGACGGCGAAGGTGATGGCCAGGATCGGGTCGTGCAGCGGGACCACGTCCCAGCCCAGGCGGCCGAAGACGGGGTCGGAGGTGAGGGGGGCAGCGGACACGGCGGTCTCGGGTCGGTGTCGGACGGGCGGGGGGCGGCCGGCCCTCAGGGCAGCCGCGACGCGGGCTCGGTGGCCAGGGACAGCGGGCCGATCGGCGCGGCGGAATCCGCCCCGGTCGCCGGGCCCGGCGCCTCGGCCAGCGCAGCGGCGCCCAGCGTGTTCTGCGGCGTGCACAGGCCCTGCACGAAGGGGCCGACGCGGCGCGGGGCGTCGCCCAGCGCGCCGCCCGCGCCCAGCTCGGCCAGGCGCCAGCCACCGTCGCTGCGCGCGGCGGCGCCGGCCAGGCCGAGGCCGCCGGCGGCGTCGATCGCCATCATCTGGTGCATGCACATCTTCCCCGGCTCCACGCAGCGGTTCAGGATGGCGTGGTACAGCGCCGGGTCGACGCGGCCGAAGCGGCGCACCGGCTCGCGCGCGCTCGGCCGCTCGAGCTGCAGGTAGACGCCGCGGTCCAGCGTGCCGCCGTCGGCGCGGGCGCGGGCCACCCATTGCGCGAAGTCCGCATCGCTCAGGCCGTGGAAGCGGAAGCGCATCTGCGAGAAGCCGTCGCCGCTGAAGTTGGCCGAGAAGCCGTCGTAGACGCCGGCGCGGTTGATCACCGCGTGCAGCTGGGTCTGCATGCCCGGCATCGCGTAGATCTGGCCGGCCAGCGCGGGCACGAAGAAGGAGTTCATCACCGAGGTCGAAGTGATGTGGAAGCGGATCGGCCGGTCCACCGGCGCGGCCAGCTCGTTGACCGTCGCGATGCCCTGCTCCGGGTAGAGGAAGAGCCACTTCCAGTCCATCGCCACCACCTCCACCACCAGCGGCTGCGTGCCGGCCGGCAGCGGCCGCTGCGCGTCCAGGCGCGACAGCGGGCGGTAGGGGTCGAGCGTGTGGGTGCTGATCCAGGTGACGGCGCCCAGCGCGATGATGATCAGCAGCGGCGCGGCCCAGATCACCAGCTCGAGCTGGGTGGAGTGGTCCCAGTCGGGGCGGTAGTCGGCCTGCGTGTTCGCCGCACGGTAGCGCCACGCGAACACGAAGGTCAGCACGATCACCGGCACGATGATCAGCAGCATCAGCACCGTGGCGACGACGATCAGCTGGCCCTGCTGGCGGGCGATGTCGCCCGAGGCGTTCAGCACCACGGTGCCGCAGCCGCCCAGGGCCAGCAGCGGCAGCAGCAGGAGCCCGCGCAGCAGGCGACGGAACAGGGTGGGGGCGGTCATGCCGGAAGGGGTCGCGGGATCGGGCTCGACGGGCCCGGGGACATGGGCCATGCCGGGCCGGGCGGAACGCGCAGAATGTAGGCCGGCCGGCCGGATCGGGACATTGGACGTTTTGTCCAATGTCGCACGCAGCGGGGCGATGCGACGCTAGACCCTGTTCGCTTCTCCCCGTCGCCGAGACGGCCGACCCTGCGCCCGCCATGTCCAGCCTGCCTTCCGCCGCCGATTCCGCCCCCTACGGCCGCCCGCGCACCGCGCAGGAGGCGGCCGAGCATGCCCGCGTCGCGCCCGGGGAGATCGCCGTCGGCGTGGTGATCGGCCGTGCGTCGGAGTACTTCGACTTCTTCGTCTTCGGCATCGCGTCGGTGCTGGTCTTCCCCGCGGTGGTCTTCCCCCACCTGCCGCGGCTGGAAGGCACGCTGTGGTCCTTCGCGGTGTTCGCGCTGGCCTTCGTCGCGCGGCCCTTCGGCACGGCGCTCTTCATGTGGATCGAGCGGCGCTGGGGGCGCGGCACCAAGCTCACCGCGGCGCTGTTCCTGCTCGGCACCTCCACCGTCGGGCTGGGCTTCCTGCCCTCCTACGCCACGCTGGGGCTGGGCGCGGCGGTGCTGCTGTCGCTGCTGCGCATCGGCCAGGGCGTGGCCCTCGGCGGCTCCTGGGACGGCCTGCCGTCGCTGCTGGCGATGAACGCGCCGCCGCAGCGCCGCGGCTGGTACGCGATGCTCGGCCAGCTCGGCGCGCCGCTCGGCTTCCTGGTGGCCAGCGCGCTGTTCGCGTTCCTGACCGCGAGCCTGACCCCGGAGGACTTCCTCGGCTGGGGCTGGCGCTACCCCTTCTTCGTCGCCTTCGCGATCAACGTGGTGGCGCTGTTCGCGCGGCTGCGGCTGGTGGTCACGCACGAGTACGAGCAGCAGCTCAACGAGCGCGAGCTGGAGCCGGTGCCGGTGCTGGAGCTGCTGCGCCTGCAGGGCTCGAACGTCGCGATCGGGGCCTTCGCGGCGCTGGCCAGCTATGCGCTGTTCCACATCGTCACGGTGTTCCCGCTGTCCTGGGTGATGCTGACGGCCGAGCAGTCGGTGGCCGGCTTCCTGCGCGTGCAGATGGTCGGCGCGGTGCTGGCCGCCGGCGCGATCGTCGCGTCCGGCCGGCTGGCCGACCGCTTCGGCCGCCGCCGCACGCTGGAGGCGCTGGCGGTGCTGATCGCGGTCTTCAGCGGCTTCGCGCCCACGCTGCTCGGCGGCGGCGAGCTGGGGCAGGACCTGTTCATGCTCGTCGGCTTCGTGCTGCTCGGCCTGTCCTACGGCCAGGCGGCCGGCGCCGTCACGGCCAACTTCCCGGCGCGCTACCGCTACGTCGGCGCGGCACTGACCGCGGACCTGGCCTGGCTGATCGGCGCGGCCTTCGCGCCGCTCGTGGCGCTCGGGCTGTCGGCGCATTTCGGGCTGGGCTTCGTCAGCCTCTACCTGCTGTCGGGCGCGGCCTGCACGCTCGCCGCGCTGTACGCGAGCCGCACGCTCGCCGCGCGCGACTAGTGCGGCGCGGGGGGACCCGACCCGAGTGAGTGTCCCCGACGCCTCGACCGCCCCGGCTGCGCCCGCCCGCGGCCGCCTGCGCGCGCGGGCGGCCGCGGCGGGCCAGCGCTTTTCCGCGCTGGCGCGCCGGCTGGTCACCGCCGGCCGGCGCCTGCGGCCGGCCGAGCATGGGGACGCGCCGGGGCGCGACGCGCCGGCGGAGGCCGCGACGGCCGGCGGCGCCGAGACCCGCCTCGGCCGCGCGCTGCTCGCCGCGTCGGCCTTCCATGCCGGCCAGACCGGCGTGCTGCCGCTGGCCGAGGGCCTCGACGCCTTCGCGGCGCGCGTGCTGCTGGCCGACGCGGCCGAGCGCACGCTCGACGTGCAGTACTACATCTGGCGCGCCGACACCTCCGGCCTGCTGCTGCTGCAGGCCCTGCATCGCGCCGCCGACCGCGGCGTGCGCGTGCGCCTGCTGCTGGACGACAACAACACCACCGGCCTGGACGACTGCCTGGCCGCGCTCGACGCGCACCCGCGGGCCGAGGTGCGGCTGTTCAATCCCTTCCGCCAGCGCCGCTGGCGCATGCTCGGCTACCTGGTGGACTTCGCGCGCCTGAACCGGCGCATGCACAACAAGTCCTTCACCGTCGACGACCAGGTGACCATCGTCGGCGGCCGCAACGTCGGCGACGAGTACTTCGACGCCAGCGACGAGACCCGCTTCGTCGACCTGGACGTGCTGGCCGTCGGCGCCGTGGTGCCGGACGTCACGGCCGACTTCGAGCGCTACTGGGCCTGCGCCTCCGCCCACCCGCTGTCGGCCGTGGTGCCGGTCGCCGCGCCGGGGGCGCTCGAGGCCCTGGAGGCCCGCACCGCGGCGGTCGAGACCGGCCCGGCCGCGCAGGACTACGTCGAGGCCCTGCTCGACAGCCCGCTGGTGGCCGACCTCGTCGCCGGCCAGCTCGCACTCGACTGGACGAGCGCGCAGCTGCTCAGCGACGACCCGGCCAAGGGCCTGGGCCGCGCGGCGGCCGCCACGCTGCTGCCGCGGCGCATCGCCGAGGCGCTGCGCGGCGCCGAGCGCGAGCTGAACCTGGTGTCGCCCTATTTCGTGCCGGGCCGCGGCGGCGTGGCGGCGCTCGCGTCGGTGCGTGCCGGCGGCGCCCGCGTGACGGTGCTGACGAACGCGCTGGAGGCCACCGACGTGGTGGCGGTGCACGCCGGCTACGCGCGCTACCGGCGCGCGCTGCTGCGCGCCGGCGTGCGCCTGTTCGAGATGACGCGCCGTGTCGCACCCGCCAACCCGCGGCCGCGCCGCGGCGTCGGCAGCTCGGCCTCCAGCCTGCACGCCAAGACCTTCTCGATCGACGACCGCCGCGTCTTCGTCGGCTCCTTCAACTTCGACCCGCGCTCGGCCCGGCTCAACACCGAGATGGGCCTGGTGATCGACAGCGCGCCGCTGGCGCGCCGCATCGCCGCACTGTTCGAGGAGCCGGTGCCGCGCGAGGCCTACGAGGTCCGCCTCGGCCGCTTCGGCGGCCTGCGCTGGATCGAGCGCGGCGCCGACGGCACGGTGCGCGAGCACCGCCACGAGCCGGGCTCCACGCTGCGCCGGCGCTGCGTGCTCTGGCTGGTGAGCCGGCTGCCGGTGGAGCACCTGCTCTAGCTGCCGCGCCTGCGCCCGGCGGACGCCGTGCGCTCACGGGGCTACCTTCGTGCTGCGCACGCCGGTATTCGCCCTTGGGGCGGCCCGGCGGGCTCATGGGGCCTGGCCCGCGGCTGGGCCGGGCGCGGCTTCAGCGGTGGCCGGCGTGCGGCGGCTGGGGCAGGTGCACGCGCTCGTGGTAGGCCACCGGCGTCAGCTGGCGCTCGAACTGGCGGGCCTCGCGCGGGCTCAGGTCGCCGCGGTGCACGGCGACGCGGACCTCGCGCTCGAGCCGGGTGCGGGCGGCCTCGATGCGCTGGCGCTCCGCCCGGTCCAGGTGGCCGTCGCGCAGGGCGCGGCTGCGCAGCTGCGCGAGGTCGGCGGCCTGGTCCTGCAGGCGGGCCAGCACGCGGGCCTCGTGGGCGGCCTCGCGGTGCGAGGCGGCCGGGCCCTGCCAGGCCGCCGCGGCGGGCGCGGACCGCGGGGCCGACGGCGCGGCTTGGGCGGTGGCGCCGAGCACGCCCAGTGCGAGGGCGGCGGTGGCGGCGAGGATGCGGCGGGTCGGGGTCATGGCGGGGTCCTCCGGGAAGCGGGCGGCGGGATGCCGTCCGATGCCTCCACAACGGGCGCCGGCGTGGCGGGCATGACTGTCGCAAGGTGAGGCGCTGGTAAAGAATCGTGCGCCTCCGACACCCGCCCACCCGATGACCGATGCCCGCACCCTGATCGCCCAGCTCGGCCTGGCCCCTCATCCCGAAGGCGGCTGGTACCGCGAGACCTGGCGCGCCGCGCCGACCGACGCCGACCGGCGCGGCGCGGCGACCTCGATCCTGTTCCTGCTCGAGGCCGGCCAGCGCTCGCACTGGCACCGGGTCGACGCCGCCGAGCTGTGGATTCACCAGGCCGGCGCGCCGCTGGCGCTGCACACCGCGCAAGGGCGCCGCGTGGACACGCACCGGCTCGGCCTGGACCCAGCCGGCGGCGCCGTGCCGCAGCACCTCGTCGCGCCGGGCCAGTGGCAGGCCGCCGAAGCCCTCGAAGGCTGGGCGCTGGTGGCCTGCGTCGTCGTGCCGGCCTTCCGCTTCGAGGGTTTCGAGCTGGCGCCGCCGGGCTGGTCGCCGGCGCAGGGCGACGCGTCGGACTGACGCGCCCGCCGCTGCCGCGGCCGCCCGTTCAGCGTGCGCAGGCCGTGGCCGCGTCGTCCCAGCCCTCGTGCCGCTCCACGCGCTCGCCGTCGAGGCAGACGACCACGCGGCGGGCGCCGGGCACGTGCTCGCGGACGAAGGCCTCGAGCGAGGCCGGCACGCTCAGGCGCAGGCGGCCGTGGTCGAGCTCGGCGGCGGGGTGGTCGTCGTGCTGCAGCCAGGGCACCAGCGCGTGCAGCAGGCGCACCGGCGGGAAGGCGACCTCGATCACCGCGGGGCGGTAGCCGGCCTGCAGCAGCCAGCGCTGGGCGCGTTCGCGGGCCGGGGCAGGCGTCGTGCGGCCGGCCGTCGTCGGCGCGGCGTCCGCGGGCGCGCTGCGGCCCGGCGAATCCTCCGCGCCGGCCGCGCCGGCGCCCCAGGCCTGCGCCATCAGCTCGGCGACCCACTGGTTGCAGTTCTGGTAGCGCGTCGACCAGGCGTAGGCGTTCGCGCTGTAGTCGCCACCGAGCAGGCCGAGCGCGCCGCCGCGGTCGAGCGCCGCGTCGCGCAGCGTACGGCCGGCCGCGCCGGGGATCCACACCAGGTGCAGGCGGCCGCGGTCGCCGCGGCTGAGGCCGAGCAGGAAGGCGGCGAGGCCCTGGTCGAAGACCTGCGGCCGCCCGGCCTCGCAGCCGTAGTAGAGCTGGCGCACCGCCCAGGGGCTGGCCAGGCCCTCGCGCAGCGCCAGGCCGGCGTGGGTGGTCGGCAGCCCGAAACGCTCCAGTTCCAGCCCGGAACGCGAGACCAGCGCGACCTCGCCGTCGCCGGCCTGCAGCAGCGCGTGCAGCGCCGCGGCCGCGCGCAGCAGCCGGTCCTGCTCGATGACGGAGCGCTGTGGCGGGTCGTCGCAGGGTCGCGGCAGGCCGGCGCGCGCCAGGCCTGCGCCGGCGGCCAGCGCCAGCGCGAGCAGCAGCCGCAGGGCCGTTGCGCGCCGCAGGCGCGGGCGCGCGGGGCGTGGCGGGTGCGGCCCGCGTGGCGGGTACACCGGGCTCGCCGCGGGCCGCGCCGCGCCGCGCGTCAAGGCGCCAGCGGCGTGGTGCGCAGCTCCGGCAGCCAGGCGTCGGCCAGCAGCAGGAAGAAGGGCTGCCGCGGCTCGCCGCGCGCGAAGGCGACGCCATAGGGCTGGTGGCGCGCGCTGACCGTCTCGCCGGCCACCAGGCCCTCGCGCTGCGCCACCGCGCGCGGCAGCAGCAGCACCAGGCCGGCGTCCGGCGCCGCGTCGCGGGCCAGCGGCTGCAGCGTCACGCGCACCGGGCCCTCCGCCGCCTCGGCGACCTGGATCACGCGGTACTCGCCCTCGGCCACGCCGGTGGCGCGCGAGGAGCCCTTGCTCGATTGCTCGACCGAGCCCGACAGGCTGCCGACCGAGGTGCCGATGCTGTCGGAGGCCGACGAGGCGGCGGTGCTGGAGGCCTGGGCCGCGCCGGCCAGCGCCATCAGCGCGGCCGCCAGCAGCGCGCCGGCGTGGAGCCGCGGGCCGCGCGGGGACGGGGACAGCGAGGAGGGCAGCGTCATCGGAACACCTGGTGGGAGCCTACGCCCGACCGGCCGGGGAGGCATGCGTCGGAAGCGCAGGCAGCATAGCAAAGCGGCGCGCACGGGGCGGCCCGCGCCGGTGAGCCTGCGTGACGCTGCCGGTTCCTGGGCCGCTGCTGTCGCGGGTGCGCTCTCGCCTGCCGCCACGACGGCAGGGACTTCGAACGCATCGGGCCCGCGTGTTGACTTTTGTGTGTACAAATGCCACCTTCATGACATGTCAGGGGCGATCGATGGGTTTGATTGGGATGACGGCAACCGGGAGCACTGTGCGAAGCACGGTGTGACGGCGACCGCTGTCGAAGCCCTGTTCGGCGGACTCATCGACGTGTTCCCGGACCCCGGCCACTCGACCGCCGAGGAGATCCGTTCGATCGCTGTCGGCCGCACTGCATGAGGACGCCACATGCTGGTGGTGTTCACGGTCAGGAAGAAGGGCTTACTGCGGCTGATCCGCCCGATCAGCGCCCGCTACATGCACGCCAAGGAGGTGAAGCACTATGAAGAAGCTGCCAAGACTCGCCAATGACGAGGCGGCGCAGGCGTTCGTCGACACGGCGGACCTGAGCGAGTACGACCTGTCGGCCATGAAGCGGATGCAGTTCGAGTTCTCACCCAAGGAAGCGCGGGTGAACATGCGTCTCCCGGGGGAGTTGCTGATGGCCGTGAAGGCAGCAGCGGCGAAGGCGGGGATGCCCTACCAGCGATTCATCCGCCACGCCCTCGAGCGGGCGGTCGAGCGCTGACGACCAGGGTGGGCGTCGCCGGCCTTGACGAAGCCGCCGGGCCGACGCACGGGCGCCTTCAGCCGACCAGGCTGCGCAGCGCGGCCACCAGCGCCTGCGGGTCCGTCAGCGCGACGAAGGCGAGGCCGGCGACGGCGCCGCCGAGGTGGGCGTCGTGGTTGACGCGGCCGCGCGCCTGGCGCGCGGCCCAGACGGTGTAGCCGAGGTAGACGAGCGCGAACAGCGGCGCCGGCAGCGGCACGGGCAGCGGGAACACGAACAGCGAGGCGCCGGGCGTGTAGACGATCGCCGCGAACAGCACCGCCAGGATGGCGCCGGAGGCGCCGAGCGTCGAGTACGCCGGGTTGCGGTGGTGGCGCCACCAGGTGCCCGCGCAGCTGACCGCCAGCCCCGTCAGGTACAGCGCGACGAAGCGCGCGCTGCCGATGCGCGCCTCGAGCGGCAGCGCGAAGCCCCAGAAGGTGAAGCCGTTGAAGGCGAGGTGGGCGAGGTCGGCATGCAGGAAGGCGCTGCTGAGCGGCGTGCCCCACTGGCGCCGCGGCAGGAAGAAGTAGGGCCGGAACACGCCGCGCTCGATCAGCGCCGGCCGCCGCAGCGCCAGCAGGCTGACGCCGACGAAGGCCGTGAAGATCAGCAGCGCGGCCGGCGAGCGGGCCCAGGCCTGGGCGAGGTCGGTCACCGTGCGCGCCCGTCCGCGTCACCGAGCGGCAGCGCGGTCTTGTAGCGCACCTGCTTCAGCGCGAAGCTGGAGCGGATCTTCTCGACCTCGGCGAGCGGCGAGAGCTGCTCGAGCACGAAGCGCTCCAGCGCCGCGATGTCGGGCAGCGCCACGCGCAGCAGGTAGTCGGAGTCGCCGGTCATCAGGTAGCACTCCATCACCTCGTCGCGCGCGGCGATGTGCGCCTCGAAGGCCTCCAGCGCCGCGCGGCTCTGCTGTTTCAGGCTGACCGAGATGAAGACGTTCAGGTGCAGGCCGAGCGGCCGCGGGTCCAGCAGCGCGACGTAGCGCCGGATCAGGCCGCCGGCCTGCAGTGCCTTGACGCGCGCCAGGCAGGGCGACGGCGACAGGTGCACGCGGCGCGCCAGCTCGACGTTGCTGAGGCTGGCGTCGTGCTGCAGCTCGCGCAGGATGCGCAGGTCGGTGGCGTCCAGGTCCTTCATGCCGTGATTCTCGCTGCGGGCGGCATGGCGTGCTGCACGAAGGGCTGCAGCGGCCCGATTCGAGCCACACCTGCGGCGTCGCCCGGCCTACAGTGGACGCTTCTTTCCGCCCTGCCGTGCCCCGCCGGCCCCTGCCCATGAGCGACGAATCGATGCACGAGGCGCTGCGCAGCGCGCTCGGCGCCACCGCCCCCGACAGCGACCCCGAGGAAACCGCCGAGTGGCTGGACGCGCTGGCCTCGCTGCTGGCCAGCGGCGGCCCGGCGCGCGTGCGCGAGGTGATGGACCGGCTGGCGCAGCGCGCCTGCGCGCCCGGCATCGGCTGGCAGCCGCCGCGCGGCACGCCCTACGTGAACAGCATCCCGGTCGAGCAGCAGCCGAGCTTTCCCGGCGACCTGGCGCTGGAGGAGCGCCTGGCCTCGCTGATGCGCTGGAACGCGCTGGCGATGGTGGTGCGCGCCAACCAGGCCGAGACCGGCGGCTCCGCCGAGCTGGGTGGCCACATCGCCAGCTATGCGAGCGCCGCCGACCTGTTCGAGGTCGGCTTCAACCACTTCTTCCGCGCGCCGCAGCCCGGCTTCGGCGGCGACCTGGTCTTCTACCAGCCGCATTCCGCACCGGGCGTCTATGCCCGCGCCTTCCTGGAGGGCCGGCTGCAGGAGGCCGACCTGGCGCACTACCGGCAGGAACTCTCGGCGGCGCGGCGCGGCGCGCGCGGCCTGTCGAGCTACCCGCACCCCTGGCTGATGCCGGACTTCTGGCAGTTCCCCACCGGCTCGATGGGCATCGGCCCGATCAGCTCGATCTACCAGGCCCGCTTCCTGCGCTACCTGGCGCACCGCGGCCTGGCCGACACGGCCGGGCGGCGCGTCTGGGGCGTGTTCGGCGACGGCGAGATGGACGAGCCGGAGAGCATGTCGGCGCTGACCCTGGCCGCGCGCGAGGGCCTGGACAACCTCGTCTGGGTGGTCAACTGCAACCTGCAGCGGCTGGACGGCCCGGTGCGCGGCAACGGCCGCGTGATCGACGAGCTGGAGGCCCTGTTCGCCGGCGCCGGCTGGCGCGTGATCAAGCTGGTCTGGGGCTCCGACTGGGACGGCCTGTTCGCGCGCGACACCGGCGGCGCGCTGCAGCGCGCCTTCGCGCGCACCGTCGACGGCCAGCTGCAGACCTTCGCCGCCAAGGACGGCCGCTACAACCGCGAGCACTTCTTCGGCCAGGACCCGGCGCTGGCGGCGCTGGCCCAGGGCCTGACCGACGAGCAGATCGACCGCCTGAAGCGCGGCGGCCACGACCTGGTGAAGATCCACGCCGCCTACGACGCCGCCACCCGCGGCGACGGCCGCCCGGTGGTGGTGCTGGCCCAGACCAAGAAGGGCTACGGCATGGGCGAGGCCGGCCAGGGCCGCATGACGACCCACCAGCAGAAGAAGCTGGGCCGCGAGGACCTGCTGGCCTTCCGCGACCGCTTCCGGCTGCCGCTGAGCGACGAGCAAGTCGCGCGGCTGGACTTCTTCCGCCCGCCCGACGACAGCCCCGAGATGCGCCACCTGCGCGCGCGCCGCGCCGCGCTCGGCGGCCCGCTGCCGCAGCGCAGCGCGCGCGGCGACGCGCTGCGCGTGCCGCCGCTGGCGGCCTGGGGCAGCTTCGCGCTGCAGGCCGACGGCAAGGAGATGAGCACCACGATGGCCTTCGTGCGGCTGCTCACCGCGCTGCTGAAGGACCCGGCGCTCGGCCCGCGCGTGGTGCCCATCGTGGCCGACGAGGCGCGCACCTTCGGCATGGCCAACCTGTTCAAGCAGGTCGGCATCTACTCCAACGTCGGCCAGCGCTACGAGCCGGAGGACATCGGCTCGGTGCTCAGCTACCGCGAGGCGCAGGACGGCCAGATCCTGGAGGAGGGCATCAGCGAGGCCGGCGCGCTCAGCTCCTGGGTCGCCGCGGCGACCAGCTACAGCGTGCACGGGCTGGCGATGCTGCCGTTCTACATCTACTACGCGATGTTCGGCTTCCAGCGCGTCGGCGACCTGATCTGGGCCGCGGCCGACCAGCGCGCGCGCGGCTTCCTGCTCGGCGCCACCGCCGGCCGCACCACGCTCGGCGGCGAGGGGCTGCAGCACCAGGACGGCCACAGCCTGGTGATGGCCGCGACGGTGCCGAACTGCCGCGCCTGGGACCCGGCGCACGCCGGCGAGCTGGCCGTGATCGTGGACCACGGTCTGCGCGAGATGCTGGAGCAGCAGCGCGACGTCTTCTACTACGTCACGATGGGCAACGAGAACACGCCGCAGCCGTCGCTGCCGGCGGGCGCGGCCGAGGACGTGGTGCGCGGCCTCTACCGGCGCATGCGGCTCGGCGAGCGCCCCGGGCAGCCGGCCGCGCTGCGCCTGCTCGGCTCGGGCGCCATCCTGCGCGAGGTCGAGGCCGCGGCGGCCTGGCTGGCGGAGGCCCACGGGCTGGACTGCGAGGTCTGGAGCGCGACCAGCTACAGCGAGCTGGCGCGCGAGGCCGCCGCCGCCGAGCGCCGCGACCGGCTCGCGGCCGACGGCACGCCCACGCCCTGCCACCTGCAGCGCTGCCTCCCCGGCGATGCACCGGTGGTGGCCGCCAGCGACTACGTGCGCGCCTGGCCGCTGCTGATCGCGCCCTACCTCGAGGCCCGCGTCACCGTGCTCGGCACCGACGGCTTCGGCCGCAGCGACACCCGCGAGCAGCTGCGGCGGCACTTCGAGGTCGACCGCGGCCACGTCGCGGTCGCCGCGCTGCAGGCGCTGCGCCGGCGCGGCGCGGTGGCGCCGGCCGCCGTGGCCGCGGCGCTGGCGCATTTCGGCCTCGCCGACGGCGCGGGCGACGCGCCGCCCTGGGAGCGCTGAGCGGCGCGGCGCTCGCACCGGCGGCCCCCGCACGGGCCGGCCGGTCGCTGCGCCGCGGGCGGCGTGAGCCCCGGGGCCGTGCCCGGGGCCTTCCGGCGCACCGCTCTCGCAAGAAAGCGCCGGGCCGCCCGACGTTATCTGGTCCCCCGCCGGGGGTGGGGCGGGCACCGCCCAGTGCGCGGCTCTCACCAGCCGGAACGTCCGTTACCGGGCGTCACATGTCGGGCCCGCGCGGGGCCGCGCCGCGGCTCCAGAACGCCGGCCCGGGGCCGATAGCGCGGAGAGGCCCGGGAACGGGCCGCCCGCCGCTGTACCGCTCCACCCCGATGAACCCCACCTCCTTCGACGGTGCCGATGCCTGGCGCCGCCTCTGGCTGAGGGCGGCCGGCGCCGCTGCGCTGGCCGGCCTGGCCGGCCGGTCCGCCGCCGCGGGCCGCGCCCCGGCCGCCGCCCCTGCCGTTCCCGCAGCCGCCGCCTCCACCGCAGCGCCGGCCCTCGCCGCCGCGTCCGTCGACGTCGACGAGGCCCTGGCGCCGGCCCAGGTCGTCGCGCCCCTGCACCGGGCCGATGCGCTCGACTGGAAACAGGTGCTGCTGGCCGGCGAGCGGCGCATCACGATGCGGCGCGACGGGCCGGCGACGGCGGTGCGCTACCGGCTCGGCGACGGCCGGCTCGACCTCGAGGGCTACCGCGCCGCCTGCTACCTGCTGCGCGACGTGCGCGCCGGCCGCATGGCGCAGATCGACCCGCAGCTGCTCGACGTGCTGTGCGGCATCCAGCGCTGGATGGACTTCACCGGCCAGCGCTCGACCATCGAGATCACCTCGGGCTTCCGCACCGTGCAGACCAACGACTCGGCCGAGGGCTCGGGCCGCCACTCGATGCACCTGGTCGGCAAGGCGGCCGACATCGTGGTGCCCGGTGCCACCAGCCGCGTGATCGGCGACATGGTCCAGCGCTTCAACCACGAGGGCGGCACCGGCATCTACCTCGGCCGCGGCTTCGTGCACGTCGACACCGGCAGCGCGCGCACCTGGGTGACCGGCCCGGCGCCGCGCCCGAAGGCCGCCGGGCGGCGCGGGCGACGGCGCCGCTGAGCCTCGGCGGCGCGCCCGCGGGGCGCCGACGGCGACTACATCTGCCCGGCCGCCATCTGCGACAGCACGTCGGGCTGCAGCAGTTCGTCCAGCGCGGGGTCGCTGCGTGGCCACAGGCCGGCCACCAGGATCGCCAGCACCAGCGCCGCCGACGCGAGCGCCCAGCCACGGCGCGGGCCGCCGCGGCCGAGCCAGCCGAGGGCGAGCCTCCCGCCGGCCGCCGCGGCGCCGGGACGTGCCCCGGGGGCGGACGCCGCCCGGGCCGGCGCCGGCGTGACCGGGGCCGAGGCGCGGTCGGAGCCGGCGCCGGCGCTGGCCGCCCACGCGGCCATCACGCGCGCCTGCAGCGCGGCGTCGCGCTGCGGATCGGCCGGCGACGGCAGGCGCTGCAGCGCGCGCCGCAGCGCCGCGTCCGCGGCGGGTTCGGCCAGAGGCGGCCGCGGATGGACGGGCTCGGTCACGCTTCGGCTCCTTCGAGGTGGCGGCGCAGCGCGGCGCGGGCGCGGTGCAGCAGTTGGTGGACGGCGTTCGGCGCGAGTTCCAGCTCGCGTGCGATGTCGTCGACGGAGGCGTCCGCGTACGCCCAGAGCACCACCGCGACGCGCTGCCGCGCCGGCAGCCGGCGCAGCGCCGCGGCGAGCGCCGTCGTGTCGCCGGCGGCCGCGGCAGGCGGCGCAGCGCTGGCGCCGTCGGCGTCCTGCAGCGTGGCCAGGGCCTCTGGCTCCGTCGCGAACTCGCGCCGCGCGACCAGCTGGCTGCGGCAGCGGTTGATCACGATCGTGTTGAAGTAGGTCGACAGCCGGGCGCCGCGGTCCGCGCTCGGCTGCGCGCGCCACAGGCGCGCCCAGGCCTCCTGCACCGCGTCCTCGGCGTCCTCCGGTCGGCCGAGCAGCCGCAGCGCGAGCCCGTGGGCGGTCGGCGTCAGCCGCTGCACCAGCGCGCCGGCGGCCGCCGCATCGCCGGCGCGGGCGTGCGACCAGAGCGCCCAGTCGCCGTCGGCCTCGGCCACTGCCGCAGGCGCAGGCGCAGGCGCAGGCGCAGGCGCAGGCGCAGGCGCAGGCGCAGGCGCAGGCGCAGGCCCAGGCCCAGGCCCAGGCCCAGGCCCAGGCCCAGGCCCAGGCCCAGGCCCAGGCCCAGGCCCACGCGCCGGCCGGGCCGGCAGCTCGGCCGCGGCAACGGGCGGCGCGTCGGGCCGCGTGCCGGTCGACGCGTCCAACGGCGCTTCCAGCGGCGTGTCGCTCGCCGCACGCCGAACCGGTGCCGGGGCCGCATCGCGCGGGGCTGGCGCTCCCCCCGCCGCTGCCGCGCCGCCCAGCCAGCGCGCGAGCCGCGCCATCACCACGGCCGACACGCTCCGGGCTGCCGGGCCCGGCGGCGGGCCAGCTTCCGCGGCCTCACGGCAGCTTCTCCCGCAAGGCCTCGCGCTCCTCGGGGCTCAGCTTGTCGAGCATGCGGCGGCGTTCCTCGAGCAGCTGGCGGCGCTCGCGCGGGCTCATGGCCTGCAGGCGCTCGCGGCGCTCGCGCGCGATCTGCGCGCGCTCTTCGGGCGTCATCTGCTGCCAACGTTCGCGCGTCCGGCCCGCCAGGGCCTGCCGCTCCTGCGCCGACAGGCCCTCGAGCCGCTCGCGCAGGCGGGCGCGGAACTCGGCCCGCTCGGCGGGCGACGCGCGCTGCAGCTGCTCGCGCAGCGCGGCCCGCTGGCGCGCCTGCTCCTGCGGCGGCAGCTGCGCGAAGGCGGCCGGGTCGGGGACGGGGACCGGCTCGGCCCGGACCGCGCTGCCCAGCAGGCCGGCCAGCAGGCCCGCCAGCACACCGGCCAGCACCCCGGTCTGCCGCCGCAGCGGCAGACCGGCGGCCCGCCCAACGACGGCCGCGCCGGTCGGCCCGGGGCGCCGCCGCTCACGCATGCCACAGCCCCTGCAGCGCCGGCGGCGCGTCCGGCAGCACTTCGCGCGCGAGCCGCGCGTCGCCCAGGCCGAACTGGCGCTGCAGCACCGGCCGGATCAGCGCGCGCAGGTCCTGCGTCGGGCGCAGGTCGCGGCCGTCCAGCAGCTGGGCCGGCGCGAGGCCGGGCCAGTCGGCCAGCACCCGCCCGCCGGCCACCGCGCCGCCGGCCAGGAAGGCCACGCCGCCGGTGCCGTGGTCGGTGCCGCCGCTGCCGTTCAGCGCCGCGGTGCGGCCGAACTCCGTCATCACCAGCACCGTGGTGCGCGCCCACTGGGGACCCAGCGCCTGGCGCAGCGCGCCCAGGCCGCGGTCCAGCGTCGGCAGCAGCCGGCCCAGCCGCCCGGCCTGCTGGGTGTGCGTGTCCCAGCCGCTGCCGTCGAGCCAGGCGACGTCCGAGCCGTCGTCGGCGGCGAGGAAGCGGCCCGCCTGCTCGGCCAGCGCGACGAAGCCGGCGCCGCCGGCGCCCGGGCCCTCGTCCATCGGCCGCTGGCGCGGGTCGGCGGCGCGGCCGAAGGCGTCGGCCAGCGCGCCGTCGCCGGCGTACAGGCGCTGCACGCGTGCCAGCAGGTCGCCATCGGCCTCGGCCTGGCGGGTCGGCGCCCAGCTGCTCGCGCCGGGCGCGCCGCGCAGCCCGAGCGGCAGCGCCGGCCCGAGGGCCAGGCCGCGGCCGTCGCGTGCGGCCAGCGCCCGCCCCAGCCAGCCGGTGCTGAGCGCGAAGGGCCGCGTGCCGCCGCTTTCGAGCAGCTGCTGCGCGTCGAAGTGCGAGCGCTCGCGGTGGGCACTGGCCACCGCGTGCACCACCAGCAGCCGGCCTTCGCCGTACCAGCCGTGCAAGGTCTCGAGGCCGGGGTGCAGCGCGAACAGGCCGTCCAGCGGGCGCGGCGCCCCGGCACGCTCGTCTTCCGGCGACGGCGGCCGCAGGCGCGACCAGGCCGGGTCGCCGACCGCCGGCACCGCCGCGAGGCCGTCGAGCGCGCCGCGCAGCAGCACCACCACGAGGCGCTCGCCGCGGGCCGCGGCCGGGGTGGCGGTGGCGGTGGCGGCCAGCGCCAGCCGGGGGCCGGCGCCGAGGCTGCCGAGGGCGAGCGCGGCCATGCCGCCGAGCCAGCGTCGGCGCGTGCCGAAGGCGCAACCGGCGGGAGCGGCCGGATCGTCGGGATCGCTCGGCGGCGCGGTGTCGGCGTGGCGGGACGGTGTCATGGCAGCTCCGGCGGGAGATCGGGTCAGGTTCGGCGATCGGGGCACGTGCGGGGTGGCTCAGCGCCGCTGGAACTCGGGGCTGGCGAGCAGCAGCGCGAGCGCCTGGCCGCCGCTCGCGGCGCGGTCCAGCTCGCGCCGCGTCGGCTCGCCGAGGTCCTCGCCCCAGGCGAGCGCAGCCAGGCGGCGGGCATCGGCCAGGTCGCCGTGGCGCTCGGCCATGCCGGCGGCCCACTGCACGCGCTTCCACAGCGCGTCCGGCGCGAGCCAGTCGGCATCGCCGTCGGGCCAGCCCTGCGGCGAGGGAGCGCGGTCGGGCGGCTGGCCCATCTCGGCCAGGTCCTGGGCGGTGCGCTCCGGCCGCGTGAGCGGCAGCTTGAGCAGCCGGTGCGCCGACAGCAGCAGCTCCTCCGGGCGCTTGAAGCGGCCGGGGCGCTCAGTGTCCCAGGCGAGCGGGTGCTCGAACAGCGCGGCGGCCACGCGGCGCAGCTCGCCGTCGTGGCGCAGGTGGGCGGCGGCCACGGCGTCCACCAGCGCCGCGGGCGGCTCGTCGGCGACGAAGTGGCGCACCAGCTTGGTGGCGAGGAAGCGCGCGGTGGCCGGGTGGCGGGCCAGGTCCTCGCACAGGCGGTCCACCGCCTGCGGGCCCTCCTCGTAGCGGCGCCCGAGCACCGTCTTCGGCCCCGGCTCGTGGCGCGCCGGCTCGAAGACCACCGCCAGCCCCTCGCCGCGCCGCACCGTCCAGCCGGTGAGCAGGCGCGCCAGCTCCGTCACGTCGCGCTGGTCGTAGCCGCCGTGCACGCCGACCGTGTGCAGCTCGAGCAGCTCGCGCGCGAGGTTCTCGTTCAGCCCGCGCGCACGGCGCCGGCCGGCCGGCGAGCCGGGGCCGATCGATTGCGCGTTGTCCAGGTAGAGCAGCATGCCGGCATGCAGCGTGGCCGCGCGCAGCAGCTCGGCGAAGCGGCCGAAGGCGTGCGGGCGGATCGCCTCGCGCTCGTAGGGGGCGACCAGGCCCAGCGTCGCGCCCTTGGTCGCGGCGATGCTGAAGTGGTTGCTCCAGAACAGCTGCCAGCGCTCGGCCACCGGCGTCGGCGTGTCGATCACCTGCTGCCAGCGGCGCTGCCAGGCCGCCAGGTTGGCGCGGCGCAGCGCGGCGCGCGGCGCCAGCGCCTCGGCCGGGGGCGTGGGGGCCGGTGCGGCGGCCGCCGCGGGCGCCGCCCGGTCTGCGGCGGGGGAGGCCATCGACGGCGCCGTCTCCGAGGGGGCCGGCCCCGTGCCGCGCCGTGCGCGGGCCTCCGCGCGGGTCTCGGCCGCCGGCAGCGCCCCCAGCGCGGCTTGCAGCACCGCGCGCGTCAGCGGCGCGATCTCGGCGGTGCCGGCGAGGCCGCGCGGGTCGAGCGGCGCCGGTGCATCGAACTGCGCCAGCACCCAGCCGCGCGGGTCGGCCGCCAGCGGGCGCAGGCTCGTTTCGGCGTAGCCGAAGCGGTGGGCGGCGAGGGCGGCAGCGTGCATGGGGGCGGGCGGTGGAGGCGGGATGACGCTTGAACCCGCGGCGCCCCGGCACCTTACGCGGCAGGATCGAAGTCCGGGTCGGTGCGAGGGGCATCGCGGGGCACCGACCGACGACCACCGCGCCGATGGCGTGCCCGTGCCGGCGTGCCTGCCCTCGGCGCAACCTGCCGCGCAAGCCGCCCCGACCGCCTGCGCCGGCCGGGCGTAAGGCGATGCCGCCGGCGCGGTTCAAGCGGACCGGCGGCCCCGAAGCCCCCGGCTGCCACGGCGCCCCCGGCCCGTGCCGAACCCGTCACCTCCCGGAGATTCCGATGCGCGACCTGTCCCTCACCGCCCTCCCCAAGCCGCCGGCGCCGCGTGCCGGGGCCCGCTCGCCGTGGCTCGCGGCCGCCGGCCTGTGCCTCGGGCTCGCCGCGGCGCTGCCGGCCGCCGCGGCCGGCCCGGCCTCGGACGCAGCCGAGGCGCGGGTCGACCGGCGCCAGCAGCGCCAGGAGGAGCGCATCGAGCAGGGCGTGGCCTCGGGCAGCCTGACGCGCCGCGAGGCGCGCCGCCTGAACGCGCAACAGGCCGCGAACGAGCGCGCCGAGCAGCGCGCGCTGGCGGACGGGCGCATCGGGCCGCGCGAGGCCGCGCGCCTGGAACGCCGCGAGGACCGCAGCAGCCGCCGCATCTACCGCCAGAAGCACGACGCGCAGACGCGGCCCTGAGGCCGGGTGCCGGGCGGCGCAGCGGCGCGGCACTTTCGCTGGCGCGACAGCGGTCGTCGCGGATTTGTGCGAAGGTCGGGCGCTTCCGCACCCGACGCCGCCCCTTGCCTGCTCCCGCCGATCACCCGCCCGAATCACCCGTCCTGCCGACGTCCGCCGGCCCCGGCGATGCCGCCGGCACCCCCGTCCCTCCCGCCGTCGCCGCCGAAGGCCCGGCTTCCGCCGGGCCGGTGGGCGGCGGGCCGACCGCCTCCCAGCCGGCGACCTCGGCGCCGGCCGATCCGACCCCGGTGATCGTCGCGCTGTCGCTGGCCGCCAGCGGCAGCGGCATGTCGCTGCGCCTGGCCGATGCGCTGCTGCCGCGGCTGGCGCGCGAGTTCGGCATCGGCCTGGGCCAGGCCTCGGAGGTGGTGACGATCTTCGCGATCGCCTACGGCTGCTCGCAGATCTTCTTCGGCCCGCTGGGCGACCGCTACGGCAAGCTGCGCGTGATCGCCGCGGCGGCGGCGGTGGCAGCCCTCGGCTCGCTGCTGTGCGCGGCCTCGTCGAGCCACGCCGGCCTGCTCGCGGCGCGCCTGGCCACCGGGCTCGGCGCGGCCGGCATCATCCCGCTGGCGATGGCCTGGATCGGCGACAACGTGGCCTACGAGCGGCGCCAGCCGGTGCTGGCGCGCTTCCTGATCGGCCAGATGGCCGGCTTCGCCGCCGGCGTCTGGCTGGGCGGCTACGCGGCCGAGCACCTGGACTGGCGCACCCCCTTCGCGGTGGTGGCGGCGCTGTTCGCCGTCACCGCGCTGCTGGTGTGGCGGCAGCACCGGCGGCTGCCGCCCGGGCCGGCCGCGCCGCGGGCCGGCGGCTCGGCGCTGCGCCACGTGCTGGCCGAGTTCCGCGCGATCTGGGCGGTGCGCTGGGCCCGCGTGGTGCTGGTCACCGTGTTCCTGGAGGGCGCGGCGCTGTACGGGCCCTTCGCCTTCCTGGCCTCGCACCTGCACCTGCGCTTCGGGCTGCCGCTGTCGGCAGTCGGCGCCCAGGTGATGCTGTTCGCGGCCGGCGGCCTGGGCTTCGCGCTCGGCGCGCAGGCGCTGGTGCCGCGCCTGGGCGAGCATCGGCTGGTCCGCTTCGGCGCCGGCGGCATGGCGCTGGCGCTGCTGGTGCTGGCCTTCGCGCCGCACTGGGCCTGGTCGCTGCCGGCCTGCGCGCTGCTCGGGCTGGGCTTCTATGCGATGCACAACACCCTGCAGACGCATGCGACGCAGATGGTGCCGCAACGGCGCGGCACCGCGGTGTCGGCCTTCGCGTCGTCGTTGTTCCTCGGCCAGTCGGTCGGCGTCGCGCTCTGCGGGCTGCTGGTCGATGCGCTCGGTACCGGCGCGCTGATCGCCGCCGCCGCGCCGGCGCTGTGGCTGATCGGGCTGGCCTTCAATCGCCGGCGCGCGCGGCATGTCGCCACGCTGGCCGCCACCCCGGCCTGAGCACGGTCCGCGGCCGACAGCGACACCGACACCGATACCGACACGGACACCGATCCCGATCCCGATCCACCCCGGCCCCCCCCGACCGCTGCCCCCGCCACCGCCGCCATGACCGCCTCCCCCGCCCCCTTGCCGCCCGACCTCGCCGAACGGCGCCAGCGCTTCCGCCGCTTGCACGCGTCCGGCTGCTTCGTGCTGCCCAACCCCTGGGACGCCGGCAGCGCGCGCTGGCTGGCCGGCGCCGGTTTCCAGGCGCTGGCCAGCACCAGCTCGGGCCTGGCCTGGTCGCAGGGCCGCGCCGACAACCACGTCGGCCGCGACGCGGTGCTCGCGCACCTGCGCGAACTGGTCGCGGCCACCGCGCTGCCGGTCAACGCGGACTTCGAGAACGGCTTCGGCGCCCGCCCCGAGGACGTGGCCGACAGCGTCCGGCTCGCGATCGACACCGGCGTGGCCGGGCTGTCGATCGAGGACACGACCGGCGACCCGGCGCGGCCGCTGTTCCCGCTCGCGGAGGCCGTCGATCGGCTGCGCGCGGCGCGCGCCGCGATCGATGCGAGCGGCGAGGCGGTGCTGCTGGTCGGGCGCGCGGACGGCCTGTTCGCCGGCCTGCCCGACCTCGACGACGTGCTGCGCCGCATCGCGGCCTATGCCGAGGCCGGGGCCGACTGCCTCTACGCGCCGGGCCTGCGCACGCGCGAGGAGATCGTGGCCGTGCTCGCCGCCGCGGGCGGGCGGCCGGTCAACGTGCTGATGGGCGCGGCCAGCCCCTGGACCCTGCCGGCGCTGGCCGCGCTCGGCGTGCGGCGGATCAGCGTCGGCGGCGCGCTCGCCCGCGCCGCCTGGGGCGGCTTCATCCGGGCCGTCGAGGCCCTGGCGGACGGCCGCTTCGACGGCTTCGCCGACGCGGCGCAGGGGGCGAGCTTGAACGCGCGCTTCGGCGACGCGGCGGCCGGCGCGCGCTGACGTGGGCGGCAGCGGTGCGGCCGGGCCGGCGCGCGCGGCCGGGGGCGGCGCGCCGCGCGGCGCCTCAGCGCGCGGCCAGCGCCCGCGCGACCTCGTTGCTGCCCTGCGCGCTGCCGCTGTCGGGCACCTGCTCGTCGTCGCGGTCGGACACCGCGTCGAACTGCTCGGCCAGCCGGTCGGCCACGTCCGGGCCGGTGCCCAGGTGCACGCCGCGCGTCAGCGTGACGTAGGCGCGCTCGAAGGTGCCGCCGCCGGCGCACAGGATGGTGCGCGTCGGCGCCTCGTCGCTGGCGAGGAACACCACCGCCGGCGCGACCGATTCGGCCGTCAGCACGTCCAGCGCCGCCTGCGGCAGCAGGCCCTCGGTCATGCGGGTGGCGGCGGTCGGCGCCAGGCAGTTGACGCGGATGCCGTCCTTCGCGCCCTCGATCGACAGCGTCTGCATCAGGCCGACCAGCGCCATCTTCGCGGCGCCGTAGTTGGCCTGGCCGAAGTTGCCGTAGAGGCCGGACGACGAGGTCGTCATCACGATGCGGCCGTGCTTCTGCGCCTTCATCACGGGCCAGACCGCGTGGCTGCAGATCGCCGCGCCCATCAGGTGCACGTCCAGCACCAGGCGGAAGTCGGCCAGGTCCATCTTCGCGAAGCTCTTGTCGCGCAGGATGCCGGCGTTGTTGACGAGGATGTCGATGCGGCCCCAGCGCGCCAGCGTGTCCTGCACCATCGCCGCGACGGCCGCCTCGTCGGTCACCGAGGCGCCGTTGGCGACGGCCTCGCCGCCGGCGGCCCGGATCTCGTCCACCACCGCGTCGGCCGCGGTACGCTCCCGGCCGTCCGGGCCGCTGACCGCGCGGCCGAAATCGTTCACCACCACCTTGGCGCCGCGCGCCGCCAGCGCCAGCGCATGCTGGCGGCCGAGGCCGCCGCCGGCGCCGGTGACGATCGCCACGCGGCCGTTCAGATCGATGCTCATGGGTCCGTTCGGAAAATCTGGTATGGTCTTTTCGACGTCCGGCCCGGCCGGTCGCCGCTCGGTTGCCCCCCGGATGAAGCGGGCGCGTCGATCACCTTAACAGAAGCCGCAGTACGCGCGGATCCCGATCTTCCCGACGGCCCCGGGCCGTCCCCCGATCGCGCGGCGAGACGGCCCAGGAGACTCCCCCGATGAGCAGCCCCCTGTTCGCGCTCGATGGCCGCGTGGCCATCGTCACCGGGTCCTCGCGCGGCATCGGCCGCGCGATCGCGGAGCGGCTGGCCGAGGCCGGCGCCCGGGTCGTGATCTCCTCGCGCAAGGCCGCGGCCTGCGAGGCCGTGCGCGATGCGATCCGCGCGCGCCATGGCGCCGACCGCGCGATCTCGATCCCCGCCAGCCTGGGCTCGAAGGACGAGCTGAAGGCGCTGGTGGACGGCACGCTGGCCGCCTTCGGCCGGCTGGACGTGCTGGTCTGCAACGCGGCCTCCAACCCCTACCACGGGCCGCTCGGCGGCATCAGCGACGAGCAGTTCCGCAAGATCCTCGACAACAACGTGGTCGCCAACCACTGGCTGATCCAGTTCGCGGCGCCGCAGATGGTCGCGCGGCGCAGCGGCTCGATCATCGTCGTGTCCTCGATCGGCGGCCTGCGCGGCTCGCCGATCATCGGCGCCTACAACATCAGCAAGGCGGCCGACTTCCAGCTGGTGCGCAACCTCGCGGTGGAATACGGGCCGCACAACGTGCGGGTGAACGCGATCGCACCGGGCCTGGTGCGCACCGACTTCGCCCGCGCGCTGTGGGAGGACGAGGCCCTGCGCGCGCGCAGCGAGGCGATGACGCCGCTGCGCCGCATCGGCGAGCCCGACGAGATTGCCGGCGCGGCGGTCTACCTGGCCAGCGATGCCTCGTCCTTCATGACCGGGCAGAGCCTGGTGATCGACGGCGGCGTGACGGCCTGAACCACGGCGGCCCCGGGGCCGCGGAGCACGAACGATGAACGAAGCAACCCCCGGCGGCCTGCAGGTCGCCCGGCGCGGCGCGGTGGCGCTGCTGACGATGGACCGGCCGCCGGTGAACGGGCTCGGCGCGGCGCTGCGCCTGGCGCTCGCGCAGGCGCTCGACGAGGCGCTGGCCGACCCGGCGGTGCGGGCGATCGTGCTGGCCGGCAGCGCGCGCGCCTTCTCCGGCGGCGCCGACGTGACCGAGTTCGGCACGCCGGCCGCGGCCCGCGAGCCGCGGCTGCCGACGCTGATCGGCCGCCTCGAGGACAGCCCCAAGCCGGTGGTCGCGGCGATCGCCGGCGTCTGCCTCGGCGGCGGGCTGGAGCTGGCGATGGGCTGCCATTTCCGCGTCGCGCGCAGCGACGCCTCGCTCGGCCTGCCCGAGGTCAAGCTCGGCCTGCTGCCGGGGGCCGGCGGCACGCAGCGCCTGCCGCGGCTGGTCGGGCTGGAGCGGGCGCTGAACCTGATCGTCTCGGGCGCCCCGGCGCCCGCGGCCTCCTTCGCGGGGACCGCGCTGGTCGATGCGCTGGTCGAGCCGTCCGCGCCGGGCGATGTGGTGGAGGCCGCGGTGGCCTTCGCCGAGACCGTGCTGGCCGAGGGCCGGGCGCCGCGGCGCACCCGGGCGCTGCCCGTCGAGCATCCGCAGGCGGAGGCCTTCCTGCAGTTCGCGCGCCACAGCGTGGCGGCCGCGGCCGGGCCCTTCCCGGCGCCGCGCCGCTGCGTCGAGGCGGTGGCGCTGTCGGTGACGCGGCCCGTCGACGAGGCGCTGCGCCTCGAGCGCGAGGCCTTCCTGGCACTGATGGCGACGCCCGAGTCGCGCGCGCTGCGCCACGTCTTCGCAGCCGAGCGGGCCGCGGCCCGGCTGCCGGACCTGCCGCCGGACACCGCGCCGCGCCCGATCGCCTCGGTGGCCGTGATCGGTGCCGGCACCATGGGCGGCGGCATCGCGATGAGCTTCCTGAACGCCGGCCTGCCCGTGGTGCTGCTGGAGCAGACGCAGGCCGCGCTCGACCGCGGCGTGGCGACGATCCGGCGCAACTACGAGAGCAGCGCGAAGAAGGGCAAGCTGTCGGCCGAGGAGATGGCGCGCCGCCTCGCGCGGCTGACGCCGACGCTGCAGGACGAGGCGCTGCGCGAGGTCGACCTGGTGGTGGAGGCCGTGTTCGAGGACCTGGGCGTGAAGGAGGCCGTGTTCCGCCGCCTGGATGCGCTCTGCCGGCCCGGCGCGATCCTGGCCACCAACACCTCCTACCTCGACGTGAACCGCATCGCGGCCTTCACCACGCGGCCGGCCGACGTGGTCGGCCTGCACTTCTTCAGCCCGGCGAACGTGATGCGGCTGCTGGAGGTGGTGCGCGCCGCGCACACCGCACCCGAGGTGCTGGCCACCAGCCTCGCGCTGGCGCGGCGGCTGGGGAAGATCGCGGTGGTGGCCGGCGTCTGCGACGGCTTCATCGGCAACCGCATGCTGGCCCGCTACGGCGCCGCCGCGCACGACCTGCTGGTGGCCGGCGCGACACCGCAGCAGGTGGACGGCGCGCTGCAGCGCTTCGGCCTGGCGATGGGCCCGTTCCGGATGGGCGACCTGGCCGGCCTGGACATCGGCTGGGCGACGCGCAAGCGGCGTGCCGCGGAGGCCGGTGTGCCGATGCGGCCGGTGATCGCCGACCGGCTCTGCGAGGCGGGCCGCTTCGGCCAGAAGACCGGCGCCGGCTGGTACCGCTACGAGGCCGGGCGGCGCGAGCCGCTCCCGGACCCGGTGACCGAGGGCCTGATCGCGCAGTTCCGCGACGAGCACGGCGTGACGCCGCGCGCCGTGTCCGACGCCGAGGTGGTGGAGCGCTGCCTGTACGCATTGGTCAACGAGGGCGCGCGCATCCTGGAGGAGGGCATCGCGGCGCGCGCCTCCGACATCGACCTGGTCTACCTGAACGGCTACGGCCATCCGCTGCACCGTGGCGGGCCGATGTTCCACGCCGAGACCGTCGGCCTGCCGAACGTGGTGCGGGCGCTGCGCCGCTTTGCCGCCGAGCCGGCCGCCGACCCGTCCTGGACCCCGGCGCCGCTGCTGCTGCGCCTGGCCGAGGCCGGGCGAGGCTTCGGCGGCTGAGCCGCTGAGCCGCTGAGCCGCTGAGCCGCTGAGCCGCTGAGCCGCTGAGCGGCCGACGACCGCCACGGGCCGCCCCGGCGGGGCGCCGCGCGCGCCGTGGCACCATGCGGCCCATGTCCGCTGCCCCGCACGCTCCCCCGCCCGAGGCCGTTCCGCCGGGCCTCACGGCGCTGGTCCACCGCCCCGCCGAGGGGCCACCCGCGCTGCTGTTCCTGCTCTTCCACGGCCACGGGCAGGACGAGGAGGCGATGCAGCCGCTGCTGCGCGCCCTGGCGGCCGAGTACCCCCAGGCGGCCGTGCTCAGCCTGCGTGCGCCGCACCCCGTGGACGCCGCGCCCGGCGAGGCGGCGCCGCGCGGCTGGCAGTTCTTCTCGCGCCGCGAGCTCGACGACGAGAACCGCGAGCTGCGCGTGCGCGCGCAACTGCCCGGTTTCATCGACACCGTGCGGCGCCTGCAGCAGCACTTCGGCGTGCCGTGGACGCACACCGCGCTGGCCGGCTTCTCGCAGGGCGGCATCGTCGCGCTCGACGCGGTGCAGCAGGAGCCGCGGCTGGCCGGCCGCGTGCTCGCCTTCGGCGCCCGGCACGTGCTGCCGCTGACGCATGCGCCCGAGGACACCACGGTGCACCTCTTCCACGGCATGCAGGACACGGTGATCCCCTACCAGCTGCCGGTGATGTCGGCGCGCGCGCTGATCGGCTTCGGCGGCGACGTGACGGCCGACATCCTGCCGGACCTGCGCCACGAGCTGCACCCGCAGCTGATCGACAAGGCGCTCTACCAGCTGCGCCACTTCCTGCCGCAGCGCTTGTGGCGCGAGGCGCTGGCCGACGCGCCGCAGGATCGGCCGGCGCCCGGTTCCGCGGGCGGCTGAGGTCGGCGAGCGGCCGGGCGCCGACCGGCCCGCGGTGCTCGGTGCCGCGGGCCGGGCCGGCGCTCGCTCAGGCGTCCAGCGCCGGCGTGGTCCAGCGTTCCAGGCCGCTGCCGCGCAGGCCCCAGTCGAGGCCCAGGTCCAGCACCGCCGGGCCGCCGGTGGCGGAGACGGGGTGGCCCAGCGCGCCCCAGCCGGAGGTCGCGGCGGCGCCGGGCAGCAGGTCGTCGAGCGACAGCACGGCATCGGCCACGCCCACCGAGGCATGCGCCCAGGGCGCGGCGGCCGGCTCGGCGAGGTGCCAGGCGAAGACGTCGCCGGCCGGCGAGACCGGCGCCAGGTCCTCGCGCACCGCGTCGACCAGCGCCTGCGACAGCGCGACGGCCAGCGCGGCCGTGGCCGGCGCCTCGGCCCCCGCGAAGGCCGCGGCCGGCGATCCGGCGTCCGTGGCGCCCGGGTGGGCTGCGCCGGCGGCCGCCATGCCCTCGTCGGCCGCGCCCGGCGTGGCCGGGGCCTCGCCGACGCTGACCGTCACCGTCGAGCGGGCGACGCCGCCGCGGCCGTCGTCGACCTGGACCACGAAGGCGTCGCTGCCGGTGTAGCCCGCCTCGGGCGTGTAGACGAAGCGGCCGTCGGCGCCGAGCGCGAGCTGGCCGTGCTGCGGGCCGGTGGCCGTCTGGAAGCGGATCGGGTCCCCGTCGACGTCGGTCGCGGTGACGGCGCCGGCCAGCGGCTGGTCCGCCGCGGTCGCATAGCGGTAGTCGGGGGTGCCGGGCAGGTGGTTGGGGCTCGGGTCGGGAATCGCGACGTCGTCCGGGCCGAAGGGCACGGTGCCCGGGATCGGCGCGTCGTTGACGGACTCGAGCCAGATGCCCACCGTCTGCACCGCCGAGGCCTTGCCCGACGCGTCGACCACGAAGAACTGCAGCGGCCCGGGGTTGCCGTGGAAGTCGGGGGCCGGCTCGAAGCGCAGCGCGCCGGCCTCGGACGGCGTCAGCACGCTGCGGTCGGCGATCGGCGAGCCGGCCGGCGTGTAGAGCACGCCGCCGGTCGGCACCTTGACCACCCAGACCTCGGCGATGCGGCCATCCGGGTCCTCGCCGGACAGCGCGATCGCCAGCGGCGTGTCCTCGCGGCCGGTCAGCTGCTGCGCGACGGCGAACGGCGCCAGGCGGTCGCCGCCACGGCCGCCGTCGGTCCGGCCGAAGCTGCCGGTCGACGTGCCGACCCCGCCGATCACGCCGAAGCCGAGGCTGCCGACGCCGACCGGGTCGGCCAGCGCATCGACACGCAGCGCGGCGGTCAGCGGTGCGCCGCCCAGCGCGTCGGCGCTGCGCGTGGCGGCGTCCGACGTGGCCGCGCCGGCGTCGGCGGCACCGCCCGTGACGACCGTCGGCGCCGTGCCCGCGGCGCCCAGCGCCGCCAGGCGCAGCGGCGCGTCGGCCGCGGCCGCGGCCGGCACCGCCGCGGCGGCGTCGGGCCCGGTGGCGAGCTGCACGAAGCCGTTCTGCGAGGTGATGATCACCTCGTCGTGGGCCACCCAGTCGCCCAGCTGCAACACGCGCAGGCGGCCGTCGGGGCTGCGGGCGACGGCGCGCCCTTGCAGCGCGACGACCTTGCCGGCGTTGGGATGGGGCTGAATCTGCATGGCCAGACGGTGTATCTGCGAAGAATGCACCATCCTCGGCGGCTTGTGCCATCCCTCATCGACGGAAATGCGAGGCCGGGAGGCCCCTGACCCGGGGATCAGCGCGTCGCGTCGTCGTCCAGGTCGACCTGCACCCGCTTCAGCCGGCCGCTCGCGCCGCTGCGGATCGTCACCGCCGAGCGGCGGCAGCCGAAGTGCCGCGCCACCAGCGCGATCAGCTCCTCGTTGGCGCGTCCGTCCACCGGCGGCGCCTTCAGCTGGGCCTGCCAGGGGCCGTCGTCGGATGGCAACAGTGCACTGGCCCGGGCATTCGGCCGGACCTTGATCTCCAGCAGGCGCGTCATCGGGGGGAGGGGCGGGTGGGGCCGGTCGGCGCCGGGTGGGCGGGCCGTCCCGGGATTCTGACAGCGGGCCAGCGCCGTGCCGGCCAGAATCCGGGCATGCCGGCCCTCACGCTGCACCCTGCCCCCGAGGTCGCGCCGCCCGCGCTGCACGCGGCCTTCGTCGCGGCCTTCGCCGACTACCTCGCCGGCCCCTTCGAGCTGCCGCTGGCGGCCTGGCCCGGCTTCCTGGCCCGGCAGGGCATCGCGCTGGCGCAGAGCCGGGTGGTGCGCGGCGCGGACGGCGCGGTGCTCGCCTTCGCCTTCGTGGCGCCGCGCCCGGCGGCGCGGCGCTGGCGGCTGGCCACCATGGGCGCGGTGCCGGCGGCGCGCGGACGGGGCGCCGCGCCGGCCTTGCTGGACGACCTGCTGCAGCGCGCGCGGGCGGCCGGGCTCGAGGGCGTCGAGCTGGAGGTCTTCGAGCGCAACGAGCGCGCACGCCGGCTCTACGCCGGCCGCGGCTTCGAGGCGCGGCACCGGCTCGACGGCTGGCGCCATGAGCCCGCGCCGGATGCCGCGGGACCGGCCCGCCCCGCGGCCGCCGAGCCGGTCGACCTCGACACGGCGGCGGCCTGGCTGGCCCGCGCCGACGCGGCCTGCCCCGAGCTGCCGCTGCAGGTGCTGGCGCCGGCCGTTGCCGGCCTCGAGGCGCCGTTCGTCGCGCTGCAGCGCGGGCGCGCGCAGCTGCTGGCCTCGGCGCCGGCCACGGGGCCGCTGCGCATCGCGAGCCTGGTCGACCTCGACCCGCGCCAGGCCGACGCGCAGGCGCTGGTGGAGGCGCTGCTCGCGCAGCATCCCGGCCGCGCCGTCGTGGTGCCGCAGCTGCAGCGCGAGGACGTCGGCGGCGCGGCATTGCACCGGGCCGGCTTCGCCGCGCTGCCGCTGCACCAGCAGTGGATGCGCTGGCGGCCCTGACGCGCGCCGGGCGGTGCCGGGCGCTCGGCCCGAGGCCGCGCCGCTGCGGCCGTCCGGTCCGGTCCTGACTCAGCCCCGCGCCGCCTCGCGCCGCGCGATCCACAGCGTGGACGCGCAGATCACCGCGCCGCCGATCAGCGCCGAGCGGGTGGGCAGGTCGCCGAACACCAGCCAGCCCATCGCCGCCGCCCAGACCAGGTCGAGGAACTTGACGGACTGCGTGGCCGAGATGTCGGCGGCCCGGAAGGACTGGGTCAGGCACCAGTGGGCCGCGTTGCCGAGCACGCCCGCCAGCAGGAAGCCGGCGAGCTGGGGCAGGGTCGGCGCCTGCCAGTGCCACAGCGCCAGCGGCAGGCTGAACAGGCTGATCGACAGCGCCTGCCACAGCAGGATCACGCCGGTGGACTCGTGCCGGGTGAGCGCCTTGGTGACGAGGAAGGAGGCCGCGAACAGCGGTGCGGACGCGAGCATGACGAGGTGGTGCAGGCCGCTGCTTCCGCCGAGCTGGGCGCCGACCACGATCAGCACCCCGCAGAAGCCGATCGCCGCGGCCACCCAGCGTTCCCAGCGCATCGGCTCGCGGAACACCAGCCAGGCGCCCAGCATCACGAAGATCGGCGTGGTGAAGCCGATGGCGGTGGTGTCGGCCAGCGGCAGGTGCGGCAGCGCGAGGAACCACAGGCTGAGGCCCGCGGTGTGCAGCAGCCCGCGGCTGAACTGGCCGCCGAGGGACTGCGGGCGCCAGGCCGTCCAGCCGCCGCGCGCGACGAAGGGCAGCATCACCAGCAGGCCGCCGGCGTAGCGCAGGAACTGCGCCTGCAGCGGGTCGAGTTGCTGCGAGAGGCTGCGGATCAGCGCGTTCAGCAGGCTGAAGGTCGCGCCCGCGGCGACGCTCCAGGCCAGCGCGCGCGTGGTGCCGCTCCAGCCGTCGGTCCGGCGCCTCAGCCGGGTCCAGGCGCTGCCGATCGCCCCGCTGCCGGCGTTCACCGGCAGGCTCCGGACGGCGCACCGTCCGGTTCGCCGCGAGGGCTGGGGCCGCCGGCCCCGCCCAGTGCCGGCCCGCTGCCCGCCATCCCCGTCCCCCTCGCCGCCGTGTCCATCGTCGTTCGTCCTGCCCGCGGCCCGGTCCGGATGCCGGGCGGCTCCGAGTGTCGCCGGTCGGCGGCGCCGCTGCCTGCCGCCGGGGCGACACCCTGCGGCGTCGCAGGGGCACCGGGCGGGCCGGGCCCGGGTGGCGGCGCGCGGCATCCTCAGGGCGTCCAGACCCGCCGCAAACCCCGACGCAGCGGGGGCGCGGCCGCCCGCACAATCGGCGGGCCCGTTTCCCGACCCCTCATGCACGTCCTCGTCACCGGCGCCCACGGCTTCCTCGGCAGCGAACTCTGCCGCACGCTGCTGCGCGACGGCCTGCCCGGCGACGAGGCCGGCGCGCCGGCCCGGCCGCTGACCCGCCTGACGCGGCTGCTGCGGCCCGACGGCGGCGCGTCCGCCGCGCTGCAGGCCGATCCGCGGGTGCGCAGCGTGGCGGGCGATGCGGCCGACGGCGCCTTGCTGGACACCCTGGTGGCCGACGGCGTGGACGTCGTCTTCGCGCTCGGCGGGACCCTCAGCTCCGAGGCCGAGGCCGATTTCGCGCGCGGCCTCGAGGTCAACCTGCACGGCCTGCTGCGGCTGCTCGAAGCCTGTCGCCTGCGCGCCCACCAGCCGCGGCTCGTCTACGCCGGCTCGATCGCCGCCTATGGCGGGCCGCTGCCCGACACGGTGGACGACCTGTGCCGCCACACGCCGCAGAGCTCCTACGGCACGCAGAAGGCGATCGCCGAGCTCCTGATCAGCGATTACTCGCGCCGCGGCCACGTCGACGGGCGCGTGCTGCGCCTGCCGGTGGTCATCGCCCGGCCCTGGCCGCAGCCGCGGCCCTCGGTGTCGGACCGCGTCGGCGCGCTGGTGCGCGAGCCGCTGGCCGGCCGCGACGTGGTCTGCCCGCTCGAGCCGGACAGCTGGCTGCCGATCGTCTCGATGCAATCGGCGGTGGAGGCGCTGCGCGCGCTGGCCGGCGTGCCGGCCTCGGCGTTCGAGGCCACGCGGGCGATGAACCTGCCGTCGCTGAGCGTGCAGGTGCGCGAGCTGGTGCGCACGGTGCAGACGCTGCCGGCCTGGCGCGGCTGGCGGCGCCCGCTGGGCCAGGTGTCCTGGGAGCCAGATGCGGCGCTGCAGGCCGTGGTCGGCGGCTGGCCGCAGCGCTTCGATTCGGAGCTCGCGCGCCGCCTCGGCCTGGTGGTCGACCGCAGCCTGCCGCACCTCATCAACCGCTACATCAACGCGCATGTCGAGTCCGCGGCGGCCTGAGGCCGGCGCGCCGGGTTCCGGGCCCGCGTCGGGGACGCCCGCGGGCCACCGTGCCAGCGCCGGACGCTGGCGCTGCGACGCGGCCCTGCGGGCCGGGCTGGCCGAGCGGCTCGGCCGCTGGGAGCGCTGCGAGCTCGCGCCACCCGGCCCGGCCGCGCTGCGGCCCGCGGCGGTGGCGCTGGTGCTGCTGGACGCGGCGGACGGTCCCGGGCTGCCCGACGTGCCGCGCGTGGATCCGGGCGACGCCGCGCTGCTGCTCACGCGCCGCCCCGAGGGCCTGCGCCGGCATGCCGGCCAGTGGGCCCTGCCGGGCGGCCGCGTCGAGCCGGGCGAGGCGCCGTTGCAGGCGGCGCTGCGCGAGCTGCACGAGGAGGTGGGGCTGCGGCTGGGCGCCGAGGCGCTGCTCGGCCGCCTCGACGACTACCCGACGCGCTCCGGCTTCGTGATCACGCCCTTCGTCTTCTGGGCCGGGCCGACCGGCGCGCTGCAGCCCGACCCGCAGGAGGTGGCTTCGCTGCACCGGCTTCCGCTGGCGGAGCTGATGCGCGAGGATGCGCCGATGCTCGAGACGACCGACCAGGGGCCGCACCCGGTGCTGCGCATGCCGGTGGGCGACCACTGGATCGCCGCGCCGACCGCGGCGCTGCTCTACCAGTTCCGCGAGGGGGCGCTGGCCGGCCGGCCGACCCGCGTGGCCCACTTCGACCAGCCGGCGTTCGCATGGCGCTGAGGCCGTCGAGCGATCCCGATCCCGCGGCGTCGACCGCCCCGGCGCCGGCTGCTGCGCCGGCCCCGGCTACTGCCCCGGCCTCTGCGCAGCAGGCCGCGGCCCCGGCCGGCCACGCCCGCCCGCCGGCGGCCGCGCCCGGCGTGCCGCCCGCGCTGAGCCCCTGGTCGACGCTGCGCCACCGCGCCTTCCGCGGGCTGTGGGGCTTCGGCGGGCTGTTCTTCCTCGGCAACGCCATGCAGACGATGGCGGCGGCCTGGATGATGGTGGAGCTGACCGGCTCGGACTTCCTGGCGGCGCTGGTGCAGACGGCCGTGTTCCTGCCGATGTTCCTGCTCTCGCTGCCCGCCGGCGTGCTGGCCGACACCGCCGACCGGCTGCGGCTGATGAGCGCGGCGCTGGCGGTGCAGGCCAGCGCCGGCGTGTTGCTGACCGCGCTGGCCGTGAGCGGCCACGCGGGGCCGGCCACGGTGCTGGGGCTGATCTTCGTCACCGGCTGCTGCACCGCGCTGATGTCGCCGGCCTGGAACTCGACCATCGGCGATGCGCTGCCGCGCAGCGAGCTGCCCGGCGCGATCGTGGCGATTTCGATCAACTGGAACGCCGCGCGCGCCGTCGGCCCGGCCCTGGCCGGCCTGATCTTCGCGCAGTTCGGCGGCGGCTGGAATTTCGCGCTGGCGGCGCTCGGCACCCTCGGCATGCTGGCGGCGGTGCGCCGCTGGCCCCCGCGGCCGCACCCGCCGACGCGGCTGCCGCCGGAGCGCCTGTGGGGCGGCACGCTGAGCGGCCTGCGCTTCGCGCGCCACAGCGACCTGGTGCTGGCCCAGCTGATCCGCACCGTGGCCTACAGCGGCGCCGGCTCGGCGCTGTGGGCGCTGCTGCCGCTGATCGGCCAGCGCCAGCTCGGGCTCGGGGCCGCCGGCTACGGCCTGCTGATGGCCTGCCTCGGCACCGGCGCGGTGGCCGTGGGCCTGGTGATCGGGCGGCTGCGCTCGCGCGTCGGGCTGGAAGGCATCATGGCCGCCGGCTGCATCGTGTTCGCGCTGGTGATGCTGGTGGCGGGCACCGTGCGCTGGGCGCCGGCGGTCTATGCCAGCCTGGTGTGCGGCGGCGCCGCGTGGATGGCGGTGATGTCGACGCTGAACACCGCGACCCAGACCAGCGTGCCGCCCTGGGTGCGCGCGCGGGCGCTGGCGATGCACACCGTCTGCGCGCTCGGTTCGTTCGCGCTCGGCTCGGCGCTCTGGGGGGCGCTGTCGGGGCTGTTCGGCCTGGGCCAGGCGCTGGTCGGCGCGGCCATCGTGATGGCCGCCGGCTTGCTGCTGGTGAAGCCCTTTCCGCTGCGCGTGGGGGCCACGCAGGAGGTCACGCCGGCCGTCACGCCCTGGGAGGAGCTGTTCGTCGCCCACGAGCCCTCGCCCGAGGCCGGGCCGGTCGCGGTGGAGATCGCCTACCGCGTGCACCCGCAGGAGTCCGAGGTCTTCCTCGACCTGCTGACCCAGCTGCGCGCGACGCGCCGGCGCGACGGCGCGACCTTCTGGCGCATCTACCGCGACCTGTCCGATCCGTCGCGCTTCTGCGAGCGCTTCATCGTGACCTCCTGGGCCGACTACCTGCACCAGCGCGCCCGCGCGACCCTGGCCGACCAGGACCTCGAATCGCGCGTGCGCGCCTTCGTTCGGCCGGGCGAGGCGGTGACCGTGACGCACTACATCGCGGAGCGCTGAAGAAGCTGTGAACGAACC
>NZ_BBYR01000022.1 GCF_001293525.1 Pseudideonella sakaiensis | reverse complement strand
CGTTGCAAATCCTCGCCATAGCCCGAGCTATGGCTGCGGTTTGCGCCTTGATTGCACCCGTTTGCGGCACCCGCTCGGCCGCGCCGGGTTCATTCACAGCTTCTGAGGCGGCCGGGCAGGGCGGCGCCGGCATGGCCACGCGAGCGCAGAACCCGGCCCGCCGCCGCTGGCTGCTCGCCGCCGGGCTGCCGGCGCTGGCGGGCTGGGCCGGCGCCGCGGGTGCGGCCCGCGCGGGCGGGCCGCCCGGAACGCTGCGCCTGGCCTTCAGCACGCCGGAGACCGGCTTCGATCCGACCCGCGTCGTCGACCTGAACTCCTCGCTGGTCTGCGCCGCGATCTTCGAGCCGCCGCTGACCTACGACCTGCTGGCCCGTCCGGTGCGGCTGCGGCCGCAAACGGCCGCGGCGCTGCCCGAGGTGTCGGCCGACCACCGCAGCCTCACCTTCCGCATCCGGCCCGGTATCTTTTTCGCCGACCACCCGGCCTTCGGCGGGCGGCCTCGTGAGCTGGTCGCGCAGGACTACGTCTACACCGTCAAGCGCTACTACGACCCGCGGCTCAACGCCGAGAACGTCTACTTCTTCGAAAACGCAAAGATCCTCGACCTGGCCGGCCTGCGCGAGCAGGCGCGGCGCAGCGGGCGGCCGCTCGACGTCGACCGCGAGGTGGAGGGCATCCGCGCGCTGGACCGCTACACCTTCCGCGTGCGCCTGGCCGAGCCCGCGCCGCGCGTCGTCCACCTGTTCGCCAACGCGACGCTGACCGGCGCGATCGCGCGCGAGGTCGTGGAGGCGCATGGCGAGGACATCGCCGCGCACCCGGTGGGCACCGGCCCGTTCCGGCTGGCCGCGTGGCGCCGCGCGTCGCAGGTGGTGCTCGAGCGCAACCCCGGCTTCCGCGAGCAGCGCTGGGAGGCCGAGCCGGCGCCGGACGACGCCGAGGGCCAGCGCATGGCGCAGCGGCTGCGCGGGCGGCGGCTGCCGCTGGTCGATCGCATCGAGGTCAACGTCATCGAGGAGACCCAGCCGCGCTGGCTGGCCTTCGCCAACGGCGACCTCGACGTGCTGGAGCTGCCGCCGGAGTACGCGCCGATCGCGGTGCCGAACGGCGTGCTGGCGCCGCACCTGGCGCGCCGCGGCGTGCGCCTGCGCCGCCAGCAGCAGGCCGACATGACCATGAGCTACTTCAACATGGACGACCCGCTGGTCGGCGGCCTGGCGCCGGAGAAGGTGGCGCTGCGCCGCGCGGTGGCGCTGGCCTACGACAACGCGGCCGACCTGCGGCTGATCCGCAACGGCCAGGGCATCGTCGCCGAGTCGACGCTGGTGCCGCACACCTCGGGCTACGACCCGGCCTACCGCAGCGAGATGGGCCGGCACGACCGCGCGCGCGCGATGGCCCTGCTCGACCTGTACGGCTACGTCGACCGCGACGGCGACGGCTGGCGCGAGCAGCCCGACGGCCGCCCGCTGGTGCTGCGCCTCGCGTCGCTGCCCGACCAGCGCTCGCGCGCGATCAACGCGCTGTGGCGCAAGCAGATGGCCGCGGTCGGCCTGCGCATCGTGTTCGACGTCGCGAGCTGGCCGGAGCTGCTGAAGAAGGGGCGCGCCGGCCAGCTGATGATGTGGGGCTTCAGCTGGACCGCCACCTCGCCCGACGGCGGCTTCTTCCTCGGCATCGGCTACGGCCCGAATGCCGCCGAGTCGAACGACGCGCGCTTCGCGCTGCCGGCCTTCGACCGGCTGTTCGAGCAGCAGGCGGTGCTGCCGGACGGCCCGCAGCGCCAGGCGCTGATGCGCCGCGCCCAGGACCTGCTGGTGGCCTACATGCCCTACAAGGTGCACCTGCACCGCATCGTCAACGACCTGAGCCAGCCCCGGGTGGACGGCTACGTGCGGCACCCCTTCATGCGCGACCTCTGGCGTTACGTGGCCTTGGACGGCTGACGCGCGGCGCCGCGGGCGCCGCTACAGTGCCTGCCGTGCCCCTTTCCCGGGCGACCCCTGCCCGCGCGACCGAGGTTTCCGCCATGACCCTGCCCCGCCCCCGCATCCTCGACTACACCGACTGGCTGGCGCGCGAGCGCGGCCGCCATTTCGACGTCGGCACGCCGGAGGGCTACGACGCGCTGTGGCGCTGGTCGGTGGACGACCTCGAGGGCTTCTGGCGCAGCGTCTGGGACTACTTCGACCTGGGCTCGCCCACCGCCTTCGAGCGCGTGCTCGCGGAGCCGGTGATGCCGGGCGCGCGCTGGTTCGAGGGCGCGCGGCTGAACTACGCGGGCCAGGTCTTCCGGCATGCCGACCGGGCGCACGCGGCCGGCCACCCGGCCATCGTCCACCAGGACGAGCGCCTGCGCGAGCGTGGCGAGATGGGCGAGCTGTCCTGGCCCGAGCTGCGGCGCCGCGTGGCGAGCCTCGCGGCGCGGCTGCGCGCGATGGGCGTGCGGCCGGGCGACCGCGTCTGCGCCTTCCTGCCGAACACGCCGGCCGCGGCCATCGGCTTGCTGGCGGCGGCGAGCGTTGGCGCGGTGTGGTCGATCTGCTCGCCCGACATGGGGCCGGTGGCGGTGCTCGACCGCTTCCGCCAGATCGAGCCCACGGTGCTGCTGGCCTGCGACGGCTACGTCTACGGCGGGATCGCGCACGACCGGCGCCCGGTGCTGGCCGAGCTGGTCGCGGCGCTGCCCACGCTGCGCCACCTCGTGCTGTGGCGCCACCTCGACGCGCAGGCCGACGCGGCGGCGCTGGCCGGCCCCGCGCGCACGCTGCACGACTTCGCGGACTGCACCGGCGACGACGTGCCGCTGGAGATCGCGTCGCTGCCCTTCGACCACCCGCTGTGGATCGTCTACTCCAGCGGCACCACCGGCCTGCCGAAGCCGATCGTGCACGGCCACGGCGGCATCGTGGTCGAGGGCCTGAAGGGCAACGTGCTGCACAACGACCTCGGGCCGAGCGCCGAGACCGGCGACCGCTTCCACTGGTACAGCGCCACCGGCTGGATCATGTGGAACAGCCAGATCGCCGGCCTGCTGTGCGGCACCACGATCGCGATCTACGACGGCAGCCCCTCCGGGCGCCACGGCAGCGCCGACTGGGGCACGCTGTGGCGCTTCGCCGCGGAGGCCGGTGTCACCTTCTTCGGCGCCGGCGCGGCCTTCTATGCCAGCTGCCTGAAGGCCGGCGTCGAGCCGCAGGCCCAGGCGGACCTGTCGCGGCTGCGCGCGGTCGGCTCCACCGGCTCGCCGCTGGCGGCCGAGTGCTACCGCTGGCTGTGGCAGCAGCTGCCCCGGCCCGGCGGCCGCGAGATCTGGATCGCCACCATCTCCGGCGGCACCGACTTCGCCGGCGCCTTCGTCGCCGGGCTGCGCACGCTGCCGGTGCTCGAGGGCGAGATGCAGGTGCGCTGCCTCGGCGCGGCGGTCGAGGCCTGGGACGAGGCCGGCCGGCACCACGTCGACCAGGTGGGCGAGCTGGTCTGCGTGCGGCCGATGCCGTCGATGCCGCTGTACTTCTGGAACGACCCGGGCGGCGAACGCTACCGGTCCAGCTACTTCGACACCTACCCGGGCGTCTGGCGCCACGGCGACTGGATCCGCATCACGCCGCGCGGCGGCGCGATCATCTACGGCCGCAGCGACGCCACCATCAACCGCCACGGCATCCGCATGGGCACCGCCGAGCTGTACCGGGCCGTCGAGGCCGAGCCGGCGGTGCTCGACAGCCTGGTGGTCGACCTCGAGTACCTGGGCCGCGAGAGCTACATGCCGCTGTTCGTGGTGCTGCGCGAGGGCCAGGTGCTGGACGAGGCGCTGACGCAGCGGCTGAAGGCGGCGATCCGCGACGCGCTGTCGGCGCGCCACGTGCCGAACGAGATCCTGCAGGTGCCCGCGATCCCGCGCACGCTGAGCGGCAAGAAGATGGAGCTGCCGGTGAAGAAGCTGCTGCTCGGCACGCCGCCGGAGCAGGTGTTCAAGCTCGATGCGATGGCCAACGCGGACGCGGTGGCCTGGTTCGTCGACTTCGCGCGCCGGCGCAGCTGACGCCGGCCTGCGGCCGGCTCGGCACCCTTTCCCCGTCCCCGCGCGGGCTTCCCCAGCATGGGGGGCTGCCAGCGGGGGAGCGCTGCATCGTACAAGCGTGCGATGACACCGGATGCTGCGCTGCGGCAGCATCTTCCCGTGCGTGAGGCCACCGCTCCCGGGCATCCCGAACCGGGCGCTGCGGCGGGGCCTCACCCCCGGTTTCCCGTCTGCGGCGGGCTTTTTATGCAGGCCGGGCGCTGTCCGTGGCGAACCGCCGGGCAGCGCCCTCGTTCGTCGACGGACGTGCGAAGGCTGCCGTCACGGGGCTGACTTCACAGCGCCGTCGTCACAGCGCGGCCGTCACAGCGTGGCCGTCACAGCGTGGCCATCACAGCCAGCGCCACAAGCTCCAGACCCACCGCGGCAGCCGCAGGGCCGGCGTGGGCTGGTAGGTTTCGCGGTACAGGGGGCGCTCGAACGACTGCAGTGGCATGGTCAAATCCTCAGCCTGTGTTTGCATCCAGCATAGCGGCGATTGCACCGTTTGCCAAGGGGCGGGCCCGCGACGCGGATCGACCGTGGCAAGGGCTTGTGTATTAGTGCATTAATACACTAAGCTATCGACCGGCGCGCCCGCTGTGTGCGGCGGCCACCCCGTGATCGACCCCCGCCTCTTCAGCATCGCCACCGGCTCCCCGGAGCCGATCTACCGCCAGCTCGTCGAGCAGGTGCGGCGGCGCGTGCTGGCCGGGCAGTGGGCGGCCGGCGCCGGCCTGCCGTCGGTGCGCGAGCTGGCGCAGGCGCTGGCCATCAACCCGATGACCGTGTCCAAGGCCTACAGCCTGCTGGAGGCCGAGGGCCTGCTGGCGCGCCAGCGCGGCATCGGCATGGTGGTGGCCGAGGCGCCGGGCCAGCCGCCGCCGGCGGCCGAGCGGCTGGCGCTGGTGCGCCCGGCGCTGGCGCGCGTGGCCGAGCAGGCGCGCGAGCTCGGCCTGGCGCCGCACGAGGTGCTGACCCTGTTGAGCGAGTTGATGGAGGACCCCGATGAGCCTCGGCCCTGACCCCGGCCGCACGCCGGCCCCCGGCGCGGCGCTGCCGCCGCTGCACGCCGCATCGCTGCCGGCCGCCACGGTGACGCTGGAGGGCGTGCGCGTGGCCTATCCCGGCCCGCGCGGCGGCGCACCGCGCACCGTGCTCGAGGGCCTGGACTGGTCGCTGCTGCCGGGCCAGGTGGTGGGCCTGCTGGGCCGCAACGGCGCCGGCAAGACCACGCTGCTGGAGGCCCTGCTCGGCCTGCGCGAGGCCCAGGCCGGCCGCATCCGCCTGTTCGACTGCACGCTGCCCGCGCTCGACGATGCCGCGCGCACGCGCATCGGCTACGTGCCGCAGCGCGCCGACCTGTTCGACTGGCTCGATGCCCGGCAGATGCTCGACTACCTGCGCAGCTTCTACCCGCGCTGGAACGCGGCCAAGGTCGATGCGCTGCTCGACCGCTGGTCGATCGACACCGCCACGCCCATCGGCCGCCTGTCCGGCGGCGAGCAGCAGCGGCTGTCGATCATCCGCGCGCTGGCCCACGAGCCGGACCTGCTGGTGCTCGACGAGCCGGTGGCGAGCCTGGACCCGGCGGGCCGCCGCGATTTCCTGCGCGAACTGGTGGAGCAGGTGCTGGACCGCGGTACCACGGTGGTGTTCTCCACCCACATCCTGTCCGACCTGGAGCGGGTGGCCTTCAACGTGGCCTTCCTCGGGGCCGGCCGCATCGCGCTGCAGGCGCCGCTGGACGAGCTGCTGGAGCAGACCCGGCGCGTCAGCGGGCCGGCCACCGCGCTGGATGGCCTGCTGCGCGGGGCGCATCGCCTGTCCGACGAAGCGCTGCAGGTCGCGCCGGGCATGCCGCCGCAGCGGGTGGTGATCGCGCGCTGGGAAACCGGCGCGCCCCCGGCGGGCACGGGCCCGGCCTGCCGCGTCGAGCCGGTGACGCTCGAGGACCTGTTCATGGCGCTGACGTGATGCACGGCGCCGTCGATCCCACCGCGGCCCGGCCGCTGCGACCCGCGGCCGGCGCCTCGCCCTGGCTGCGCCTGCTGCGCACCGCCGTGCCGCGCAAGCACCTGCTGCAGGCCGTCTCCGGCCTGCTGTTCGGCCTCTTCGGCATGGCGCTGCCCGCGCTGCTGCTGAATCGCCGGACGCCCGATCCGGAGCTGCTGGCCCGCGGCCTGGTGATCGGCGCCGGCATCGTCGGCTGGGTGCTGCTGGTGCATGGCCTGCTGAAGCAGAACACGCCGGTGGCCGCCTGGCTGCTGCCCGGCCAGGTGCGGCGCCTGCGGCTGCTGCTCGCGGGCGGCTGGCTGCTGGCGCTTGCGGCGATCATGACGGGCCTGCCGGCGCGGCTGCAGACCGGGCCGGTCGTGCTCGGCGTGGCGGCGCTGCTGGCCTTCGCGGGCGCCGGCATGCGCTGGCTCTGGCTCTGGGTCGGGTTCTGGGTGGTGGCGCCCTTCGTGCTGGTCGCTGGGGGCACCCGCCTGAAGCCCGGCGGCAGCCTGGAGGGCTGGGCGGTGGCGCCGTGGCTGGTGGCGGCGGTGCTGATGCTGCTGGGCGTGGCGCTGACGCGCCTGCTGCGCGAAGGCGGCGCCGGCCACCTGGACCGGCCGGCCGGCACCTGGATGCGCTCGCGCGCGCTCGACCCCACGGCCTCGGTCGCGCTGCCGGCCAGCACCCGCTGGGGCCGGTGGCTCGCACGGCTCTCCGAGGCGCCCTACCACCGCTGGTTGCGGCGCTGCGTGAGCCGGCCGTCGAGCGCGGCCCGGCGCGCGATGCTCGTCTTCGGTCCAGGCGCGCACTGGACGGTGCACCTCGCGTGGTCGGCCGCGGTGGGGCTGCTGGTGGCGGCCGGCCTGGCCTGGTGGCTGCGGCGCGGCAGCGTCGAGGCGGGGCTGTGGGGGCCGATGATCGGCCTGATGAGCATGGCGCTGAACCCGGTCTTCGCCTGCGCCCAGCCGACCCGCCGCACCGAGGCCGAGCAGGGGCTGCTGCAGCTCGCCCCCGGCGTGCCGCGCGGCGGCGCGTGGCGGCGCAGCGTCGCCCGCCACCGGCTGGCGCACTTCGCCGTCGGCTGGGCCGCGGGCGCGGCCGGCTGCGGGCTGCTCGCGCAGTGGATGCCGCCGGCGATGTGGCCCGGGGTCGCCGTGGCCGTGGCCGCCGTGCTGCCCTCGGTCGTGTTCGTCTTCCCCGACCTGGTGCAGCGCGGCAGCCTCGCCGGCTTCCACCGGCGCGCGGCGCTGGTGGCCTGCGGCGGGCCGGTGCTCGCGCTGGGGCTGCTCCACTACGGTGGCGTGCCCGCGGGCGCGCTGGTCGCGGCGGCCGTCGCCGTCGCCGCGGCCGGGCTGGCCTGGCGCTGGCACGCGCTGGGACGGGCCACGCCGCCGCTCGCGTAGAGTGCGGCCGATGTGCGCGCCGGCCGCCACGGCCCCCCTTGCCTCTGCTCGATGGCCGCGATGGTCGGCCGGCACGTCGGCGCCCGTGCCTGCGCGTGCGCAGGCGGGGCCGGACGCGGCCGCGCGCCGGCGGCGGCCACGGCCTGCCGCCCGGGCCCCGGTGCGGGGAGCCGCCCGATGAGCAGCGGCGAGACCCTGCTGCTGGCCATCGCCGCGGTGCTGGTGTTCTGGGCCGTCGGTGCCTACAACCGCCTGGTGCGGCTGCGCCACGAGATCGCGCGGGCCTGCGCGCCGCTGGAGGCCCAGGTGCGCCAGCGCGATGCCGCCCTGCGGGCCTGGGTCGGCGCGCTGCGGCCGGTGCTGGAGGGCGCGGACACGCCGGCCGATGCCGTGCTCGCCGCCGCCGACCAGGTGCTGGTCGCGCTCGACCGGCTGCGCCTGCGGCCGACCTCGGCGCGTGCCGCCGCCAGCCTGCGCCTGGCCGACGACACCCTGTCCGCGGCGCGCGAGCGCCTGCTCGCCGAGCTGCCGTCGCACCTGCACAGCCCGCGCCTCAGCGGCGCCAGCCTGGAGGTCGCCGGGCCGGCCGAGGAGCTGGCGGCGGCGGCCTCGGCGCTCGGCTTCTCGCGCGCGCAGTTCAACGCCACGGTGGACCAGTACAACGAGGCGGTGCTGCAGTTCCCCACGGTGCTGATCGCCAGCCTGTTCGGCTTTCGGGCGGCCGGGCCGCTGTAGCCGCGGAAACCGCATAAGCTCCGGCGCGTCGCGCGCTTGCCGGCCGCTCCCGCGGGGGCCCATGCTGTGCGGCTGCGCGTCGCGCTCGGGGCAGTGGAAGCCCGCTGGCGCGCCGCGCGGCGTGCCGCGACAGTGCAGCGCTGCAGGGCCCGTGCCGGCCGCGCTGCCCCCGACCCGAGATCCCACCGACCCAGGAGCACGAGACGATGAGATTCCGCAGGATTTCCCTGGCCCCGGGCCTGGCCGCCGCCGCGGCCGGCGCCGCGCTGGCCCTGCCGGCGGCCGCGCAGACCGACCCGCAGGCGCAGCTGCGCACGCGCGCCCTCGCGGCCACCTGCGCCAACTGCCACGGCACCGACGGCCGCGCCGTCAGCGAAAGCGCGGTGCCGGGCCTGGCCGGCATGCCGGCCAGCTACCTGGTCGAGCAGATGAAGGCCTTCCGCAGCGGCGCGCGCCCGGCGACGGTGATGCACCAGCTCGCCAAGGGCTATTCGGACGCGCAGATCGAGCAGATCGCCGCCTACTTCGCGGCCCGTCCGCACTGATGACCGGGAGCCCGCGATGACCCAGACGACCCCGCTCCCGAACGCCCCCGGCCTGCGCCGGCGCTCGCTGCTGCGCGCCGCGGCCGCCGCCGGCGTGGCCGGCACCGGCGCCTTCGCCGGCTGCGCCAGCGTCGCCCCGCCCGCCCACGCCCGCGTGCTGGTGGTCGGCGGCGGCTACGGCGGCGCCACCGCCGCCAAGTACCTGCGCCTGCTGTCCGACCAGAAGGTCGAGGTGGTGCTGGTCGAGCCGAACGACGCCTTCGTCTCCTGCCCGATCTCGAACCTGGTGATCGGCGGCAGCCGCACGCTGGCCGACATCACCGTGCCCTATGCCGGCCTGAGCACCTTCCACGGCGTGCGTGTCGTCAAGGACACGGTCGCCCGCATCGACCCGACCGCGCGCAAGGCCACGCTCGGCTCCGGCGCCGTCGTCGGCTACGACAAGCTGGTGCTGTCGCCCGGCATCGAGCTGATGTTCGACGGCGTGGCCGGCCTGCGCGAGGCGCAGCTGCAGGGCCGGGTGCTGCAGGCCTGGAAGGCCGGTCCGGAGACGGTGGCGCTGCGCCGCCAGCTCGAGGCGATGCCGGACGGCGGCACCTACGTGCTGACCATCCCCGAGGCGCCCTACCGCTGCCCGCCGGGCCCCTACGAGCGCGCCTGCCAGGTCGCGAGCTACTTCAAGGCCGCCAAGCCGCGCAGCAAGGTGCTGGTGCTGGACGCCAACCCCGACGTCACCTCCAAGGGCGCGCTGTTCAAGAAGGTCTGGGCCGAGCAGTACGGCGGCATGGTCGAGTACCGGCCGCAGCACAAGGCGGTGGCCGTCGACGCGGCCGCGGGCCGCGTCAAGTTCGAGATCCAGGACGACGTGCGCGGCGACGTGCTGAACGTGCTGCCGCCGCAGCGCGCCGGCGCGATCGCGGTGCAGACCGGCCTGGCCACCGCGAACGGGCGCTGGTGCCCGGTGGACTACCTGAGCTTCGAGTCCACCGCGGCGCGCCACATCCACGTGCTCGGCGACGCGATCCAGATCGCCCCCGGCATGCCCAAGAGCGGCCACATGGCCAACAGCCATGCGAAGGTGGCGGCCGCGGCCATCGTGGCCGAGCTGAACGGCTGGGCACCGAACCCGGCGCCGATGCTGACCAACACCTGCTACAGCTTCGTCGACGCGAAGAACGTCGTCCACGTCGCGAGCGTGCACGAGTACGTCGCGGCCGAGAAGACCTTCAAGACCGTCGCCGGCTCCGGCGGCCTCTCGACCGCGCCGAACGAGATGGAAGGCCGCTACGCGTGGAACTGGGCGCGCACGATCTGGGCGGACGCGCTGGCCTGAACCGTCGGCGCAGCCGGTTCAGGACCGGCTGCGCCGCTCGCGGCGACCCCGGCACTTCCGAGGCGGCATGAGCCGCCTCAGGCCGGCCCGACGATCGCCGCGGTCGCGAGCAGCTCCTCGACCAGCGCCATCGAGACCCGGCCCGACACCGCGTAGGGGTTGAGCTCTGCCGTCTCCGAGTACTTCAGCAGCAGCGCCGGGTTGAGCCGGGTCACGTTGACCTGGCCCATCGACCAGTGCGGGAAGCGCCGCTCGCCGATCTCCTCGAAGCTGAGCAGGATCACGTCGGTGTGGCGCGGGTCGGCGGCGATGCGGTTGTAGAGCGCGCTGACGGCGCTGCGGCCGCCCTCGAGCACCTGCAGGAACAGGCCGTCCGAGAAGCACAGCACCCCGGTCACGCCGTTCGGCGGGTTCTTGGACTTGGACTTGCGCAGGATCGCGTTCAGGTCGTCCTGGCTGACGGTGGCGAGCGCGCGGCTCGCGTACATCAAGCGCACCAGCATGGGAGGGCTCCGGTTCGGGGGGTCGGGCGGGGCGCGGCGCTCACTTCTTGCTGAGCAGCGACAGGAACTCGCGGCGCAGGTTGGCGTCCTTCAGGAAGGCGCCGCGCATCACGCTGTTGGTCATCATCGAGTCGTTGTCCTTCACGCCGCGCCAGTGCATGCAGAAGTGGTCGGCCTCCATCACGATCGCCAGGCCGTCCGGCTTGACCCGGTCCTGCAATTCGTTGGCCAGCATGGTCACGGCCTCCTCCTGGATCTGCGGGCGGCTCATGATCCATTCGCAGATGCGGGCGTACTTCGACAGGCCGATCAGGTTCGAGTGCTCGTTTGGCAGGATGCCGATCCAGACCCGCCCGAGGATGGGGCAGAGGTGGTGCGAGCAGGCGCTGCGCACCGTGATCGGGCCGACGATCATCAGTTCGTTGAGGCGCTCGACGTTCGGGAACTCGGTGACGCTGGGCATCGGCACGTAGCGGCCGCGGAACACCTCGGTGAGGAACATCTTCGCCACGCGCTTGGCGGTTTCCTGGGTGTTGTGGTCGCTCTCGGTGTCGATCACCAGCGCCTTCAGCACCTGGTGCATGTGGGCCTCGACCTCGGTGCGCAGCTCGTCGAGCTCGCCGTCGCGGATGTAGGCGGCGATGTTGTCGTTCGCGTGGTAGCGGCAGTCGGCCGCGACCAGCCGGTAGCGGATGCGTTCGGAGGCCGCGAGTCGGGAGAGTTCCGCGTCGTCGAGTGTCACGGTGGAGGTGGAGGCGGGCATGGGCAGCGCGGCGGTTGGCACAACGCGCGCAGCGTAACCGACGCTCGGCGCCCGTGCCGGGACGGGGGCGTCGGCGGCGCCCGTAGACTCGGCCGGTGACTTCCTCGCTTCCCCTGGCGCGGCTGCTCGCGGAGGCGGCCGAGGCCGTGCGTGCGGTGCGCGCCGGCCAGTCGCTGACCGAGGCGCTGGCGCGCTGCCCGGCCGACGCCCGCCCGGGCGCGCAGGCGCTCGCCTTCGATGCGCTGCGCCGCCTCGGGAGCGCCCAGGCCTTGCGTGCCCGCCTGGTGCCGAAGCCGCCGCCGGCCGCGGCGGATGCGCTGCTGCTGACGGTGCTGGCGCTGCTGCGCGCGGAGCCGCCGCGCTATGCGCCGCACACCCTGGTCGACCAGGCGGTGGCCGCCGCCCGGCTGCGCCGCAGCGCCAGCCCGGCCTTCGTCAACGCGGTGCTGCGCCGTGCGCTGCGCGAGCGGGCCGACTGGCCGGGCTGGCTGGCCGGTGATCCGGTGGCCGTGCACGAGCATCCGCGCTGGTGGATCGAGCGCCTGCAGGCCGACTGGCCGGCGCAGTGGGAGGCGCTGCTGGCCGCCGACGCGGTGCAGGCGCCGATGACGCTGCGGCCCAACCTGGCCCGCGGCACGCTGGCCGACTACCAGGCGCGCCTGGCGGCGGCGGGGCTGGCCGCCGAGCGGCAGCCGCTGCCGCTGCCGGCCCCGGCCGGCGCCGACGCCCTAGCCGCCGACACGGACACCGGCACCGGCACCGGCACCGGCACCGGCACCGCCGCCGCCGCCGCCGCCGCCGCCGCCGCCGCGGACACCGACGCCGACGCCGCGCTGCGGCTGCTGGCGCCGGTGCCCGTCGAGCGCCTGCCCGGCTTCGCCGACGGCGCGGTCTCGGTGCAGGACGCGGGCGCCCAGGTGGCCGCGCGGCTGCTGCTGGCGGACGTGCCGGGCCTGCCGCCGCTGGCGCCCGGCGCGCGCGTGCTGGACGCCTGTGCCGCGCCGGGCGGCAAGACCGCGCAGCTGCTGGAGCAGTCGCCGGTGCCGCTGGACCTGCTGGCGCTGGACCGCGACCCGCAGCGCCTGCGCCGGGTCGAGGAGACGCTGCAGCGCCTGGGCCTGCGCGCCGGCCTGCAGGCGGCCGACGCCGGGGACCCGGCCGCGTGGTGGGATGGGCGCCCCTTCGATGCCATCCTGCTGGACGCGCCGTGCAGCGCCTCCGGCATCGTGCGCCGCCACCCCGACGTGCGCTGGCTGCGCCGCGCGAGCGACATCCCCGCGCTCGCCGCGACGCAGGCGCGGCTGCTGGAGGCGCTGTGGCCGCTGCTGGCGCCCGGCGGCCGGCTGGTCTACTGCACCTGCTCCGTGTTCCGCGAGGAGGGCCAGGACCGGATCGACGCTTTTTTGCAACAGCACCCGGAGGCCCTCGTTCCGGTGATGCCCGCATCGCCGGGCCACCTGCTGCCCCTGGCCGACAATCGGCCGGAGCAGTCCCCGGCGGCCGTCGCGCCGTGGGATGGATTCTTCGTCGCGCTGCTGACCCGGCGCGGCCCCGCCTGAGACCCTGCCCGCCGATGCGATGGCCCGCCGTTCCGCCGCGCTCGACAGCCGCCCCGCCGCGGGGCCGGCGCGGCGCATGGGCCGCCGCCCGGCGCCGCGGGGCGCTCGCCGTGCTGCTGCTCGGCCTGGCCGCCACCGGCCTGCCGCCGGCCGCGGCCCAGCCGGCCCCGCCGACGCCCCACGCAGGCACCGCAACCGCCGCCTCGGCGGCGGCGCTGCCGACGCCTGAGATCTCCCAGCTCGAGGCCAGCCGCGTCGAGGACGGGCTGCTGCTCGGCTTCGCCGTCAACTTCGAGCTGCCGCGCAGCGTCGAGGACGCGCTGCACAAGGGCGTGCCGCTGTACTTCGTCGCCGAGGCGGAGCTGCTGCGCGACCGCTGGTACTGGCGCGACAAGCGCGTGGCGCGCGCCGAGCGCACCTGGCGCCTGGCCTTCCAGCCGCTGTCGCGGCGCTACCGCGTCAGCTTCGGCGGCCTGAACCAGAACTTCGACAGCCTGCCGGATGCACTGGCGGCGATCCGCCGCCTGCCCAACTGGCGCATCGCCGATGCCGGCACGCTCGAGGGCACCGGCCACTACGTCGAGTTCAGCTACCGGCTGGACACCAACCTGATGCCGCGGCCGCTGCAGATCGGCCTCGGCGGGCAGGCCGAGTGGACGCTGCGCCTCGAGAAGACGCTGCGCATCGATTGAGCGCCGCCCGGTCCCGCGCCGCATGACCCGCGCCACCCGCTGGGCCTGGATCATCTCGCTGGTCGCCACCGCCGGCGCCGGCCTGGTGCTGGCCTTCATGCTGGCGCTGGCCACCAACAACCGCGCGGTCTACGAGCGCCACTACGTCTGGCTGTTCGGCGCCAACGTGGTGGTGGCGCTGCTGCTGGTGGTGGCGATCGGCAGCGCCGCGCTGCGCCTGCTGGTGCGCGTGGCGCGCGGCAAGTTCGGCAGCCGGCTGCTGCTCAAGCTGGCCGGGATCTTCGCGCTGGTCGGGCTGCTGCCGGGCCTGCTGATCTACACCGTCAGCTTCCAGTTCGTCTCGCGCAGCATCGAGAGCTGGTTCGACGTGAAGGTGGAGGGCGCGCTCGAGGCCGGCCTGAACCTCGGCCGCAGCACGCTCGACGCCCAGGTCAACGACCTGGCCGAGAAGACGCGCCTCGCGGCCGAGCGCCTGGGCGAGGGCTCCGCCGGCCCGCGGCCGCTGGCGCTGGAGCGGCTGCGCGAGCAGCTGTCGGTGCAGGAGGTGGCGCTGGTGGGCGCCAGCGGCCAGGTGCTGGCCAGTGCCGGCGGCACCGGCCTGGGGCTGGCGCCCGAGCGGCCCTCGCCGACCCTGCTGCGGCAGGCCCGGCTGTCGCGCGTGGTCAGCCAGCTCGAGGGGCTGGACGACGATGGCGGGGGAAGCGCGGCCGCTGCCGCCGCGTCGGCGGCGACGGGCAGCGGACCGGGCGCCACCGCGCCGGCGGCCGCGCCCGCCACGGCCGCGCGCATCCGCGCGCTCGCCTACATCCCCAGCGCCAACGTCGACCTGGCCCAGCAGGAGCGCTTCCTCTACGTGAGCCAGGTGCTGCCGAGCATGCTCGCGTCGAACGCGCTGGCGGTGCAGGCGGCCTACCGCGAGTACCAGCAGCGCGCGCTGGCGCGCGAGGGCCTGCGCCGCATGTACATCGGCACGCTCACGCTGACGCTGATCCTGGCGGTGTTCGGCGCGCTGGTGCTGGCGGTGACGCTGTCGAACCAGCTCGCCCACCCGCTGCTGCTGCTGGCCGAGGGCATGCGCCAGGTGGCGCGCGGCGACCTGAGCGCCAAGCGCGTCACCGCCACCCGCGACGAGCTGGGCGGCCTGACACGCTCCTTCGCGGCGATGACCGAGCAGCTGTCGGAGGCGCGCGGCCTGGTCGACCGCAGCGTGGCGCAGCTCGAGGCCGCGCGCACCAACCTGCAGACCATCCTCGACAACCTCAGCGCCGGCGTGATCGTGTTCGACCGCGACGGCCGCATCGAGACCGTCAACCCGGGCGCCACCCGCATCCTGCGCGCGCCGCTGCAGGCCCAGCGCGGCCAGCGGCTCGACGAGGTGGCGGGGCTGGAGGCCTTCGGCCAGGCGGTGTGGCGCCGCTTCGAGCTGCATGCCAGCAGCCCCGACCCGGCCGAGCGCGACCAGTGGCAGGACTCCTTCGAGCTCGCGCCGCCACCGGCCGGCGGGCTGCCGGCGCGCCAGGGCCAGACCCTGCTCGTGCGCGGCGCCACGCTGCCCCAGGCGGCGCGGCTGCTGGTCTTCGACGACATCACCGAGGTGGTCTCGGCGCAGCGCAGCCAGGCCTGGAGCGAGGTCGCGCGGCGCCTGGCGCACGAGATCAAGAACCCGCTGACGCCGATCCAGCTCTCGGCCGAGCGCCTGCAGCACAAGCTCGAGCACCGGCTGGAGGGGCCGGACCAGGCGATGCTGGCGCGCTCGGTCGGCACCATCGTCAGCCAGGTCCAGGCGATGAAGCGCCTGGTCGACGAGTTCCGCGACTACGCCCGCCTGCCCTCGGCGCGCCTGGACCCGGTCGACCTGAACGGCCTGGTCACGGAGGTGCTCGGCCTCTACGCCGGGGCGCAGGAGGCCGGGCGGCTGCAGGTCGAGGCCGCCAGCGGGCTGCCGCCCATCCTCGGCGACGTCACCCAGCTGCGCCAGGTCATCCACAACCTGGTGCAGAACGCGCTCGACGCGGTCGCCGAGCGGCCGCAGGCCCAGGTCACCGTGCGCACCGAGCTGGCCCGCAACGAGCACGGCGAGGTGCGCGCGGTGCGGCTGGTGGTGCTGGACGACGGTCCCGGCTTCGCCGACGCCGTGCTGCAGCGCGCCTTCGAGCCCTACGTCACCACCAAATCCAAGGGCACCGGCCTCGGCCTGGCGGTGGTGAAGAAGATCGCCGAGGAGCACGGCGCCCGCGTGCGCATCGCCAACCGCGTCGACGATCGGCCGGCCGGTGTCGGCGAGCCCGGCGCGGCAGACGTTCTCCCCTCGGAACGGGCGGTCCGCGGGGCGCAAGTTTCGATATCATTTTCAAGACTCGCGCCGATCCCCGTTTCCGCACCCGAGGCGGCTGCCTCGCCGGGACCGGCGCACTGAGGGTTCATGGCCACCATCCTTGTTGTTGACGACGAACTCGGCATCCGCGCGCTGCTGTCGGAAATCCTGACCGACGAGGGCCACACCGTCGAGCTCGCCGAGAACGCGGCCCAGGCGCGGACCCTGCGCGAGAAGCTCCGCCCCGACCTGGTGCTGCTCGACATCTGGATGCCGGATGTCGACGGCATCACGCTGCTCAAGGAGTGGAGCGCCACCGCCTGCCTGACGATGCCCGTCATCATGATGAGCGGCCACGGCACCATCGACACCGCCGTCGAGGCCACCAAGCACGGCGCGATGGCCTTCCTCGAGAAGCCGATCACGCTGCAGAAGCTGCTGCGCGCCGTCGAGCAGGGCCTCGCCCGCCCGAACGCCCGCAGCGCCCCGCTGCCCGGCGCCCCGGCCCGCCACGACGGCCCCGCCCACGTCGACGGCGCCCACGCCAATGCCGGCGCCGGCCTGCACCACCCGCCGCCCGCCGGGCCGCAGTCCGAGCAGAGCTTCGACCTCGACCGCCCGCTGCGCGAGGCGCGCGACGCCTTCGAGAAGAGCTACTTCGAGTTCCACCTCGCGCAGGAGAACGGCAGCATGACCCGCGTTGCCGAGAAGACCGGGCTCGAGCGCACCCACCTCTACCGCAAGCTCAAGCAGCTCGGCGTCGACCTCAGCCGCAACCGCCGCGGCGGGCTCTGACCGCGCGGCCGGCCCCCGCGCCGCCCGCGAGGAAGCCCGCAGCGGGCTGCTATACTGCCGGGCTCGGCCTGGTAGCTCAGTTGGTAGAGCAGCGGATTGAAAATCCGCGTGTCGGTGGTTCGATTCCGCCCCAGGCCACCAAGAAATTCCCCAAGTGCTTCAAGCACTTAGCGCAGACGGCGGCCTCCCAGAGGTCGCCGTTCCTGCTTCTGGGAGCCGGTTTCTGGCAAAAGACTGGCAATGCCGGTGCGCGGTGCTGCCGAGCAGTGCCGCCGTGTGCCGAGCACGGTGCCCGTCAAGGCCCGGTGACGTGCCCGAGCGGGATGTCTCTGAGGGGGCCACGGTGCGAGGCGCCGCCGGACGGTCAGTCGGACAGTTCGGCCAAAGCCTGAGACAGCGCCAGTCCGTCGCCGATGTTGACGTTCAGCGTGGCGGCGACGAACACAGGCGAGCGGCCCTCGAGCTGCTGGAATTTGGCCAGCGCACGGAAGACCGGCGTGTCAAACAGCTCCTCGCTCTTCACGATGTACTCGAGTGGTGCGGGCGTGTCCGTTCCGAACAGCTGTTGCGCGGCCGTCGGGAGGCTCCTGCGATTGCGCTTCCACATGCCGTAGAACGGGCCGGTGTTCAGACCCGTAGGTGCTTCACCGCGCTTCCCGGCCACCCTGTCGGCTGCCTTGACCACCGTGACGATGGACACATCGAAGCTGCCTGCGTACCAGCTTGCGGTCGCCATCTTGTCGCCCGCTTCGCGAATGGCCTCCAAAGCCTTCGCGGCCACCGACTCCGGGAACAAGAGCTTCTGGGCGGAGCGCTCTGCGAACGTTTCGCCGTCGTCGCATTGCAGGGCATGCAAGGTCAGTGCATGGCCGAGCTCGTGGGCCAGCCAGTAGCTGAAATCGTCGATGCGGCATCCCAGGTTGAACAGCACCCAGGTCGTGCGGGAGTCAGGCAGGTAGACGCTCATCGCGTTCTCATGCCCCTCGCGGTCGCCGCCCCAGAACACCGGCACCAGGATGACGCCAATCTTGGCGAAGAGCTGGAACAGGTGGTCGTGCGTGACCTTCTCGTTGCCGCAGATGTCGCGCAACCTCGTCGCCGGCTTCCTGGGCCTCGACGGTGGGTGCGCGGTTGTTGCGCATGCGGTAGGCCACCACCGGTTCCGGGCGCGCCTCGACAGGCGCCAGGAGTTGCTCGACGGGCACCTTCAGCAGGGCGGCCAGGTCAATCAGCTTGCTCGGCCGGGGCATCGATTCGCCCTTGAGCCAGTTAGAGGCGGCCTCCTTGGTCACTCCGCACGCATCGCCGACGTCCTTGCCCGTGAGGCCCAGGGCCCGCATGGTCTCCTTGATGAGCTGGACGTTTGCGAGGGTTCGCGGTCAAGTTTGGTCAAGTTGGCTGGCGCCAGCCTGATATCTGAGCTGAGGGATTCGCAACGGTCCAGGCACGCCAAATATCGCTCAAGGGAGATTACTTCGACTTATCGCCCTAAGACGATTTCTTGCTTTGATCGTGTTAAAGCGATATGCTTCAAAAATCACCTCTAGCCGATAAACATCGTGGACTACGCCGTCCAGCTCACCAGCCAGCTGAAGCAACTGCTGAAGTCCTTGCGCAAGTCTCGCAAGATGACGCAAGCCGACCTTGCCCGGCGCCTGGGCGTCGTGCAGTCGCGTGTGGCCGACATCGAGCGCGACCCCGGTGCAGTGAGTGTGGAGCAACTGCTGCAGGTCCTGGCGATGCTCGGTGCGCAGGTGGTGGTCCGCGAAACCGCCACCGCCCCCTCCGCAGCCAGCCCGAGCATCGACCTGGAGGCGCATGCCCAGGCCAAAGCGACGGTGACGGCCACCCTGACCACCGGGACCAAGCCGGCCGCGTCGACGCCCGGCACACCCTCGGACGGCCCGCCTGACGACGAGCCACGGGGCCAATGGTGAGGAGATGAGGAGCGTGAGGCCAATGCCCAGCGCAATGGAGGCGACCAGGAACGCCAAGTCCAAAGGGGGGCGCCATGGCTGACGCCCGCGAACTCTGGGTCTGGATGAACGGCGAGCGCGTGGGCGCCTGGCAGCGCAGCCGCACCGGCAGCCATCGCTTCGTCTACGAGGAATCCTGGCTGGTGTCTGCACGGGTGCGCCCGCTGTCGCTGTCGCTGCCCATCACGCCGGACCGCACGGTCGCCGGCCCGGTGGTAGCCAATTTCTTCGACAACCTCCTGCCGGACGACGAGCGTATCCGCCGCAGGGTCAGCGCACGCTTCAAGGTCGGCTCCACCGATGTCTTCGAGCTCCTGCAGGCCATCGGCCGCGATTGCGTCGGCGCGGTTCAGTTGCTACCCCCCGAGCAGCCACCGATCGGCTTCGACCGGGTCGAGTGCGAGGCCTTGGACGACCAGGCCGTCGCTCGGCACTTGCGTGGGGTCGCAGCCGAACCCGGCCTGGGGGCAGACCAGCCCCCCGACGACCTGCGCATCTCGATTGCCGGCGCGCAGGAGAAGACCGCGCTGCTGCGGGTTGACGGCCAATGGTGTCGACCGCTCGGCGCGACCCCGACCACGCACATCCTCAAGCTGCCCCTGGGGCTGGTGGGCGGCCGCCGCCTGGACCTCACGCACTCGGTCTACAACGAGTGGTTGTGCGCGCAACTGCTGCGCGAGCTGGGCCTGCCGGTGGCGACCACGGACATCGCCACCTTCGACGACGAGACGGTGCTGGCGGTGGAGCGCTTCGACCGGCAGTGGGTCGATGGCACCGACACCTCGCCCCGCTGGATCGCACGCATCCCGCAGGAGGACTTCTGCCAGGTGCTGGGTCGGGCCTCCCACGAGAAGTACGAGGCCCAGCGCGGGCCGGGCATGGCTCAGTGCCTGCAGGTGCTTCGGAGCAGCCGGACCGCCCCGGCCGACATCCGTCACTTCCTGTGCGCCCAGCTGGCCTTCTGGTTGTTGGCGGCGACCGACGGACACGCCAAGAACTTCTCCATCTTCCTGTTGCCCGGTGGCGGCTACCGGATGACGCCCCTGTACGACGTCATCTCGGTGTGGCCGGTCATCGGCCACGGGCCGAATCTGGTCGCCTGGCAGGAGGCCAAGCTCGCGATGGCGGTGCGCTCACGCAACGCCCACTACGAGCTCGCTCGCATCCAGACGCGCCATTGGCAGGGGCTGGCTCAACGCAGCGGGGCAGATGCTGTCTGGGAGGCGATGCAGGCGATGGTGGCCCGGGTGGAGCCCGCCATCGCCGCAGTGCAGAACCTGTTGCCGGCGGGCTTCCCCGAACGCACGGCCATGGCCATCTTCGACGGGCTGCGACGACAGCAAGGCAGATGGCAGGCCGGGCTGCAGGGCTTGGCCGGGCCGGGCGAAGGCGGCTGAAGCGAGCAAGTGCGACAGGCACTGACCAACGACGGCGACCTCAGCGAGGTCGCCGTTTTGCTTTTCAGCGGCAGGCGTCCGAGGCGGCGCTCGCGCCGCTGCTGGAAGCGGCCAGCGACCTCACACGCCAGGCCACCGCGTTGGGGTCGGCTTCGGGCAAGGCGGCCCCGTCCGAACTGCGCAAGCGCTTGCGCAGCATGAACTCGTACTACACGAACCGCATCGAGGGTGAACACACCCGGCCCAGCGACATCGAGCGTGCCCTTCAGCAGGACTTCTCTGCCAACGCCGACCTGGCTCGCAGGCAGCGGCTGGCGGTGGCCCACATCCGGACGGAAGCGCTCTGCGAGGGCGAGCTGAACCGCCGGCTGGCCGACGACGGCGACCAGGCGACCCGCTGGCTGTACTCGACCGAGGCGCTGACCTGGCTGCACCGGGAGCTCTTCCGCGACCTGCCTGCTGACGACCTCAGGCTCGCCGACGGCAGCGTCATGGTGCCCGGCGAGCTGCGACAGCGGGGTGTGGCCATCGGCCGGCACGAAGCGCCGACCTGGGAGGCCCTGCCGCGCTTCCTGCAGCGCTGGCAGCAGGTCTACGCCGGGACCCGTCGGGGCGAGGCCTCGTTGGTCGCGCTGGCCGCCGCGCATCACCGCCTGGCCTGGATGCACCCGTTCCTGGACGGGAACGGCCGCGTCGCGCGGCTGCACACCCACCTGCTGCTGCACGGATGGGGCTTGACCAATGGGCTGTGGTCTCCCCTGCGGGGCTTTGCGCGCACCGAGGCGACGTACAAGGCGCTGCTGCAGGCCGCGGACGAGCACCGCCGTGGTGACCTGGGCGGTCGCGGCAACCTCACGCAGGCCGGCCTGGTCGAATGGATCGGGTACACGCTCCAGGTCTGCACGGACCAGGTGGCGTTCATGGCCCGGCAACTCGACGTCGGCGGCATGCGCGACCGCATCCAGGCCGCCCTGGCGTACGAGACCGCCGTGGTGAAGTCCGGCGTCCGGGAGGAGGCACTCATCCCGCTGCACTACCTCTTTGCCACACAGGGTGAGCTCGGCCGCGCCGACTTCAAGGCCATGACCGGCCTGGGTGAACGCGTGGCCACGTCCCTCATCTCGGCCTTGCTGCACCGCGGCTTCGTGGCGACGGACTCCAGCTACGGGAGCCTGCGCTTCGCCATCCCGCGCCACGCGCTCAGGTTCTACTTCCCCGCGCTGTGGCCCGAGGCCGAGCAGGACGAGGCCTTGCTGGAAGGCGAGGTCGGCCTCGGCCGCGCGCCACGCCGTTCGGACAAGCGAAGGACGCCGGGCTGACCACGCCGTCGTCGAGACATCAGGGACTTGCGCAAGTGCCGCCGGACGTAAGCCGACCGGGCCCAGCCGGAAGCGGCTGTGCGCAGGGGGTCATGCAAATGCTGGGGTGGCCGCTTCGTCGTCCGCTACTCTGACGAAGAACCTCGTCGCTCGCCGGGCCGCTCGCCACAGCCCCTGGCGTCCATGCCGCAGAATGAACGAACCCGACCCCAGGAGTTCATGCCGTGGCGCGACACCCCGCTCCCTCCGATCGGACAGGCCATGGCGGCCTGGCTGCAGCCTTCGTGTCGATGGTCGCCCTCTGCGCCTGCGGCGGCGGTCAGGAGACGGCCCCCGGCTCGCCGACCGGGGACGCTCCCGTCCAGGCTCCTTCCGCCGGGCCGGTGCCGGCGCCACCGGCACAGCCTGCCGCGACCGCACTTCCCGCCGATCTGGCGGTGAAGGCGCCGGCACACGTCGCGGAGGGGGTTCCGCTGCAGGTCTCGAGCAACTTCGCGGGCGGTCAGGCCGGCCTCAAGGCTGCCTGGGACTTCGGCGACGGCAGCACGGCCGACACGGTCCAGGCCCCGTCGAGGGTCTATGCACGGGCGGGGCGCTATGAAGTGAAGCTGACCATCACCAACGAGGCCGGGCGTTCGGTGACGGCGGCCGCCCAGGTGCTGGTCGGCAAGCTGGCTGCGCTCGAGGGCGTGGTCGCGTGCGCCGGCGTGAACGGCTCGGGCTGGTGCCAGGCGTCCGCGGAGGTGAGCGACGTGAGCTTCGTCGACGCGTCACTCGGCTGGGCGAGTGACGCCCGGGGCCGCGTGCTCCAGACCCAGGACGGTGGACGGTCCTGGGCGATCGAGGCCCCGGTGGCGAGCCGAAGCGCGCGCGTTCGTTTCGCGTCCGCGTCGACGGGATGGGCGCTGGAGCCTTCCGAGGCGACCCGGTCGCCTCGGATCCGTCGCACGACGGATGGCGGCCGAACCTGGGTGGACCAGACGCCCCCCTCGTTCACCGGCAGAAGCGATCTGCGCGAGCTGCGGGTGATCGACGCGGCCCGGGCGATCGTCGGAACGCCATGGCCGAGCGCGCCCGCGGGGGTGCTTTCCGGTGGCCTCGTCACCCGCGACGGGGGATCGTCCTGGTCCCCGCTCGACCTCGCCGTGGCCCACGTGACCCGGGGCGGCACGCTCTACGCGCTGGATGGCGGGAGCCTGCTCCGGTCGACCGATCTCGGCGCGACCGTCTCCCGCATCCAGCTCACCTCGTCCGGCAGGGTCGATCGGGTCGACTTCGCGGACGAGCTCAACGGCCTGGCCTTCGCCGCGGCCACGTCCGCCGGCGGTGCTGCGGTGGTCTGGCGCACCCAGGACGGCGGCGCCTCGTGGTCGCGCATCGAGCCCCAGGGCTTGACCACGGGGTCTGACGGTTGTGCCGCCGAGGCGTCGACCTTCCTCGCCCACGCGTCCCCCGAGGTGGCCTGGCTCTATCGCGGGACGGGGCCGGGCGTGCAGGCAGGCTGCGCGATGCGCAGTGCCGATGGCGGGCGGACCTGGGTCGAGGCCTCGCTGCCCGGCGGCGTGAAGTCGTCCGTCGCGCCGCGCGCCCTTTCGGGCCAGGTCGTCTGGTGGCAGGGCTACCTCAGCGTCGACGCCGGCGCGTCGTGGCTCGCGGGCCCGCCGGGTTCCCGGGCGGAGGACATCCTGACGGCCCGGGCCTCCGACAGCACGATCATGGTCGGCTCCGCCGGAGGCCCCTGGTGGCGCACCTCGGATGCGGGGCGGAGCTGGCAGGCCGCGCTCGCGGCACCGATCAGGTCCTCGCAGTCCGGCCCGACCACCGATGCGAGCCCGCAGACCGCGTGGCCTCTCGATCGGTCGCGGTGGTTCGTCACGTCCACCAACGGCAGCCTCTACCGGACGACGGACGCGGGGGCCACCTGGTCCCCCGTGTCGATCGACCCGGTCACGCCGCCGGGCGTGACGCGTTCGCCCCGTCTGCAGTTCACGTCGCCCGCCAGCGGGTGGTATCTGCGGCAAGGCGGCGTCACGCTGGAGCACTCCATGGACGGCGGCACGAGCTGGCGCAAGCTGTCGATTCCCCGCGCGAACGACGTCCATTTCCTGGACGACCGCCAGGGCATCCTGGCGCTGGCGGCGCCGGGCGTGTCGCTCACCGCCGATGGCGGGGAGACCTGGTCGCCGTCCATCGCACTGCCCTTCGTCCCTTACGCGGTGCGCTGGGTGACGCGGGACGTGGTGGTCGCGACCGGTGCCGCAGGCGGCATCGCCCGCTCGACGGACGGCGGCAGAACCTGGACCGCGCAGGCCTCGGGCACCGACAAGGCGCTGACGCGGCTCGTGTCCGCCGGAGCCACGCACGGCTGGGCGATCGCGGTGGCCGAACCCTTCGTGTCCAACCCGCTCGACCAGGCGGCTCCGCGCTTCGTGCTGAGAACCACCGATGGCGGTGCCACCTGGCTGAAGACCGATCTGCCCACGCAGGCCGTGCTGAACGACCTCGTCTTCCTCGACGCCCGGAACGGCTACATCGTGGCGGCAGGCGGCGTGGTGCTGGCCACCACCGACGGCGGCGTTTCGTGGACCGTGCAGGCCACCGGCACCACGGAAGACCTGACGACGGCCCTCGCGTTCGAGCCCGGCATCGCGGCCCTCGTCACGCGCTCGGGGTCCGTGCTCAAGACGGTGACGGGCGGGTACTGACCGCGGGCCCGCGTCGCGGGCAGGTGAGTCCTGCGGACCGGGCGGGACGACCGCAACGGCTCGATGGCGGTGCGCCTGCAAGGGCGCGCCCCGCCGCCCCCTCAGTGCCGCGCCACGATCGTCTCGACCTCCCCGGGCAGCGCTGCGAGCGCCGCCACGGCCCGCCGGGCCTGCCCCATCGCGAGGCGCGCATTGACCTCCATCGCGTTGGTCCAGAAGTAGGTGCCGGCGGCGAGGCTGCCGAGCACGGTGACGGTCGGCTCCACCTCGCCGTCGCGGCGCAGCAGGGCGCCGGTGTCGGCGTCGAGCCGGAGGCCGCCGTCGGGGTCGGGGACGGCCAGGCCTGCGTCGATCAGGCTGCGCAGCAGCGGTTGCTCCGCGAGCGCGGCGCCGGCGTCGGTGGAGAAACTGGTGGCGTTGACCAGGCCCTGCACCTGCAGCCGGCGTTCGGCGCCGCCGCCGTGCGGCTGCAGGCGCAGCTCGAAGCCGTCCCGCGGCAGCGCGGTGACGCCGGCAAAGCCGCGGTGCACCTGCAGCCGGCCCTCGCGCAGCAGCTCGCGCAGCAGCAGCGCGTTCTCCAGCGGGAAGCTGACGCGGCGCGCCATCCAGACGGCGCGCCAGTCTCGGTCGAAGCGGCGACGGCCGGGCTCGTCGAGCACCTGCCACGCGAGGTCGACGCACTCGTTCAGCGCATTGCCGATCGATTGCCAGGCGCGTGGCCGGCTGCGCGCCAGCGCAATCTCGGCCTCGAGGAAGTCGAGCGCGTCGGGCAGCTCGGTCGCCAGGCGCTGCAGGTCCTCGTCGAGGCCGCCGGGCAGCGCGCGCAGCTCGTCGGCCAGCAGCGCGGCCAGGGTGTCGAGGCCGAGGCGGCGGCCCTCGTCGCGGGCCTGCTGCAGCGTGGCGCGGAAGATCGGCCGCAGCGCGGTGGCCGGGTTCAGCAGCCCGCGCACCGACGGCAGGCGGCCGTTGCGCGAGACGGCGTGGATCGGGCCGCGCTGCCCCTGCGCGACCAGCCCGGCGATCGCATCGACGGCGCTGAGGCTGGTGCCGAGGATCCCGATGGGCGCGCCGCGGTCGATGCCGGCCAGCAGGCCGAGACTGGGGTAGGGCGTGTCGGCATAGCCGGCCTGGCCGCGCAGCGCGGCGAAGCTGTTGGAGGCCAGGTTGCCGATGGCCAGCACGACCCGGTCGGCGGGCCGGTGCTGGCCGTCCGCGGTCTCGACGCGCCAGCGGCCGTCGGGCGCGCGCTGCAGCCCGGTGACGGCCTGCGGCACGTGCTCGACGCGCACGCCGAGCGCCTGGGCGGCCTCCAGCGCCTGGGCGGTGACCGCCTCGAGGTAGCGGCCGAACAGCGCCCGCGGCACGAAGGAGGCACCGGTGATCGGCCGGCCGGCCGCATGGCGGATGCCCTGCGCGGCCAGCCAGCGCTGGAAGTGGGCCTTGTCGTCGCCGGCGATGGACATGCCGGCGACGGTCACGTTCAGCAGGTTGCTCGGCAGGTCGTCGGCATAGGCGACGCCGCGGCCGATGCGCGCGCCCGGCTCGTGGATGCGCAGGCGCAGGCCACGGGCCGCCTCGCCGCCGCGGGCCGTGAGGGCCTCGACGGCGTGGAAGAGCCACGCGGCGGCGACCGAGCCGCCGCCGACCACCGCGATCGTCGGGCCGGTCACCGCGTCGGTCCCGTGTGCCGCGCGCCGGCGGTGCGCCTCGGGGGCCGCCGCATCAGTCGAACTTTGCCGTCCGCGCGACGCCGGTCCATTTCTCGACCTCGCCGCGGATCAGCGCGTCGGTCTCCTCGGGGGTCGAGGTCTTGGCGTCGGCGCCCTGCTTGGCGAGCTGCGCGACGACGTCCGGGCGGGCGCCGATCTCGCGCATCGCGGCGGACAGCCGCGTCACCACCTCCTTCGGCGTGGCGCGCGGGGCCAGCAGGCCGTACATCGTGGTCACGTCGAAGCCCTTGACTTCGCCGCCCTCGTCCATCGTGGGCGTCTGCGGCAGGCTGGCGGAGCGCTTGCCGCTGGTCACCGCCAGCACCTTGAGCTTGTTGCCGCCGAGCTGGGCCGACAGCGCGGGGATGGTCTCGATCACCAGGTCGATCTGGCCGCCCAGCAGGTCGTTGATGGCCGGCGCGCTGCCCTTGTAGGGCACGTGGACGATGTCGGTGCCGGTGCGCTGCTTGAAGAACTCGGCCGTCATGTGCTGGGTGGAGCCGTTGCCGGCCGAGCCGTAGGTGAGCTTGCCGGGCTGGGACTTCGCGAGCTTGATCAGCGCGCCCAGGTTGTCGGCCGGCAGCCCCGTGCGCACCGCCAGCGCCAGCGGCACCGCGGCGCCCATCGACACGCCGACGAAGGCCTTCGACAGCTCGTAGGGCGGGCGCTGCGACGGCACCGCTGCATGGATGGCCAGGCTGCCGATGGCGCCGAACAGCAGCGTGTAGCCGTCGGCCGGGGCCTTGGAGACGAACTCGGCGCCGATCTCGCCACCCGCGCCGGCGCGGTTGTCGATCAGCACCGACTGGCCGAGGACCTGCTGCAGGGCCTGGCCGTAGATCCGGGCGACGATGTCGTTCGCGCCGCCCGGCGGGTAGGGCACCACCAGCCGCACCGGCTGGCTGGGCCAGGCCTGGGCGAGCGCGGCGGGGGCCCAGGGCAGCGTGAGGCTGGCGCCCAGGGCGGCGAGCAGGGTGCGGCGGGAGGTCATGGTCGGTTCCTGTCGAGACGAGCTTGTTCCTAAAAATTGGGATGTCAATCCCGCTTGCTGTTGACAATGATGCGGACCGCACCTAGCATCTGTCAACAGGGCCGACCCGCGACTTCCGCATGAGGACATGCGGATTCCGAGGTAGGCCGACGTGCGGCAGTCCCCGTGCTCCCAGATGCTGGGAGGCCTTCGGGGCCGGCGCTGCGTGACCCTTTCAACGAGACCCTCCATGGCCAACCCCCTGCCGCTGGCCGGCATCCGCGTGATCGAGGTGTGCAACGTCGCCGCCGGCCCCTTCTGCGGCCTGTTGCTGGCGGACATGGGAGCCGACCTGGTGAAGGTCGAGAACCCGGACGGCGGCGACACGCTGCGCAGCTGGCCGCCGATCAGCGACGGCTACAGCGAGAACTTCGCCTCGCTGAACCGCAACAAGCGCTCGGTCACGCTCAACCTGAAGGAGGCCGAGGACCGCGAGGTGCTGCGCCAGCTCGCGGCCGAGGCCCACGTGCTGATCGAGAACAACCGCCCGGGCGTGATGGACCGGCTCGGCGTCGGCTACGCCCAGCTGAGCGCGCTCAACCCGAAGCTCGTCTACTGCTCCATCTCCGCCTACGGCCAGAGCGGCCCGCGCTCGCAGGAGGGCGGCTTCGACCTGACGGTGCAGGCGATGAGCGGCATCATGAGCATCACCGGGGAGGCCGGCGGCGCGCCGGTCAAGTGCGGCGTGCCGCTGGCCGACTTCTCGGCCGGGCTGTACGGCGCGTTCTCGATCGTCGCCGCGCTGCGCGCCGCCGAGCGCGACGGCCGCGGCACCCACCTCGACGTGCCGATGCTGGGCGCCACGCTCGGCATCGCCGCGCTGCAGACCTCCGAGTACTTCGGCAGCGGCCGCGACCCGGTCAAGCTCGGCTCGGCCCATCCGCGCAACGCCCCCTACCGCGTCTTCCGCAGCCGCGACGGCTACTTCGGCATGGCGGCCGGCAACAACGCGCTGTGGCGTGCCGTCTGCGAGGTGGTGAAGCGGCCCGACCTGCTGGCCGACGAGCGCTTCACGTCGCCCACCACCCGCGCGAAGCACCAGGGCGCGCTGCTGGAGATCCTGGAGGCCGAGTTCGCGCACGCCGACACCGCCACCTGGCTCGAGCGCTTCCGCGCCGCCGGCGTGCCCTGCGCGCCGATCAACAGCTACTCCGAGGTGCTGGCCGACCCGCAGGTCGAGCACATGCAGTGGGTGCAGCCGCTGACGCTGCCGAACGGCGTGGCCACGCGCACCTTCGCGTCGCCGGTGCGCATGGGGGGCGCCGGCCTGCCGATCACCCGCCCGCCGCCCGGCCTGGGCGAGCACAACGAGGAGATCGTCGGCCCGCTGCGCGAGCGGCTGGGGCAGCGCGCCGGGGTGCCGACGTGACGGCGACGGGCCCGGCGGGGCACGCGACGCTGCGCATCGAGCGCGACGGCGCGGTCCGCACGCTGGTGCTGGACCGCGCCGACAAGCGCAATGCGCTGTCGGCCGCGCTGGTCGACGCGCTGCTCGACGCGGTGGCCGAGGCCGAGGCCGACGGCGTGCGCCTGCTGGTGTTCCGTGGCGAGGGCCGCAACTTCAGCGCGGGCTTCGACTTCGGCGACGTCGAGTCCCAGAGCGAGGGCGACCTGCTGCTGCGCTTCGTGCGCGTCGAGCAGCTGCTGCAGGCCGTGGCCGGCTCGCGCTGCATGACGCTGGCGCTGGCGCACGGCCGCAACTTCGGCGCCGGGGTCGACCTGTTCGCCGCCTGCCGCCACCGCGTGGCCTCGGCCGACAGCAGCTTCCGCATGCCGGGGCTGAAGTTCGGCCTGGTGCTGGGCACGCGCCGCCTGGGCGCGCTGATCGGCCCGGAGCAGGCCTCGGCGCTGCTGGAGGAGGCCGCCACCTTCGACGCCGCGCGCGCGCAGGCGCTGGGCTTCGTGCAGCGGCTGGCCGAGCCGGCCGAGTGGCCCGGCGTGGTCGCGGCGCTGGCGCGCAAGGCGGACGAGCTCGACGACTGGAGCCGCGCGGCGCTGTACGGCGCGCTGTCGACGGCGCAGGCCGACACGGACCTCGCGACGCTGGTCCGCTCGGCGGCCCGGCCGGGCCTGAAGGCCCGCATCGCGCGGTATCTGCAAGGATGAACCCGCCGGCGCCCCCCGGCGCCGGCCCACAGGAGCAGCACCGATGCCTTCGGGTTACGGAGCAGAACACAAGCAGGTCGGACTGAAGGAACTCGTGGCCCGCGTGCCGGACGGGTCCTCGCTCGCCTTGGGCGGCAGCTTCCTGCACCGCGGGCCCTTCGCCTTCGTGCGCGAGCTGATCCGCCAGCGCAAGGCCGGGCTGGAGATCGTCAAGCAGTCGCCCGGCTACGACATCGACATCCTCTGCCGCGCCGGTGCGGTGCGCCGCGTGCGCGCCGGCATCGTCGCGATGGAGGGCAACTTCGGGCTCGCGCCGTGGTACCGCAAGGCGATCGAGTCGGGCGCCGTCACGCTGGAGGAGCATGCCTGCGCCAGCCTGACGGCCGGCCTGCGCGCCGCGGCCTTCGGCGTGCCCTTCCAGCCCTGCGGCGGCCTGCACGGCAGCGACATCCCGGCGCTGAACGGCTGGAAGGCGATGCCGGACCCCTACGGCCAGGGCGAGCCCGTCTACGTCATCCCGGCGATCCAGCCGGACTACGCGGTGATCCACGCGAGCGAGGTCGATGCGCAGGGCAACGTGCGCGTGGCCGGCACCTCGCACTGGGACCGCATCATGACGCGCGCCGCGAAGAGCGTGCTGGTGGTGGCCGAGCGCGTGGTCGACACCGCGGTCTTCACCGCGCAGCCCGAGGCCACGCTGGTGCCGCACTTCATGGTCGAGGCCTTCGCCATCGTGCCGAACGGGGCCTGGCCGGGCTCCTGCTGGCCCGCCTACGCGATCGACTACCCGGCGGTGGAACGCTACCTCGAGCCCGGCGACGCGGCGCTCGACGCGCACCTCGCGCTGGGCCCCGAACTCAGCCTCTGAGGCCTGCCGGCGGCACGCCCCGCCGCCGCCTCCTCATCCCGCCCCGTCGCCCATGACTGCCACCTCCACCGCCCCAGCCGGCGCCCCCTGGTCGCCGTTCTCGTACATCGCGATCAACCTCGCCCGCTTCGTGCGGCCGCACGAGATCACCTTCAGCGGCGTCAACTCGACGCTGCCGATGCTGGCCTGCCTGCTGGCCAAGCGCGCCTACGACTTCCCCTTCACCTACATCAACGTGGCCGGCGGGGTGGACCCGCAGCCCTCGTCGATCCCGCTGTCCAGCTCCGACCCGGTGCTGGCCGAGCAGACCGCGTCGATCTTCGCCAACGAGGACTTCTACGACCTCTGCACGCGCGGCCGCATGGACCTGACTTTCCTGGGCGCCGCGCAGATCGACGGCGAGGGCTGCGCGAACAACTCCGCGATCGGCGACTGGCACCACCCCAAGGTGCGCCTGCCGGGCGGCGGCGGCGGCGCGGTGATGCTGCCGACGGCGCGGCGCGCCTGCACCTGGCGCACCGAGCACTCGCGCCGCACCCTGGTGGAGCGGCTCGACTTCCGCACCTCCTGGGGCGGCTTCCACGGCGTGGTGACCCCGATCGCGGTGTTCGTCAAGCGCGACGGCCGGCTCGCGCTGCAGTCCTGGCATCCGGACGCCTCGCTGGCCGAGGTGCGCGAGCGCACCGGCTTCGCCTTCGACGCCACCGGCGCGGAACCCACGGTCGGCCCGACGCCGCGCGAACGCGAGGCGCTGGCCGCGCTGGACCCGACCGGGCAGTTCGAGCGCGACGCGAAGGTGGTGTTGCGGTGAGCCCGCCGGGCCGCCCCAAGGGCGAACAGCGCAGTGCGGAGCACGGAGCTTGCCGATGACCTCGGCAACGCTGGTCACGGCCTTTCGCGACCGCTGGATCGCGGCCGACCGCGCGGGCCGCCTCGCGCTCGCTGACGACACGCAGCAGCTCGACTACCCCGCGCTGCATGCGGCGGTCGGCGGCCTGGCCGGCCGCCTGCGCGCCGCCGGCGTGCGGCGCGGCGACCGGGTGGCGCTCGCGCTGCCGCGTTCGGCGCGGATGGCGGTCGCGCTGCTGGCCACGATGGCCGCCGGCGCCTGCCCCTGCCCGCTCGAGCCGCGGCTCGGGCCCGAGGAGACGCAGCGCCGCTACCGGCTGGCCCGGCTCGGCTGGACGCTGCTCGAGGCCGGCCAGGCCGACGACCCGTCGCTGGCCCACGTGCCGCCGGAGCGCCGCCTGGACCTGGACGCGCTGCCCGAGGCCGCGCCGCACTGGGACGACGGCCTCGGCCCAGACGACGCCAGCTTCCTGCTATTCACCTCCGGCAGCAGCGGCAAGCCCAAGGGCGTGCTGCAGAACCACCGCGGCATGTGGGCCAACGCCAGCGGCGTGATCGCCCACACCGCGCTCGGCCCGGCGGACCGCCTGCTGGTGGTGATGCCGCTGTACCACACCAACGGCGTCAACAACCAGCTGCTCGCACCGCTGCTGGCCGGCGCCAGCGTGCACCTCGCGGCCCGCTTCCGCGCCGACGAGATGCCGGCGCTGATGGCGCGCGTGCGCCCGACCATCTTCACCGGCGTGCCGACGATGTACTCGCGCATGCTCGGCGAGCGCTTCGACGCCGACGCCCTGGCCGGCCTGCGCCTGCTGCGCTGCGGCTCGGCGCCGATCACCGAGGAACTGCACCGGCGCATCGAGGCCCACTTCGGCCGGGCGCTGGTCAACTCCTACGGCCTGTCCGAGGCCACCTGCACCTCCACGATCAACCCGCCGCTGCGGCGCAAGATCGGCTCGGTGGGCACGCCGCTGGCCGGCCAGTCGGTCTTCCTGCAGGCGGCCGACGGCTCGCGCGTCGACGGGCCCGGCCGCGAGGGCGAGGTCTGCGTCGCCGGGCCGGTGCTGATGAGCGGCTACCTGGTGGAGGACGGCGACGGCGAGCCCCAGTCGCCCGGCGAGGTGCTGCACAGCGGCGACCTCGGCCGCTTCGACGAGGACGGCTACCTCTTCATCACCGGCCGGCTGAAGGACGTGATCATCCGCGGCGGCGAGAACCTGTCGCCGAAGCTGATCGAGGAGGCGCTGGTCGAGGTGCCCGGCGTGGCGGACTGCTGCGTGGTCGGCCGCGCCGATGCCGACCTCGGCGAGGTGCCCGTGGCCTTCGTCGTGCGCCGGCCCGGCGCCGAGGCGGTGCAGCCGGCGGCGCTGTCCGCCGCGGTGGCCGCCCGGCTGTCGCGCATCCACCAGCCGGCCGACTACCGCTTCGTCGACGCGCTGCCGGAGAACGCGGTCGGCAAGGTCGACCGCAAGCGGCTCGCCCAGCAGCTCGCCGCGGGCGGCTGAGGCCGGCCCCGTCCCCAAGACACCATCCCCCAGGAGGAGACGCCATGGACCGAGCCCCGAACACCGAGACCCTGAGGATGCGCGAACGCGTCGGCGAGGCCGAATGGGCGATGCGGGTCGACCTCGCCGCGGCCTACCGGCTGGTTGCGCTGCGCGGCTGGGACGACCTGATCTTCACCCACCTGTCGGCGCGTGTGCCCGGGCCGGAGCACCACTTCCTGCTCAACCCCTACGACCGCACCTTCGACGAGATCACCGCGTCCTCGCTGGTGAAGATCGACGTCGACGGCAACAAGGTGATGGACCACCCGGCGCCGGTGAACCCGGCCGGCTTCACCATCCACTCGGCGATCCACGCGGCCCGCGAGGACGCGACCGCGGTCTTCCACCTGCACACGCCGCACGGCCAGGCCGTCTCGGCGATGAAGGACGGGCTGCTGCCGATGACGCAGACGGCGATGATCGTCGCGAGCGACGTGGCCTACCACGACTTCGAGGGCATCGCGACCGACCTCGCCGAGCGCGAGCGCCTGGTGGCCGACCTCGGCGACAAGCACGTGATGATCCTGCGCAACCACGGCACGCTGTCGGTCGGCGCCTCGGTGGCCGGGGCCTTCACGCGCATCTACTACCTGGAGCGCGCCTGCGAGGCGCAGGTGCACATGCTGGCGGCGGGCCGCGACGGCCTGAACGACCCGGATCCGGCGATGCCGGCGAAGGTGGCCGGCCAGGTGCGCGGGCTGGAGAACACCGCGCTGCACGGCATCTGGCCGGCGCTGCTGCGCAAGCTGGACCGGCTCGACCCGTCGTTCCGGGACTGAACGCCCGACCGGCTGTCTTGCGCGCCCGCCGGCGACCGGGGGGCGCGGGGGCGCCCCCCTTCCGATCCGGCGCTCAGGCGATCGCCAGGCTCGGCGGCGCCTTCGCCAGCGGGCGGAAGTTCTGGAAGTCCCAGTCGCGGCCCGGCGCGGCCTCGATCAGCTCGCGGGTGTAGGCCTCGCGCGGCGTGGCCAGCACGGTGGCCGTCGGCCCCGACTCCACGATGCGGCCCTTCTTCATCACGACGATGGTGTCGCAGATCTGGGCCGCGACGCGCAGGTCGTGGGTGATGAAGAGCACGGCCACGCCGGTGCGCTCGCGGATCTCCTCCAGCAGCGCCAGCACCTGCGCCTGCACCGAGACGTCCAGCGCCGAGACGGCCTCGTCGGCCACCAGGATGTCCGGCTCCAGCGCGAGCGCGCGCGCGATGCAGATGCGCTGGCGCTGGCCGCCCGAGAACTGGTGCGGGTAGCGGTGCATCGCGTCGGCCGGCAGGCCGACCATCACCAGCAGCGCACGCGCCTTCTCCAGCGCGTCGGGGCGCGGCACGCCGTTGTTCAGCAGGCCCTCGATGATCGATTCGCCGATGCGCCGTCGCGGGTTGAGCGAGCGGTAGGGGTCCTGGAAGACGATCTGGATGTGCTTGCGCAGCGGGCGCAGTGCGTCGCGCTTCACGGTGGCGATGTCGCGCCCCTTCAGGCGCACCGCGCCCGCGCTCGGGTCGATCAGGCGCACGACGCAGCGCGCCACCGTCGACTTGCCGGAGCCGGACTCGCCGACCACGCCGAGGATCTCGCCGCGGGCGATCGTGAAGTTCACGTCGCTGGCCGCGGCGACCACGCGGTCCGGGCCGAACAGGCGGCGCTCGGTGTAGGTCTTGTCCAGGCCGGACACCTCCAGCACCACCTCCGCGCGGCGAGGCCGGGCGGCGCGCGGCACCAGGCTGGGCACCGAGGCGATCAGCATCCGCGTGTAGTCCTCGCGCGGCCGCGCCAGCACCTCGTCGCGCGTGCCCTGCTCCACCAGGCGGCCGCGGTTCATCACCACGATGCGGTCGGCGATCTCGGAGACCACGCCGAAGTCGTGCGTGATGAAAAGCACGGCGGTGCCGTGCTTCTGCTGCAGCTCGCGGATCAGCAGCAGGATCTGGCGCTGCGTGGTCACGTCGAGCGCGGTCGTCGGCTCGTCGGCGATCAGCAGCCGCGGCTCCAGGATCAGCGCCATCGCGATCACGATGCGCTGGCGCTGGCCGCCCGAGAGCTGGTGCGGGTAGGCGTCGTGGATGCGCCGCACGTCCGGCAGGTGCACCGCCTCGAGCATCGCCAGCACCTTCTCGCGCCGCTGCGCGCGGCCGAGGCCGCTGTGCAGGCGCAGCACCTCGTCGATCTGGTCGCCGACGCGCTGCACCGGGTTGAGCGCGGTCATCGGTTCCTGGAACACCATCGCCATGCGCGTCGCGCGCAGCTCGCGCAGGCGCGCCGGGCTGGCGCGCAGCACGTCCTCGCCGTCGACCAGGATGCGGCCGCCGGTGGCCGCCAGCGCGTCCTTCGGCAGCAGGCCCATCACCGTCAGCGAGGTGACCGACTTGCCGGAGCCGGACTCGCCGACCACGCAGACCGTCTCGCCGGCGCGCACCTCGAAGGCGACGCGGTCCAGCACGGGCACCGGCGAGCGGCCGGTGCGCACGCCGACCGACAGGTTCTCGACCGACAGCACCACCGGCGGCGGGGCGCCGGCCGGGCCTTGCGATTCGTGGGGGTTCATGGCGTTCGGCTCAGAGTTTGCGCACCATGCGCGGGTCGAGGGCGTCGCGCATCGCGTCCCCGAGGATGTTCACGCTGAGCACGGTCAGCGACAGCACGATGCCGGGGTAGAGGATCAGCCCCGAGATCATCTGGAAGTACATCCGGCCGTCGGCCATCACGTTGCCCCACGACGGCCGCTCCGGCGGCACGCCGGCGCCGAGGAAGCTCAGGATGGCCTCCATCAGGATCGCCGACGCGAAGATGTAGGTGCCCTGCACGATCAGCGGCGCGATCGTGTTGGGCACCAGGTGGCGCAGCAGCAGCGTGGGCAGCGGCGTGCCCAGCGAGATCGCCGCCTCCACGTAGGACTCCGAGCGCGCGCTCAGGATCACCGCGCGCACCATGCGCACCACGCGGGGGATCTCCGGCACGGCGATCGCGACCATCACCGTCAGCAGCCCGGCCCCCGACACCGAGACCAGCGTGATCGCCAGCAGGATGGCGGGGATCGCCATGATCCCGTCCATCAGCCGCATGATGATGCCGCCGGCGAAGTCGAAGTAGCCCGCGATGACGCCGATGAACAGGCCGATCGCGATCGTCGCCAGCGCCGTGCCGAGGCCGACCACCAGCGACACTCGGGCGCCGTGCATCACGCGCGACGCGACGTCGCGGCCGAAGGCGTCGGTGCCCAGCGGGTGCTCTGCCGAGGGCATCGCGAGCCGGCTTGCCGGATCCATCTCCAGCGGATCGATGGCGCTCAGCTGCGACGCGAACACCGCCATCAGCACCACGCTGCACAGGATGAGCAGCGCGGCGACGACGGGCCAGCTTCTCAGCGTGCGCCGCAGCTCGGTGAACAGCGAAGGGGCGGGCGCGGAGGCGGCGCCCGCGGGCGCCTCGGCGGGGGCGGGCGGGGCCGGGTTCATGGGTTCCTTGCGGGCCAGGGCCGTCATCGGGACACCTCGTCTGGGTACGGCGTCCGTCAGTAGCGGATGCGCGGATCGAAGACCGTGTAGAGCAGGTCGACGATCAGGTTGATCAGGATGTAGAGCAGCGAGAACAGCAGCGTGAGGCCCTGGATCACCGGGTAGTCGCGCGCCAGCACCGCCTCCACCACCAGCCGGCCCAGGCCGGGCAGGTTGAAGACGGACTCGGTGACCACCACCCCGCTGAGCAGCAGGCCGATGCCCACGCCGACGATGGTGATGATGGGCACCGCGGCATTGCCCAGCGCGTGGCGCATCAGCACCGCGCGCTCGGTCAGGCCCTTGGAGCGGGCGGTGCGGATGAAGTCCTCGCCCATGATCTCGACGATGCTCGAGCGCGTGATGCGCGCGATCAGTGCGACGTAGACCGTGCTCAGCGCCAGCGACGGCAGCGCCAGGCGCTGCAGGAACTCGCCGAGCCCGCTGGACAGCGGCGCATAGCCCTGCACCGGAAACCAGCCGAGCTTGATCGAGAACAGCAGGATCAGCACGTAGCCGGTCACGAACACCGGCACCGAGAAGCCGAGCACCGACACCGACATGACCGCCCGGTCCAGCAGCCGGCCCTGGCGCGCGGCCGCCAGGATGCCCAGCGGCAGCGCCAGCAGCAGTGTCAGGACCAGGGTGGTGCTGGCCAGCGCGAGGGTCGGGCCGATGCGGCCGGCCACCATCTGCGACACCGGCTGCCCCGAGATCAGCGAGGTGCCCAGGTCACCCTGCAGCAGCTGCCAGCCCCAGACCAGGAACTGGGTGACGATCGGCTTGTCCAGGCCCATGTGCCGGCGCAGGTCCTGGACCTGTTCCGGCGTCGCGCTGTCGCCGGCGATGATCGAGGCCGGGTCGCCCGGCGTGAGCCGCAGCACCGCGAACACGATCACCGCCACCATCAGCACCACCGGCACGGTGGCGAGCAGTCGCCGCAGGATGTAGCTCAGCATGGCGGCGGGCTCAGTTCTGCGCCGGCTTGCTCATGCCCCAGAAGACCGGGATCGGGGCGTAGACCACGTTCTGCAGCGAGGTGCGGAAGGCCGTCGGCAGGAAGAACTGGCCGGCCGGGACCATCACGCCCTCCTCCAGCACGCGCTTCTGGATCTGGCCGGCGATGCGCTTCTGTTCCTCCAGGTCGGGCGTGCGGGCGAACTTCTGGCGCAGCTCCTCGATGTCGGCGAAGTCGGGCCAGCCGTTCCAGGCCTTCGCGCCGTTGGTCGCCACCGGCAGCGCGCGGATCGGATCGGCCAGGTCGAGCGTGCCGAGGTTGGTGTGGAACATGTTCCAGCCGCCCTTGTCCACCGGCCCGGCGTTGACGCGACGCGTCATGAAGGTCTGGAAGTCCGAGGACTGCAGGTCCACCTTCCAGCCCGCCTTGCGCAGCGACTGGGCGATCACCAGCGGCTGCGGCGCCAGCACGGCGACGTCGGTCGGCTGCAGGATCACGAGGGGCGGGCCGTTGTAGCCGGCCTGCTTCGTCACCGCCTGGGCCTTCGCCGCGTCAAAGGACGGCAGCACCTCGGCCCCGGCGTTCGACGTGAAGGAGGAGTTGGAGCAGCCGTAGATCGAGCCGCACGCGCGGTAGTACTTCGGGTTGCCGACCAGCGCCTTCATGATCGCGCCGCGGTCGATCGACGCGATCGCTGCCTGCCGCATCGCCTTGTTGTTGAACGGCGGCTGGCTGAAGTTGAAGCGGAAGAAGGTCAGCTGGCCGGTGTTGTCGACGGTGTCGACCTTGATGTTGGGCTTGCCCTCGACCATCGGCAGCAGGTCGTAGGGCACCAGCTCCATGTAGTCGATCTCACCGTTCAGCAGCGCGTTCACGGTCGTCACGTGATCGGGCATCGACAGCCACACCACGCGGTCGACGTTGGCCTGCTTGCTGCCCGCCAGCCAGCTCGCCGGCTCCTTGCGCGGCACGTAGTCCTTGTTCTTCTCGTAGACGACCTGCACGCCCGGCTTGAACTCGGCGGTGACGAAGCGGAAGGGGCCGGAGCCGATGTGCTCCTTGACCGGTTGCGTGGCCGGCGTCGCATCGACGATGCGCTTCTGCATCATGTAGGCCGCGGCGCGCGGCTTGGACAGGGCCGGAAGCACCAGGCCGTTGGCGGTCTCGAAGACCATCTCGAAGCTGCTGTCGCCGGTGGCCTTCATCTCCTTCATGAAGGACATCATCACCTGGCCCATCTTGTCGACCTCGGCCCAGCGCTTGATCGAGGCGACGCAGTCCTCCGCCTTCACCGGCGTGCCGTCGTGCCACTTCAGGCCCGGGCGCAGCGTGAACTTGTAGACCTTGTTGTCGGGCGACACCTCCCACTTCTCCACCATCTGCGGCTGCACCTTCTGGTTCGCGTCGAGCGCGAACAGGGTGTCGTAGATCATGTACGCGTGGTTCTGCGTCACGTAGCCGCCATTGGCCACCGGGTCGAGCAGGCGCAGCGGCGAGTAGAGCACCGCCTTCACGGTGGTCTGCGCGAAGGCGGGCAGCGCCAGCGTGGCGGACAGGGCCGCTGCCAGGGCGGTCGTCTTCAGGGTGCGGCGCACGAGGGCGAGGGCAGGCATGTCTCTTCCTTTCTGGTCGAGGGCGGCAGGCACCCTCGTGTCGTCGATGCGCCGGACTATGCCGGCCGGCGCGGGGGCTGTAAACAAATTAAGGGATCAATGTCCTGCAATTCAGGACAATAGCGGGAAAGTCCCGAGCCTCGGCGGCGATCAGGCGGCGACCGCCGCCGCCGTGCGCTCGCGTCGCGCAGCGACCGGCGCTGCCCCGGCGCCCGAGGCCCCGGCCTCGGCCGCGGCCAGCACGAGGTCGCTGGCCTTCTCGGCGATCATCACCGTCGGCGAATTGGTGTTGCCCGAGACGAGCAGCGGCATCACCGAGCAGTCCACGACGCGCAGCCCGTCGATGCCGCGCACGCGCAGCTGCGGGTCGACCACGGCCATCGGGTCGCGCCCCATCTTGCAGGTGCCGGACGGGTGGAAGATCGTGGCGCCGTACTGGCGCGCGAAGTCCAGCAGCTCGGCGTCGCTGCGCAGCGCCGGGTCCGGCAGGAAGCGCCCGGCGATGTAGGGGCGCATCGCCGCGGTGTCGGCCAGGCGCTGCGTCAGCCGCAGGCCGGCCACCACGCAGCGCTGGTCCAGCTCTGCGGACAGGTAGTTGGCCCGGATGCGGGGGTCGTCGCGTGCGTCGGTGCTGCGGATCTCGACGCTGCCGCGGGATGCCGGTCTCAGCTGGCAGACCGACATCGTGCAGCCGGAGAACTTGTGCGGGTCGGTGCGCACGTAGTCGGCCGAGATCGCGCCGAAGTGGAACTGCACGTCCGGCGTGCGCGACTCCGGCAGCACGCGCGTGAACAGGCCGCCGGGCGTGGCCGTGTGGGCCAGCGGCCCGCGCCGGAACAGCAGGTAGTCCAGGCCCATGCCGGCGCGGCCGGCCAGTGTGCGCATGCGGTCGTTGATCGTGATGGGCTTGGTGACGCGGTAGACGTGGCGCACCTGCAGGTGGTCCTGCAGGTTCTGGCCGACCCCGGGCAGGTCCTGCAGCACCGGGATGCCCAGCCCCTGCAGCAGCGCCGCCGGCCCGATGCCCGAGAGCTGCAGCAGCTGCGGGCTCTGCAGCGCCCCGGCGCACAGCACCACCTCGCGCGCGGCCGTGACCTCGACCGTCGCGCCGCGCTGGCTGAAGCGCACGCCGGTGGCCCGGCGGCCATCGAACAGCAGCCGCTCGACGTGGGCCCCGCTCTCGACGCGCAGGTTCGGCCGACCCAGCGCGGGCCGCAGGTAGGCCACCGCGGTGCTGCAGCGCCGCCCGTCGCGGATGAACATCTGGTAGTAGCCCACGCCTTCCTGGCTGGGGCCGTTGAAGTCGTCCGTGCGCGGGATGCCGAGCTCCTCGCCGGCGGCGATGAAGGCTTCCATCAGCTCCTGCGGCTCCTGCACGTCGGAGCACCACAGCGGGCCCTCGTCACCGTGCAGCGCGCTGGGGCCGCGGGTGTTGTGCTCGGAGCGCACGAAGTAGGGCAGCACGTCCCGCCAGCCCCAGCCGTCGCAGCCCGCGGCGGCCCAGGCGTCGTAGTCCTCGCGCTGGCCGCGGATGAAGATCAGGCCATTGATGGAGCTGGAGCCGCCGAGCACGCGGCCGCGCGGCCAGCTCATCGTCCGGTCCGCCATCGCCGGGTCCGGGTCGACCGGGAAGTGGCGCGCGAACCTGGTCTCGGTGATGGTCTTGCCATAGCCCAGCGGCGCGTGGATCCAGAACGAGCGATCCTCGGGGCCGGCCTCGAGCAGCAGCACGCTGTGGCGGCCGGAGGCGCTCAGGCGGTTGGCCATCACGCAGCCGGCCGAGCCGGCGCCGACGACGATGTAGTCGTAGCGGTTCATGCGGCCCTCGCCGGAGCGCTCGACGGCGCCGGAGTGCTGGCGCCGGCCGCCGGGGCCGGCGCGAAGGCGAAGCCCCGGTAGCCCGCCGCGACGACCTCGTCGCAGGCCTTGCGGTAGGCCTCGACGCCGCCCACGTAGGGCATGAACACGCGCGGCTTGCCCGGCACGTTCGCGCCGAGGTACCAGGAGTTGGCACGCGGGTAGAGGGTCTCGTCGGCGAGGGCGTTGACGTGCTCGACCCAGCCGTCCTGCGCTGCCAGCTCGGGCTCGATGACGGCGAGGCCGCGCTGGCGCATGTCGGCCAGGCACTGCGCCACCCAGTCGACGTGCTGCTCGATCGACAGGATCATGTTGGTCAGCACGCCCGGGCTGCCCGGCCCGGTGATCAGGAAGAGGTTGGGCAGGCCGTGGGTCATCAGGCCGAGGTAGGTGCGCGGGCCGGCCGACCAGCGCTCGCGCAGCGTGACGCCGTCGCTGGTGCGGATGTCGATCGCCAGCAGCGTGCCCGTCATCGCGTCGAAGCCGGTCGCGAAGACGATGGCGTCGAGCGCGACCTCGCCGGCCGCGGTGCGGATGCCGCGCGGCGTGATCGCCTCGATCGGCGTGCGCTGCAGGTCGACCAGCGTGACGTTGTCGCGGTTGTAGGTGTCGTAGTAGTCGGTGTCGAGGCAGACGCGGCGCGTGCCCAGCATGTGGCGCGGCACCAGGGCCTCGGCCACTTCCGGATCACGCACCATCTCGCGCACCTTGTTCTGCACGAAGGTCGACACCGTCGCGTTGGCCGCCTCGTTGCGCAGCAGGTCGTTGTAGATGCGGGTGATGCTGGTGCGGCCGTCGTTCCAGTGCTTCTCGTAGGCGGCCAGGCGTTCGGCCTCGCTGACTTCCAGCGCCGACTGCGTCGGCTTGTGGAAGGCCGCGATGCCGGAGATGGTCTTCTTCGCGGCGGCGCGGATCTCGGGGTAGCGCCGCTTCCACGCATCCTCCTCCTCCTTCGGCACCGGCCGGTTGTGGGCCGGCAGCGAGTACGGCGGGGTGCGCTGGAAGACGTGCAGGTGGCTCGCCTGCCGGGCGATCAACGGAATCGCCTGGACGCCGGACGAGCCGGTGCCGATCACGCCGACGCGCTGTCCGCTGAAGTCGACGCCCTCGTGCGGCCAGGCGCCGGTGTGGAAGTAGCGGCCCTCGAAGCTGTCGCGGCCGGGGATGTCCGGGTACTTGGTGGTCGACAGGTTGCCGGTCGCCATCACGCAGTGGCGCGCCTCGAGCGTGTCGCCCGCGTCGGTCTGCAGGCGCCAGAGGGCGTCGGCGCGATCGAAGACGGCCGACACGATGCGCGTGTTGAAGCGGATCAGCGGGCGCAGCCCGAAGCGGTCGGCGACGTGGTTGGCGTAGCGCAGGATCTCCGGCTGAGCCGCATAGCGCTCGCTCCAGGACCATTCCTGCTGCAGCTCCTCGGAGAAGGAGTAGGAGTACTCGACGCTCTCGAAGTCGCAGCGCGCGCCGGGGTAGCGGTTCCAGTACCAGGTGCCGCCGACGCCGTCGCCGGCCTCGAAGCCCTGGACCTCGAAGCCCTGGCTGCGCAGCTTGTGCAGCGCGTACAGGCCGCCGAAGCCGGCGCCGACGACGGCGACGTCGACGCGTCGCGGGGGAGCCGACGGGCCGGGGGCCCGGTCGGGGGTGTGCTGGGTCATGCGGTCTCCTGGGAGGGGGATGTCTTGCGGGCGCAGGCCGCGCGGATCGCGGCGGCGGCGGCGTCGACCAGGCGGTCGGCGGGCTCGAGGATGTTCATCATTCGCACGCAGCCGTGCGTCACGCCTTCGCAGCGCCGCACGGTCACCGGCACGCCGGCCTCGGCCAGCCGCTCGGCGTAGGCGATGCCCTCGTCGTGCAGCACGTCGTGCTCGGCCACGGCGATCCAGGCCGGCGGCAGGTGGCCGAGCGCCGCGGCCTGCAGCGGGGAGATCCGCGGGTCGTTCCAGCGGCCGTCGGGCGCGTAGTGGCGATAGAACCAGACCATGTCCGCCCGCGTCAGGAAGCTGTCGTGGGCGTGGACCTCGTAGCTGCGGGTGGCCATCCGCGCATCGGTCACGGGATAGACCAGCAGCTGCAGCGCGAGCGGGACCTCGCGGCACACGGCAGCCGCCGCCACCGTCGCGAGGTTGCCGCCGGCGCTGTCGCCGGCGACCACCAGCGGGCGCCCGGCCGCCAGCGCCGGGTGCTGGGCCGCCAGCGCGCCCGAGGCCACCTGGCGCAGCGTGTCCTCGGTGTCGTGCAGCCCGGCCGGGAAGGGGTGCTCGGGCGCGAGCCGGTAGTCCGCCAGCAGCACGGCGCAGCCGCTGCGTGCGGCGAGGTGGCGGCCCAGCGCGTCGAAGTCGTCCAGCGTGCCGAGCACCCAGCCTCCGCCGTGCAGGTAGACGACCACACCCGCGGGCTCGCGGTCCCCCGGGGGAAGCAGCAGGCGGCCGGCGATCGCGCCGTCGCGGGTCGGGATGCGCACGCCGACCGCCGCGACGTCTGCCGGCCCCGGGCCGAGGAAGGTGCGGCTGCTGGCAACCAGCGCGCGCCCGTCGGCCGGCGTGCCGGACGACATCTGCGGCCGGCCGGTGCGTCGGTAGGTCTCTCGCAGCTCGGCCAGCAGGGGGTGCAAGTCGCTCATCGCGTCATCCTATGTTATTATTTAAGTGTCCTGCATATCGGGACATTGGCGCGATTATAGAAGGCGTGCTCCCCGGGCGGATCAGGGTATGCACGCAGATTCACGCGAAGGAGACGACATGGACCTGGGACTGGCGGGGCGGGGCGCCCTCATCACGGGCGCCGCCCGCGGCATCGGCAAGGCGGAGGCGGATGCACTCGCCGCCGAGGGCGTGGCGGTGGCCATCAACGACATCGACGAGGCCGCCGCGCTGGAGACGGTGGAGGCCTATCGGCGCGCCGGTATCACCGCGATCGCCTGCATCGGCGACGTGTCCGACCCGGCCGATGCGGCGCGCGTGGTCGATGCCGCGGCCGCGGGGCTGGGCCGGCTGGACATCCTCGTGAACAACGCCGGCGCCGGCTGGCGCCACATGGGCAAGCTGACGGAGGAGATGGCGGTCGAGGACTGGGACAAGATCATCGACACCCACCTGCGCAGCAGCTTCCTGTGCACCAAGTTCGCGATCCCGCACATGCGGCGCGCCGGCTTCGGCCGCATCGTCAACACCTCGTCGATCAACTACACCGGCGGCGGGCGCAGCGGCGTCGTCAACTACACGGCGGCGAAGGCCGGCATCGCCGGCTTCACGCGCAACGTCGCGAAGGAAGTGGGCCCGCACGGCATCACGGTCAACGCGATCGCACCGGGCTACGTCGAGACGGCGCTGACCGAGCGCTTCTCGGACGCGCGGCGCCGCATCATCACCGGCCAGAACCCCGTCGGACGCTACTGCCGGCTGGACGAGATCGGCGCGCTGGTGGCCTACCTGTGCTCGAACCAGGCGGCCTTCATCAACGGCACGCTGGTGCCGCTGGACGGCGGCCGCAACGACTTCTGGTGGGACGGCAACTGATGCCCCCCAGGTCCGGGCGATGCCCGGACCGCCCTCCGTGGCGCCGGATCAGCTGCGGTTGATCCCGCCGTTGACCTGCAGGGTCTCGCCGGTGATGAAGCTGGCCAGCGAGGAGCAGAGGAAGCAGATCGCGCCGGCGACTTCCTCGGGCCGGCCGTGCCGGCCGAGCGGCGTCTGGTCGCGGTAGCCCGGGCCGCGTGTGGCGATCAGGTCCACCGCCATCGCGGTGTCGATGATCCCCGGTGCGATGCAGTTCACGCGCGTGCGCGGCGCGAGCTCCATCGACAGGCTGCGCGTCAGGCTGATCAGCCCGCCCTTCGAGGCCGCGTAATGGGCATGCGAGTGGCTGCCGCGCTGGCCGGAGATCGACGCGATGTTGACGATCGAGCTGCCCTCGCGCAGGTGCGGCAGGCTCGCGCGGCACACCAGGAAGCTGCCGTCCAGGTTGACGGCCAGGCACTGGCGCCACTGGTCCAGGCTCATGTCCTGCACCAGCACCTTGGGAAAGATGCCGGCGGCGTGCACGAGGTGGTCGACGCCGCCGAAGCGCGCGCTGGCCTCGGCGAACAGGCGCTCGCAGTCCGCCGGGCGCGTCACGTCCAGCGGCACGCAGGCCACGCGTCCGGCATCGCCCCCGAGCGACTCGGCCGTGGCCCGCACCGCCGCCTCCGACAGGTCGCCGAGCACCAGGTTGGCCCCCGCGGCGAGCATCATGCGGGCGGTCTCGCGGGCGATGCCGCCGGCGGCGCCGGTGATCACCACGGTCTGGCCGGTGAACGAGATCATGCTGTCCTTTCGTCACTGTCCCATTAAACGGGACTGATAAGTGTAGATTTAGTATGAACGACCCGGTTGCGAGTGTGGCGGGCCGCCGCCGTGCGCACCAACGGGTAAACCCGCAGGCGGCCCGCCTGCGTGCCGCCTGGAGACCGCCGATGAACATCAAGCAGATCGAGACCTTCGTGCGCATCGTCGAGCTGGGCAGCTTCCAGGCCGCCGCGTCGGTGCTGTGCGCGTCGCCGTCCACGGTGTCGGCGCGCATCAAGGAGCTGGAGCGCCACCTCGGCACCGAACTGTTCGACCGCAGCTTCCACCGCGCCCAGCCGACCGCCCGCGGCCAGGCCTTCTACGAGCACGCACGGCGGCTGGTGGAGTTCACGAGCGCGCTCGCGCGCGACATGCGCGCGCCCCAGGCCATGACCGGGCTGCTCCGGCTCGGCGTGGTGGGCGTGGTCGCCAACACCTGGCTGCCGCGCCTGGTCGCCGCGCTGCGCAACACCTGTCCCGGCGTGACGCTGCGCATCGACGCCAACCTGACCCGGCTCCTGCTGGAACGCCTCGGCGAAGGCCGCCTCGACCTGGCCATCGTCGCCGGCGAGGTCGCCGATCCGGCGCTGCACGGGGTGCCGCTCGGCACCGACCGCTTCGTCTGGATGAGCGGGCCGGGCGGCCCGCAGCCCCCGGCCGATGGCCGGGCGCTGTCGCCGCGCGAACTGGCCCGCCATCCGATCCTCGCGCTCACCGAGGACTCCCACCACCACCTGATCGTGAAGCACTGGTTCCGCGACGGCGGCGTGGCCCTCGCGCCGGCGACCTCCTGCAACAGCATGAACGTGCTGGCCGAGCTGACGTCGCGCGGCCTGGGCACCAGCCTGCTGCCGCGCCACGCCTACCGCAGCGAGCTGGCCGCGGGCCGTCTGGTCGAGCTGCCCACGACGCCCGACCTGCCCGCCGTGTCCTTCTCGCTGGTGCACCACCGCGAGCGCGTGCCGCCGCTGGCGGACACGGTCGCCGCCCTCGCACAGGTGGCGAGCGACCTGCCCTCCGCCGTGACCTGAGGGCGTGCTGACGCGCGCGGCGGGCCGGGGCGCCCTCGTGTCAGCCGCCCCGGTAGCCCATCGCCTTCGAGATCTCCGCGGCGTTCTTCTTCACCAGCGGCGCGAACTCGTTCAGCTTGCCGATGCTCAGCCGCTCCAGCGGCCCGGAGATCCCCAGCGCCGCCACCACCTGGTTCAGGCCGTTGAAGATGGTGACGGCCAGCCCGCCGACCGTCTCGCGCCACTCGCCGCGGTTCACGGCATAGCCGGTGCGCACCACGCGCGCCAGCTCCTCCTTCAGCACGGGCAGCGACGCGATGGTCGCCTGGGTGTGGCGCTTCAGCTCGTCGGCGTGGCGGTCCAGGTAGCCGTCCGGCTGGTAGGCCAGCATCGCCTTGCCGGTGGCCACCGCATAGGCCGGGGCGCGGCCGCCGATCGCGGTGTAGGAGCGCACCGGCTGCGGGCTGTCGATCTTGTCGATGTAGACGACCGAAAAGCCCTCGAGGATCGAGAGGTGCACCGTCTCGCCCGTCTCGTCCGCGAGCGCGCGCATGAAGGGCGGCGCGAAGGTGCGCACGTCGAAGCGCGACAGCTGCTTGGCGCCCAGCTCGAACAGCTTCATCGTCGAGTGGTAGCTGCCGGTGCTCTCGTTCTTCGCGAGGTACTTGGCATGCGCCAGGGTCTGCAGCGTGCGGTGCACGTTGCTCTTGGTGAGCTTCAGCTCGGCCGCCAGCTCCTCGATGGTGCGGGCCCGCCCCTGCTGCTCCACCACGGCCTCCAGCACGGCCAGGCCCTTCAATAGCGTCTTGTCGATGATGTTCTCCGCGCGTGTCGCTGGCCGGCGCCGGTGCGCCCAGAACCGGATCGCGGGAGCCCGTCCCCAACGATCGGGACGGTGCGGCGACACCGGGCCGGCCGACAGTTTGTCACATCACGAAACGCCGCGGCGCGTCGCCGCGGCCTCGTGCAGCGCGAGCGGCCTGCGGTCGGCGCGGCACCTCAGACCTGCGTGACGAACTTCGTGACGAGGTAGCCGTCGAAGGTTTCGCTGCCGCCCTCGCTGCCGATGCCGCTGTCCTTGATGCCGCCGAAGGGCGTCTCCGGCAGCGCCATGCCGGCGTGGTTCAGGTTGACCATGCCGGCCTCGAGCTCGCTGGCCAGCCGGTGGGCCGACCGGACGTTCTGCGTGAAGGCATAGGCCGCCAGGCCGAAGGGCAGGCCGTTCGCGCGCGCGATGACCTCGTCCAGCGTGTCGAAGCTCGCCAGCGGCGCGATCGGCCCGAACGGTTCCTGCGTCATCAGCCGCGCGTCGTCGCGCAGCCCGCCGACCAGGGTGGGCGCGAAGAAGTAGCCGCCGTCGCGCGGCGCGCGGCCGCCCGTCAGGACGGTGCCGCCGCTGCGGCGCGCATCGTCGACGAAGCCCTGCATCTCGGTCACGCGGCGCTCGTGCGCCAGCGGCCCCATGTCGCTGTCCGGCGCGAGGCCGTCGCCGACGCGGATCGCCTCGAAGCGCGCCACCAGCCGGTCGACCATCGCCGCGTAGACGCCGCGCTGCACGTAGAAGCGGGTCGGCGCGACGCAGACCTGGCCGGCATTGCGCAGCTTCATCCGCGTGATCACCTCGCAGGCGGCGTCCAGATCGGCGTCCTCGCAGACGACCACCGGCGCGTGGCCGCCGAGCTCCATCGTCACCCGCTTCATCTGTGCGCCCGCCAGCGCAGCCAGCCGCTTGCCGACCGGGACCGAGCCGGTGAAGGAGATCTTGCGCACCACCGGCGACGCGATCAGGTGCTCGGAGACCTGCGCGGGCACGCCCCAGACGATGTTCAGCACGCCGGGGGGCAGCCCGGCGTCGTGGAACAGCCGCGCCAGCGCGACCACGGCGCTGGGCGAGTCCTCCGGGCCCTTCAGGATCAGCGTGCAGCCGGCGCCGATGGCGGCGACGATCTTGCGGATGGCCTGGTTGAACGGGAAGTTCCAGGGCGTGAACGCAGCGCAGACGCCGACCGGCTCGCGCACGACGAACTGCCGCACGGCCGGGTCGCGCGAGGGGATCACGCGGCCGTAGATGCGGCGGCACTCCTCGGCGTGCCAGTCGGCGTGGTCCGCGCAGCCGAGCACCTCGGCGCGCGCCTCGGCCAGCACCTTGCCCTGGTCGAGCGTGATGTGGCGCGCGATCTCCTCGTGGCGCTCGCGCGTCAGCACCGCGACGCGGCGCAGGATGGCCGACCGTTCCATCGGCGAGCTCGTCTTCCAGCGGCGGAAGGCGCGCTCGGCCGCGGCGAGCGCGCGGTCCAGGTCGGCCGGCGAGGCCAGCGGCAGGCGGCCGACGACTTCGCGCGTGGCCGGGTTCACGACGTCTTGCGCGTCGCGGCCGGCCTCGATGAACTCGCCGTCGATGTACAGGGAGAGGGTGGGATACATGGCAGGGGGGCGGGGGTGACGTGGAGCGAGACCGGACGCACCCGGCGGCGGCGCGTCGTGACGCCGCGTCGGCTGGTCCGGGCTGGCAAGACATCCCAGATATTGAATGTTTTGTCCTGCCTATTGGCCCCAGTATAGGGCCCGCTCGCCCGCGCCGCGGCCCGGCGCTTTCCCTGAGCCGCCTTCAGCCGTTGTAGAAGCGCCGGCCGCGGTCGCGCAGCCACAGGCGCACGAGGTGGCGCTTGCGCTCGAACTCGGCGAAGTCGACGAAGCCGGTGCGGCGGTGGCCGCAGCGGGTGTTGTCGACGATCTGGATCTGGCCCGGCTCGAACCAGAACTCGCGCGCGAACTGCGGCTCGCGCATCGTGGCTTCCAGCGTTTCCAGGGCCTCCAGTCCCTCGGGATCCAGCGCGCGGCCGGCCATCCGGTAGCCGTTGACCACGTGCCGGTGCGACAAGCGGAACACCGGCTGCCCGTCCACCATCTGCACCAGCGGATGGCTGATCAGCCGCGGGTCGTCGGGGGCGTGCTCGCGCTGGCGGTCGAACACGTAGGGCTCGAACAGCCGCGCCAGCAGCCCGGGGTGGCGGCGCTGCATCTCGTTGTAGACCGCGTAGAAGCTGACGATGCTGCTGACGCCGCCCTCGCGCGCCGGCCGCACGCACAGCAGCGAGACGTAGTCCGGCGGGCACAGGTTGTAGCTGTTGTCGGTGTGGAAGTTCTGCTCGGCGTTGGTGATGTCCGGCCGCACGCCGTCGCCGGGCGGCTTGCCGAGGTCGCGCACGTCGTAGACGAGCTGGCCGACCCAGTTCTGCGCCACCGGCCGCGACACCAGCTGCGACAGCAGCCAGTACACCGCACGCGCCTCGTCGACCGACCAGCGGTCCATCGGCAGCCGGTCGATGATCACGAAGCCGACACCGTCGCGCAGCACCTCCCGGACGCCGGCCATCGTGCGGCGCGACTCGGGCAGCTCGAAGTCGCGTGCATCGAGGGCCTCGATCGGCAGCGGGTTCGCGCGCAGGGCTTCGACCAGTTCTTCCAGCTCGCGCAGCATCGGCGGCGGGATCGGCACGTGGCCGTCCTGCGGGCGCAGGCTGTCGCGGGTCCAGGCGATCGGGCCGCGCAGCGGGCCGGCCGGCAGCGCGGGGCGGCCGGCGTGGCCGGCTTCGTTGAGGATGCGTTCGGTGGGGCGGACGGCGGTGTCCATGCGGGTCTCCTTCGGCGTCGACCGGTGCCTGGCGACCGGCCTGCGGGCAGTCTAGGCAGCGGGTGGCCGCGCAGAAAGCGAGATGTTTCGCGCAAACTCGATCGAGAAACCTGCACGAGCGCCGGCCCCCCGGCCGGGCCAGGCCAGCCCGGCGGCGCCGATTCAGGCGCCGGCCGGATCAGCCGCGCCGCGACCCGCCGGCACCGCGCCGGCGGCCTGGCCGTCGCCCGAGCCGTCGGCGCTGCGGTCGCCCGCCGCGGCTGCGGCCGTGCCGCGCGGGCGGCGCCGGCGCACCGGAAGCGCGGCGGGTGCCAGCGGCGGCGCCGGGTCCGCGCCCGCGTCGCCCCCGGCCGGGGCCGCGCGGCGGTCGCCGAGCAGCCGCGAGATCTCCGCCGCGCGCTGCCGCACGAGGGGCGCGACCTGGTCCATCCGCGTGGCCGTCAGCCGCTCCAGCGGCCCGGAGATGCCGACCGCCGCCACCAGCCGGCCCAGGCCGTCGAACAGCGGCGCGGCCACGCCGCCGACGCTGTGGTGCCATTCGCCGTGGTTGATCGCGTGCCCCTCGCGCCGCACCCGCGCCAGCTCGTCCTTCAGCGCGGGCAGCGTCGCGAGCGTGGTCGGCGTGAAGCTGCGCAGCTCGTCCGCATGGCGGGCGAGGTAGCCCTCGTACTGGAAGGCCAGCAGCGCCTTGCCGGTCGCCACGGCATGGGCCGGTGCCCGGGCGCCGATCGCCGTGTCCGAACGGATCGGCATCGGGCTCTCGATGGTCTCGATGTAGACCACCGACAGGCCCTCGAGGATCGACAGGTTGACGGTCTCGCCGGTCTCCTCGCCGAGTGTCCGCATGACCGGCTGCGCCAGCCGGCGCACGTCCATGCCGGACAGCAGCCGGGCACCCAGCTCGAGCAGCTTCAGCGTGGGCTGGTAGGTGCCGGTCAGCTCGTGCTTGGCCACGTACTGGGCGTGCGCCAGCGTCTGCAGCGTGCGGTGCACGTTGCTCTTGCTCCAGTCCAGCTGCTGGCGCAGCTCCTCGATGGTGAGCGCCTTGCCGTGCTGGTTCACCAGGGCCTCGAGCAAGGTCAGGCCCTTCAGCAGCGTGGTGTCGATGATCGGCTCCGGTTCGCGGGCGGCGCGCCGCGGCGTGGCCCGGGCGGCGACGGCGGCCCGGTGCAGCCGGGACTGTACTGTCCCGGTACCGGCTGTCGCGGATTCGCGTCACCGAGGCGATGGCACTGGTGCGCGCCGGCTGGGCTGGTGAATGATCGGCCCGCAGCGCCAGCGGGACCGCGCCGTCTCTCCCTCCGATCGGACCGCCCCCATGACCCTCCGTGCCCGCCGCCGCCTCGCCGCCCTCGTGACCGCCGGCGCCTGTGTCCACGCCGCCGCCCAGCCGGGGCCCGGCCCCGGGCCGGCGGAAGAGGCCCCCGGTCCGGGCCCCGCGGCGCCGGTGGTGGCCCAGATCGCTGCCCCGCCGGCGGCCCCTGCCCCGGCCGCCGCGCCCGCCCTCGCCCCTGCGCGCGGCGGCCTCGTGCGCGGCGAGGGCCTGCTGATGCTGGACTACCAGAAGATCCCGGTCGCTGGCGAGCCCGCGATCGACCTGCTGGGCTTCCACCTGCTGAACCGGGTGAGCGAGGGGGTCTACCTCGGCGTCGGCGCCTTCGCGCCGCTGCTGCGCGGCGACTACGGCGGCTTCATGGCCTTCGACGCGACGGCCCACCTGCAGCGGCGCCTGGCCGGGCGGCTGTTCGGCGTGGCGGGCGTGGCTGCCGGTGGCGGCGGGGGCGGGCGCAGCGTCGCGCAGAGCCGCGAGCTCTCCGGCACCGGGGGCTTCGCCAAGGTCTATGCCGGCCTGGGCTGGGACTTCGACGACGTCGCCGTCGGGCTGAACGTCTCGCGGCTGCGCTTCCAGCGCTCGGCGATCGACCACAGCCAGCTCAACCTGTTCGTGCAGTGGTCCTTCGACCACCGCACCGGGGCCTACGAGGACGCCGGGCAGCCGCTGGGCCCGGGCGAGGGGCCGGCCTGGGCCGAGGCCCGCGGCGAGAACACGCTGGCGCTCGGCCTGGACAACCTGTTCCAGCGCCGGCCCACCGGTTCGCGCAAGGACACGATCCGGATGGCCGACCTGCAGTTCGCGCACTACCTCGCGCGCGACACCTACTGGTACGTGGCGCTCGGCGTCGGCTACCACGGGCTGCCGCTCTACAACCAGTTGATCGGCGGCCTCGGGCAGCGCTGGCGCCTGTCCGAGCGCTGGCAGCTGCACGCCCAGCTCGGCGTCGGCTCGGGCGGCTATGCGCCGGACTCGATCGACACCGGCTCGGGCCTGCTGGTCTATCCCAAGCTCTCGGCCGAGTTCGCGCTGACGCGGCGGCTCGGGCTGGCGCTGTCGGCCGGTGCGCTGGTGGCACCGCGCGGCAGCTCGCGCAATGCCACGCTCGGCGCCGCGCTGAACTACCGCATCCAGTCCGGCGAGCCGGCCGGCGGCGCTGACGGCGGCGGGCCGGTGGAGCTGAAGGGCATCCGCTTCGCGCTGTTCCACCAGAGCGCCTTCGACGTGCGCTACAAGGGCCTGGACCGGTCCGGCCTGCGGCTGCTGTCGGTGCAGGTCGACCAGCTGCTGGGCCCGCACCTCTACCTGCCGGTGCAGGCGGCCGTGGCCACCAACGCCTACCTCGGCTACCCGGGCTACGGCGAGCTGATGGCGGGCCTGGGCTGGCAGACGCGCCACGTGCGGGGCGACCGGCTGCAGGCGCACGCCCAGCTGCTGGCCGGCACCAACGTGCACGGCGCCATCGTCAAGGCCGGGCTTGGCCTGGACATCGCGCTCGGCGAGCGCCTCGCGCTGCAGCTGAACGCCGGCCACACGGTGGCGCCGCGCGCCCGCGATGGCCGCTTCCGGTCCAGCACGCTCGGTGTCGGCCTGGCTTACCGCTTCTCGGTGCCGAGCGGCTGAGCGGCGCCGGCCCCGGGCGCTCGGTCGCCGGCCGCGCCGCGCCGGGCATGCGCACCGGCCGGGCGGCCCGCGGGTCTCAGCGGATCACGCCGCAGGCGATGCGCGCGCCCGAGTTGCCGGTCGGCTGGGTGCGGTAGTCGTCCGGGTCGGCGTGGACGATCACGCCGCGGCCCATCAGGCTCGACGGCCCCGGCGACAGCGTCACGCCGGCGAGCGTGAAGCTGGTGTCGACCTTGCCGTCGGCGTCGGCCTTCGGGCCGGGCATGTCGCCGGCATGGTGGGCCGCGTGCTGCGGGCCGTGCGGCTGCCCGGTCGGGTTGAAGTGGCCGCCGGTGCTCATGCCGTCCGGGCTGCTGCAGTCGCCCTTCTCGTGCACGTGGAAGCCGTGCTCGGCGTTCGGCTTCAGGCCGCTGGCGCGCACGGCGACGCGCACGCCGTCGCCGACCTGCGCGAAGCTGACGCTGCCGGCGACGCGGCTGTTGCTCCGGGCCTCCAAAGTGGCCGTGGCGGTGGGGCCGGTGGACACGGCGGCGCAGCCGCAGAGGGCGACGCCGAGCAGCGCGGCGGCGGGCAGGGCGAAGCGGCGGGGAGAAGTCATGGGCAGTGTCCTCGAGGGGTGCGGCGGGCACGGCTGCCGGGGCGGCGACCGTGCCGGGAGTGTCGCTCGCGCGGCAGGCTGCGGCGGACCGGGGCTTTCCCCGGGTCCCGACCGGCCGATGGCCGGTCCGCGCGGGCCGCGCCGGCCGGCAAGGGGCGGACCTGCTACAAGCTCAGCCTCACGCGCCGGCGTCCCGCCCGGCCGACCGATCCCTCGCCGCCCTCCCCCCGCCATGTCGCCTCCCTACCGCGTGCTGTTCGTCTGCCTGGGCAACATCTGCCGCAGCCCGACCGCGCATGCCGTGTTCCGCGAGCAGCTGCGCCGCGACGGGCTGCTCGGCCGCGTGGAGGTGGCCTCCGCGGGCACCTATGCCGGCCATGCCGGCGAGCCGCCGGACGCGCGCAGCCAGCGCCACGCCGCGCGCCGCGGCTACGACCTGTCCGACCTGCGCTCCACCCCGCTGCTCGCCGCGGACTTCGCCCGCCACGACCTCGTGCTGGTGATGGACGAGATGAACCTGGCCGCCTGCCGACGCCAGTGCCCGCCGGCGCTGCAGGACCGGCTGCGCGGGCTGGCGGGCTTCTGCCGCCGCCACCGCGTCGAGCGCGTGCCCGACCCCTACGAGGGCGGTGCGCAGGGCTTCGAGCACGTGCTCGACCTGGTGGAGGATGCCTGCGAGGGCCTGCTCGAGCACGTGCGCGCCGAACTGGCGCGGCGTCCCGCCGCATGAAGGCCCCGCGCGGCCAGCCGCCGGCAGCCCCGCTGCCGGCGCCGGAGCGCTGGCAGGTGGAGGCCGGCGAGGCCGCGATCGCGCGGCTGGTGGTGCCGCCGGACGCGCGCCGCGAGCGGCGCTTCGAGGTCAGCGTGGCGATGACGGTGCGCGCGACGGCCGGGCCCGACGACGCGGCCTGGCACCGGCTGACGGTGCTCGCCGACGGCCAGCGGCAGTGGCAGCGCCGCGTCGACACGCACCGCGGCGCCGGGGGCGACGGGCTGGACCTGCGCTTCGAGCGCCGCGTGCCGCCGGGCCGCGCGCTGCAGCTGCAGGCCGAGTCCGACGGCGCGGGCGTGCGGCGGCTGTCGCTGCGGATCGAGGCCGAGGAGGTGCGGGACTGAGCTGGGGGCGGGCGGCGCAGGCTCCTGGCCGCGCGCCGCGCGCTGCGCGCCACCGGAGCCGGGCCGGCGTCCGCGGTCAGTCCGTGCCGGGCGGGCGCGCGTCGGCGCCGCCGGTGCGCCGGCCGGACAGCCAGCGCTCGGCCAGCATGCCGACCACGGCCAGCACCACCGGCCCGACGAACAGCCCCACCAGGCCGAACGCGATCAGGCCGCCGACCACGCCGGTGAAGACCATCCAGAACGGCAGGTCGACGCCGCGCTGGATCAGCAGCGGCCGCACCACGTTGTCGGCCGTGCCGATGATGATCGACCACACCAGCAGCGCCGTGCCCCAGCCGGTCTCGCCGGTCCAGTAGACGTAGATCACCGCCGGCAGCATCACCACCGGGGTGCCGAGCTGGGCGATGCACGAGACGAAGATCACCGCGGTGAGCAGCGCGGCGAAGGGCACGCCCGCGGCGGCCAGGCCGAGCCCGGCCAGCACGCTCTGCAGCACCGCCGTGCCGCCGACGCCGATGGCGACGCCGCGGATGGCCCGCATCGCCAGGTCGACCGCGTCGCTGCCGGTGCGGCCGGCCAGGCGGCGGCCGAAGCGGGCCGCGCTGCGCGCCGCGTCCTCGCCCTGCGCGAACAGCATCGCGGCGAAGCCGAGCGCGAGGCCGATCTCCACCAGGATGAAGCCGATGTCCCCGGCGCGGGCGATGAAGGCGCGGGTGACCGCGCCGGCGTAGGGCGCCAGCCGCGCCAGCAGCCCTTCGATGCCGGCGGCGGCGACCTGCTGCCACAGCGCCACCAGGCGCTCGCCGATCACCGGCAGGCCGGCCACCCAGGCCGGCGGCGCGGGCAGGTCCAGCGTGCCGAGCTGCTTGATGCGTTCGGCGATCTCGCCCGCGTTCGCCACCGCGGCGCCGACCGCCGCCATCACCGGCAGCACCAGCAGCACCAGCAGCCCGAGCATCAGCACCGTGATCGCGGCCCAGCGCCGGCCGCCGAGGCGCTGCTGCAACGCCAGCATCGTCGGCCAGCCGGTCACCACGATCACCACCGCCCAGGCGGCGGACACCAGGAAGGGCTGCAGCACCCGCAGCGACGCGGCCAGCAGCAGCGCGAGCACCCCGAGCGCGAGCGCCAGACGGATCGGGTGACGGGAGGCTTCGGAGCGGACGGTGCGTGGCATCGGGTGCGGAGGGCGGGTGGGCGCGCCTCGTCAACTCTTGGGAGTCGGCGCGCAGGGTTCCGACGATAAACTGACCGCAAACAAGTCCGGCCCGGCCGGTCGCCGTCGTTCAGCGGGTGGGGGAGTCGATGCAGGACAGGGACGGGAGGGGGTGTCCTCAGCGCCGCGACGGCAGCGTGCTGCCGCGGGCCGGCCGGGCCGCATGGCGCCGTGGCCTGGCGCTGCTGGCCGGCGGGCTGCTGGCGGGGGCGCTCGCGGGCTGCGGCGGCGGCGACGGCAACGACGGCGGGCGGGCAGCCCCGGCCGCCGAGGCCGGCCGCAAGACCGCGCAGGCGGCGCC
>NZ_BBYR01000021.1 GCF_001293525.1 Pseudideonella sakaiensis | reverse complement strand
CTTCAGGCCGGCGGCCACGCCGTGCTCGCCGAACAGCACCGCGGCCACGTCGGGCGTGTCCGGCAGCATCAGAAAGACCACGTCGGCGGCACGCGCCACGGCCGCGGCGTCGGCGCAGGCGACCGCGCCGGCGTCGAGCAGCGCCGGCGGCACCTGGCTGCGGGTGTGGACGTGCAGCGTGTGGCCGGCGGCGAGCAGGTGGCCGGCCATGGGCGTGCCCATGATGCCGAGGCCGATGAATCCGAGTTGCATGGACGAGGCTCCGTCGTGGAAAGGGAAGGGCGCTGCCGCGCCGTCCGGCGGGCGGGACGGCGCGGCGCAGGAGAAGGGGCGAGGCCCGCCGGGCCGGGCGCGGCCCGGCCGGCGCGGGCGCGGGCCGGGGCGCGGGTCAGTAGCCGCCGGCCGCCGGTGCGACGCCGGGGCGGCCGCGCATCGCCGACAGCACGTCCTGCGCGCCGGCGGCGATCAGCCGCGCGTCGGACGAGACGGTCACGAAGCGGAAGCCCTTGCCGATGCGCGCCGCGGCCACGTCGGGCCGGCCGTTGTGGATCCCGGCCCAGACGCCGTGCGCCTTCGCCCGCGCCAGGATGTGGTCGATCGCCTCGGCCGCCTTCGGGTCCACGTCGTCGAACACCGGGCTGCAGCCGAGCGACAGCGACAGGTCCGACGGGCCGATGTAGATCGCCTCCAGGCCTTCGACCGAGAGGATGTCGTCCAGCCGGTCCAGCGCCTGCGCGGTCTCGATCATCGCGAAGGCCACCACCTCCTCGTTGGCGCGCTGCAGGTAGTCGGCGCCGTGCACCATCTGGGCCCGTACCGGGCCCACGCTGCGCATGCCCTTGGGCGCGTAGTTCGTCCACGCGACCAGGCGCTGCGCCTCCTCGCGCGAATTGATCATCGGGCAGATCACGCCGAGCGCGCCGGCATCCAGGGTCTTCATCAGGATGCCCGGCTCGAGCCAGGGCACGCGCACCACCGGCACCGTCGGCGTGGTCGAGATCGCCTGCAGCATGCCCAGCATCGCCGGGTAGTCGATCACGCCGTGCTGCATGTCGATGGTCAGCGAATCCCAGCCCTGGTGGGCCATGACTTCGGCGGAGAAGGCGTGCGGCACGGCGAGCCAGCCGTTGACGGCGGCCTGGTCGGCGGCCCACAGGGTGCGCAGGCGGTTGGGCTTCATCGGGGGGGTCCTCGGGCGGGAAGATCGGTCGTTGGGGGCGGGCGGCGGGTCGGTCGCCGCGTCAGGGCGCGGGCGCCGCGCTGACGAGGCGGCGCTCGCGGAACCAGGCATCCAGGTTGTCCGCGACGCGCTCGCCCATCGCGCGGCGCGTCTCGATGGTGGCGCTGGCGGTGTGCGGGGCCAGCACCACGTGGTCCATCGCGCGCAGCGCCTCGGGCACCTGCGGCTCGTGCTCGAACACGTCCAGGCCGGCGCCGGCGATGCGGCCGTCGGCCAGCGCCTGCACCAGCGCGGCTTCGTCGACCACGCTGCCGCGGGCCACGTTGACGAGGAAGCCCTGCGGGCCGAGCGCGTCGAGCACCGCGGCGTCGATCAGGTGGCGGGTCTCGGCGCCGCCGGCGGTGATCACCACCAGGAAGTCGCACCAGGCGGCCAGCGCGCGCAGCGAGGGCTCGTGTTGCCAGGGCACGTCCGGCACCGCGCGGCGGCTGTGGTAGCGCACCGCCATGTCGAAGCCGCCGGCGCGGCGCGCGATGGTGCGGCCGATGCGGCCGAGGCCGACGATGCCGAGCTTCGCGCCGCTGACGCGGCGGCCGAGCGGGAAGCGGCCCGCCGACGGCGGGCCGTCCCAGCGGCCGGCGCGCACGTAGCGGTCGGCCGCCGGCAGCCGGCGCGCGACGGCCAGCAGCAGGCCGAAGGCCTGGTCGGCCACGCAGTCGTTCAGCACGTCGGGCGTGTAGCCCACCACCACGCCGCGGCGCGCGGCCGCGGCCCGGTCGATCCGGTCCAGGCCGACGCCGAAGCTGGACACCACCTGCAGCGCCGGCAGGCGCGCCAGCAGGCCGTCGTCCACGCCAAAGGCGGCCGAGGTCACCAGGGCCTGGAACGCGCCGCCGCGCGCCGCGAGCAGCGCCTCGCGCGCGGCCGGGTCGGCCGGCGCCAGCGTGCGCGCATAGGTGGCGTCGAGCCGGGCGTCGAGCTCGGCGGTCAGCGGCAGCAGCTGCAGCAGCGCGGGGCGTTCGGTCATGCGGTCGGCGGGCACGGGCTCAGTCGAGGCTCACGCCGCCCTTCTGCACCACCGCCGCCCAGTTGCGGCGCTCGCGCTCGAAGAAGCCGGCGAACTCCGTGGGCGACATCGTGTGCACCTCGGCGCCCTGCGACACCAGCCGCTCGCGCACCTCGGGCGAGCGGATGATGCGCGTCAGCTCCGCGGACAGCTTTGCGAGCACCGGCGCCGGCGTGCCGGCCGGCACCAGCACGCCCTGCCAGGTGCCCGACTCGAAGCCCTTGACGCCCTGCTCCGCGATCGTCGGCACCTGGGCCAGCAGCGGCACCCGGCTCGCCTTCGACACGCCCAGCACCTTCAGCTTGCCGGACTGCACGTGCGGCAGCGTCGCGAGCATGCCGTTCATCAGCACCTGGGTCTGGCCGGCGACCGTGTCGCCGATGGCCTGCGCGCCGCCCTTGTACGGGATGTACTCCCAGCGCGCCTGCGTCGCCTTCTCGACCGCGATGCCGGCCAGGTGGGGCGCGCTGCCGATCGCGGTGACCGCGAAGTTGAGCTTGGTCGTCTTCGACAGCGCCACCAGTTCCTGCAGCGAGTTCGCGGGCACCGAGGGGTGGACCACCAGCAGGTGCGGCGAATAGGCCAGCATCGTGACGCCGCGCAGGTCGCGGCCCGGGTCGAAGGGCAGCTTCTTGTAGACCGAGCCGGTGATGGCCAGCGCGCCGACGTCGCACAGCAGCAGGGTCAGCCCGTCGGCCGGCGACTTCGCGACCAGGTCGGTGCCGGTGTTGCCGTTCGCGCCGGGCTTGTTCTCGACGATGACGTTGGTCTTCAGCGCCTCGCCGAGCGGCGTCGCGATGGCGCGCGCGATGATGTCCGAGGAGCCGCCGGGCGTGTAGGGCACGACGATGCGGATCGGCTTGCCGCCCGGCCAGTCCTGGGCCTGGGCGGGGAGCTGGATCGCGGCGAGGGCGGCCAGGGCCAGCGTGAGACGGCGTCGGTTCAGCGGCATCGGGGGCTTCCGGTCGGTGGCAGGGGAAGGCGGTTCAGCGGACCAGGCAGGGCCGCTTCGGGTCGAAGGTCCAGCCGGGGATCAGGGCCTGCATCGCCAGCGCGTCGTCGCGCGCGCCGAGGCCGTGGCGCAGGTAGAGGGCGTGGGCCTTCTCCACCTCGGCCATGTCGAGCTGCACGCCCAGGCCGGGCGCGGCCGGCACCGCGACGTGGCCGTCGACGATGCGCAGCGGGTCCGTCGTCAGGCGCTGGCCGTCCTGCCAGATCCAGTGCGTGTCGATCGCCGTCACCCGGCCCGGCGCGGCCGCGGCGACGTGGGTGAACATCGCCAGCGAGACGTCGAAGTGGTTGTTCGAATGCGAGCCCCAGGTCAGGCCCCAGTCGCGGCAGGTCTGGGCCACGCGTACGCTGCCCGACAGGGTCCAGAAGTGCGGATCGGCCAGCGGGATGTCGACCGACTGCAGCGCCAGCGCATGCACCAGCTGGCGCCAGTCGGTGGCGACCATGTTGGTCGCGGTGGGCAGCCCGGTGGCACGGCGGAACTCCGCCATCACCTCGCGGCCGGAGTAGCCGTCCTCGGCGCCGCACGGGTCCTCGGCATAGGCGAGCACGCCGCGCAGGTCGCGCAGCAGGCGCACCGCATCCTGCAGGCGCCAGCCGCCGTTCGGATCGAGCGTGACGCGCGCCTGCGGGAAGCGCTCGTGCAGCGCGACGATCGCCTCCACCTCGGCCTCGCCGGCCAGCACGCCGCCCTTCAGCTTGAAGTCCGCGAAGCCGTAGCGGGCCTGGGCGGCCTCGGCCAGCCGCACCACCGCCTGCGGCGTCAGCGCCGTCTCGTGGCGCAGCCGGCACCAGTCGTCCTCGGCCTCGGGCTCGCTCGCGTACGGCAGGTCGGTGCGGCGACGGTCGCCGACGAAGAACAGGTAGCCGAGCATCTGCACCCGGTCGCGCTGCTGGCCCTCGCCCAGCAGTGCCGCGACCGGCAGGCCCAGGTGCTGGCCGAGCAGGTCCAGCAGCGCCGACTCGAGCGCCGCCAGCACGTGGATGGTGGTGCGCAGGTCGAAGGTCTGCAGCCCGCGGCCGCCGGCGTCGCGGTCGGCGAAGCGCGCGCGCACCCGTGCCAGCAGGTCCTGCACCGCGCCGATCGGCTGGCCGACCAGCAGCGGGGCCGCGTCCTCCAGCGTCCGACGGATCGCCTCGCCGCCCGGCACCTCGCCGATGCCGGTGCGCCCGGCGCTGTCGCGCAGGATCGCCAGGTTGCGCGTGAAGAACGGGGCGTGCGCCCCGCTCAGGTTCAGCAGCATCCCGTCGCGCCCGGCCACCGGGATCACCTGGAGGCCGGTGATTCGGGGGGTGTCGCTCCCCGCCTGCGCCATCGCTGGATTCATCGCATGCTCGCCTTCGTTCATCGCGCCACCGGGCCGGCGGCTCAGTCGGCCGTGATCTTGCCTGCGTCGATCACCTGTTTCCAGCGCGCGTACTCCGCGGCCTGGAAGGCGGTGAACTGCTCGGGCGTGTTGGCGACGATCTCGAAGCCCTGCTTCGTCAGGTCCTGCCGCACCACCGGGTCGTTCAGCGCCGCCACCAGCGCCGCATGCAGCTTGGCCTTCACGTCGGCGGGCAGCCCGCGCGGCGCGGCCACGGCCTGCCAGGAATAGACGTCGGCCCCCTTGACGCCGGACTCCGACAGCGTGGGCACCTGCGGCAGCAGCGCCGAGCGCTTGTCGCCGGTCACCGCCAGCGCGCGCAGCTTGCCGGCGGCGATGTGCTGCACCACCGCGTTGATGTTCTGGAACGAGGCGTCGACCTGGCCGCCGAGCAGGTCGCTGATGGCCGGCGCGCCGCCCTTGTAGGGCACGTGCACGCCGGAGGTGCCGGTCTTCTGCCAGAACAGCTCCACCGTCAGGTGGTCCGAGGAGCCGTTGCCCGACGACGCGAAGCTCACCTTGCCCGGCTCGCGGCGCAGCCGCGCCAGCAGCTCGTCGACCGACTTCAGCGGCGAGGCGGCCGGCACCACCAGCACGTTCGGCGCCTGCACGGCGACGGTGAGCAGGTCGAAGTCGCGCGTCGCGTCGTAGGGCACGTTCTTCAGCAGGTGCGGCGCGATCACGTAGGGGCCGAGCGACGCGACCAGCAGCGTGTAGCCGTCGGCCGGCGCGCGCTTGACCTGGCCGGCGCCGATGGTGCCGGTGGCGCCCGGCTTGTTGTCGACCACGAAATTGCCGCCCAGCCGCTCCTGCAGCTTCGGCGCGAGCGTGCGCGCGATGCTGTCGGTCGAGCCGCCCGGCGGGAAGGGCACGACCAGTGTGACGGGCTTGTCGGGGTAGGCCCAGGCCGGCAGCGCGGCCAGGCCGAGCAGCACGCTGGCGAGGAGGGTACGGCGGCGGGACATCGGGGGCATGGGCGTCTCCGGGTGGGCAAAGGGAAGCCGGCGACGCCGCGCGGCGGCCGACCGTTATTTGTCAGTCATCATACAACTGAGCCTCACCCGAGGCAGTCTCGGGAAAACCCTCGAAAGCCGACCCCTCGCCCGGCGCGCGCGGGCAACCCGACGCGCGCCGCGGTCCGTCAGGGGAAGCGCAGCGTGACGGTCTGGCGGCCGCTGCCGACGCTGACCGACTGCCTCAGGGTCTTGCCCTGGTAGACCGCCTCCAGCGCGTAGCGCCCGGGCGGGGCCTTCACCATCAGCACCGGCCCGACCTCGCGCACCACCAGGCTCTCGCCCTGCGCGGGCAGCAGGCTGAGCTGGTTGGCGACCACGTACTCGCCCTTGCCGGCCGCGAGCACGATCTTGAGCGGGAAGTCGGTGGCACGTGCGTCCATCAGCGCGCGCTCTTCCTGGCCGCCGCCGCCGTTCAGGTAGTGGTAGGCGCTGCCGCTGTGCTGCACGCGCAGCGCGGGGCTGTCCTGCAGTTCGGGCGGCACGGCCGGGGTCTGGCCGAAGGCGGGCGCGGCGCCGGCCGCCAGCGCCAGCGCGAGGGCGGCCAGCCGGTGCCGGGGGCGCGTGACGGGGCGTGGGGCGCGTCGCGGCGCGGTCTGGAGGGACGGGGGAGGGGTGTCGTGGTGCATGACGCGAGTCTCCATCGAATCGGGCCGGACGGCGTGCCGGCGAGGCGCCGCGGGTCCGCGCACACGGACGCGGCGGGGGATGCGCGGCCGGCGCGGCCGGGGTGCGCAGCCTAGCGCGTCGCGGGGCCGCGCGCGGTAGGACATCGACCACAGCGCGATGCGGCGGCGACCGGCCGGGCCCGGCCCGGCCGCGCGCCACAGTGGCTTCCTGTCCTGCACCGGCGACCCGCCGGGCCCGGTGCGCCCGACCCGTCGCGGTCCCCCGCGCCGGCGCCGTGCCCTGCGGGGCCGGTGTCAGGCATCGGCGGGCCGCGGGCATCGAAGGAGCACAGCCCATGACGACCTCCCCTGCAACCCCTGTCCGCGGCGCCGGCCGTCGCGGGCTCATCGCGCTGGCGACCGCCCTGGTCGCGCTGCCTGCTGCCGCCCAGCTGACCGTCTACGAACGCGACGGCTACGCGGGCCAGGCGCTGACCGCCGACCGCCCGGTGCCCGACCTGCAGCGCCAGCGCTTCGACAACCGCGCCGCCTCCGCGGTGGTCCGCGGCGGCGCCTGGGAGGTCTGCGAAGACCCGGGCTTCCGAGGCCGCTGCGTGCGCCTGGAACCGGGCAGCTACGCCAGCCTGGCGTCGACGGGCTTGAGCCGCCGCGTATCCTCGCTGCGTCCGGCCGCGGACCTGCCGCCCGCCGCGCCCGCGGCTGAACGCATCCGCTTCTTCGATGGCGAGCGCTTCTCGGGCGCCACCTTCAGCACCGACCAGACGCTGACGCAGCTGCAGCGCCACGGCTTCGACGACCGCGCGTCCTCCGTCGTGGTCGACGGCGGGACCTGGGAGCTGTGCTCCGATGCGCGCTTCGGCGGCCGCTGTGTCAGCTTCTCGCCCGGCGAGTACCCGTCGCTGGCCGCGGTCGGCCTCGACCGGCGCGTGTCCTCGGTGCGCAAGGTGGCGGCCGAGGCGCCGGTGGCGGTGGACACGCCGGCGGTGCGCTTCTTCGAGAGCGAGTACGCGCGCGGCGCCTCCTTCGTCGCCGACGGCGCGCTGCCCAACCTGGAGCGCGCGGGCTTCGGCGGGCGGGCGGCGTCGGCCGAGGTGAGGGCCGGCCGCTGGGAGGTCTGCGAGGACCCGCGCTGGGGCGGCGGCTGCGCCATCCTGTCGCCGGGCCGCTACCCGACGGTGGCCTCGATGGGCCTGTCCGACCGTGTGGCCTCGGTGCGCGAGGCGGTGGACGAGGTCGTCGCCTCGCCGGTCTACGACCCGCGGCGCCGCCCGCAGGAGCGCCTGTACCAGGCCCGCGTGCTGGAGGTGCGCGAGGTGCGCGACGGCCCGCAGCAGCGCTGCTGGATCGAGCGCGAGCCGGTGGCCGACGGCGCGCCGCGCCCGAACGTCGCCGGCGCGGTGGCCGGCGCCGTGATCGGCGGCATCCTGGGCCACCAGATCGGCGGCGGCAGCGGGCGTGATGCGGCGACGGCGATCGGCATCTTCGGCGGCGCGGTCGCCGGCTCCAAGGTCAACCGCCAGGCGCCCGCCACGCAGGACGTGCAGCGCTGCACCTCGGACCAGGCCGCCGGCCCGCCGAGCTACTACGACGTGCGCTACGACTTCCGCGGCATGGAGCATCGGGTGCAGATGACCACGCCGCCGCAGGCGACGGTGACGGTCAACGAGCGCGGCGAACCGCGCGTCTGACGGGCGGGACAGGTGCCGGGCACGCGTCGAGCCGAGCCGCACGCCCGTAGGACGGGCGTCATGCCGCAGGCTGGGAGGCAGCGCGGCGCCTGCCGCGCAGACGCCTAGCCTGCGTCGACGGGCCGCCCCTCGGCCAGCGCGGCGGCGCGGCGGCGCCGTTCACGGCTGTTCGCCAGGTGGGTGCGCATCGCGGCGCGCGCCCCTTCCGCATCCTGCGCGGCGATCGCCGCCAGGATGTTCTCGTGCTCGACGTGCACCCGCCGCAGGTAGGCGCGGAGGACGGGATCGGGCTCTGCCTGCAGCCGCGCCCGCGGGATGACCTGCACCCCCAGCGAGCCCATCAGGCGCTCGAAATGCGCGTTCTCCGTGGCGCGGGCGATCTCGAGGTGGAACTGGAAATCCGGCCCGATCGCATTGCCGTCGGCCTCCACTGCCTCGCCAAAGGCACGCAGCGCCGCCTGCATCGCATCGAGGTGCTGCGGCGTGCGCCGCAGCGCGGCCAGCGCGGCGGCCTCGGTCTCGATGCCGATGCGCAGCTCCAGCAGCGCAATCACCTCCCGCAGCGTCTGCAGCTGCGCGTGCGCGACCCGGAAGGCGCCGCCATCGCCGAGGCCGATCACGAAGGTGCCGATGCCGTGCCGCGTCTCGACCAGGCCGGCCGCCTGCAGCCGCGAGATCGCCTCGCGCACCACCGTGCGGCTGACGCCGAACTCGCCGACGATCTCGGCCTCGGTCGGCAGCTTGGCGCCCTCCGGCAGCCGGCCGTCGCGGATCCGGTCGCCCAGGCGGTCGACCAGCTCCTGCGCCAGGCTGCGGGGTTTGCGCCGGGGCGGCGCGAGCGTGTTCATGGACGCATCCTAAGGGGGCGAGGCGGGTCGCGGCTTCGCAGCCGCCCCGCGACACCGGGCACGCCCGGCTCACGCAGGAACCGCGCTGTCGTTCGATGTTGTACGACAACTGCCGACTTTCGGCAAGATCGAGGAACGGCTTCGTGGCCGGACCGACGCCGCCGTGCGGTCGCCCGCGCCCGCCGCTGCACGGCGACCTCATGCCGTTCACTCGGGCCCGGTGACCTGAGTGGCGGGAGGCGGGCCTGGGGCCCGGCCCGGCTCAGCCGGCCACGGCAGGCTGCCCCCGCGCGCGGCGCGGATCGCGGCGGCGTTGCCACTGGCGGGCGAGGAAGCGCTCGGCGCGTGCCAGCGCGTCGTCGAGCGCAGCCAGCCAGTCGGTGCGCGCGCTCGACACGACGACGGCGCGGCTGCCGTCGCTGCCGCGCAGCTCCACGCGGCAGCGCTTGTCCGGCCCGCCGCGCGGGCCGTTCACGTCGCTCAGCCGGATCTCGGCGCGCGACAGGCGCCACAGCTTGCGCCGCAGCACGAAGCGCACGCGGCGCTCGATGCGCTCGCGCAGCGGGGCGACCTGGGGATCGGGCGAATCGAAGAGCAGGTTCATCGCGGGACTCCGCAGTGGAAGGGTGTGCGAAAGCTGAGGCCGCGCAGGCCCCGGTGCCAGCAGGGCCGACCTGAGGCGGCTTTCGAAGAATCCTGCGCGGTCGCCGGGCCGGCCGGCCCCCGCGCCCGTCCGGCTCGACGCGGTCTGCCCGGCGGGCGCACGCGCACGCGCGCGCCCGCCGGCCCGCGCGGACCCGGACCCGGACCCGGCTTCGGATCTTCCGCAGCACGGCTCAGGTCCAGCCTGCTGGTGGGTCCCCGGCGCGTGCCCATCTGCGAGCTCCCGTGCCCCGCGCACGCCCTGACGGTCGAAAGGACCCCATGCGCCGCTACCCCCGCAACAGCCCCGAAGCCGCCGCGCGCCTGCTCGCGCTGGTGCTGATCTCCGACGGTCACGTCTGCCGGTCCGAACTGGACAGCCTGCGTGCGCTCGACGCCGAGGCGCGGCTCGGGCTGCCGCCCGGCGGCTTCGGGCCGATCGTCCACACGCTGTGCGAGGACCTGCTGGCCTCGTCGGACGGCAGCACCGCCTTCGGGCGGATCGACGAGGCGACGCTGGCGGCGCTGCTCGACGAGCTCGACGCGCCGGCACTGCAGGACACGGTGCTGGCCCTGGCCGCCGCGGCCGCCGCGGCGGACCGCCACCTGGCCGACGGCGAGGCCTGGGTGGTGGAGGCGGCCTGCCGGCGCTGGGCCCGCCCGGCGGTGCCGATCCGCGGCGGCGCCGAGCTGGGCGCGCCGGCCTGAGCCCGCTGGCGCGGTGTCGCACCGCACGGCCGGCGGCGCGTCTGCGCCGGGGCCGCGGCGCGCGGGTGCGCCGCTCAGCCGCCGCGCGCCCGCGCGCCGGCCAGCAGCCGCTGCACCAGCGGATGGTGCTGGCCGCGCCGCGAGTGGATGGCGTGGATCTCCTCGGTCACCGCGGGGCTGCCGCCGAGCCGGCGGAGGCCGCGTATCAGGCCGACGTCGTCCGCGCCCAGCACGCTGACGGGAAAGACGCCGAGCCCGCGCGCCGAGAAGACGGCGAGCAGGGCACTGTCCTCGAACTCGCCGACCACGCGCGGCCGCAGGCCCTGGGCCTCGAACCAGTGGTCCAGCGTGTGGCGCAGCGCCGAGTGGCGGGTCGGCAGCAGCACCGGCAGCTCGCCCAGCGACTGCGGGAAGCGGGCCCGCTCGTGGCGGCCCACCAGCGCCGCCGGCCCGTACCACTCCACCGGCGAGGCCACCAGCCGTTCGCTCACCAGCCGCAGGTTCGGTTGGCGCGGCGCCGGCTGGCCGGCCAGCACCAGGTCGAGGTGGTGCAGCGCCAGCTCGCCGAGCAGCTGCTCGACCTCGCCCTCGTGGCAGACCAGCCGCATGCGCGGCGTGTCCAGCACCGGCTCCAGCAGCGCGTGCGCCGCCAGCTTGGACAGGCCATCGGACAGCCCGACCGCGAGCCGCTGGACCGATCCGCCGGCCGCGGCGCGCACCTCCTCCGGCAGCGCCTGCCCGAGCTGGAAGATCTCCTCGGCGCGCGCGAACGCGGCCTCGCCGGCCTCGGTCAGTGCCAGGCCGCGGCCGGCCGGTTTCAGCAGCTGGTGGCCGAGCGCCTTCTCCAGCTCGCGCACCTGGGCGCTGATGGTCTGCACGGCCATGCCCAGCCGGTCCGCGGCGCGGGTGAAGCCGCCCTCCTTCGTGACGATCCAGAAGTAGTGCAGGTGGCGGTAGTTCAGCATCGCGGAAACCCCAGGAAAAACCGAAAGCGCGCTGCGACAGACCCTGGTGGGACCGAAGCGTTCCCGCGGGCACACTGCGCGCCAGCGTCCTGCCCCTGACCGCCCCCAGCGGCCAGGCGGTGCCCGGCCCGCCCCCTGCGGGGGTGAAGACAACGTGGGGCGGCCCGGCGTCAACTTGAAAGGAGCTTCCATGCTGCTGTTCGCCCTCTGGTTCACCGTCGTCGCGCTGCTGGCGCTCTGGTCGCTCGCGGCCTGGGCACTGCACGGGCTCGTCGCGTGGTCGCTCGCCAACGCCGGCGCGCTCTCCGGCAGCGCCGGCGCGCTCGGCAGCATCGCCTGGCCGCCGGCGCTGGAGGCCTGGCTGCCGGCGCCGCTGCGCGAGGCGCTGGCCGGCCTGCTGGCCGGCCTGGCACCGGCCGTCGAGGCCGTGCTGCAGGCGCTGCCCGCGCTGTCCGGTGCGCTGGGCGTCGCCGTCGGGCTGTTCTGGGGCCTCGGGGCCGTGGTCCTGCTCGCGCTCGGCGCCGGCCTGCACCTGCTGGTCGCCCTGTGGCGACGCCGCGGCGGCCCCGGCGCCGGGCCGGCGCCGGTGCTGCTGGGCTCGCGCTGAGGCCGCGCGCCGCGCCGTTGCGCGCTACTCGTCCCAGCGGAAGCGCCACAGCGCCACCGCGGCGAACAGCGCGGCGAAGCCGAGCTGCACCAGCGTCGGCAGCACGGCCTCCGTCCATGGCTGGCCGCGCCAGGTCATCGCGTCCAGGCCGTTGACGGCCCAGTGGGTCGGCGTCCACGCAGCGGCGGTCTGCAGCCAGGGCGGGAACAGGAAGCTCGGCACCCAGGCGCCGCCGACCATCACCAGCAGCAGCGTGGCGAGGATCGCCAGGCCGCGCGTGGCCTCGGGCGAGCGTCCGATCGCGGCGATCATCAGGCCGAAGGCCGCCGTCATCAGCGAGAACGCGGCGACGATCGCCACCAGCCCGGCCAGGCTGCCGAGGATGCGTACGCCGAAGCCGGCGATCGCGACCACGAACAGCACCGCGAACACGCCGGCCGAGATCAGCGCGCCCGACAGCAGGCGGCTGCCGAGCAGGTGGCCGCGCGTCAGCGGCGCGGCACGCAGGCGCAGCCACAGCGCGCTGCGGCGCATCAGCAGCAGCGCCACGCCGAACTCCACGCCCTGCATCAGGATGAACTGCACGCCCATGCCGGCGAAGGCGTGGGCGTAGCTGTTGTAGCCCTGGGCCGCCCGCTCGATCGTCGCGGCCCGTCCGACCGCGGCGGTCTCGCGCAGCGTGAACGGGGCCGCGAGGCCGCCGCGGCCGGCGCTGGCGCCGGAGGCCGCGGCCGGCGGCGCGGACGCTGGCGGCGCGCCGGACGCGCCGGACGCGGTGCCGGCCGCGCCGGCCGCGCGCGCGGCATCGCCCGCCTGCACGCGCGCGATGCTGTCGAACATCGCCAGCAGGTCGCCGCGCCGCTGCGCGTCGACGTTGCCGGCGCGCTCGATGTCGCCGCGCAGGCGGCTCAGCAGCGCCGGGTCGCCGCCGAACGCGGACTGCATCACGCGCTGCGTCACGTGCTGGGCCAGCAGGCCGCGCACCAATGGCAGCGCGGTGGACTGCGAGGGGTCGTAGCTGACCGCGATCTCCGGCTGCGGGCCGCCGAAGATGGCCCGGCCGGCGGCCGCACCGAAGCCCGCCGGCAGCGTGAAGGCGGCGCGCAGCCGGCCGGCGCGCACCTCCTCCTCGGCCTGCGCGGCCGGCAGCTCGCGCAGCGCGATCGTGGTGTCGGCGCGCAGCGCGTCGACGATCTGGCGGCTCAGTGGGCTGCCGTCCTCGTCGGCCACGCCGATCGGCAGCTGCGACACGCGCGCATTGGCGCCGAACAGGCTGCCGAAGAAGGCGGCGATCAGGATCGGCGCGGCCACCGTCATCAGCACCGCGCGGCGGTTGCGCAGGAACAGCAGCAGGTCCTTGCGGACCAGGGCAAGCAGGATCGACATCGGGCGTCCTTCAGTGGTCGCGCAGCGCGCGGCCCGTCAGCGAGAGGAACACGTCCTCGAGGGTGGCGCGGCCGGACGCGAGCTCGTCCAGCTGCAGGCCGCGGGCCTGCAGCAGGGGCCCGAGGGCGGCCAGGGTCCGGGTCAGGTCGTCGGTGGCGAGCAGCCAGCGGCCGCCGGCCGACTCGACGCCGCGCACCGCCGGCAGCGTGCGCAGCAGCGCGGCGACCTCGCCCCCGGTGTCGCCGTCGCCCCGGGCAGCGGTGCTGCCGCGGTCGCCGGCCGCGCCACCGTCCGTCGGCTGCAGCGCCAGGCTGAGGCGCTGCGCCCCCGGCAGCCGGCGCGTCAGCTCGGCCAGCGTGCCCTCGGCCACGACGCGGCCGTGGTCGACGATCACGATGCGGTCGGCCAGGCGCTCCACCTCCTCCATGTAGTGGGTGGTGTAGACCAGGGCCTTGCCCTGGGCCTTCAGCGCGGCCAGGGTTTCGAAGATCGCGTGCCGGCTCTGCGGGTCGACGCCGGCGGTGGGTTCGTCGAGCAGCAGCACCTGCGGGTCGTGCACCAGCGCGCAGGCGATGTGCAGCCGGCGCTTCATCCCGCCGCTGAAGCTCGACGGCAGGTCGCCGGCCCGGTCCTGCAGCCCGACCTGGGCCAGCACCGCGTCGGCCCGGGCCTGCAGCGCCGGACCCTTGAGGCCGTAGAGCGCGCCGAACAGCGCGACATTCCGGCGCGCCGGCAGCTCCTCGATCAGCGCCAGGTCCTGCGTCACGAGGCCGAGCCGCCGGCGGCAGGCCACCGGCTCGCTGGCCAGGTCCTGGCCGCCGATGCGCACCCGCCCGGCGTCCGGCGGGGTCAGGCCGCAGACCATCGCGATCGTGGTCGATTTGCCGGCGCCGTTCGGGCCCAGCAGGCCCAGCAGCTCGCCGGGCGCGACGCGCAGGCTGACGTCGGCGACGGCCTGGCGCGCGCCGTAGCGCTTCGCGAGGCCCTGCACCTCGAGGGCGGGCGGGGTGTCGGGTGGGGGCATGGTCGTCGGACGGAAGGCGTGATGGCCGATCTTAGGCAGCGCCTGCGCGCAAGGGCTGGGCGATGCGACGGACGGTGAAGCGGGGGGCGCGGAGCGACGGGCGCAGGGCGCCGGCGGCGGTCGGCCCGGCCCCGCACCCCACCGGTGGCATTGCGTCATCCGTCACGCAAGGCGCGGGGTGAGCGCACGCTCGCCTGGGCGATTAGCAGTTTTTAGCGCAGGCGAGGCTTCCACTTCCGGTCTGGGAACGGAGCGCGCCATGCCCCTGTCGATGACGAACCCGCTCAAGGCGGCCGATATCCATTCGATGGTCACGTTGAAGGCCGGCAAGGTGCTGCTGCTGCGCGGCCACCGGCGCGACGAGCTCGTGATCAAGGTCGAGACCAATGTCCAGGAGAGCACGGTCAAGTCCTCGGGCTATGTCGTGAAGGCGCTCGACAAGCTGGCCGTCGCCAAGGCGCTCCAGCCCTCGGAGCAGCGCGAGCTCCTCGGCTACGTGCGCCGGCTGCTGGAGGCCGAGCGCTTCTATGCCGAGATCGACGGCGGCCGCCAGTCGCCGGACTACCCGAACATCCGCCTGGCCTGCGCGGCCATCGAGGAGCCGGGCGGGGCGATCACGAAGATGGAGAACCTGCGGGTGCTGGACCTGAACGCCGCGCTGCAGCAGATGTGCGCCCAGCACGTCGGGACCGCGCACGGGCGCTTCGTCGAGGCGCTGACGGAGCCCGGCGGGCTGGAGATGGTCGGCCAGATCGTCGTGGCCGACCTGCTGACCGGCAACAACGACCGGTTCGACTTCCAGTACGACATGCCCATCCCGAAGGACTTCGGTCCGGTGACCCTGAACTTCAAGCGCCTGATCAACGTCGGCAACGTGATGATCGCCATCGATCCGTCGAAGGAGGGCAAGGGCAGCAGCGGCTACCGGCCGGTGATGCTGGACTACCTCGACCCGGGCTCGATGGCCATGCGGCTCATGCGGGACCCGAAGGTCCGCATGACCGAGATGGACTCGCAGAAATGGCCGGCCCGGCGCATCCTGCCGGACTGGCAGCAGCGTCAGAAGGCGGCCGAGGACGTGGCCCACGACCTGCTGCTCTGCGCCAACCCCTTCGGCACGAACGGCGGCGTCTTCAAGCACGTCGAGGACCTGCGCGTCGCCGCCGGGATGGAGGAGGGCCTGCGCAAGATCATCAAGCACCTGCACGGGCGCAAGGTGCACCCGGCGATCGAGGACCTGCTGAAGCTGGTGCAGAAGACGCTGAAGTAGGCCGGACGGCGGGCCGCCCGGCCGCGCCCGGGCGACCTGGCGCGGCGGCGGGCGGGGTGGCTTCCGGCCCCCGTGCCGATCGGGCCGGTGCGCACTCGCCACAATCGCGGTCCCGTCCGCTTCCCCGTCTCCGTCCCATGGCGCCCTCCGCCAACCTGCGCGGCATCGTCGCGATGCTGATCGCCGTCGCCTTCTTCTCGTGGATGGACGCGGTGATGAAGCTGCTGGTGGCGCACTACCCGGCGATGCAGGTGGCCGCGCTGCGCGGGCTGACGGCGCTGCCGCTGGTGCTGGTCTACGTGGCCTGGCTGGGCCACGGCCGCCAGCTGTGGCGGGTGCGCTGGGGCCTGCACGCGCTGCGCGGCGTGCTGACGGTGCTGATGCTGGTCTGCTTCGCGTGGGGCCTGGGGGCGCTGCCGATGGCGGAGGCCTACACCCTGTTCTTCGTGGCGCCGCTGCTGATCACGATGCTGTCGATCCCGGTGCTGAAGGAGCGGGTGGCGCCGCGCCACTGGCTGGCGATCGCCGCCGGGCTCGGCGGCGTGCTGGTGGCGCTGCGGCCCAGCGGCGAGCGCTTCCTGTCGCTGGGCGCGCTGGCGGTGCTGGTGGCGGCCGCCTGCTATGCCGCATCGGCGATCGCCGGCCGCCTGCTGACGCGCACCGACGGCGCCTCCAGCCTGGTGTTCTGGACCACGGTGGCGCTGGCGCTCGGCGCCGGGCTGCTGGCGCTGCCGTCCTGGCGCGCGCTGCGGCCCGAGGACGCCGGGCTGCTGCTGGCGCTGGCGGTCACCGGCTTCGGCGGCCAGGTCGCGATCACCGAGGCCTTCCGCACCGGCCAGGCCTCGGTGGTCTCGGCCTTCGAGTACAGCGCGCTGGCCTGGGGCATTGGGCTGGACTGGTGGCTGTGGCAGGTGGCCCCCGACGCGAGCACCCTGGTCGGCGGCGCGATCGTCGTCGCCAGCGGCCTGTTCCTGATCCGCGCGGAGCGCGTGCGGGAGCCGGCGCTGCCGCCCTGACGGCGCCGCCGCGGGCGGGGCCGGCGGCCCGCCCCGGCGCGTCTCCCGGCGCGGACCGGCGCCGCCGTGGCGCGCCGCACACCAGTCGCGCGTTCACGCCGGGCTTGACGACTTCGCACAGCCCCCCGCAGAATCTAGACCTATAGAGGACTAGAGATGCAAATCGCAACCGTCACCCCGCTGCCCGGCCAGAGCCGCTACGCCGCGCTCGCCGACGCGCTGCGCGCCCGCATCGTCGCCGGCGAGTGGCCGCCCGGCAGCGCGCTGGCCGCGGAGCAGAGCCTGGCGGCCGACTACGGCGTCGCGCTCGGCACCATGCGCCGCGCGCTCGACCTGCTGGCCGAGCTGGGCCTGGTCGAACGCGTGCACGGCCGCGGCACCTTCGTGCGCCTCGGCCTGGGCGGCGCGCCGATGCTGCGCTTCTTCCGCTTCGGCCACCACGATGGCGAGGTGCCGGCGTCGCGCATCCTGGCGCGCGACACGCGCGCGGCGCCCGAGCCGGTGGCGCGCGCGCTGGGCCTCGGCCCGGGCGAGCCGGTGCTGCGGCTGGAGCGCCTGCGCAGCCTCGGCGCGCAGCCGGTGCTGCTGGAGGAGATCTGGCTGCCGCTGCCGCTGTTCGCGGCGCTGGCCGAGGGCGACCCCGCCGGCTGGGACGACCTGCTGTACCCGATGTTCGCGCAGCGCTGCGGCGTGCACGTCGCGCGGGCGATCGACGAGATCGGCTTCTGCGCCGCCGCGGCGGCGCAGGCGGCCGTGCTCGGCCTGCCCGCGGGCCACCCCTGCGCGCGGGTGCAGCGGCGCGCCTTCGACCTGGGCGGCCGCTGCGTCGAGAGCCGGCGCTCGCTGGGCGACGCCCACGCCTTTCACTACACCGTGGCCATCACCTGAAGCGGTCGAGGCCCTGCCTGGAGACACCCCCATGCCCCCGACCCTCCTGTCCCGTCGCCGCTGGCTCGCCGCCGGCGTGGCCACTGCGCTGGGCCTGCCGGCCGCCGCCCGCGCGGCCGGCACCATCGCCGGCGGCAAGCCGGTCACGCTGCTGGTCAGCTACCCGGCCGGCGGTGGCGCCGACGTGATGGCCCGGCTGATCGGCCCGCGCCTGGCCGAGGCGCTGGGCCAGCCCGTGGTGGTCGAGAACAAGCCGGGCGCCAGCGGCACGATCGCCGCCGGCCAGGTCGCGCGCGCGACGCCCGACGGCAGCACGCTGCTGCTGGACGCCTCGTCCTTCGCGGTCAACCCGGCGCTGTTCGACCGGCTGCCCTACGACAGCGCCGCGGCGTTCGCGCCGCTGGCGGTGCTGGCCACCTTCCCGAACGTGCTGGTCTGCACGCCGTCCTTCGAGGCCCGCACGCTGGCCGATGTGCTGCGCCTGGCGCGGGCGAAGCCGGGCGCGCTCAGCTATGCCTCGTCCGGCAACGGCTCGGCCCAGCACCTGGCCGGCGCGCTGTTCGAGGGCATGGCGCGCGTCGAGATGACGCACATCCCCTACCGCGGCGGCGGCCCGGCGCTGACCGACGTGATGGGCGGCCAGGTGCCGCTGTTCTTCGCCAACGTGGCGTCCTCGCTGGGCCACATCCAGGCCGGGCGGCTGCGGCCGCTGGCCGTCACCTCGCGGCTGCGCTGCCGCGCGCTGCCCGAGCTGCCGTCGATGGACGAGGCCGGTCTGAAGGGCTACGAGGTGCTGGAATGGAACCCGGTGCTGGCCCCGGCCGGCGTGCCCGCGCCGGTGCGCGCGACCCTGGCCGCCGGCCTGCGCCGCGCGATGGCCGACCCCGAGGTGCTGGGCCGCGTGCGCACGCTCGGCGGCGAGGTCTTCGGCGGCGCCGAGCCGGAGGCGGCGGCCTTCCTGCGCGACCAGCAGGCGCTGTGGGGCCGCGTGGTGCGCGAGCGCCGCATCACCCGCGAATGAGCGCGTCGGCACGCGCGGACGAGCCCGGCGGAGCCGGGCGCGGAGCGCCTCGATGAGCGCGTCCGACCCTGGCCCGGACCACGCCGGCTGGGACACCCACGTCCACGTCTTCGACGCGGCCGCGCCGGTGCGGCCGGGGCATTACCGGCCCGCGCACCACCCGCTGGCCGACGCCGAGCGCGCGGCCGCCGCGGCCGGCTGCACGCGGCTGGTGCTGGTGCAGCCCAGCGTCTACGGCAGCGACAACGGCGTGATGCTGCAGGCGCTCGAGGCCTCGGCCGGGCGCCACCGCGGCGTCGCGGTGGTCGATCCCGCGGTCGACGACGCGACGCTGGACCGGCTGCACGCCGCCGGCGTGCGCGGCATCCGCTTCAACCTGGTGTCGCCGGCCGGCCATGCCGGCGACCCCGGCCCCGCGCTCGCGGCGCTGGCGCCGCGCCTGCGCGCGCGCGGCTGGCACGTGCAGTGGTACGCGCCCGCCGAGCGCCTGCCGGACCTGCTGCGCTGGCAGGCCGGCAGCGGCCTCGTCTTCGTGCTGGACCACCTCGCCGGCCTGCATGCGGGCCTGGCCGCCGACGACCCCGCGTGGTCGGCCGCCGAGGCGCTCGCCGCCGGCGGCGCCTGGATCAAGCTGTCCGGCTGGTACCGCCTGCGCGCGGCGCCGCCCTACGACGCGCTGCGGCCCGCGATCCGGCGCGCCGCGGCGCTGTTCGGCGAACGCACGCTGTGGGGCTCCGACTGGCCGCACACCGCCTTCGCGCCCGGCAGCGCGCCCGACCCCTCGCTTCTCCTGAGCCCGCTGCGCACCGCCCTCGGCGACGATGCCCTGGACGCCGTGCGCCGCCGGCACCCCCGCCCCCTCTACCTCGACGAACCGAGCCCGCCATGAGCCTGTCCTCCCCCCGCCGCCGCCTGCTGCTGGCCGGCACCGCCGCCGGCCTCGCCGCGCCTGCGCTGCTGCGCGCCCAGCCCGGCTGGCCGAGCCGCTCGATCCGCTTCGTCGTGCCCTTCGCGCCCGGCGGCAGCTCGGAGATCGTCGCCCGCGCGACCGCGCTGGAAATGGGCAAGGCGCTGGGCCAGTCCGTCTACGTCGACAACAAGCCCGGCGCGGCCGGCAACATCGCGATGCAGGAGGTGGCCCGCGCCGACGACCAGCACACCGTGGTGCTGGGCCACATCGGCACGCTGGCGGTCAACCCCTGGATCTTCGACCGCCTGCCCTACGACCCGGTGAAGGACTTCCGCGCCATCTCGCTGCTGGCCAAGGTGCCGAGCCTCTACCTCGTGCGGCCGGACCTGCCGGTGAACAACCTGAAGGAGTTCGTCGCCTACGCGAAGAAGAACCCGGGCCGCCTGAACTACGGCTCGGCCGGCAACGGCAGCGCCGGCCACCTGGCGATGGAGTACCTGAAGATGGCCAGCGACACCTTCATCCTGCACGTGCCCTACCGCGGCACCGGGCCGCAGCTGACCGACCTGCTGGCCGGCCGGCTCGACGCGGCCTCGGTCGGCGCGCCGGCGGTGCTGCAGTTCATCCGCACCGGCAAGCTGCGCTGCATCGCCACCGGCACCACGCAGCGCATCCCGCAGCTGCCGGAGGTGCCGACGGTGGCCGAGCAGGGCTACCCGGGCTTCGAGATGACGCAGTGGTACGGCCTGATGGCGCCGGCCTCGCTGCCGACCGCCGCCGCCGACAAGCTGGCCGCCGCGGCCGCCGCGTCGGTGCGCCAGCCCGGCACCAGCGAGAAGTTCAGCGCCGACGCGGCGATCGGCGTCGGCGGCACGCCGGCCGAGTTCGCGAAGTTCATCGCGGTCGAGCAGCAGCGCTGGAAGGCGGTCGTCGCGCGGGCCAAGATCAAGCCCGACTGAGTGTTCCGGCGCGCCGGTCGGGCCCGGCCGAGGGCGCTTCAGTCTTCGGGCGGGCCGCCGGTCCCGTGCGAGTCTGGCCGGTCCGTGGCACCGCGCGGGTCCGTCCGCTCGGCACCGGCCGGCCCCGTGACCTCGGGCCCGGCAGCCCCTGTGACCTCGGCCCGGGCCTCGAGCGCCTGCAGACGCCGCGCCAGCAGCCGGGCCTCCGCGCCGCTGCGCGCCAGCGGCAGCGCTTCGCGCAGGCGGCTGCAGGCCGCGGCCGGCTCGCCCAGGCGCTCGTGCGCGCGCGCCAGCGCGGCCAGCGCATGCGGTCGCAGCGCCGGCGGCGTGTCGGCCAGCAGCGCGAGCAGGCGGTCGCGGGCCTCGGCCGGCGCGCCGCCTTCGGCCAGCGCGACGGCCTGCCCCAGCCGCGGCGCGGCGGACGGGTCGATCGCCACCAGCTGGTCGTAGTAGCGCAGGATCGCGCCCCAGTCCGTACCGGCCCAGTCCGGCGCCAGCGCATGCTCGGCCGCGATGCCGGCCAGCAGGTGCCAGCGCGAGAGGCGCGTCGCGCGCATCGCAGCCTGCAGGTGGGCGAGGCCCATGCGGCGCATCGGCGCGTCCCAGCGGTCGCGGTCCTGGCCGGCCAGCGGCACGATGTCGCCCGCCGCGTCGAAGCGGCCGGACAGCCGGGCGCCGTGCAGCAGCAGCAGCGCGGCCAGCGCGTCGGCGTCCGGGTGCGCGACCGCCGGGTGCGCGGCCAGCGCGCGGGCGAGGCGAATCGCCTCCCAGGCCAGCGCGAGCCCGCCGCCGGGCCGCCCGTGCGGGCCTGCGGCGCGCGCGTTCACCCTGGCCGGGTCGATGGCGTCGGCGGGTTCGGCCGGTTCGGCGCTCTCCGCAGCGCCTGCCGCGCCTGCGGGCGCTGACGAGTCGATCGCGCCGGTGTCGCCGGAGGCGGTGGCGACGTCGCTCACGTCGGTGACGGCCGGACCGCCGCTGCGACCGCCGGCCCGCCAGCCGGCCTGGAACATCAGCATCAGCGTGGCCAGCACGGCCTCGCGCCGCGGCCCCAGCGCCGCGCCGGCCGGCACCGCCAGCGACACGCCCCGCAGCGCGGCGCGGGCCCGGGCGAGGCGCTGCTGCAGCGCGGCCTCGCTGGTGAGCAGGCCCTCGGCGATGCGGTGCAGGTCCAATGCGCAGGCCGCCCGCAGCGCCAGCGCCACCTGCGAGGCCGGCGGCACGGCCGGGTGGCAGGCGGCGAACAGCAGCGCCAGCTCCTCGTCGTCGAGCTCGCCGGCGAAGCGGCCCTCGGCGGCCGGCACCTGCAGCGCCGCGGGCAGCGCGACGGGCGCGGCCGCGTCGTCCTCGGGCGCCTCGGGCAGCGGCCGCTGCGGCTGCTCGCGGCGCAGCTGGTCGATCGCCTGCCGCCAGGCCACGCGGTACAGCCAGCCGGCCGGGTGCTCCGGCCGGCCGGCAGCCGGCCAGGTCTCCAGCGCGCGCAGGCAGGCCACCTGCACCGCGTCCTCGACCAGGCCGAGCTGCGGCAGGCCGAGCGCATGCGCGAGGTGGGCCACGAGGCGGCGGCGCAGCGCCGCGTCGACGATCACGTCAGCGCGTCGATGCGGCGGATCTCGATCCAGTTGCCGGGGTGCGCCAGGTGCGGGCAGTCCGTCGCCAGCGCCTCCGCCTCGGCGGCGTCCGCGGCCTCGATCGTGAAGTAGCCACCGACCACGTCGTGCGCCTCGGCATAGGGCCCGTCGGTGGCGAGCGGGCGGCCCTCGGCGCGGCGCAGGTGGCGCCCGCCGTCGTCGGCCAGCTTCTCGCCGCCGACGAGGCGGCCCTGGCCGGCCAGCGCGGCGCTCCAGGCGCGGTAGCGTTCGACCAGCGCGCGCATCTCCTCGGGGCCGAGCTCGGCGTAGGTGGCGGGGGTTTCGTGCAGCAGCAGCAGGTAGTGGGGCATGGGGGGCTTCCGACGGCGGCGCCCGCGGGATGCGGACGCACCCACCGGAGACGGACGGACCGGGCCCGGCATGACGCTCGCCGCGAAAAATTCTGCCTGCTGCGCCCGGTCGGCCGCGCGCCGTGCCGGGCCCCGCTCCGCGCGCGCGGCTGGCCGGCCCGTCCCGCGGCGGCGCGGCGGGCGCGTCAGAGCACCAGCAGCGCCCGGAAGTCGTTCACGTTGGTGAAGGTCGGGCCCGGCACGACCAGGTCGCCGAGCGCCTCGAAGTAGCCGAAGCCGTCGTTGCGCAGCAGGTGCTCGCTGGCCTTCCGGCCGAGCGCCAGCCCGCGCGCCAGCGTGTCGGGGGTGACGATCGCGCCGGCGTTCGTCTCGACGCCGTCGATGCCGTCGGTGTCGGCGGCCAGCACCCAGACGCCCGCCTGGCCCTGCAGCGCGATCGCGCAGCCCATCAGGAACTCCGTCGCGCGGCCGCCGCGGCCGCGCGGCTGGCCCTCGCGGCGCGGCCGCACGGTGACGGTGGTCTCGCCGCCCGACAGGATCACGCAGGGCCGCGCGAAGGGCTGGCCGCGCTGCGCCACCGCGCGCGCCAGCGCCGCGTGCACGCCGCCGACCACGTGCGACTCGCCCTCGATCGCATCGCTCAGGATGTGGGCCTCGAGCCCGGCGGCGCGCGCCACGGCGGCGGCGGCCTCGAGCGACTGCTGCGGCGTGGCGAGCATCGTGACGACGTGGCCGTCGAAGCGCGGGTCGCCGGGCTTCGGCGTCTCCAGCGCCCCGCTCTCGAGCGCCGCGCGGGCCGCCGGCGGCACCTCGATGCCGTAGCGCGCCAGGATGGCCAGCGCGTCGGCGCAGGTGCTCGGGTCCGGCACGGTGGGGCCGCTGGCGATCACCTCGGGCGCATCGCCGGGCACGTCGCTGATCAGCAGCGTGTGCACGCGCGCCGGCGCGCAGCGCACCGCCAGCCGGCCGCCCTTGATTGCCGACAGGTGCTTGCGCACGCAGTTCATCTCGTCGATCGCGGCGCCGCTGAGCAGCAGCGCCTGGTTCACCGCCTGCTTGTCCTGCAGGCTGAGCCCGGGCGCCGGCATCGACAGCAGCGCCGAGCCGCCGCCGGAGATCAGGCACAGCACCAGGTCGTCCGGCCCCAGGCCCTCGACCATCGCGTGGATGCGCGCGGCAGCGGCGCGGCCGGCCTCGTCCGGCACCGGGTGGGCGGCTTCCACGACCTCGATGCGGCCGGGCCGCGCGCGGTAGCCGGGGGGCACGTGGTCGTAGCGCGTGACCACCAGCCCGCTCAGCGGCGCGTCCGCCGGCCACGCGGCATCGACCGCCGCGGCCATCGCGCCGCCGGCCTTGCCGGCGCCGATCACCACGGTGCGGCCGGGGGGCGGCGGCGGCAGGTGGCCGGCCGTGATCTGCGCCGGCAGCGCGCGCGCGACCGCGGCGTCGTACAGGGCCCGCAGCAAGCCGGCGGGATCGTCATGGGCGGAGGGGACGGAGGCCATGGCGGGGATTATCCCGGCCGATCCCGGCGGCTGCGTCAGTCGCCGGCGAGCCGGTGGTCGGCCATGATCTCGAGGGCCTGGACGAGCGCGGAGTGGTCGAGCTGGTCGAGGCCATGGGCGGCGCACAGCTGCATGAGCTGGGCGGCGCCGGCGGTCTGGGGGAGGGCGATGCCGAGGGCGCGAGCGCCGTGGAGGGCAAGCTGGAGGTCCTTCTGGTGCAG
>NZ_BBYR01000020.1 GCF_001293525.1 Pseudideonella sakaiensis | reverse complement strand
AGCTGGAGGTCCTTCTGGTGCAGCGCGATGCGGAAGCCGGGGGCGAAGGTGCGGCGGATCATGCGTTCGCCGTGGACCTCGAGGATGCGGCTGGCGGCGAAGCCGCCCATGAGGGCCTGGCGGACCTTGGCGGGGTCGGCGCCGGCCTTGGAGGCGAAGACGAGGGCCTCGGAGACGGCGGCGAGGGTGAGGGCGACGATGATCTGGTTGGCGACCTTGGTGGTCTGTCCGGCGCCGGCGTCGCCGACGTGGGTGATGTTCTTGCCGAGCAGGGCGAACAGGGGCTGGATGCGAGCGAAGGCGTCGGGGGAGCCGCCGACCATGATGGTGAGGGAGGCGGCCTTGGCGCCGACCTCGCCGCCGGAGACGGGGGCGTCGAGGTAGTCGGCGCCGAGGGCGGCGATGCGGCGGGCGAAGTCCTGGGTGTCCAGGGGGGAGATGGAGCTCATGTCGACGACGGTCTTGCCGGCGGGGGCGTCCTTCAGGCCGGCGGCCACGCCGTGCTCGCCGAACAGCACCGCGGCCACGTCGGG
>NZ_BBYR01000019.1 GCF_001293525.1 Pseudideonella sakaiensis | reverse complement strand
GCGATGCCGTCGATGGTGCCGACGATCTCGGTGATGCGGCGGCTGGACTCGCTGATCCGGTCCATCGTCGCCACCACGCGGCCAGTGACGCTGCCGCCCTCGCGGGCGGCCCGTTCCGCGTCGGCGGCCAGGGCCGCGGCGCGCGCGGTGACCTCGAGGTTGTTGTCGGCGGTCGCGTTGATCTCTTCCATCGCGGCGGCCGTCTGCTGCAGGTTCGCGGCCTGCGCCTCGGTGCGCTGGCTCAGGTCGGCGTTGCCCTGGGCGATCTGCGAGGAGCCGGTGGCGATGGAGCTGCTGGCGTCGCGCATCGCGCCGACCAGCCGCACCAGGCCCTGCCGCATGTGCTCGAGGGCCTGCAGCAGGCGGCCGGTCTCGTCGGCGCCGCCGGCGGGCACCGCCATGTCCAGGCGACCGTCGGCGACCGCATCGGCCACCCGCACCGCGTCGGCGATCGGCCGCGTGATGCTGCGCGCGACCAGCGCGCCGAGCACCAGGGCCAGCGCGACCACCGCCAGCGTCAAGCCGCCCTGCAGCAGCGCGAGCCGCGCGCCGAGCGCCTCGATGCCCGGCAACACCCCGGCGGCACGCGCCAGCGCGCGCTGGTTCAGGGCCTCGGCGGCAGCCTCCATGCCGCGCACCGCGTCCTTCACGCGGGCGAGGTGGCGGTTGGCCTCGGCCGCGTCGCCGACACGGCCCTCGCGCAGCTCGGCGAGGGTGGCGGCATAGCCGCTCGCATAGGTGTCCAGGCCGTGCGCCATCGCGGCCAGTGCCTCGCGGTCCTCGCCGGCCGACGCCAGCGCGCCGGCGGCTCCGAGGGCATCCTGCAGCTGCCGGCGTGTCGATTCCCAGCGGCGGGCGTATTCGTCCCGCGCGCCGGCCTCGGCGGCGTTGATGAAGCTGTCCTTCTCGTAGCGGCGCGCGAGCAGCACCAGCGCGCGGATCTCGGCCGCCTGCTGCGCCAGCCGCACGTCGACTTCGAGGCCCTGGTGCGTCAGCTGCGACAGCGCGCGGCCGCCCCAGGCGCCGGCCGCGGCCACGGTGACGGTGAAGCCGACCAGCACGGCCAGGAGCAGGGCCAGTCGGCGGCCGATGGACAGGGAAGACAGCAGCGTCATCGGGTTTCTCCGCAGGACTGCCGGCAATCTCGGCACAGCGGGGCCCGGACTTGAGGCCTGCCGCAGCGGCCGGCTCGACAGCGGCCGAGGCCGCGCGGCCGCCCACCCCGGGGCGCTCAGCCGGCGGGCGGTGCGCGCCCGGGCGACGCGCCAGGGGCCACCGCCACCGCGGCCAGCCAGGCGTGCAGCGCGTCGACCTGCACCGGCTTGGCCAGCCACGGCAGGCCGCTGGCCTGCAGCGCGCGCAGGTGGGCCGCCGCGGTGTCGCCGGTGACGACGAGGGCCGGCACCGGCGAGCCAGCGCGGGAACGCAGCGCCGCGACCTCGGCCAGGCCGTCGCGCCCCTCGGCCAGGCGCAGGTCGGCCAGCACGGCATCCACCGGGCCCTCGCCGAGGTCCGCCAGCGCCTCGGTGGCGCCGGGCCCGTCGCCGACGCGGCAGCCCCAGGCGAGCAGCAGGCTGCGCAGCGCCGCGCGGACCTCGAGGTCGTCCTCGATCACGGCCACGCGCAAAGCGAGGCGCAGCGGCGCGGGCGCCGGCCGCGGCGCCCGCCGCACGCCGTCGCAGGCCGGCAGGTCCAGCACCAGGCGCGTGCCGCGCCCGGCCACCGAGTGCAGCGCCAGCGGATGATCGAGCAGCCGAGCAAGCCGCTGCACGATCGCCAGCCCGAGCCCGAGGCCGGCCTCGCGCGGCGGCAAGCCGGGCCCGTCGGGCGGTTCCGGCCGCTCGGCCGGGGCCTGGTAGAACTCGTCGAAGACGCGCCGCTGGTCGGCGGCGGCGATGCCGATGCCGGTGTCCCAGACCTCGATGCGCCAGCCGCCCCCCGGCCGGCCGCGCCCGTGCCGCCGCAGGCTGAGCAGCACGCCGCCCCGGCGGGTGTACTTCAGCGCGTTGACCAGCAGGTTGCGCAGCATGCGCTCCAGCAGCGCCGGGTCGCTCTGCGCGGTCGGCGGCGCGGCGGCGGCGCCGGCGGGCAGGCGCAGGCCGAGGCGCAGGCCGCGGCGCTCGGCCTCGGGCCCCTGCTCCTCGACCAGGCCGGCGAGCAGGCCCGGCAGCGGCACCGGCTGGCGCTGCGGCTCGACCACGCCGGCGTCGATGCGCGACAGGTCGAGCAGCGCGTTGAACATGCCGCCGAGCGCGCCCACGCAGCGCTCGATGCGCGCGGCCATGTCCTGCTGCACGTCGTCCGCCAGGTGGGCACGCAGCGCGGCCACCTGCAGCGCCAGCGCGTGCACCGGCTGCCGCAGGTCGTGGCTGGCCGCGGCCAGGAAGCGGGACTTCGCGAGGCTGGCCGCCTCCAGCGCGCGGTTCAGCGCATCCAGCCGCTCGCGCTCGGCCACCGCGGCCTGGCGCTGGCGCTCGGCCTCGTCGCGCGCATGCCGCTCGCGCTCGAGCTCGAACTCGATCTCCAGCGTCAGCCGCTTGGCCCGCGCGCTGCGGCCGACCATCTGCTCGTACAGCCGCTGGCCCTCGCGCTGGTAGCGCACCGTGGCGGCCAGGTCGCCGAGGGCCTCGCAGGCGAGCGCCGCGGCCTGGTGCAGGCGCAGCCGTTCGGCCGGCGATTCGCGGTTGATGCCGGCGGGCTGGCGGGCCAGCCAGTCCTCGCACAGCGCGCGCGCCGGCGCGTGGCGGCCCTGGGCGTTCCAGATCTCGGCCTGCGTCAGCGTCCATTCGAGCAGGTGGCCGAGGCGGCGCAGCTCGACGCTGCGATCCAGCAGGGCCTGCGCCTGCGCCGGCTGGCCGGCGCGCACCAGCGCCCAGGCGAACTGGATGTGGGCCTGCTCCTGCTGGACCGGCGTGATGCGCTCGCACAGCGCGAGCATGCGCTGCGTCACCGCCACGGCCTCGTCGTGCAGGCCGAGCGCGACCAGCGCGTTCAGCCGGTTCATCGACGCGACGATGCCCGCGTGGGTGGCGCCGGCGGCGGTGCAGGCCTGCTCGGCCTCGGTCGTGAGGCGCAGCGCGTCCTCGAGGTTGGCATAGTCGGCCTGCAGCCCGCCGAGCAGGGCCAGCGCATGGCCGACGGCGGCCGGCTCCTGCGTCGCCCGGGCGGCGTGCAGCGCGGCGTAGCGCTCGCGCATCGAGGCATCCCAGCGGCCGAGGTCGGCGAGGATCGACGCGCGCGTCGCGTGGGCCACCTGGCGCTCCAGCGCGTCGCGCGGCGGCTCGACCGCGTCCCCGTCGACGAGGGCGAGTGCCGCGGCCGGCTGCTGGGCCTGCCACAGCCCGTGCGCCTGCAGCACGCGGGTGGCGGCGAGGCCGGCCGGGTCGACGAGCGCCTCGAAGGTCTCCGCGGCCCGCACCCGGCAGGCCTCGGCGCGCGCCGGGTCGCCGCGGAAGCGCCAGCCCCAGGCCTGGTGCAACCCGGCCCAGGCGGTCGGGCCGGGAACGCCGGCCGCCGCGCGCTCGATCTCGCAGGCCACGTCGACGAGGCGCCGCGGGTCGCGGTAGCGCTGCGTCCACGCCAGTCGCAGCAGGGTCGGCAGGGCGTCGGGCATCGACGGGGTCGGAGGGATCGGAAGGAGCAGGGGGTGGGGCGCGGGGGCGTCCTGGACGCGGCCCGGACGCGGGCGCCGGGCCGGTCGCCACTCTCGCACAGCCGCGGCGCCGTCCGGACGCGCGCGACCCGCCATTCGGCGGGCCCGCGGCGGCGGCCAGGGCCTAGCATGGCGCGATGACCTCCGCAGCCGCCGGCCCGGGCCGCATCCTCGTGGTCGACGACCACCCCCTGTACCGCGAGGCGCTCGTCGCCGCGCTCGTGGCGCCGGGCGTCTGGCTCAGCTGCGAATCGGCCGCGGGCCTGCGCGAGGCGCAGCGCCGGATCTTCGGCAGCGCGCCCTACGCGGTGGTGCTGTCGGACTTCAAGCTGCCCGACGGCGACGGGCTCGAGCTGCTCGGCCAGGTGCGGGCGCACTCGCCCGGCACGGCCTGCGTGCTGCTGTCCGGCTCCGACACCGCCCAGCTCGGCGCCCGCGCGCGCCGCATGGGCCTGCGTGGCTACCTGTCCAAGGCCCTGGAGCCGCACCAGATCGTCGCGGCCGTGCGCACCGTGCTGGCCGGCGGCAGCTGCTTCCGCGACCTCGACGACGGCGACAGCGGCCCCGCGCTGACCGAGCGGCAGATCGAGGTGCTCGAGCACGTCGGCCAGGGGCTGTCGAGCAAGGAGATCGCGCGCGAGCTCGGGGTCAGCGCGAGCACCGTGAAGGACCACCTGACGCTGATCTTCGTGCGCCTGGGCGTCGGCACGCGCGCCGAGGCGGTGGCGCGGGCCGCGGCGCTCGGGCTGATCCGGTTCGACCGGGGCTGACGGGGGCCGGCGGCCCCGCCCCGGACGGCCGGCCGGCCGTCCGGAGGGTGTGCCGCGCCGGACCGCGCCGCACACTGGCCCGGTCCCTCGACACCGGAGCCGTCCCATGTCCCTGCGCCCCCTGCCGTTCCTGCTGCTGGCCCTGGCCGCGGCCCCCGCGATCGCCTGCACCCAGGCCCAGTCCACCGCGAAGATGCAGCGCATCCTCGGCAGCCCGGAGTACCGGCAGCTGGTCGCGCGCACCGGCGAGGTGGAGCAGCCCTCGGCGGAACGCAGCGCGGTGAAGAGCGCGCTCGGCCGCTTCGGCGGCGCCGTCGGCGGCATCGGCGCCGACGTGATGACCGACCAGGACGCGGCGCGCGGCCAGCGCAGCGCGCACGAGAGCGCCAGCCGCACCAAGGCCGTGACCACCGCGGTCAACGATGCGGGCCAGGCTGCCGGCCGCGGCGACCACGCCACCGCCTGCGTGCTCTACGACCGCGTCATCCGGGACCTGGGCATCGCGCCCGGCGACGCCGCGCGCGCGCCCTGAGGCGTCGGCCCGCGCGCCCTCGTGGCGCCCGACCGTGCGCCCTCGCGGCGCGCGCCTGAGGGTCGTCCCGGGGTCGCCGGCGCGCGCCACCGGCGGGCCGCACCGCGGCCGCGCACCCGGCCGTCAGCCCGCGGCCGGTGCCGGCGCGGCGCCGGCGGCCGGCGCCGTTGCGAGGCCTTCCACGGGCGTCCCCGGCGCGGGCTCCAGCGTGGTCTCGGCGCGCAGCCGCGGCAGGTACTGCGGGTACTCGCGCTGCACGAAGTCGATCAGCGTCTCGCGCACGTGGCAGCGCAGGTCCCAGGCGGCGGACGCCGACGCGGCGGTGACCAGGCAGCGCAGCTGCATCGCATCGCTGCCGGCCTCGGTGACCTGCAGCAGCGCGAAGCGCTTGTCCCAGTGCGGCGAGGCCTCGACGGCGCGCTGCAGCGCCTCGCGCAGCGGCGCCAGCGGCATGCGGTAGTCGACCCAGAGGAACACGGTGCCGATCAGCTCCGAGGTGCGGCGGGTCCAGTTCTGGAACGGCTTCTCGATCCAGTACTGCAGCGGCACGACGAGGCGGCGCTGGTCCCAGATGCGCACCACCACGTAGGTGCCGGTGATCTCCTCGATCACGCCCCACTCGTTCTCGACGATGACCACGTCGTCGATGCGGATCGGCTGGCTGAGGCCGATCTGCAGGCCGGCGATCAGGTTGCCCAGCACCGGCCGCGCCGCGAAGCCGGCGACGATGCCGACCACGCCGGCCGAGGCCAGCAGGCTGGTGCCGACCTGGCGCACCGCCGGAAAGCTCATCAGCATCAGCGAGACGCCGACCAGCACCACCAGGCCCAGCACCACCCGCGACAGCACGCGCGCCTGGGTGTGGATGCGGCGCGCCTCGAGGTTGTCGGCGACGGTGACCGGGTGGGCCTCGATGACGGCCCGGGCACTGCCCTGGACGGCGCGCGCCAGCAGCCAGGTCAGCACCGCGATCAGCAGCAGGCCGGTCACGCGCTGCACGCCCGACAGGCCGGCCAGCGTCGGCGGCGCCTCCTGCCAGACCGGGTTCAGCAGCAGCAGCGGCAGCAGCGCGCGGGCCGGGCCGCGCACCGCGGTGAGCACGGTGCCGGCGAACGGCGCGTGGCGCACCGCGCGGCGCAGCAGCCGCTCGCCGACGCGGAAGACGAGTTCGGCCAGCGCCAGCGCGATCACGGCGGCACCGAGCGTGGGCAGCCAGTCGGCGAGCGCGGGGGGGATCCAGGGAGGCAGGGTCATGGGGCAGGGTCGTGGCGTCGAGTCGGGGACACGCGACCGCCGGACCGGGCCACGGGCGGTGGCCGGGGCACGGCGGCAGCGTTCGGCGGCCGGCGGCGCAGGGGCCGCCTCCCTGGGCTGACGCGGCTGCGGGCCAGGGAGTTCCGTCGGAGGCAGGATCCGGGCCCCATTCGACGCGGGCCGGGCCGGGCCGGGCCGGGCCGGGCCGAGCCGAGCCGAGCCGGGCCGGGCCGGGCCGGGCCGGGCCGAGCCGAGCCGAGCCGGAGCGCGCCGCGGCGGCGCGGGGCGGGCCGGGCAGCCTGCTCGGCCCGACGCTCGCGCCGGCCGGAACCCCGACAATCCGGCCGTGTCCGCGCTGCCGCCCTCCGCCACCCCCGCACCCACCGCCGGCTTCGGCGAGCTGCTGCGCCACTGGCGGCGCCGGCGCGGCCTGAGCCAGCTGGCGCTGGCCGGGCACGCCGACACCTCGACGCGCCACCTGAGCTTCCTCGAGACCGGCCGCGCCTCGCCGAGCCGCGAGATGGTGCTGCGCATCGCCGAGCGGCTGGCCGTGCCGCTGCGCGAGCGCAACGACTGGCTGGTGGCCGCCGGCTATGCGCCGATGTACCGCCAGCAGCCGCTGGACCACCCGGCGCAGGCTGCGGCCCGCGAGGCGGTGGAGCGCGTGCTGCAGGCGCACGACCCCTGGCCCGCGCTGGCGCTCGACCGGCACTGGCACGCGGTGTCGATGAACGCCGCGGTGGCTCCGCTGCTGGCCGGCATCGACCCGGCGCTGCTGGTGCCGCCGGTCAACGTGCTGCGCCTGAGCCTGCACCCGCAGGGCCTGGCACCGCGCATCGTCAACCTGGGCCAGTGGCGGGCCCACCTGTTCGAGCGCCTGGCCCCGGCCGGCGCCAGGCCCGACCCGGTGCTCGAGCGCCTGCGCGCCGAGCTGCAGGCCCTGCCGGCGCCGCCCGAGGCCGGCCCGCGGCTGGACGGCGAGCACGGCGGCCTGGTGGTGCCGCTGCTGCTGCGCAGCGAGGCGGGCCTGCTGCACTTCATCGGAACCACGACGGTGTTCGGCAACCCGGTCGACGTGGCGCTGCAGGAGCTGGCGATCGAGACCTTCTTCCCGGGCGACGCGGCGACCGCGCAGGCGCTGCGCCGGCTGGCGGCGCAGCGGGAGGACAGTGCAGGGCCCGGCGGAGTCGACACGGGCAGCGGGAGGAGCGCTGGTGCTGGTGCTGGTGCTGGTGCTGGTGCTGGTGCTGGTACTGGCGCTGGCGCTGGTACTGGTGCTGGTGCTGGTGCTGGTGCGGGCTCTGGCTCTGGCTCTGGCTCTGGCTCTGGCGGCGGCAGCGGCAGCAACGGCGGCTGAACGCGGCGCGGCCGCGGCTTGACCTGGGAGGTCATCGACGCGGCGGGCCGCGGCGGCGAGCATCGGGCCGTGTCCCACTTCCCGCTGTCCGGAGCCCCGCCATGAACGGCATCGATCTCCTTCCCCTCGGCGTGTCCCTGCTGATTGGCCTGGCGGCCATCGGCTCGTGCATCGGCATCGGCCTGTCCGGCATGAAGCTGCTCGAGTCGTCCGCGCGCCAGCCCGAGCTGATGCCGGAGCTGCAGGGCAAGTTCTTCCTGATCGCCGGCGTCACCGACGGCGCCTTCATCATCGCCACCGGCATCGGGCTGTGGTTCGCGACCGTCAACCCGTTCAAGTGATGCGCGGGCGGTGAACGCCTCCAGGGGCCGGGCCGCGTTCAGCCGTACCAGCCCTGCAGGAACCACACCGGCGCGGCCGGGTCGTCGGGCGGCAGTCGGCTGCGGTAGACCCAGACCAGCGCCCCGTCGGCACCGACGGCGACGTAGTAGTCGCGCGCGGCGAGGCCGCCGTCCCACCAGCCGGCCTCGACGCGCTCCGGGCCGGCCACCAGCGTCAGCGGGCGACCTTCCAGCCAGGGCCGGCGCTCGCGCTCCACCAGCGGCTGCGGCTGCGGCAGCAGCCACACCGGCTGCGTGGCGAGCCGGCCGGGCGCGGCGGCGCGCGGGGCCGGGTCCGCCAGGCCGACGCTGCGGCTGGCCTGCTCGGGCCGGTGGTCGGGCCGGTAGGCCAGGCGCTGCACCTGGTCGGCGCCGAGCCGCGCCTGCAGCCGCTCGATCAGCCGGGTCCAGCCCTCGCGGGCCTGGGCCGGGCCGGGAAAGAGGTCCGGGTGCGGCGCCGGCTGGTGCACCAGGTCGCGGCACTCCAGCCGCAGCTCCAGCGTCGGCGCCGCCAGCTGCACGTGGGCCAGGCGCTCGCGCAGCAGGCCGCCGAGGTGGGCCGCGTCGTCGGAAGGCTGGGCCAGCCCCAGGTCCAGCACGGTCGGGCCCTGGTCCTGCCAGTCGCTGCGGTGGCGGCGCTCGTGCAGCATCGACAACCGCAGCCGCTGCACCCGCCCCTGGCGCGCGCGGGCCCAGGCCAGCAGCGGGGCCAGCAGGCGCTGCGCGCCCTGCAGCACCTGGTCGGTGGTGTCCGCGCGGGCGAGCAGCTCGAGCCGCGCGTCGAAGACCGGCGGCGGCTGCAGCGGCGCGCGCGGATCCGGCCGCTGGCCGAGGGCCCGGTCGAGCTCGTGCAGCAGGGCCTCGCCGAAGCGGCGCGCCAGGCCGGAGCGCGGCAGCGTGAGCAGGTCGCCGATGCAGCGCAGGCCCATGCCCTCCAGCGCCTCCCAGTGCTCACGCCCCGGCCCGAGCCGCCACACCGGCGCCACGGCCAGCCGGCGGCGCAGCGCCGCCAGGTCCGCGGCGTGCAGGGCCCGGGCGGGCCCCGGCCCCTCGGCCTCGTGCGCCAGCAGCGCGGCGCCCTGCGGCGTCGGCGCGCTGGCCCAGTGCACGCGGTGGCCGAGCGGGCGCAGCGTGTCGTCGAGCCGCGCCAGCAGCGCCTCGAAGCCACCGAAGCAGCGCAGGCTGGACTGCACCTCCAGCAGCACCGTGCGCGGCGGCGCGACGCAGACCATCGGCGTGAAGGCCAGCGCGGCATGCGCCACCGCCTGCAGCGCCTGCGCATCGCGCGCCGGATCGGCCACCGCCAGGTGCAGCCGCGGCGCCAGCGCGAGCGCGGTGGCGCGCTTCTGCCCGGGCTGCACGCCCAGCGCCTGCGCCGCCGCGTCCGCCTGCAGCACCTGGTGGCCATCGGTCAGCGCCAGCGGCGGCAGGCCGGCGGCAGGGTCGCCGCCGGGCGGCGCGGTCGCCGCGGCGGCCCGGGCCGAGGCGGTCTGCGCGGCCGGCCAGGCCCGGGCGGTCGCCGCGGCGGGCCGGTTCGGGGCGGTGGCCGCGGCGGGCCGGGCCAGGGCGTCCGCATGCGGCGGCCCGGCCGGGGCCTCGGCGGCCGCCAGCGCGCTGCGCAGCGTCTCCAGTGACAGCTGCGGCAGGTCGAGCGCGATCCAGCGCATCAGCGGCGGCGCCGACGGCGGATCCACCGGACCCCGGGCCCGGCCGGCCTCGCGCGGACCATCGCCTAGGCCCCGATGGTCGCCGGCCGCGGCAGCGCCACGTTGCGCAGCCGCCGCACCGCCACCGCGCCCAGCACCGCCGGCAGCACGAGCCGCAGCGGGCCGGCCAGCGGCGGGCCGCGGCGCTTCAGCACCTGCAGGCCGAGGCCGTCGGCGTCCGGCCGCAGCGCCAGGCGCAGCGGCGCCGCGGTGGGGCGCTGCGCGGCCGCCCACTCGCGCACGACGAAGGCCGGCCCGTCGTGCGCCTGGGCAGCCAGCTGCAGCCGGCGCAGGCGCTCGGCCCGCAGCTGCGGCGGCAGCCAGGCCAGCACCGCGCCCACCTGCCCGCTGCGCAGCGACTGCTCCAGCGCCCACAGGCTGTCGGTGCCCGGCAGCGTGCGGGCCCGGGTGTGGACGATCACCAGCGCCGCCGGGTCCAGCCCGAGCCGCGCCAGCGCCGGCACCGACAGCTGCGCCGGCGGGTCGAACAGCATCACCGGGCGCTCGCTGCGCTGCACGGCCGCCAGCGTCGGCGCGAGCAGCCGCCATTCGCCGACACCCGGGTGCGGCAGCAGCAGCTCGGTCAGCGCATGGCGCGGCCAGCCGCCGCCGGGCAGCACCGCGTCGAGCGCGTCGAAGCCGCTGCCGAGGCCGGCCGCGCTCGCCTGCGCGAGCTGGTCGCCGCGCCAGAGGGAGGGGTGCAGCGCCTCGGGGGGACGCAGCGGCTCGAGCTCGGGTTCGGGCTCGGGCTCGGGCTCGGGCTCGGGCCGTGGTTCTGATCCTGGCCCGTGGTCGGGCTGGGGCTCGAGCGTGGCTCCCGCGGTCGAGTCGGGCCCGGGTCGGGGCCCGGCCTTCGGCGTCGCGGGGGGCTCGCGCGCGGGCCCGGCTTGCGGGCGGGGCTCGAGCGCGGGTCCTGGCCCTGGCCCTGGCCCTGGCCCTGGCCCTGGTCCTGGTCCTGGTCCAGGTCCCGGTCCGGGTCCGGGTCCGGACTCGGACGGGGCCTCAGGCTCGCCCTCGTCCTCGTCTTCGCCCCAGAGCAGGGCCTGGCCCGCGCCGCCGGGCGGCCGGGCAGGCGGACGGGCCGCCCGGGCGCGCACGGCCTGCCACCAGGCCACCGCGCCGGGCGCGGGGCCGGGCCGGGCCGAGGCGACCGCGAGGTCGGCCTCGGCATGGGCGGGGGCAGGCAGCACATCCATGGAAACACTGTATTTTCATCCAGTCTTTCGCGCAAGGGCCGGGCGGCCCCCGGCCGGGGGCTTCCTGGCGGGAGGCCGGGGCCGGTGGCAAGATCCGCGCGTGCCCCTCCCGCCCGCGGCCCGACCGCCCTCCCCGCCCTCCCCGCCTGCCGAGCCGGCCGGGCCTGCCGATCCCGCCCCGCCCGTCGCGTCCGCCCACCCGGTCGCGCCCGCGAAAGCGGCCGGGTCCGCATCGACCCGCCCGACCGGCGCCGCCAGCCCGACCGACCGCGCCCGCCCGAGCCCTACGGCCGACGCCGCGCCCTGCCCCTGCGGCCTGCCGCAGGCCTACGCCGACTGCTGCGGCCGCTGGCACGCCCGCCACGCCGCGGACGGCCAGCGCGCGGCGCCGACGGCCGAGGCCCTGATGCGCTCGCGCTACGCCGCCTACGTGCTCGGCCGGCACGACTACCTGCTGGCGACCTGGCACCCGTCGACCCGCCCCGCCACGCTCGCGCCCGACCCGCCGGGCCTGCGCTGGCTCGGCCTGGAGGTGCGCGCGCACCGGGTGCAGGACCCGACCCATGCGACGGTCGAATTCGTCGCGCGCAGCAAGCTCGGCGGCCGCGCGCAGCGGATGCACGAGACCAGCCGCTTCGTCCGCGAGGACGGCGCCTGGACCTACCTCGACGGCGAGACGCGCTGACGGCGCCGACGGCGCTCGGGCACCGCGCTGACGCAGCCGCCCCACCGACCCTGGGTGGCCGCCGCCGAGGGCCCTGGCACGCCCCGAGCGCCAAGCCAAGCCAAGCCAAGCCAAGCCGAGCCGAGCCGAGCCCAAGCCCAAGCCCAAGCCCAAGCCCAAGCCCGAGCCCGAGCCCGAGCCCGAGCCCGAGCCTTCGGCCCCTTCAGGCCTCCAGCCCCAGCAGGTCCAGCGCGTGGCGGTGCAGCGGCTCGCCCGCGTCCACCAGCGCGTGCAGCACGGTGAAGTGGTTCGCGTCGGCCACCGTCTCCACCGCCGTCACCACGCCCGGCCCCCAGGCCTCGCGCATCGCCGCGTTCTGGCGCAGGAACTCCTCGCTCTCCAGCGCGCCGGCCGCGCACACCAGCGTGGCCGCCGGCGGCGCCGGGAAGCGCACCGGGCTCAGCCGTGCCACGGCCTGCGGCGTCAGCCGCAGGTCCGGCTTCAGGAAGCCCACCTCCGCCACCGGCGCCAGGTCCACCACCCCCGACACCGACAGCGCCGACGGCACCAGCACCGCCGGCAGGTCCGCCCCCTGGCTGCGCCAGTCGCAGCTCAGCATCATCGTCGCCAGGTGGCCGCCGGCCGAGTGCCCCGCCACCACGATGCGTCGCGGGTCCCCGCCGTAGCGCGAGGCATGGCGCCAGGTCCACACCAGCGCCCGCACCATCTGCAGCGCGATCGTCTCCACGCTCACCGCCGGGCACAGCGCGTAGTTCGGTACCACCACCATCGCCCCGGCGCGCACGAAGGCCGGCGCCACGAAGGAATGGTCCGACTTGTCCAGCGCCCGCCACCAGCCGCCGTGGATGAACACCAGCACCGGCGAGCCCGGCTGCTCGGCCGGGAACACGTCCAGCGTCTCCGCCGGCGTCGGCCCGTAGCGCCGGTCCAGGTCGGCATCCAGCCGCTCGCGCACCATCGCCGAGGCCTGCGCCCAGCGCTGCAGGATTGCCGGGTGCTCGGGCACGCGGGCACGGTTGTCGTACTGGCGCTCCAGCCAGGCAGGGTCCCAGGAAGTCATGGCAAAGGCGCGGCGGCGCGCTCCGGTCGCGAAGGCCCCGAGTGTCGCCCGCCACGGCCGCTTCGCCAATGCCGCCCGGACTGTGCTATGCTCTTGGGCTCGCGTGGGGGGGTAGCTCAGCTGGGAGAGCGTCGCGTTCGCAATGCGAAGGTCGGGAGTTCGATCCTCCTCCTCTCCACCACCGATCCAGAAGCCAGGCGTCTCGCCTGGCTTTTTTTTGCCCGGTTCGCGCGTGTGGGCGGGCTTCTGCGGCGTGATCCGCAACGCCGGACACCGGCACGGTGTCGACGCCGTTCAGCGGTCCATCCGCCCGAACAGCGCCGCTTGGTCGTCCCAGGACGCCGGCACCTCGTTGTTCTTCAGACAGATCAGGCTGAGCGTGCGAGGCTGCCCGCCCGGCCAGCAGACCCTTCACCAAGGTCGGCGACAGCAGCATCAGCCGCGGCAACTCGTTGACCATGGCCGGTGCTGGCGTGGGCTTGCGAGCGAGCGCACGGAACATCTCGACGCCATCGATGCAGCCCTCGGCGGCCTGGAGCCGTCGCCCTTCGTTCTGCATGGGCGGCACGCGCCCGGGCAACGCCGCCTTCGTGCCGCCACCGCCGCAGCACGTGGCCGATCTGCTGACGGACCTGGAACACTTCATCCATGCCGCCGACGCCGACCTGCCACCGCTGGCCAGGGTCGCCCTGATCCACGCCCAGTTCGAAACCATCCACCCCTTCCTGGACGGCAACGGGCGCATCGGACGGCTGCTGATCGCCGCGCTCATGGAGCACGAGGGGCTGCTGAGAGAGCCGTTGATGGTCCTGAGCGGCTACCTCAAGCAGCACCAGGCGGAGTACTACCGGCGCTTGTCGGCCATTCGCAGCGACGGCGACTGGGAGGGCTGGGTGTCCTTCTTCCTGGAAGGCGTGGCTGCGGCGTCTGCGGAGGCTGAGCGCAGCATCATCGACGTGGCCAGCCTGATCACGGCCGACCGCAAGCGACTGCTGGAGTCTCCCAAGGCAGGGCCGATCAGCTACCGCCTGTTCGAACTGCTGCCGATGATGCCGCGCTTCAGCGTCGAGCACGTTCGCCAGCGGCTGGAGACGACGTTCCCGACCGCCAGCGCCGCCGTCAAGCTGCTGGAGGATCTCGGCATCCTGGCCGAGATCACCGGGCAGAAGAAGAACCGTGTCTACAGCTACCAGGCGTACGTGGACCTGCTCTCCCGGTGACGAGACCACGCAAGCCCGCAGGCGCCCGCGGCATGACTCGTCAGCTCAACGGGCGGCCTTTGCGCCAGGCAACGCTCCGCCACCACCGATCCAGAAGCCAGGCATCACGCCGGGCTGTCGTCTCGCCGACGGACCGCCGCCGCGCAGACCGCAGCCAAGCCTTTGAAGGTCCATACCCGGTCTTCACCCACCACGGCTCGGCGACCCCCAAGGCACTCCCGTCGTCGTGGTGGGCATCACGCAGCCCTGAACATGACCACCACGCCGATGGATGTCGCCGGAAGAGGTCGCCCAGGAGATCCTCTTCAGGCACGCCGAGCGCCCCGCGTCAGCCGCCGCCCCCCACCTGGCTCGCGATCGCCCGCCCCAGCAGCTCCAGCCCGAGGTCGATCTCGGCGTCGCTGACCGTCAGCGGCGGCGCGATGCGGAACACACCGCCCATGCCCGGGAGCTGCACGATGTTCATGCTCAGGCCGAGGCGCATGCACTCGCGGGTGATGGCGGCGCCGAGTTCGGGCGCGGGCTGGCGGGTGGCGCGGTCCTGCACGAGTTCGAGGCCGAGCAGCAGGCCGCGGCCGCGGACGTCGCCGATGCAGGCGTGGTCGCGCTGCAGCGCGCGCAGGCCGGCCTCGAGGCGTGCGCCGGCCTGGCGGGCGCGCTCGACGAGGCCGTCGCGTTCGACGATCTCGAGCACCTTGAGGCCGACGGCGGCGGGCAGCGGGTCGGAGACATGGGTGGTGTAGAAGAGGAAGCCGCGCTCGTGGCAGCGCTCCTCGATCTCGGCGGTGGTCAGCACGGCGGCCAGCGGCAGGCCGGCGCCGAGCGTCTTGGACAGGGTCATCACGTCGGGCACCACGCCGTCGCGCTGGCACGCGAACATCAGGCCGGTGCGGCCGACGCCGGTCTGCGCCTCGTCGAGCACGAGCAGCATGCCGCGCTCGACGCACTTGGCCTTCAGCGCGGCGAGGTAGCCCGGCGGCAGCTCGAGGATGCCGCCGGAGCTGAGGATGGGCTCGGCGATGAAGGCAGCCAGGCTGCCGGTGGACTGGCGGTCGACCAGGTCGAAGGCGTCGTCCAGCTCGGCCTGCCAGTCGTAGACGCCGCGGCGCTCGAAGCGCGGGCGGTAGGGATAGGGCGCGGGAATCGCGAAGGAGCCGACGGCGGCCGGGCCGTAGCCGCGCCGGCCGGCGCTGTAGGTGGCCGACGCGGCACCGCCGGTCATGCCGTGCCAGGACTGGGCGAAGCTCACCACCTCGTAGCGGCCGGTGTAGAGCTTGGCCAGCTTCAGCGCGGCCTCGTTGGCCTCGGCGCCGGTGGTGAGCAGCAGCGCGCGCTCCAGCCCCGCCGGCGCCACACCGGCCAGCCGGGTCGCGAGCTCGACCACCGGGCGGCTGAGCATGCCGCTGAACAGGTGGTCCAGCCGCTGCGCGTGGTCGGCGACGACGGCGGCGATCTCCGGGTGGCCGTGGCCGAGCAGCGCGCTCATCTGGCCGGAGGTGAAGTCCAGGATGGCGCGGCCGTCGGCGTCGTAGACGAAGCTGCCGGCGGCCCGTTCGATGATCAGCGGCTCGAAGCGGCCGCCGTAGCGCACGAGGTGGCGGCGGGCGTTCTGCCAGAAGGCGGGGTCGTCGTTGCGGGACATGGTCGGCGGGGGAAGGCGTGGGCGAAGGCCCGAGCCTACGAAGCTGCCAGCGTCAAGGAAAGCTAATATTCCTGAACGGAACCATCAGCCAGGCTTATCGCATGCCCCGCCACCTCGACCTCGACCTGCTGCGCAGCTTCGTCGCGATCGCCGAGACCGGCACGCTGGGCCGGGCCGCGGCGCGGGTCGGCCGCACCCAGGCCGCGCTGAGCATGCAGGTGCGCAAGCTGGAGACCCTGCTGGACCAGCCGCTGCTGCTGCGCAGCGGCCGCGGCGTGACGCCCACGCGCCACGGCGAGCGCCTGCTGGCCCATGCGCACGCGCTGCTGCAGCAGCACGATGCGGCGCTGGCCGACCTGTCGGGTGGCGCGCTGTCCGGCACGCTGTGCTTCGGCTGCCCGGACGACTACGCGGCGGCCTTCCTGCCGGCGATCCTGCGCGGCTTCGCGCAGCGGCACCCGCGGGTCTTCGTCGAGGTCGCGTGCGCGCCGACGCCGCGCCTGGAGGAGCGGCTGGCGCGCCATGCGCTGGACCTGGCGCTGGTCTCCAGCGCGGACGCGCAGGCGCCTGGCGTGCTGCGGCGCGAGGCCCTGGTGTGGGTGGGCCCGCGGCATGCCGCGCCCGAGGCCGCGCAGCCGCTGCCGCTGGCGCTCGGCGACCCGGACACGCTGGACCACCGCGCCGCCCGCGCGCAGCTGGACGCCGCGGGCCGGGCCTACCGCATCGCCTACGCCACGCCCAGCCTGATGGGCCTGCTGGCGGTGGTGCGCGCCGGCCAGGCGCTGGCGGTGCTGACCCAGGCCGCGGTGCCGCCGGACCTGCGGATCGTGCCGCCGGGGCCGGGCCTGCCCGCGCTTCCGGCGGTCGGGCTGCTGGTGAAGACCGCGCGCGCGCGGCCACCGGCGCTGGTGGCGCAGTTCGCGCAGCACCTGCGCGAGACGGTGCCGGCCTGCTGAGCGGCCGGCGGCCCCGCGGCCAAGGGACCGGCGACCGTGCAGGCGCCGGTGCCGGTGCCGGCGGTCCCGGCGCCGGACCGCCCCCGCGGGCCGATCCGGCCCGGGTCGGTCCGGCTCAGGGCGCGAACGCGATGCCGCCGGTGAGCGCGAGCGTGGTGGGGTAGACGCCGTTGGCGGCCACGCTGAGGTTGGCGCCGGTGGTCTGCCCACCGACCGGCGGCAGCGCGGCGCCGCCGCCGGCGGCCTGGAAGGCCACCTCGGACACCGGCGCGCTCGCCAGCGCCGCGGCCACCGTCGAGATGCCGGTGTTGCAGGCCTGGATCAC
>NZ_BBYR01000018.1 GCF_001293525.1 Pseudideonella sakaiensis | reverse complement strand
TCGACGGCATCGCCTTCCAGACCAACCTGCTGGCGCTGAACGCGGCCGTCGAGGCCGCCCGTGCGGGCGAGCAGGGCCGCGGCTTCGCGGTGGTGGCCAGCGAGGTGCGCGCGCTGGCGCAGCGCAGCGCGACGGCAGCGCGCGAGATCAAGGTGCTGATCGGGCAATCCGTCGAGCGCGTGGCCGCCGGTGCGCAGCGCGTGGACGAGACGGGCCGGGCGATGGACGAATTGGTCGAGCAGGTCCGGCAGGTCGCCGCGATGCTGGCGGGGGTCGGGCAGCGGGCCGGCGAGCAGCATACCGGCATCGGCCGGGTCGAGGCCGCGGTGGCGGCGCTCGACGCGATGACCCACGAGAACGCGTCGCTGGTGGCGTCCAACGCGGCGGCGGCCCGCGACCTCGCGCAACAGGCGCAGGCGCTGGCGGCGCACGTGGCCGTGTTCCGGCTCGCGACGGAGGAGGGCGCCGCGGACGACGGCATGGGCGCGCCGGCTGCCGCGGCGGACCGGCCCCACCGGCCGCGCGCGCAGGCGTACGACGATCGCACCGCGCGACGGCATCGGGCCGCGGAGGCGGCGCGCGCCGCGTGACGGGGAAACACCGGCCTGTGGCCGGTGGGCGCGGCGGCTGCCGCGCCGGGGCGGCCCGGGGCCCCGGCCGGTGGCGGCCGGCGGCCTCGCGCCGGCCCGCCGCGACCGGCGGGGCTCAGCGCTGCTGGATGCCGGCGATCGCCCAGCCGCGGCTGTCGTCGGCCGGCTTGACCAGGTGCCAGACCTCGTCGAAATCGGTCGCAGCCGCGTCGCTGGCCTCGCGCACCAGGCCCTTGAAGCGCACGCTCACGACCTGGCGCTCGGCCTCGCTGGCCACGTCCAGCACCTCGGCGTCGATCTGCACCACGTCGGTCTGCTGCGCCGAGGCACCGCGTTCCTGCAGGTCCAGCCGCACCGCCGCGAAGAACTCCGGCGTGGTGAACTGGCGCAGGTCGTTCAGGTCACCGGCGTCGTTCGCCGCCTGCAGGCGGATGAAGATCATCTTCGCCAGGCGTTCGAAGCCCTCGCGGTCGAAGTCGCTCGGCACGCTCGGGCCCACCGGGGCCAGGCCGGCCTGGCCGGCACCGGCGGCCGGCGCGAAGGCCGAGCGGGCCATCGGCGCATCCTGGCGTTCGACGGTCGGCGAGCCGTAGCCCGTGCCGGCCGTCGCGCCGGCGGGTTGCAGCCCGCCCATGCCGCCGCGCGCGGCGCCGCCACCGGCGAAGCGCCGCATCAGCAACCGCACCACGACGATCGCCACCACGGCGAGCAGCGCGATCAGCAGGAACTGGCCGAAGGCCTCGCTCAGGCCGAGGTGGCTCATCAGCGCGGCGATTCCCAGGCCCGCGGCCAGGCCGGCGATCGGGCCCATCCACGAGCGCTTCGGCGCGGCCGCGGCGGCGGCGCCGGCCATCGGCGCGGCGGCCTGCGTCGGCGGCGTGCTCGGCGCGGGGTTCTGCGGCGCGTCGGGGGTGCGCTGCGGCGTGTTCTGGGCCGGCAGGTTGCGCTGCATGCCCTGCGAGCGGCCGCCACCGAGGCGCTTGGCCTCGGCCTCGACCGGCGTCAGCACGGCCACGCTGGTGGTCAGCACCAGCGCGAAGGTGGAAGCGGCGGAGAGCAGGGCACGGGCCCAGCGGGACGGGTTCGGCAGGTTCATCGTCGTTCGAAAGCTCGGGACGTTCGACGCCCGGGCGGGCTGCCCGGGCACCACGGCCACGCGCGTCGGATCACCGCGCCGGCGCGGAAGTTCCCGCCGCGACCCCCGGGGCAACCCGCGGCCGGCCTGGGCGGTCGCCGGGGCGAGGGGGCCGGCCGGGCGGCGTCAGGCGCCGCGGCGCAGCAGTTCCGCCGCCTTCTCCGCGATCATGATCGTCGGCGCGTTGGTGTTGCCCGAGACGATGCTCGGCATGACCGAGGCGTCGACCACGCGCAGGCCGTCCACGCCGTGCACCCGCAGCGCGGCGTCCACCACGTCCTGCGCGCCCGGGCCCATGCGGCAGGTGCCCACCGGGTGGTAGATCGTGTCCGCATGGGCGCGGATGAACGCGCGGATCGCGGCCTCGTCGGTGGCGCCGGCCGAGCGGCTGAGCTCGCGGCCGCCGAGCCGGGCGAGCGCGGGCTGGCCCAGGATGCGGCGCATCGCGACGAAGCCCCGCACCAGGGTGTCGAGGTCGCGCGGGTCGGCCAGGAAGGCCGGGTCGATGCGCGGCGGTGCCAGCGGGTCCGGGCTGGCCAGGCCCAGCGTGCCGCGGCTGTGCGGCCGCAGCAGGCAGACGTGGCAGGAGTAGCCGTGGCCCCAGACGGTCTTGCGGCCGTGGTCGACCAGCTTGCCGATCACGAAGTGCAGCTGCAGGTCGGGGCGCGGCACCGCGGGGTCGCTGCGCAGGAAGGCGCCGGCTTCCGCGAAGTTGGTCGTCAGCAGGCCCTCGCGCCGGCGCGCCCACTGCCAGGCGCCGCGCGCCACGTCGGCCAGCCCCGGCAGCGACACGCCGAACAGCGAGCGCAGCCCGGGCGTGTCGACCACCTGCACCACGTCGAGGTGGTCGTGCAGATTCGCGCCCACCCCGGGCCGGTCGGCGATCACCGGCAGGCCGAGGGCCTGCAGCGCCGCGCCGGGCCCGATGCCCGACAGCATCAGCAGCTGGGGCGACTGCAGCGCGCCCGCGCTCAGCAGCACCTCGCGCCGCGCCGACGCGAGCGCGGTGCGGCCTGCCTGCCGGTACTCGACGCCGACGGCGCGGCGACCCTCGAAGACCACGCGCAGCGCCTGCGCGCCGGTCAGCACGGCCAGGTTGGGCCGCCGCGCCGCCGGCCCGAGGTAGGCCTTCGCGGCCGAGCAGCGCTCGCCGTCGCGGTGCGTCACCTGGTAGAAACCGGCGCCTTCCTGGGTGGCGCCGTTGAAATCGGCGTTGGCCGGCAGGCCGGCCTGCACCGCGGCCGCGACGAAGTCGGCGGCATGCCGGTTGGGCTGCTGCAGGTCGGTCACGTGCAGCGGGCCGCCCTGGGCGTGCCAGGCATCCGCGCCCCGCGTGTTGTGCTCGGCACGCAGGAAGCAGGGCAGCACCTCCTGCCAGGACCAGCCGGGGTTGCCGGCCGCGGCCCAGGCGTCGTAGTCCTCGGGCTGCCCGCGCAGGTAGATCATCGCGTTCACGGAGCTGGAGCCGCCCAGCACCTTGCCGCGCGGCTGGTAGCCGCGGCGCCCGCCGAGGCCGGGCTGGGGCTCGGTCGCGAAGCCCCAGTTGTGGCTGCCCGTGCGCGCCATCGCCGCGATGCCGGCCGGGCAGTGCACCAGTGCGCTGTCGTCGCGCGGCCCGGCCTCCAGCAGGCCCACGCGCAGCGCCGGGTCCTCGCTGAGGCGGGCCGCCAGCACACAGCCGGCGGAGCCGCCGCCGACGATCAGGTAGTCGAAATCCATGCAGAGTCCGGTCCGGCGCGGCGGGGCCGCGGGACGCGCCGGCGGCCGGGGCCGGGGCGCGGGTGGCCGCGATGCTATCGGCGCCGGCACACCGGCAAGCGCTGCCGGCCCCGGGTTAGAGCGCCCTCTCCAGACCGTGCCGGGGCCGCGCGGCGATGCGTGCGCGCCACAGCGCCGCCGCGCGCCGGCTTGACAAGCCGCCGGCCCGCCCCGACGATCCGCGCCTTCCGTCGCTGCCGCCCCGGCAGCGCCTTTCGACCCATCCACGCGACCGGAGGTGCCTCATGGATCAGCTCGTCATGGCCCCTGCCGCCGTGGATCGCGTCATCGGTCGCGCCGTCGTGCGCGCGCGTTGAGCCGCACGGGTTGAAGCCGCCGCCCGTGTCGGGCGGCTGAACCGGCCCCCGGCCGGCCCCACCCGTCCCCCGCCTCGTCGCCGCGCGCGGCGATCCTGGCCGGGCACTGCCATCGCGCAGCGCCACGGCCCGGGCGCGCCGAACGCCTTCCGCCCCCGACCGCCTGCCGCGGCCGGCCGACCCCGGCCGGTCTCCGGAGCCTGCGTGGCGTGCCCGATCCGGGCCGCCGGGCGCCGGCTTCCCGTCGAACGGAACCTTCCCGTGATCATCTCCGACCCCTCCGTGGCGCCTGCCGGCGCCACCGATCCGGGCGCCCCCGCCACCCCGGGGCGCTCCCCGCTGGCCGCCATCGGCCTCTCCCCGGCGCTCGCGCAGCGCGCCGACGCCACGCATGCGGCCGCCGCGCTCGCCGCCGACTGCGCGCTGCGACGCGTCACCGAGGTCCACCGAGACCGCCTGGCACTGCACGACGGCCGCGCCGAGCAGGCCGGCCGCCTGTGCGCGCGGCTGCGCCGCGACCTCGCCGACGCCGATGCCGAGATCGCCGTCGGCGACTGGGTCTGGGCCCATCCCGGTGCCGACGAGCGCGCGCCCTGGGAGGTGGCGGCCCGGGTGCCGCCCGGGCCGCTGCTGCGCCGCCGCGATGGCGACGGCCTGCGCCACACCCTGGTCGCCAACGTCGACCTGGCGCTGCTGGTGATGGGCCTGGATGCCGATTTCAACCTGCGCCGGCTCGAGCGTTACCTGGTGCTGGTGCAGGGCGAAGGCCTGGCCGCCGCGGTGGTGCTCACCAAGGCGGACCAGGCCGGCCCGCAGGCCACGGCCGACGCCCTGGCGGCGATCGACCGGCGCCTGGCGGCGAGCACGGCCTCGCCGGACACCGCGAGTGGCGCGCCGCCGGCGCTCGCGGTCGACGCGACCAGCGCGACGGCCGCGGCCGCGCTGGCACCCTGGCTCGTGCCGGGCCGCACCCTGGTGCTGCTGGGCTCGTCGGGAGCTGGCAAGTCGACGCTGACCAACACCCTGCTGGAAGCAGACCGGCGGCTGACCGGCGCGGTGCGGCTGCACGACGGCCGCGGCCAGCACACCACCACGGTGCGCACGCTGTTTCCGCTGGCCAGCGGCGCCTGCGTGATCGACACGCCGGGCCTGCGGGCGCTGCGGCCGGACCTGGACCCCACCCGCCTGGCCGACAGCTTCGCCGACGTGCAGCGGCTGGCACCGCTGTGCCGCTTCCGCGACTGCCGCCACGAGCGTGAGCCCGGCTGCGCCGTGCGCGAGGCGGTCGACCCCGACCGCCTCGACAACCTCGGCCGCATGCTGCGCGATGCGCGCCGCGATACGCTCGACGCGCTGCAGCGCCGCCGGCTGCGCGGCGAATGGAAGGCCCGCGGCCGCGCCGGCGCCGAGCGGGCGCGCCAGAAGCGGGGCGAAGCATGAGCCGTTGCCGCGCCGCCACCGGCGTGCATTCCCCCGCGCGCAGCCGCGACTCGCCGCGGGGCCGCCGTCCTGCCCCCCTGCCCACGGCCCTGCGCCGCGCCGCCCCCACCCGGGGCGGGCCACGGCCAGGCCGCCCCCCCGAACCGGGAGAGACCCTGTGTTGAGTGCCTTCGAGAAACGCGTCCACCCCTATCCGGACGAACCGCCCCGGCCGCTGCCGAGCGGCTTTTTCGCCTTCCTCTGGGAGGCCACGCGCGGCCTGCGGCCCTACATCGCCGCGATGACCTTCTTCACCGCGCTGATCGGCGTGTTCGAGGCCGCGCTGTTCGGCATGCTCGGCAACGTGGTCGACTGGCTGTCGCGCTCCTCGCCCGAGACCCTGTGGCGCGACGAGCGCGGCAACCTGCTGCTGCTGGCCGCGATCCTGGCGGCCAGCCCGGTGGTGATCGCGCTGCAGACGCTGCTGAAGCACCAGACCCTGGCCGCGAACTTCCCGATGCTGCTGCGCTGGAAGTTCCACCGGCTGATGCTCAGCCAGAGCATGAGCTTCTACCAGGACGAGTTCGCCGGCCGCGTCGCCACCAAGGTGATGCAGACGGCGTTGGCGGTGCGCGACGTCTGGATGATCCTGGCCGACATCCTGGTGTTCGTGGTCATCTACTTCGTGACCATGGTCTCGCTGGTCGGCGGCTTCGACGCCGTGCTGCTGCTGCCCTTCCTCGGCTGGCTGGGGCTGTACGTGGCGGCGATGTGCTACTACGTGCCGCGGCTGGGCAAGGTGGGCCAGCAGCAGGCCGATGCGCGCTCGCTGATGACGGGGCGCGTCACCGATGCGTACACCAACATCGCCACCGTCAAGCTGTTCTCGCACGCGCAGCGCGAGGCCGGCTTCGCGCGCGGCGCGATGCAGGAGTTCATCCAGAGCGCCTACGCGCAGATGCGGCTGGTCACCAGCTTCGAGATCGTGAACCACCTGCTGGGCATGGTGCTGATCGCCGCCACCGCCGGCGCGGCGCTCTGGCTGTGGACCCAGGGCCAGGTCGGCGTGGGCGCGGTGGCGGCGGCCACCGCGATGGCGCTGCGGCTGAACGGCATCTCGCATTGGGTGATGTGGGAGTTCGCCTCGCTGTTCGAGCACGTGGGCACGGTGCAGGACGGGCTGCGCACGCTGTCGCGCCCGCTGGCCATCACCGACCGGGCCGATGCGGTGCCGCTGCAGGTGCCGCGCGGCGAGATCCGCTTCGAGCGCGTGGGCTTCGGCTACGGCGGCCAGCGGCGTGTCATCGACGAGCTGACGCTGACCATCCGGCCGGGCGAGAAGATCGGCCTGGTCGGCCGCTCCGGCGCCGGCAAGTCGACCATCGTCAACCTGCTGCTGCGTTTCTACGACGTCGAGTCGGGCCGGGTGCTGATCGACGGCCAGGACATCGCCGGCGTGACCCAGGATTCGCTGCGCGCCCACGTGGGCATGGTCACCCAGGACACCTCGCTGCTGCACCGCTCGGTGCGCGACAACGTGCTGTACGGGCGCCCCGACGCCGACGATGCGCAGATGATCGCCGCGGCGCAGCGCGCCGAGGCGCACGAGTTCATCCTCGGCCTGACCGATCCGAAGGGCCGCAGCGGCTACGACGCGCATGTCGGCGAGCGCGGCGTCAAGCTGTCCGGCGGCCAGCGCCAGCGCATCGCGATCGCGCGCGTGATGCTGAAGGATGCGCCCATTCTGCTGCTCGACGAGGCCACCAGCGCGCTCGACAGCGAGGTCGAGTCGGCGATCCAGCGCAGCCTGTACCGGCTGATGGAGGGCAAGACGGTGGTGGCGATCGCGCACCGGCTGTCCACCATCGCCGCGATGGACCGGCTGATCGTGCTCGACAAGGGCCGCATCGTGGAGGAGGGCGACCACCGCAGCCTGCTGGCGCGCGGCGGCCTGTACGCGCGGCTGTGGGCGCACCAGAGCGGCGGCTTCCTCGGCGAGGAGGACGGCGACGAGGCAGCCGACGCGCGCGACGAGCTGCCCGCGGCGGCGCCGCTCAAGCCGGCGGCCTGAGGCTCATGGGGGCGCGGCGGCCGCGCCCCCCGTCAGAGCTTCATTTCGAGGCGCAGCGTCCACTGCACGGCGGTCGGCGAGACCTGCTCGCTGGTCTCGCGCACGCCGCCCGCCTCGACCGTGGTGGCGCTGACGTAGTCGCGCGGCAGCAGGTTGTTGGCGGCCAGGCGCAGCGCCAGCGCGGGCGAGAAGGTCCAGGTGGCGAAGGCCTCGAACGTCCGCTTGCGCGAGAAGCGCTGGCGCTGGTTCGCGCTGCGCTGCACGGTGCTGTCCGGCGTCCAGTTCAGGTTGCCGCCCAGCTGCAGCGGCCAGCCGCGGAAGCGGTAGTCGGCGCCCAGGTTGGCGGTCGCCGCGGGCTGCTCGTCGAGCCGGTTGTCCGGGCCGGGGACGCCCTCGACGCGCGAGCGGAACAGGCTCAGGTTGCTGCGCAGCGAGACCGGCGGCAGGTCGGCGACGAACTCGTCGAGCCGCCCCTTCGCCTCCAGTTCGAGGCCCTGCGTCACCGCATCGCCGATATTCTCGACCCGCGTGACGTAGCGCGGCACGTTCGCCCACGGCACGGCCTGCGGCTCCGACGAGACCACGCTGCGCATCAGGTTCGAGATGCGGCGGTGGAACAGGCTGACGCTGACCAGCCCGCCGGCGCCCAGGTAGTGCTCGTAGGCCAGGTCCAGCCCGGTCGCGAGCTCGGGCCGCAGCCCGGGGTTGCCGACGAAGTCCGAGGTGGTCGGCGTGTTCGGCCCTGGCGCAGGCGCGCGGCTGGACACCTGCGGCCGCGCGATCAGGTTGCGCAGCGCGGGCGCCTTGTAGCTGCGCGTCAGCGCCAGTCGCACCTGGTCGCGGCTCTTCTCGTGCGGCTTCCACACCGCCTGCAGCAGCGGCGTCCAGACCGCACTGGCGCGGTCGACCGGCGCCAGCGGATCGTCGCTGCGGGTGTCGATGCGCTCCCAGCGCAGGCCGGCGTAGGCGGACCACTGTCGGCTCGGGTTCCACTCGTCCTGCAGGTACAGCGCGAGCCGCCGGGTGCGCGCGTCCACCGCATCGCCGGTGCCGCCGAGCAGGGACTGGCCGTCCAGCCGCGTCAGGCGCTGCTCCTCGCGCCGGATCGCCTCCAGGTCCCAGCCACCGACCAGGCGGTGTTCGCTCGCCAGTTCGTGCGAGAGCTTGCCGATCGAGTTCAGGCTGCGCTCGCGGGTGTCGCTGTCGTCGTCGCGCGTGCGCAGCAGCGCGCCGGCCGCATCGCGTTCGCGGCGCCGGACGTGGCTCTGCGCATCGAAGCCGCCGCCGCCGATCCGCAGGTCCAGGCGCGTGTCCTCGCCCAGCCGCTGTTGCCACTGCAGGCTCGCGCGCGCGACGCTGAAGCGGCTGTCGCCCTGCGTGTCCGAGCTGGCGTAGGCGGGCGGCGAGGCGCCGAGCGTCTGCACCAGGGCCGACTGCTCGCGGTTGCCGCCGCGCGTGGTGAACAGCACCGGCTGCAGCGTCAGGCTGTCGGCCGGGCCGAGCCGCCACTGCAGGCGGCCGGTCAGGTTCAGGCCCTCGCGGTGGCTCACGCCCTGGCCGGTCTCGCGCTGGCGCAGCAGCGGCGCGTCGTCGGCCAGCCGGTCCTGCGTCGTGATGGTTTCCAGCGTCTCGGTGGTATGGCGCCGGAAGGCCGACAGCGACAGGTTGTAGGCGCTGCCCGGCGGGCCGGCGAGGCGGTCGTTGCGCGTCCACGAGAGGTTCGGCGAGGCCCGGCCATGCTCCACGCTGGTCGACAGCCGCAGGTCGTTCAGCCGCCGCTGCAGCGCCTCGCGCAGCACGATGTTGATGGTGCCGGCGATCGCGCGCGTGCCGTACTCCGCGGTCGGCGCGCGCAGCACCTCGATGCGCTCGACCTGGTCTGGCGTCAGAGACTCCAGCGAGAAGCCGGCCGGGATCGGCTCGCCGTTGATCAGCAGCTGGGTGTAGCCGCTGCCCAGGCCGCGCATGCGCGGCCCGCCGCCGCCGCGGCCTGGCGCGCCGCCGACCGTGACGCCGGGCAGGCGCTTCAGCACGTCGCCGACGTTGCTGTCGCCGAAGCGCTCGATCTCCTCGCGGCCGATCACGATGCGGGCCGCGGTCGACTGGCGGCGCTGCAGGGTGTCGTTGTCGGCGGCGCTGCGGCCGGTGATGTCCACCCGCTGCAACGTGGCCGGCGCGGCGGCCGGCCGGTTCCCCGGGGCGCTGGCGGCGCGCGCTGGGGGCGTCGCGCCCGCGGCAGTGGGCGCCGGAGCCGGAGCCGGAGCC
>NZ_BBYR01000017.1 GCF_001293525.1 Pseudideonella sakaiensis | reverse complement strand
TCGTTCACAGCTTCTTCAGAGGAAACGCGGCAGCTGCAGGATGGCCTCGGCGTTCGATGGCGAGAAGCAGCGGTCGGCCGCTTCCTCCCACGGCAGCCAGGCCTGGCGCAGGTGCTCGCGCGGCGCCAGCGTGACCGGCCGCTCCTGCGGCAGGCACAGGCCGAAGACATGCTCGGTGTTGTGCGTGACCCCCGGCGCGTAGCGGTGGCGCCAGACCGGGTAGATCTCGTAGACGTTGCGCAGCCCCCAGTCGCGCAGCGCCGCAGCCGGCAGCTCCGGCGTGCCGACCACGAGGCCGGTCTCCTCGGCGACCTCGCGCCGCGCCGTCAGCGCCAGCGCCTCGTCCGGCGCATCCTTCGAACCGGTCACGCTCTGCCAGAAGCCGGGCTGGTCGGCCCGCTCGAGCAGCAGCACGCGCCGTGCCGGGGTGTGGATCACCACCAGCACGCTTTCCGGGATCTTGAACGGACGGCGCGGGCCGTCGGCGGCTTCGGTCATGGCTCGGGGTCGGCAGCCTGCCCCGCGCACGACGGGCCGTGCAGCGGGCGGCCCGGCAGTTTAGCCAGCAGGCAAGACCGGGCGGGGACGCGGAGATCTGCCCCGGCCGCGCCGCGGCTCAACCGGGGCCGGAAGCGCGTGTCGCCACCGGCGGCGGCAGCGCCTTCGCCTGCAGCTGCCGCACCTGGGTCACGAGGCGGTTGTGCGCGTCGAGAAAGGCGGCGGCCACCACCTTGCCCTCGTTGCTGTTCGACCAGCCGGCGCCGGCCGCCCCGCCCAGGCGCCCGAGCACCAGGCCGCCCATGCCGAGGTCGGTCACCTGCACCGAGCCGGTGGCGGCGGCCAGCTGCTCGGTGGTCTCGTTGTCGGTCAGCAGCAGGGTCACCTGCGCCTCCTTCAGCTTGACGTTCTGCGCCAGGCCGACCAGGGTGCTCAGGAAGGGGATCTGGCCGAGCAGGCCGCCGATCTCGCGGCCGGCGTTCTGCTCGCTGAAGTTGAGGCTGGGCGTCAGCGTGAACTGGGCCTCGTAGCCCTTGCCCTTGGCCACGGTGTGGCCCTCGCGCCGGGTGATGCCGGCCTCCTTGAGCTCCTGCTCCTGGATCGTGCCGCGCAGGCCGGCCGCGCGGTCGACGACGCGGAAGCAGCCGCTCTGCTGGGCCATCAGCCGCACCAGCGGCACCGGGGTCGGCGGCAGCATCGCGCCCGAGACGACGCTGTAGCCGTTCGGGTTCTCCGCCAGCGCCAGCGTGGCGACGGGGGCCTCGCAGCGCACCAGCTCGCGCGCCGCGGCCTGGGCCCCGGCGGGCCCTGCCGAACCGCCGACCACGGATCCGCCCTCGCCCAGCGCCGTCCCCTGCTTCCCGCAGCCCGCCAGACCGAGCGCGACGACGGCCGCGGACAGGCCGGCGACGACCGGCCCGGGCCGCCGCGGCGCCGACGATGCCGGCCCGCGGCGAGCGCGCCCCCGGCGGGGCGCGTCGACGGCGCACGCGAAGGGGCTCACGTCCGCAGCCGGATGTGCAGCTCGCGCAGCTGCTTCTCGTCGACCGGGCTCGGCGCGTGGGTCAGCAGGTCCTGGGCGCGCTGGGTCTTCGGGAAGGCGATCACGTCGCGGATGCTGTCCGCGCGCGCCATCATCGTCACGATGCGGTCGAGGCCGAAGGCGAGGCCGCCGTGCGGCGGCGCGCCGTACTGCAGCGCATCCAGCAGGAAGCCGAACTTGGCCTGCGCCTCCTCGGGCCCGATCTTCAGCGCCGAGAAGACCTTGCTCTGCACCTCGGCCCGGTGGATCCGCACCGAGCCGCCGCCCAGCTCCCAGCCGTTCAGCACCATGTCGTAGGCCTTCGCGACGCAGGCGCCCGGGTCGGTGTCCATCAGGTCCTCGTGACCGTCCTTCGGCGCGGTGAAGGGGTGGTGCACCGCGACCCAGCGCTGCGCCTCCTCGTCGTGCTCGAACATCGGGAAGTCGACCACCCACAGCGGCGCCCAGACGTCGTCGAACAGGCCGTGCGACTTGCCGAAGTCGCTATGGCCGACCTTCAGCCGCAGCGCGCCGAGCGCGTCGTTGACGACCTTCTCCTTGTCGGCGCCGAAGAAGATCAGGTCGCCGCTCTGCGCCCCGGTGCGCCCCAGCACCTCGGCCAGCGCCTTGTCGTGCAGGTTCTTGACGATCGGGCTCTGCAGGCCGTCGCGGCCCTTCGCCAGATCGTTCACCTTGATCCAGGCCAGGCCCTTGGCGCCGTAGATCTTCACGAACTCGGTGTAGCCGTCGATCTCGCCTCGGCTCATCTCGCCGCCGCCGGGCACGCGCAGCGCCGCGACCCGGCCGCCCTTCGTGGTGGCAGGCGTCGAGAAGACCTTGAAGTCGACGTCGGCCATCACGTCGGTCAGCTCGGTGAACTCGAGCTTGACGCGCAGGTCGGGCTTGTCCGAGCCGTAGCGGTGCATCGCCTCGGCGTACTTCATCACCGGGTAGTCGCCCAGCTCGACGCCGATCGTGGTCTTGAAGACGTGGCGGATCATGCCCTCGAACATCGCGCGGATCTCCTCCTCGGTGAGGAAGGAGGTCTCGATGTCGATCTGCGTGAACTCGGGCTGGCGGTCGGCGCGCAGGTCCTCGTCGCGGAAGCACTTGGTGATCTGGTAGTAGCGGTCGAAGCCGGCCACCATCAGCAGCTGCTTGAACAGCTGCGGGCTCTGCGGCAGCGCGAAGAACATGCCCTCGTTGACGCGGCTGGGCACCAGGTAGTCGCGCGCGCCCTCCGGCGTGCTCTTGGTGAGCATCGGCGTCTCGATGTCGATGAAGCCCTGCGCATCCAGGAACTTGCGCACCTCCATCGCGACGCGGTAGCGCAGCATGAGGTTCTTCTGCATCGCCGGGCGGCGCAGGTCCAGCACGCGGTGTGTCAGCCGCGTGGTCTCGCTGAGGTTGTCGTCGTCGAGCTGGAACGGCGGCGTGACGCTGGGGTTCAGCACCTCGAGCGAGTGGCACAGCACCTCGACCTTGCCGCTGGTCAGGCCGGCGTTCTCGGTGCCGGCGGGACGGATGCGCACGCGCCCGACGACCTTCAGGCAGAACTCGTTGCGCACGGATTCCGCGATCGCGAACATCTCCGGGCGGTCCGGGTCGCAGACGACCTGGACCAGGCCCTCGCGGTCGCGCAGGTCGATGAAGATGACGCCGCCGTGGTCGCGGCGGCGGTGGGCCCAGCCCATCAGGGTGACGGTCTGGTCGAGCAGGGTCTCGCTGACGAGGCCGCAGTAGGTGGTTCTCATGCAAGGTCTCCGGGGTCTGACGCGGAACGGCGGCGCGGCGGTCGGAACGACGGCGGCGCGCGCCGGAACAGGCGGTGCGGCATGGGCGGGCTGTGTCTCGAGCCCTGACGACCGGGCGCTGGCCGGGCGCCCGGCCGCGTCAATTTCGGGCCGGCTGGGGGGCCGCCAGCGGCGCCACCGCGGGCGCCGGCGGTGCGACCACGCCCATCGAGATGATGTACTTCAGCGCCTCGTCGACGCTCATCGCCAGCTCGATGACGTCGGCCCGCGGCACCATCAGGAAGAAGCCCGAGGTCGGGTTCGGCGTGGTCGGCACGTACAGGCTGAGGTAGTCCTCGCGCAGGTGCTGCGCCGCCTCGCCGCCGGGGCGGCCGGTGACGAAGGCGATGGTCCAGCAGCCGGCACGCGGGTACTGAACCAGCACCGCCTCGCGGAAGGCGTTGCCGCTGCTGGAGAACAGCGTGTCCGAGACCTGCTTGACCGAGCTGTAGATCGACTTGACGATCGGGATCTTGTTGAGCAGGCGCGAGCCCTGCCGCAGCGCCCACTGGCCGGCGATGTTGGCCGCGAAGACGCCGGTCAGCAGCAGCCCCAGCAGCATCACCAGCACGCCGAGGCCGGGGATCTGCTTCAGCGCCTCCAGGTGCTCGGACCACGCGGCCGGCAGCACCGTCTGAGACGCGCTCAGCAGGAAGGCGAACAGCCCGTCGAGCAGCCCGAGCGCGGCATGCAGGACCCAGATCGTGACCGCCAGCGGCAGCCAGACCAGCAGGCCGGCGATCAGGTATTTCTTCACGTCAGGGTCCGATCGGGTCGCGGCCGCGCGCGACCTCAGCTGCCGCCGCCGGCCGGTGCCGGGGCCGCCGCAGGGGCAGGCGCCGGCGCGGCCGCCGGGGCCGGAGCGGCCGGGGCGGCAGCCGCGGGCTTGTCGGCCGCGGGCTTGTCGGCGGCGGCCGGCTTGTCGCCGCCCTCGGCGGGAGCGGCCGCCGCTGCGTCGCCGGCCGGCTTGGCCTTGCCGCCGTCACGGAAGTCGGTCACGTACCAGCCCGAGCCCTTCAGCTGGAAGCCGGCGGCCGTCACCTGCTTGGTGAAGGTCTCGGCGCCGCAGGCGGGGCAGGTGGTGAGGAGTGGGTCGCTGATCTTCTGCAGCACGTCTTTCGCGTGCCCGCAGGTGCCGCAGCGGTAGGCGTAGATGGGCATGGCAGGTCCAGGGCTCGGAATTTGTCCAAAACCCTCGATTGTAGATTCAGCCGCCGCGTTGCAGCCAGCTCATCGCCGCATAGACCACCGCGCCGCCGGCGACGAAGCCGACCCAGGGGCCGAGCCGGCGCCAGCCGCGGTCGCGGCGGCGCCGCTCCTGCAGCAGGGCCTCGACGAGGCGCGGGTCGGTCGCGGGCGCCGCCTGGCGCTTCAGCGCCTGGTGCAGCAGCCGCGGCAGCTCGGGCAGGATCTGCACGTAGCGGGGCGCCTCCTTCGACAGGTGCTCGACCAGGCCGCTCCAGCCGACCTGGTCGTTCATCCAGCGCTCGAGGAAGGGCTTGGCGGTGACCCACAGGTCCAGCTCGGGGTCGAGCTGGCGGCCCAGGCCCTCGATGTTCAGCAGCGTCTTCTGCAGCAGCACCAGCTGCGGCTGGATCTCGACGTTGAAGCGGCGCGAGGTCTGGAACAGGCGCAGCAGCACCTGGCCGAGCGAGATGTCCTTCAGCGGGCGGTCGAACTGCGGCTCGCAGACGGCGCGGATCGCGCCCTCCAGCGCCTCGATGCGCGTCTCCGGCGGCACCCAGCCGCTTTCCACGTGCAGTTCGGCGACGCGCTTGTAGTCGCGGCGGAAGAAGGCGATGAAGTTCTGCGCGAGGTAGTCCTTGTCGACCTCGGTGAGCGTGCCGACGATGCCGAAGTCCAGCGCGATGTAGCGGCCGAAGGATTCCGGCGCCAGGCTGACCTGGATGTTGCCGGGGTGCATGTCGGCGTGGAAGAAGCCGTCGCGGAACACCTGCGTGAAGAAGATGGTCACGCCGTCGCGCGCGAGCCGCGGGATGTCGACGCCGGCGGCGCGCAGCTCGTCGATGCGGCTGATCGGCACGCCGTGCATGCGCTCCATCACGATCACGCTGGAGGTGCAGTACTCCCAGTGCATCTCCGGCACCAGCACCAGGCCGAGCGAGGCCATGTTGCGGCGCAGCTGGGCCGCGTTGGCAGCCTCGCGCACCAGGTCCAGCTCGTCGTGCAGGTAGCCGTCGAACTCGGCCACCACCTCGCGCGGGCGCAGGCGCTTGCCGTCGGCCGACAGCCGCTCGACCCAGCGCGCCAGCGTGCGCATCAGCGCCAGGTCGTCGTCGATCACCGCCAGCATGCCGGGGCGCAGCACCTTGACGGCGACCTCGCGGCCGTCCTGCAGCGTCGCGAAATGCACCTGGGCGATCGAGGCGCTGGCCACCGGCGTGTCCTCGAAGTGCGCGAACACCTCCTCGATGCGGCGGCCGAAGGCCTTCTCGATCAGCGCGCGCGAGACCTCGGGCGCGAACGGCGGCACCTTGTCCTGCAGGCGGGCCAGTTCGTCGGCGATGTCGGTGGGGATCAGGTCGCGCCGCGTCGACAGCACCTGGCCGAACTTGACGAAGATCGGCCCCAGGCCCTCCATCGCCAGCCGCAGGCGCTCGCCGCGCGGCCGCTCGAGCCGGCGGCCGACCGTGATGACGCGCACCAGCGTGCGCACCCACGGCTGCCGCAGGTTGGACAGCGCCAGCTCGTCCAGCCCGTGGCGGAAGACCGTGAGGACGATGAAGACGAGGCGCGCGAGGTGCCTCATCGCGGCGGCGGCCCGGCCGGGTCGGACCCGCCGGTCCAGCGGGCCAGGCGCGTCGCGGCCTCGCGCAGCGCGGCGCCGATCCAGCCGGCGACCCGGGCGATCTCGCGCGCCGGCACGTCGCCGACGACGCGCGCGAGGTCGTCCTCCAGGTCCCAGCGCAGGTTCTCGAACAGCCAGCTCACGTCGGCCGCCAGCGCGGCGTCGCCCGAGACCTCGATGCGCGGCCGCTGGCCGCCCAGGCCCTGCAGCAGCGCCAGCGCCGGGTTGCGCGCGTCGATGCGCACCTGCAGGTCGGCCGGCGCGGTGACCGCGTCGGGCTCGGCGCCCAGCCAGTCCAGCAGGCCGGCCGGCGTGATCGCGAACACCAGCGGTGGCGGATCGGGCAGCAGTTCCGGCCAGTCGCCCAGCCGCACCGCGAGGCGGCGGCCGGCGTGGCCGCGCAGGCGGTGGGTGGCGGCCGTCTCCGACGCCAGCACGTGGTTGATCAGCAGCGTGAGCCGCTGCAGGACGGCCGGCGCGGCCAGCGCCCGGAGAGATTCCAGCATGCGCGGATTCTCGCATCGGCGCCGGCCGGCGTCCCCCGCCAGGACGAGGCCCCGCGCGCGCCGGGGCGGTTGCGGCAGGCCCCCGGTGCACAATCCGGGCCTGCCCGCCTGCCGCACCTCCCCGGGGCACCGCCGGCGCCGCTCGACGAGACCGCCTTGACCCTCCCGACCATCCTGCTCACCGGCGCCACCGGCTACATCGGCTCCCACACCTGGCTGGCATTGCTCGCGGCCGGCTTCCCGGTGGTCGGCCTCGACAATTTCGCGAACAGCTCGCCACGCGTGCTGGACCGGCTGGCCGCGCTGGCCGGCACCCGCCCCGTGTTCGAGGAAGGCGACGTGCGCGACACGCCCGCGCTGCAGGCGCTGCTGGCCCGCCATGGCGTGCGCGCCGCGGTGCACTTCGCCGCGCACAAGGCCGTCGGCGAGAGCGTGCAGCGGCCGCTGGACTATTACGAGAACAACCTCGGCGGGCTGTTCTCGCTGTGCCGCGCGCTCGCCGCGCACGAGGCCCGGACCCTGGTCTTCAGCTCCAGCGCGACCGTCTACGGGCGGCCCGAGCGGCTGCCGATCGCCGAGGACGCCCCGCTGGGCACCACCAACCCCTACGGCGCCACCAAGCGCATGTCCGAGGACGTGCTGCGCGACCTGGCACAGGCCGACCCGGCCTGGCGCATCGGGCTGCTGCGCTACTTCAACCCCGTCGGCGCCCACCCCAGCGGCCGCATCGGCGAGGACCCGCGCGGCATCCCGAACAACCTGATGCCCTACGTGACCCAGGTCGCGGTGGGCAAGCGCGCGCGCCTGCAGGTCTTCGGCAGCGACTACGCGACGCACGACGGCACCGGCGTGCGCGACTACATCCACGTCGTCGACCTGGCCGAGGGCCACGTGGCGGCGCTGCGGCGCCTGCTGGCGCAGCCGGGCGGCTTCACCGTCAACCTCGGCACCGGCACCGGCTACTCGGTGCTGGACCTGGTGCGTGCCTTCGAGCGCGCCAGCGGCCGGCCGGTGCCCTACGACCTGGTCGACCGGCGCCCCGGCGACATCGACGCCTGCTACGCCGACCCGGCGCGGGCGCGCGACTTGCTGGGCTGGCAGGCCCGGCGCGACCTGGCCGCCATGTGCGAGGACGCCTGGCGCTGGCAGCGCGACAACCCGGGCGGCTACGACGAGGCCGCGGCCTGACGCGCCACCGTTCGCGACCGCCACACCGATCCCTGCTCCTACTGCGTTTTCAACGCCCTCTTCCAGCCTGTACGGACCCGCCCCGATGAGCACCTCGAACCCGATCCTCGTCCAGCCCGTGATCATCGCCGGCGGCAGCGGCACCCGGCTGTGGCCGCTGTCGCGCGCGATGTACCCGAAGCAGTTCCTCGTGCTGCAGGGCAACCGCAGCCTGTTCCAGCAGGCGGCCGGGCGCCTCGCCGACCTCGCCTGCGAGGACCTGACGGTGACGGCGCCGACCGTCGTCGGCAACGAGGAGCACCGCTTCCTGGTGCTGGACCAGCTGCGCGAGGTGGCCGGCGGCCAGACCGCGGCCAAGGTGCTGCTCGAGCCCAGCGGACGCAACACCGCGCCGGCGATGACGCTGGCGGCGCTGCAGGCCGGCGAGCAGGGCGCCGATCCGGTGCTCGTGGTGACGCCGGCCGACCAGACGGTGACCGACGAGGCCGCGTTCACCGAGGCCGTGCGCCAGGCGGTGCGGGCCGCCGCCGGCGGTGCCTTCGTGATCCTCGGCATCCGGCCGGACCGTCCGGAGACCGGCTTCGGCTACATCCGCGCCGACGACACCGGCGAGGCCGCGCACAAGGTGCTGCAGTTCGTCGAGAAGCCGGACCGGGCCACCGCCGAGCGCTACCTGGCCGCCGGCAGCTATTTCTGGAACAGCGGCATGTTCGTCGTGCGCGCCTCGGTGTGGCTGCGCGCGCTGCAGCAGTTCCGCCCGGACATCGCGGCCGCCACCCAGGCCGCCTGGGCCGCGCGCAGCGCGGATGCCAGCTTCGTGCGCCCCGGCAAGGCCGAGTTCGCGCAGATCCCCGCCGAGTCGGTGGACTACGCGGTGCTCGAGAAATGCCCCGGCCGCGCCGACGTCGAGATCCGCATGGTGCCGCTGCAGGCCGGCTGGTCCGACCTGGGCGCGTGGGACGCGGTGTGGCAGGTCAGCGACAAGGACGGCGCGGGCAATGCCACGGTCGGCGACGCGCTGATGCGCGACTGCAGCGACACGCTGGTGCATGCCACCAGCCGCCTGGTCGGCGCGGTCGGGCTGGACAACGTGGTCGTCGTGGAAACCTCGGACGCCGTGCTCGTGGCCGACCGCAGCCGCAGCCAGGACGTCAAGCACATCGTCGGCGAGCTGCAGCAGCGCAGCCGCGGCGAGCACACCCTGCACCGCAAGGTGCACCGCCCCTGGGGCTGGTACGACAGCATCGACGCCGGGCCGCGCTTCCAGGTCAAGCGCATCCTGGTCAAGCCGGGCGCGTCGCTCAGCCTGCAGAAGCACCACCACCGCGCCGAGCACTGGATCGTCGTCAGCGGCACGGCGGAGGTCACCAACGGCGACCAGGTGCTGACGCTGACCGAGAACCAGAGCACCTACATCCCGCTCGGGCAGGTGCACCGGCTGGCGAACCCGGGGAAGATGCCGCTGGAGATCATCGAGGTCCAGTCGGGCAGCTACCTCGGCGAGGACGACATCGTCCGCTTCGAGGACACCTACGGACGGGGGTAGGCTCCCCGCTGACAGGCTCCCCCCCTACGCGCTGACGCGCGCCCCCTCAGGGGGCCACGCCATCGGACCGGCGGAGCCGGATCCTCGGCGTGCGCTTGGTGGGCGCCGGGCTGCGCCGGCTGGAGGGCTCCCCCTACGCGCTGACGCGCGCCCCCTCAGGGGGCCACGCCTTTGGACCGGCGGGGCCGGATCCTCGGCGTGCGCTTGATCGGCGCCGGGCTGCGCCGGCTGGAGGGCTCCCCCGCTACGCGCTGACGCGCGTGCGCTGGCTCAGAACAGCGCCTGCTGGCGGGCGAGGCGCCAGGCGGGGGCGGTGGGGTCGGCGGGGTGTTCGCGCAGCAGCAGCCAGAGTTCGCGGAAGGCGACGGGCGCGGGCGCGTCGGGCGATTCACGCAGCAGGCCGGAGAACTCGATCGCGGCGAGCCAGCCCTGGTCGACGGCGTCGAAGCCGAGCAGGCGCGCCTGCAGGCTGAGCACGTCGGTGCGGCCCACCGGCCCTTCGGCACCGGCGCGGCCGGCGCGCAGGTCTTCGAGCATCTGCGGGGTGGTCAGCGCACCCAGGGTGTCCATGTCGCCGGCGTCCCAGGCCGCCTGCAGGCGCAGGAACTGCTCGCGGGCGGCGGCCAGCAGGTGGGCCACGTCCAGCCCGGCCGGCACCGCGGCGCGGGCCGGGCGGCGCCGGCCGAGGCGGCGCAGCGCGCCGCCGCGCCCCATCCAGCTGACGGCCTGCCGGCCGAGCACCAGCAGGCCGGGCATCAGCATTTGATGCCCACGTGCAGCGCGACCACCCCGGCCGTCAGCGGATGCACGTCGACGTGGCCGAAACCGGCACGCTTCATCATCGCCTTCAGCTCCGCGGGCCCCGGGTGCATGCGGATGGACTCGGCCAGGTAGCGGTAGCTGTCGGCGTCGCCCGCCACCAGCTTGCCCAGCTGCGGCAGCACCTTGAAGGAATACCAGTCGTAGGCCTTCTCCAGCGGCGGCGCCACCTTCGAGAACTCCAGCACCAGCAGCCGGCCGCCGGGCACCAGCACCCGGTTCATCTCGGCCAGCGCACGGTCCTTGTGCGTCATGTTGCGCAGGCCGAAGGCGACCGTGACGACGCGGAAGGACTGGCTGCGGAAGGGCAGCTGCTCGGCGTCGCACAGCGTCGTCGGCAGCATCGTGCCCTCGTCCTCGAGCCGGGCGCGCCCCTGGCGCAGCATCGCCTCGTTGATGTCGGTGTGCACCACCAGCCCGCGCGGGCCGACCTTCTTCGCGAACGCGCGGGCCAGGTCGCCGGTGCCACCCGCCAGGTCGAGCACGCGGTCGCCCTCGCGCAGGTCGGCCACCGCGACGGTGTAGGCCTTCCACGCGCGGTGCAGGCCCATCGACATCAGGTCGTTCATCACGTCGTACTTCGACGCGACCGAGTCGAACACACCGCGCACGCGTCGCGCCTTGACCTGCTCGTCGACGGTCTCGAAGCCGAAATGGGTGTCGCTCATGGGATCGGGGGACCTTGGCGCGGGAACGGCAACGCGCCCGCTGTCAGTGGTGGTGGCCGCAGGACGGGCCGCCGCCCTCGGCCATCGGGGCGTCGCGGTCCACGCCGGCGGCGGCCAGGCGGTCCTCGTAGTCGCGCCACAGCGCGTCCTGGCGGCGACCGAGGTCGTACAGATAGGTCCAGGTGAAGATGCCGCTGCGGTGGCCGTCGGAGAAATGCGGCTGCACGGCATAGTGGCCGACCGGCTCCAGCGCCAGCACCTCGACGTGGCGCTTGCCCGTCTGCAGCACCTCCTGGCCGGGCCCGTGGCCCTGCACCTCGGCCGATGGCGAGTACACGCGCAGCAGTTCGAAGGGAATCCGGAAGGTCTGCCCGTCCGCGTAGCCGATCTCGAGCACGCGGGAGTGCTGGTGCACGGTCAGGGCGGTGGGCAGCGGCGCGTCGGCCATGGTTCTCGCTTGCAGGGGCTCGGCAGGACGCCGCGAGTGTAGCCAAGCCCTGCCGCGCCGCCGCGCCCGCGCAACGAATGGCGGGGCCCGCGGCGCGGGGATTCAGGCGGCGTCGAGCGCCTGCGCGACGGCGCGGTCGAGCGCCGGCAGCAGCGCCGCACGCCGGGCCAGTGCCGCGGCGTCCGGCGGGCGCTGCGCGCTGCCCCAGATCGGCTGCGGGAAGTGGCTGTCGTCGGCAAAGCGCGGCACCACGTGCCAGTGCAGGTGCGGCACCAGGTTGCCGAGCGCCGCGAGGTTGATCTTGGCCGGCTGCAGCTTCTCGCGCAGCACGCGCTCGACCGCGACCACCAGCGCCATGCCGCGCTGCCGGGCCGCCGTGTCGAGGTCCGACCACTCCGCGACATGGCGCTGCAGGACCACGCGGTAGAAGCCGGGGAAGGCCGGCTCGTCGGCGCGGATCACGCGCCAGTCGGCGTCCTGCCAGACGGGCAGGCCGCCGGGCTCGCGGCACAGGGGGCAGGCGGGATCGTGCGCGCTCATCGTGCGATTATCGCGGCCCGGCCCGGGCCTGCCGGCGGCTCGCTCGCGACGCCGCGGGGCCCGCCCCGCGCCGCTCCCATGCCCCTCCTGCCCCTGTCCCGCTTCCCGAACCGGCCGCTGCGCCGCCTGTCCGCGGCCCCGGCCGGTCCGTCACCGGCCGCCGGGGCGGCGGCACCCCGCCCGCCGCGGCCCGACCGCCGCCACTGGCTGCAGCGGCTGGCCGCCGCGCCGCTGCTGCTGGCATCCTCGGCCCGCGCTGCCGACCCCGACGCCCCGCCGCCCGCCGTCCCATCGATTCCATCGCCCACGACGCCACCGACCGCAGCCACGCTGCCGTCGATGGCATCGCCGACGGCGCCTGCCGGCAGCCCGCCGGTGGCCGAGTTCGCGGCCTTCGAGCGCCGGCTGCGCGAGCGCATCGGCCGCGACCTGGTCGGCGTGGTCGCGGTGCAGGTCGGCCCCTGGGGCCGCCGCGTGCACCGCCTGGGCTGGCGGCGCGCGGCCGAGCGCTCGCCGATGGAGGAGGACACCGTGCTCGAGCTCGGCTCGCTGACCAAGCCCTTCGTGGCGCTGGCGCTGGCCGACGGCGTGCTGGCTGGCCGCTGGCGCCTCGAGGACCCGGCCGAAGACGGCCTGCCCGACGGCCTGCGGCTGCGCGACAGCACCGGGGCGCCGCTGCGCCTGATCGACCTCGCGACGCACCGCTCCGGCCTGCCTCGGATGCCGGCCAACCTGCTGCCGCGCGAGCTGGCCGCGCCCTACTCGGGCTACTCGCCCGCCCGCCTGTGGGACTTCGTGCGCCAGTGGGTGCCCACGGTGCCGCGCGACACGCGCTTCGAGTACTCCAACCTCGGCTACGGCCTGCTGTCGCTGGTGCTCGCGCGGCGCGACGGCGGCCGCAGCCTCGACGCGCTGCTCGCGCAGCGCGTGTTCGCGCCGCTCGGTCTGGAGGGGCTGCAGCTGCGCCGGCCCGGCTACGCCGGCGACGATCCGGCGCGGGTGCTGGACGCGCTGCGCCAGTCGATGCAGGCGGGGCGCAGCGACGCCGTGGGCCACGACGCCGACGGCCGCGCCGTGCCGCGCTGGGAGTTCGACGCGCTGGCCGGCGCCGTCGGCCTGGTCGGCCCGATCGCCCCGGTGGCGCGCTTCATGGAGGCCGCGCTCGGTCTGTTCCCGCACCCGCTGGGCCCGGCCTTTGCGCTGTGCCTGCAGACCTCCGTGCCCGGCGAGACGCCGCTCCACCCCTTCGGCCTCGCGTGGGAACAGGCGATGCTGCCGGGCCCGGGCGCGACGCGCCGGCTCCACAACCAGGACGGCGCGACCGGCGGCTTCTCCAGTTCGGTGTGGCTGGAGCCGGAGCGCCGGCGCGGCGTCGCGGTGGTGGCCAACAGCTTCGCCGAGACCCGCGAGCTGGCGCTGGCGGGCCTCGACCCGTCGATCGGCCCCGCGGACTTCGGCGTGCTCTACCTGCCGCCGGAACAGCTGCGGCCGTACGTCGGCCGCTACCGCACGGCGCGCGGCGAGCGCCTCGAACTGCTGCTGCAGGGCCGGCGGCTGTGGGTGCGCGAGCCTTCGGGCGCCGGGCTGGAGCTGGTGCCGCAGACGCCGATGCGCTTCTTCGCCCGCGACCGGCAGCTCGGCGTGGTGTTCGAGGAGCTGCCGCCGCGCGGCCTGCGGCTGCAGGCCGACGGGCGCGCGCCGGGCCTGCGCTTCCTGCGCGAGCCCTGAGAGTGTGAAAGGCCGAGCCGGCGCGGGACGGCGCAGCCGGCGCGCCGCGCCGCGTGGCTCAGACGAGTACGCGCTCGATGCCGCCGGCGTTGGCCCGCGCCACGTAGTCGGGCATCCAGGACTCGCCGAGCAGGCGCCGCGCCATCTCCACGACGATGTAGTCGGCCTCGAGCAGGCCGTGGTCCAGGTCGTCGCCGTAGCGCGACAGGCCCTGCAGGCAGCTCGGGCAGGAGGTGAGCACCTTGACCGGCGCCTGCGGCGCAACGCCGTCGAGCCGGCGCAGCGCAGCGGCATCGCGGCGCAGCTCCTCCTCCTTGCGGAAGCGGACCTGGGTCGAGATGTCGGGCCGGGTCACGCCGAGCGTGCCGGACTCGCCGCAGCAGCGCTTGGCCTCCAGCACCCGCTCGCCCACCAGCGAGCGCACGGTGTCCATCGGCGCCTGCTGCTTCATCGGCGAGTGGCAGGGATCGTGGTAGAGGTAGGCGCCGCCGGCCGCGCCGAGCGTGATGCCCTTTTCCAGCAGGAACTCGTGGATGTCGACGATGCGGCAGCCGGGGAAGATCTTGTCGAACTGGTAGCCCTGCAGCTGGTCGAAGCAGGTGCCGCAGCTGACCACCACCGTCTTGATGTCCAGGTAGTTCAGCGTGTTGGCCACGCGGTGGAACAGCACCCGGTTGTCGGTGATGATCTTCTCGGCCTTGTCGAACTGGCCGCTGCCGCGCTGCGGGTAGCCGCAGCACAGGTAGCCGGGCGGCAGCACCGTCTGGACGCCCGCATGCCAGAGCATGGCCTGCGTGGCCAGGCCCACCTGGCTGAACAGCCGCTCCGAGCCGCAGCCGGGGAAGTAGAACACCGCCTCCGAATCGACCGTGGTCGCCTTCGGGTCGCGGATGATCGGCACGTAGGCCTTGTCCTCGATGTCGAGCAGCGCCCGCGCCGTGCGGGTCGGCAGGCCGCCGGGCATCTTCTTGTTGACGAAGTGGATGACCTGGGCCTTGATCGGCGCGGTGCCGACGGTGGCCGGCGGCGCGGCCGTCTGCGCGCGCGCCGGCGCGCGCAGCAGGCGGTTCGCGAGCCGCTGGGCGCGGAAGCCGACCTCCACCATGCCGGCACGCATCAGCTTGATCGTCTGCGGGTGGGTGGCGTTGAGGAACATCATCGCCATCCGGTTGCCCGGCCGCAGGCTCTTCTGCCCCATCTTGCGCAGCAGGTTGCGCATGTTCATCGACACGTCGCCGAAGTCGATCTTCACCGGGCAGGGGCTCAGGCACTTGTGGCAGACCGTGCAGTGGTCGGCCACGTCCTCGAACTCCTGCCAGTGGCGGATCGACACGCCGCGGCGCGTCTGCTCCTCGTAGAGGAAGGCCTCCACCAGCAGCGAGGTGGCGAGGATCTTGTTGCGCGGGCTGTACAGCAGGTTCGCGCGCGGCACGTGCGTGGCGCAGACCGGCTTGCACTTGCCGCAGCGCAGGCAGTCCTTGATGCTGTGGCTGATCGCGCCGATGTCGCTGCGCTGCATGATCAGCGACTCGTGCCCCATCAGCCCGAAGCTCGGCGTGTAGGCGTTCGTCAGGTCGGCGTGCAGCGCGGGCCCTTCACCGGCCGCGGCGCGCAGCAGCTTGCCCCGGTTGAAGCGGCCTTCGGGATCGACGCGGCGCTTGTAGTCGGCGAAGTTCGCCAGCTCGGCGTCGGTGAGGAACTCGAGCTTGGTGATGCCGATGCCGTGCTCGCCGGAGATCACGCCGTCCAGCCGGCGCGCCAGCGCCATGATGCGCGCCACCGCCTCGTGCGCGGTCTGCAGCATCTCGTAGTCGTCGCTGTTGACCGGGATGTTGGTGTGCACGTTGCCGTCACCGGCGTGCATGTGCAGCGCGACCCAGACCCGCCCCTTCAGCACCCGCGCGTGGATCGCCTGGCAGGCGTCCACCACCGGCGCCAGCGCGGCCCCGGAGAAGATGCGCTGCAGCGGCGCGCGCACCTGCGTCTTCCACGACGCGCGCAGGCTGTGGTCCTGCAGCTGCTCGAAGGCGCTGCGGGCGCTGCCGTCGTCCTGCGGGGGCCACGGCTGGTCCAGGCCCTGCAGCCAGCCCTGCCACAGCGCACGCACCTCGCGCAGCAGCGCCAGCGCCTGCTGCACGCGGTCCTCCAGCAGCTCCGCCGACGGGATCTCGCCGGCGTCGTCGCTGCGGCCCAGCGGCAGCTCGCCGCCGCGGAAGAAGGCCTCGAGCGCGTCCAGCAGCGCGAGCTTGTTGCGCAGGCTCAGCTCGATGTTGATGCGCTCGATGCCGTTGGTGTACTCGCCCATCCGCGGCAGCGGGATCACCACGTCCTCGTTGACCTTGAAGGCGTTGGTGTGGCGGCTGATCGCCGCGGTGCGCTTGCGGTCGAGCCAGAACTTCTTGCGCGCCTCCGGGCTGATCGCGACGAAGCCCTCGCCGGCGCGGCCGTTGGCCAGCCGGATCACCTCGCTGGTGACGCGGGCCACCGCGTCGGCATCGTCGCCCGCGATGTCGCCGACCAGCACCATCTTCGGCAGGCCGCCACGCTTGCTCTTGGTCGCGTAGCCGACCGCCTTCAGGTAGCGGTCGTCCAGGTGCTCGAGGCCGGCCAGCACCACCGGCACGCGCCGGCCATCCGGCATCTCGACGCCGCCGTCGCGCGCCAGGCCGAACATGTGGTCCTTGATGTCGACGATGCTCGGCACCGCATCGCGCGCATTGCCGAAGAACTCCAGGCAGACGGTGCGGGTGTGCGCCGGCATGCGGTGCACGATCCAGCGGGCGCTCGTGATCAGCCCGTCGCAGCCTTCCTTCTGGATGCCCGGCAGGCCGGCGAGGAACTTGTCCGTGACGTCCTTGCCCAGGCCCTCCTTGCGGAACACCGTGCCGGGGATCTCCAGCAGCTCGCGGCGCTGCAGGGTCTTGCCGGAGGCGTCGTAGTGGTTCAGCTCGAAGCGGGCGACCTCGACGTCGTGGATCTTGCCGAGGTTGTGGTCCAACCGGACCACCTCCAGCCAGGTCGCCTGCGGGGTCACCATGCGCCAGGAGGCGAGGTTGTCCAGCGCGGTGCCCCAGAGCACGGCCTTCTTGCCGCCGGCGTTCATCGCGATGTTGCCGCCGATGCAGGAGGCCTCGGCCGAGGTCGGGTCGACGGCGAAGACGTGGCCGGCCCGCTCGGCGGCATCCGCGACGCGCTGGGTCACGACGCCGGCCTCGGTCCAGACGGTGGCCACGTCGCGGTCGACGCCCGGCAGCCGCCGGAACTCGACCTCGGACATCGCCTCCAGCTTCTCGGTGTTGATGACCGCGCTGTTCCAGGTCAGCGGCACGGCGCCGCCGGTGTAGCCGGTGCCGCCGCCGCGCGGGATGATCGTCAGCCCGAGCTCGACGCAGCCGCGCACCAGCGCCGCCATCTCGGCCTCGCCGTCCGGCGTCAGCACCACGAAGGGCAGCTCGACGCGCCAGTCCGTGGCGTCGGTGACGTGCGCCACGCGCGACAGGCCGTCGAACTTGATGTTGTCGCGCGCGGTGATGCGTCCGAGCACCCGCAGCGTGCGCCGGCGCAGCTCGGCCACCTCGTCGAAGCGGTCGGCGAAGGCCTGCACCGCGGCGCGGGCGCTGGCGAGCAGCTCGCCGACGATGGCATCGCGCGCCGGATCGCGCGGGCTGCCGTCGGTCGGCGTGCGCCGCTTCTCGACCTCGGCCAGCCGGTGGTGCAGCGCCTCGATCAGCAGCCGGCGGCGGCGCGGGTCGTCGAGCAGGTCGTCCTGCAGGTAGGGGTTGCGCTGGACGACCCAGATGTCGCCGAGCACCTCGTACAGCATGCGCGCCGAGCGCCCGGTCTGGCGCTCGCCGCGCAGCAGGTTCAGCACCTCCCAGGCGCGCGGCCCGAGCAGGCGGATCACGATCTCGCGGTCGGAGAACGAGGTGTAGTTGTAGGGGATCTCGCGCAGACGCGGCGCGGACGGCCCCGCGTCGTCGCCGGCGGCGATCGACGCCAGCTGGCGAAGGGTCGTGGGTGCGTTCATTCGAAGCCCGACCCGGCGCTCGGCGCACGGGCCCAAAAGCACTTGGCCGCGGATGTTACCCCAGGCGCCTCCGAACCGCCTTGTCACGCCGCCGACGACCCTTCCAGGCGGACTTACCCTGATGCCGGCGGCCCGGCATCCACGCCATAAACGCGGCTGTCACAGGGCCGGCGCACCATGGCCTGTTTGGGTGCGGCCGCGCCGGCCGCCGAACCGGAGAGTCCATGCCGTCCATCGCCCCCCGCCTCCTGGCCGCGCTCGCCGTGGCCGCCACCGCCCTGCCCTGCGCCGCGCAGACCGAGATCCAGTGGTGGCACTCGATGACCGCCGTCAACAACGAATGGGTCAACGACCTGGCCCGGGATTTCAACGCGAGCCAGAAGGACTACCGCATCGTCCCGACCTACAAGGGCAGCTACGACGAGTCGATGACGGGCGCGATCGCCGCGTTCCGCGCCGGCAACGCGCCGCACATCCTGCAGGTCTTCGAGGTCGGCACCGCCACGATGATGGCCAGCAAGGGCGCGGTGATCCCGGTCGGCAAGGTCATGCAGGACGCCGGCCTGAAGTTCGACCCGGCGGCCTACGTGCCGGCCGTCGCCGGCTACTACACCGCGTCGAACGGGCAGATGCTGAGCTTCCCGTTCAACAGCTCGACCACCGTCTTCTATTTCAACAAGGACGCGTTCAAGGCCGCCGGCCTGGACACCGAGAAGGCGCCCGCCACCTGGCCCGAAGTCGCGCTGGCGGCGGCCAAGCTGAAGGCCTCCGGCCACAAGTGCCCCTTCACCACCGCCTGGCAGGGCTGGACGCAGCTGGAGAGCTTCTCCGCCTGGCACAACGTCGAGTTCGCCACGCGCCGCAACGGCCTGGACGGGCTGGACGCGCGGATGAAGATCAACTCGCCGCTGCACGTGCGCCACATCGAGAACCTGGCCAACATGGCCAAGCAGGGCCTGTTCATCTACAAGGGCCGCGGCAACGTGCCGGAGGCGAGCTTCGTCTCCGGCGAGTGCGCGATGATCACGACCTCCTCGGGCTTCTACGGCAACGTGGCGAAGAACGCCAAGTTCGCCTACGGCCTGTCCAGCCTGCCCTTCTACCCCGACGTGCCGGGCGCGCCGCAGAACACCGTGATCGGCGGCGCCAGCCTGTGGGTGCTCTCGGGCAAGAAGCCGGCCGAGTACAAGGGCGTCGCGGCCTTCTTCAACTACCTCTCCAGCCCCGAGGTGCAGTCGGCCAGCCACAAGCGCACCGGCTACCTGCCGATCACCACCGCCGCGTACCAGCTGACCGAGAAGTCCGGCTTCTACAAGGAGAGGCCCGGCACCGACGTGGCGGTGACGCAGATGATCCGCAAGACCACCGACAAGTCGCGCGGCATCCGGCTGGGCAACTACGTGCAGATCCGGGCGATCGAGGACGAGGAGCTGGAGCAGGTCTGGAGCGGCCGCAAGACCGCCAAGGAGGCACTGGACGCGGTGGTGCAGCGCGGCAACGAGTTGCTCGAGCGCTTCGAGAAGGCCAACCGCTCCTGAGGCGACGCCCCGGCCGACGGACAACGCCTTGGCTGCCGAGAAGCGCGTCGTCTTCCGCTCGGCCTGGCTGCCCTGGGTGCTGCTCGCGCCCCAGGTGGCGGTCATCGGCGTCTTCTTCTTCTGGCCGGCCTCGCAGGCGCTGCTGCAGTCGCTGCAGCAGCAGGACGCCTTCGGCACCTCGGTGCAGTGGGTCGGGCTGGAGAACTTCCGCAACCTCTGGAACGACCCGACCTACCTCGCCTCCTTCGGCACCACCGCGGTCTTCTCGGTGCTGGTGGCCGGCATCGGCATCGGCCTGGCGCTGGTGCTGGCGGTGTTCGCCGACCGCGTCGTGCGCGGCGCCACGCTCTACAAGACGCTGCTGATCTGGCCCTACGCGGTGGCGCCAGCGGTCGCGGGCGTGCTGTGGCTGTTCATGTTCTCGCCCAGCATCGGCGTGGTCGCCTACGGCCTCGGCCGCCTCGGCATCGACTGGAACCACCTGCTCGACGGCCGCCAGGCCATGGCCCTGGTGGTGATGGCCGCGGTGTGGAAGCAGATCTCCTACAACTTCCTGTTCTTCCTGGCGGGGCTGGCGAGCATCCCGAAGTCGCTGATCGAGGCCGCGGCGATCGACGGCGCCGGGCCCTGGCGGCGCTTCCTCACGATCCAGCTGCCGCTGCTGTCGCCGACCACCTTCTTCCTGCTCGTGATCAACGTCGTCTACGCCTTCTTCGACACCTTCGCGATCATCGACGCGGCCACCCAGGGCGGCCCCGGCAAGGACACCGCGATCCTGGTCTACCGGGCCTACTACGACGGCTTCAAGGCGATGGACCTGGGCGGCTCGGCCGCGCAGTCGGTGGTGCTGATGGCGATCGTCATCGCACTGACCGTGGTGCAGTTCCGCTTCGTCGAGCGCAAGGTCAACTACTGATGGTCGAGCGCCGCCGCTGGCTGGACCTGCTGTCGCACGCGGTGCTGATCGCCGGCGTGCTGGTGGTCGCCTTCCCCGTCTGGCTCACCTTCGTCGCGTCGACCCACACCACCACCGACATCGTGCAGGCGCCGATGCCGCTGTGGCCGGGCAGCCAGCTGGTCGAGAACTACACCACCGCGCTGCTGGGCACCCGCACCGGCTCGGGCTCGAAGGCGGCGGTCGGCCGCATGATGACCGTCAGCCTGGTCACCGCGCTGACGATCACGGTCGGGAAGATCGCGATCTCGCTGCTGTCGGCCTTCGCGATCGTCTACTTCCGCTTCCGCTTCCGCATGCTCTTCTTCTGGGCCATCTTCATCACGCTGATGCTGCCGGTGGAGGTGCGGATCGGGCCGACCTACAAGGTGGTGGCGGACCTCGGGCTGATCGACAGCTACGCCGGCCTGACCGTGCCGCTGATCGCGTCGGCGACGGCGACCTTCCTGTTCCGGCAGTTCTTCCTGACCGTGCCGGACGAACTCGTCGAGGCGGCCCGCATCGACGGCGCCGGCCCGCTGCGCTTCTTCAAGGACATCCTGGTGCCGCTGTCGGCGACCAGCATCGCCGCGCTGTTCGTGATCCAGTTCATCTACGGCTGGAACCAGTACCTGTGGCCGCTGCTGGTGACCACCCAGGAGGACATGTACCCGGTCGTGATCGGCATCAAGCGGATGATCTCCGGCGGCGACGCGGCCAACGAGTGGAACCTGATCATGGCCACCGCGATGCTCGCGATGCTGCCGCCGGCGCTGGTGGTGATCGCGATGCAGAAGTGGTTCGTCAAGGGCCTGGTCGACACCGAGAAGTGAGCGGCCCGCGGAAGGCCTCGAAGGACACACGATGGCAGCCATTTCCCTGCGCGCGGTGCGCAAGCGCTACGGCCGCGGCGCCAAGGCGACGCCGGTGATCCACGGCGTGGACGCGGAGATCGCCGATGGCGAGTTCCTCGTGATCGTCGGCCCCTCGGGCTGCGGCAAGTCGACGCTGCTGCGCATGGTGGCCGGGCTGGAGGAGATCAGCGGCGGCGAGATCGCGATCGGCGGCCGGGTGGTCAACGAGATGGCGCCGAGCGAGCGCGACATCGCGATGGTGTTCCAGAACTACGCGCTCTACCCGCACATGAGCGTGTTCGACAACATGGCCTACGGCCTGCGCATCGCCGGGCTGCCGATCGCCGAGATCCGCCAGCGCGTCGACAAGGCGGCGCGCATCCTCGAGCTGGGCGCGCTGCTGCAGCGGCGCCCGCGCGAGCTGTCGGGCGGGCAACGGCAGCGGGTGGCGATGGGCCGGGCGATCGTGCGCCAACCGCAGGTCTTCCTGTTCGACGAGCCGCTGTCCAACCTGGACGCCAAGCTGCGCGCGCAGACCCGGCTGGAGATCCAGAAGCTGCACGCCGAGCTGCGCGTGACCTCGCTGTTCGTGACGCACGACCAGGTCGAGGCGATGACGCTGGCGCACCGCATGATCGTGATGAACGCGGGCCGCATCGAGCAGATCGGCACGCCGGAGGAGGTCTACCGGCGCCCGGCGACGCCCTTCGTGGCCGGCTTCATCGGCTCGCCGCCGATGAACCTGCTGACCGGGCGGGCCAGCGGCACCGCCTTCGCCTGTGGCGATGCGACGCTGCCGCTGCCGGCGGCGGCCCCGCGCGACGGCGCGCTGGTGCTGGGCCTGCGGCCGGAACAGGCCCGTCTGGACGATGCCGACGCTGCGCCGATCGGCCCCGGGGAACTGCAGTGGCCGCTGCGGGTCGAGCTGATCGAGATGCTCGGGGCCGAACGGCTGGTGCACGGCCGCCTGGGCGACGCCGTGCTCACCGTCCGCCAGGATGCCGGCCGGGTGCCGCCGCGCGTCGGCGACACGTGCCGACTGCGTGCGGCCGGCCGCGACCTGCACTGGTTCGATGCCGAGACCGGCCGCCGCCTCGACGCCCCCACGACGACACCATGACCTCCTCCCGCTGGCCCTGCCCCCGCTGGATCGCCCACCGCGGCGGCGGCACCCTCGCACCGGAGAACACGCTGGCGGCCTTCCGCGTGGGGGCTGCGCACGGCTACCGCGCCTACGAGTGCGACGTCAAGCTCAGCCGCGACGGCCTGCCCTTCCTGCTGCACGATGCCACGCTGGAGCGCACCACCAGCGGCCAGGGGCGGGCCGCGGACCAGGACTGGGCCGCGCTGTCGCGCCTGGATGCGGGCCGCTGGATGGCGCCGGCCTGGGCCGGCGAGCCGCCCCCCAGCCTGGACGCCATCGTGGCGCATTGCCTGGCCCTGGGCCACCGGCTGAACGTGGAGATCAAGCCGACGCCGGGCGACGAGGTCCGCACCGGCGAGGTGGTCGCCGCAGCCCTCGAGCGCCTCTGGCGGCCGGGCGAGGTCCCGCCGCTGCTCAGCTCCTTCCAGACCCAGGCGCTGGAGGGTGCCCGCGCGGCCGCGCCGGCGCTGCCGCGGGCGCTGCTGATCGACACGGCCTGGGACGGCTGGCTCGACGCCGCCCGCGGGCTGGGCTGCGTGGCCGTGGTCGCGAACCACCGCCTGCTCGACGCCCCGCGCGTGGCTGCGCTGCGCGAGGCCGGGCTGGGCGTGCTGGCCTACACGGTGAACGAAACGGACGACGCGCAGCGGCTGCTCGCGCTCGGCGTGGACGGCCTGATCACGGACCGCATCGACCGCTTCGCGCCGGCGCTGGACGCCTGAGCGGCCGGGCACGGCGCCAAACCCGGCCGGGTCGCGCCCCGCACCCGGGCCGGTGGCGGCCGATCGCGCGCCGCCGCGGCGATTTCAGCGCACGCCGAGCTTGAGCATCAACCGCAGGTACTCGAGCTGGGTGTTCAGCTCCACCATGCGGGCGCGCAGCTCGCACAGCGCCCGGGTGCGCTCGTCGAGCGCCGAGGGCGGCTCGCTGGGTGAGGGCTGAGGGGGGGCCGGCTCGTCCATCGTCGTCTGCGGTTGCTGGCGCCATTATGGGGGGCGGCCCGGCCGCGACGCCAGCCCCGCGGACGCGGGGCGGCGCGGCGGGCTGCGCCTGCAGGCGCGCATGCCGGGCCGCGGCTCGAACGGCGCAGCGGCCTCGCGACCGGCGCGGCGCCCGGCGGCCCCCGTCAGCCGGGCACGGCCGGCGCGGTGGCCGCGGGCCCCGGCAGCTGGCGGATCGAGCGGATGCCGGGCTGGCGCCAGGCCACCAGCGCGAGCAGCAGCGCGCCGCCGCCGGCGAGCGCCAGCGACGCGCGCAGGCCGTGGTGTTCGCCGAGCCAGCCGCCGAGCAGCGCGCCCGGGCCGGCGGGCAGCAGGATCAGCCAGCGCATCGTGCTCGTCATCCGCCCGAGCAGCGGCTGCGGCGTGACCGCCTGGCGCAGCGCGAGGAAGTTGATGAAGATCAGCACCGCGCCGGCGCTGAAGCACAGCAGCATCAGCGCGAAGGCGGCCACGCCCCAGGCCGATGCGGGGGCGAGCGCCAGCAGCAGCCAGCCTGCGCCGCACAAGCCGACGCCGGCCACCAGGCAGGGGCCCGGTCCGAAGCGCCGGCTCAGCCGGTGGCCGCCGAGGCTGGCCGCGACCGTGCCGGCGCCCATGCCCATGTAGCTCAGGCCCACCGCCTGCTCGCTCAGGCCCAGCGTGCGGGTGGCGAACAGGATCTGCACCACCAGCGCCATGTGGTGCATGCACTGCCAGCCGCCCACCACCAGCGCGAGCCGCACGAGCAGCCGCTCGCGCCGCACGAACTGCAGGCCCTCGCGCAGCTCGTCGCCGAAGGCGCGACCCGACGCGGGCGTCCGCGGCTCGCGCAGGCCGAGCCCGCGCAGCAGCGTCGCGGAGACCAGCAGCAGCAGCGCATCCGCCAGCAGCGCCAGCGGCGCGCCGACCAGGCGGATGAGCGCACCGGCCAGCGCCGGGCCGGTCACCTCGGCCCCGGAGGTGGCCAGGGCGTTCTTCGCATGCGCCTCCACCAGGCGCTCCCGTCCGACGACCTGGGTCAGCACGATCTGGGCCGCCGAGCCGGCCAGCGTGTAGACGGTGCCGATCACGAAGCCGGCGACGTAGAGCCAGGCCATCGACAGCAAACCCAGCCACCAGGCCAGCGGCACGCTCGCGACGACCAGCGCCAGCAGCGTCTCGCCCGCGATGTAGACCGGCAGCTTGCGCACCCGGTCGAGCCAGACGCCGCCGGGCAGCGAGAACAGCACGAAGGGCACGATCTCCATCGCCGTCAGCAGCCCCATCTGCGTCGGCGAGGCCTGCAGCAGCACGGCCGCCGTCAGCGGCAGCGCGAGCAGCGTGATCTGGCCGCCGAAGGAGCTGATGAGGATCGACGTCCACAGGCGCCGGTAGACACGCTCGCGCAGCAGGTCGCCCGCCGGCAGGCGCAGCCGCGTGCGCAGCCACAGCGCGGCCGCCTGGGCCCAGGGCCACGGGAAAACGGGAACAGGACGCACGGCCCCTCCGATGACGGGGAGGCTCGCGGCCGAGGTCGGCGTGGACCGGGAGCGGAAGCGGTGCCGTCCCGGCACCGCTTTCTGAAGAGGGGCCGACGCCCACGGGGGGCGCCGGGAGGGCTCGGCACGACCGCCACCCACCTGACGGGCCCCGTTGCAGCGGGGCCGGCCAGGGTCATCGGGTGCGGTCGAGGAGCTTCGTCAAGGCCAGACTTCCGGGAGAGCGTGCCGACATGGTAGCAAACTCGCAGGCCCGTGAATTCCTGCCCGGGAAATCCGGGGCTGCGGACGTTGCGTTTTTGCGCCGCCGGCGGGTGGCGGGGGGCCGGACGCGGCGCCGGTCCCGCCCTCAGGAGCGGTAGTCGGCGTTGATGCTGACGTAGTCGTGGCTCAGGTCGCAGGTCCACACGGTGGCCTCGCGGTCGCCGCGTCCGAGGCTCACGTGCACGAGGATCTCGGCCTGGCGCATCACCCGCTGCCCGTCCTCCTCGCGGTAATCGGCGCGCCGGCCGCCGCGCTCCACCACGTGGACGTCGTCGAGGCGCAGGTCGATGCCGGCGGGGTCGAGGTCCTCGATGCCGGCGTAGCCGACGGCCGCCAGGATGCGCCCCAGGTTGGGGTCGCTGGCGAAGAAGGCGGTCTTGACCAGCGGGGAATGGGCGATCGCATAGGCCGCGAGGCGGCACTCGGCCTCGTCGCGGCCCCCATCGACCCGCACCGTGATGAACTTGGTGGCGCCCTCGCCGTCGCGCACGATCGCCTGCGCCAGCGCCTGGGCGACGGCAACCACCGCCTCGCGCAGCGCCTGCCCCTCCGGGCTGTCGAGGGTGTCGATCGGCGCATGGCCGGCGCGCTGGGTCGCCACCAGCAGGAAGCTGTCGTTGGTCGAGGTGTCGCCGTCGATCGTGATCCGGTTGAAGCTGAGGTCGGCCGCCTCCTGCACCAGCGCCTGCAGCGCCGCGGCGCCGATCACTGCATCGGTGGCGACGAAGCCGAGCATGGTCGCCATGTTCGGGCGGATCATGCCCGCGCCCTTGCTGATGCCGGTCACGGTCACGCTGCGCCCGCCGATCGTGATCCGGCGCGAGGCGGCCTTCGGCAGCGTGTCGGTGGTCATGATCGCGGCGGCGGCCTCGGCCCAGCGGTCGGCGGCGCGCGCCTGCAGCGCCTGCGGCAGCGCGGCGACGATGCGCTCGTGCGGCAGCGTCTCCATGATCACGCCGGTGGAGAACGGCAGCACCTGGGAGGCGCGCAGGCCGAGTGCGGCGCCCACCGCCTCGCAGGTGGCACGGGCCCGCGCGAGGCCGTCGGCGCCGGTGCCGGCGTTGGCGTTGCCGGTGTTGATCACCAGCGCGCGGGGTGCGGCATCGGCCGCCAGGTGCTCGCGGCAGACCTGCACCGGCGCGGCGCAGAAGCGGTTGCGCGTGAACACGCCCGCGACGCGGCTGCCCTCGGCCAGCGTGAAGACGGCCAGGTCGCGCCGGTTCGCCTTGCGCACGCCGGCCATCGCGACGCCGATCTCGACGCCGTCGACGGGGTGCAGTTCGGCCGGGTCCGGCGCCTTCAGGTTGACGGGCATGCGCGTTCCTCTCGGGGTCGTGGCGGCGCCGCGGGGCCGGACCGGGCGGGCCGGTTCAGCTCAGCTTGCCGTGGCAGTGCTTGTACTTCTTGCCGCTGCCGCAGGGGCAGGGGTCGTTGCGGCCGACCTTGGGCAGGTCGTCGGCGGACGCCAGCGCGGTCGCGGCCTGCGGCTCGTCGGCCACGCTGCCGTCCTCCAGCGGGTGATGGTAGGTGACGTTCGTGAAGCTCGCGTTGCGCTGCTCGGCGGCCTCGGCCGCGGCCAGCGCCTCCTCCTGCGACTGCACGCGCACCGTCATCAGCACCTTGGTGACGTCGGTCTTCACGGTGTCCAGCAGCTGGCTGAACAGCTCGAAGGCCTCGCGCTTGTACTCCTGCTTCGGGTTCTTCTGGGCGTAGCCGCGCAGGTGGATGCCCTGGCGCAGGTAGTCGAGCGCCGCCAGGTGCTCGCGCCAGTGCTGGTCGATCGACTGCAGCAGGATCATGCGCATGAAGGGCATGAACTGCTCGACACCGACGCGCTCGAGCTTCTCGTTGAAGAGCCGGTCGGCCGCCTGCACGACGCGCTCGAGGATGTCCTCGTCGGTCATCGAATCGCTGTGCTCGACCTCGCTGCGCAGCGAGACCTCGAGCTGCCACTCGTCGCGCAGCAGCTTCTCGAGGCCGTCCAGGTCCCACTGCTCCTCGACGCTTTCCGCGGGGACGTAGGCGCGCACGATGTCGGTCATCGTGCTGGTGCGCAGGTTGTTGATCTGCGGCAGCAGGTCGGCGGCCTCGAGGATCTCGTTGCGCTGCTGGTAGATCACCTTGCGCTGGTCGTTCGAGACGTCGTCGTACTCGAGCAGCTGCTTGCGCACGTCGAAGTTGCGTGCCTCGACCTTGCGCTGCGCGCTCTCGATGCTGCGCGTGACGATGCCGGCCTCGATGGCCTCGCCCTCGGGCATCTTCAGGCGGTCCATGATCGCGCGCACGCGGTCGCCGGCGAAGATGCGCATCAGCGGGTCGTCGAGCGACAGGTAGAAGCGCGAGGAGCCCGGGTCGCCCTGGCGGCCGGAGCGGCCGCGCAGCTGGTTGTCGATGCGCCGCGATTCGTGGCGCTCGGTGGCGATGATGCGCAGGCCGCCGGCCGCCTTGACCTGCTCGTGCAGCGCCTGCCACTCGTCCTGCAGGCGCTGGGCGCGCGAGGCCTTCTCCTGCGGCGTCAACACCTCGTCGGCCTCGAGGAACTGGACCTGCTTCTCGACGTTGCCGCCCAGCACGATGTCGGTGCCGCGGCCGGCCATGTTGGTGGCGATCGTGATCACGCCGGGGCGCCCGGCCTGGGCCACGATCTGCGCCTCCTTCTCGTGCTGCTTGGCGTTCAGCACCTGGTGCGGCAGGCCCTGCTGCTGCAGCAGCGCCGACACCTTCTCCGAGTTCTCGATCGAGGTCGTGCCCACCAGCACCGGCTGGCCGCGCTCGTGGCAGTCGCGGATGTCGCGGCTGACGGCGTCGTACTTCTCGCGCTCGGTCTTGTAGACGAGGTCGAGCTCGTCCTTGCGCACGGTCGGGCGGTTCGGCGGGATCACCACCGTCTCCAGGCCGTAGATCTCCTGGAACTCGTAGGCCTCGGTGTCGGCCGTGCCCGTCATGCCCGACAGCTTGCCGTACATGCGGAAATAGTTCTGGAAGGTGATCGACGCGAGCGTCTGGTTCTCGCTCTGGATCGGCACGCCTTCCTTGGCCTCGACCGCCTGGTGCAGACCGTCCGACCAGCGGCGCCCGGTCATCAGGCGGCCGGTGAACTCGTCCACGATCACGACCTCGAGGCCGCGCTCGCCCTGCTGCACGACATAGTGCTGGTCGCGGTTGTACAGGTGGTGGGCCCGCAGCGCCGCATACATGTGGTGCATCAGCGTGATGTTGCCGGCGTCGTAGAGGCTCGCGCCCTCCACCAGCAGCCCGGCCTGCGTGAGCAGGCGTTCCGCGTTCTCGTGCCCGGCCTCGGTCAGGTAGACCTGGTGCGTCTTCTCGTCGACGGTGAAGTCGCCCGGCTCGATCACCCCTTCGCCGGTGCGCGGATCGGCCTCGCCGATCTGCTTCTTCAGGCCCGGCACCACCGCGTTGATGCGGACGTAGAGCTCGGTGTGGTCCTCGGCCTGGCCGCTGATGATCAGCGGGGTACGGGCCTCGTCGATCAGGATCGAGTCGACCTCGTCGACGATCGCGTAGTTGAGCGGCCGCTGCACCCGCTCCTCCACGTCCTGCACCATGTTGTCGCGCAGGTAGTCGAAGCCGAACTCGTTGTTCGTGCCGTAGGTGACGTCGGCGCGGTAGGCGGCCTGCTTCTCGTCGCGCGCCATCTGCGGGGTGTTCACGCCCACGCTCAGGCCGAGGAAGTTGTACAGCCGGCCCATCCACTCGGCGTCACGGCGCGCCAGGTAGTCGTTGACCGTCACCACATGCACGCCCTTGCCGGCGATCGCGTTCAGGTAGACCGGCAGCGTGGCCATCAGCGTCTTGCCCTCGCCGGTGCGCATCTCGGCGATCTTGCCGGCGTGCAGCACCATGCCGCCCAGCAGCTGCACGTCGAAGTGGCGCATCTTGAGGACCCGCTTGCCCCCTTCGCGCACGACGGCGAAGGCCTCCGGCAGCAGTTCGTCGAGCGAGGTCCCGGCGGCGTGGCGCTCGCGGAACTCCACCGTCTTGGCCGCCAGCGCCGCGTCGTCGAGGGCCTCGAACTGCGTCTCCAGCGCATTGATCCGCTCGACGTCGCGGCGGTATTGCTTCAGCAGTCGCTCGTTGCGGCTGCCGAAGATGGAGGTGAGGAGCTTGGGCAACATGCGGGAAACCTGGGAATGCCGGGCGAGGCCGGAGAGGGGGCCGGGGCCCCGCAAAAAACCTCGGATTTTACGCCCGCGGGCCTCCCGGCCCGCCGCTCAGGGCCGTGTGCTGCCCATGGCCGCCGAGGCGAGCGCCGGCGACTCGGGCACGGACAGGAACTTGGCCGGGTCCTGCTGCACGCCTTCGACCAGCACCTCGAAATGCAGGTGCGGCCCGGTGGAGCGCCCCGTGGAGCCGACCTGGGCGACCAGCTGGCCGCGCTTGACCAGGTCGCCGACCTTGACCATCACGCGCGAGGCATGCGCGTAGCGGGTCACCAGGCCGCGGCCGTGGTCGAGCTCCAGCATGTGGCCGTACTGCGGGTGGAACTCGACCGCCTGCACCACACCGCCGGCCGCGGCGTGGATCGGCGTGCCGACATCCGCCGGGAAATCCAGCCCGGTGTGCAGCGCGGCGCGCCCCGAGAACGGGTCCGCCCGGAAGCCGAAGCCGGAACCGACCGGTCCCTCCACCGGGCGGCTGTTCGGCACCATCAGGGCCGCCAGCCGCTTCTCGAACAGGCGCGACTCGATCAGTGTGAACACGTCGGCGCTCTGGTCGGCGCGCTGCTCGAGCGCGCCGAGCAGATCGGCGAGCTGCTCGGTCGTCCGCACGCTGCCGGGCACATCGGCCGGCACGAAGGGGCCGCCGCTGCCGCCACCGTCCTTCGCGCGCTGCAGCGGCCGCAGGTCCTGCGGCTTGAAGCCGGCCATGCCGGAGATGCGGTCGCCCTGCGCCTCCAGCTGCACCAGCCGGGCCTGCATCTCGCCGACCTTGCGGGCCATCGCGTCCAGGTTCTCGCGCAGGTAGCGTTCGCGTGCCGCGCCCTCGTCGCGCCCAATCATGCCGACCACGCTGCCGACGATCGGCCAGCCTTCGCGGGCGGCCTTCAGGAAGATCACGTGGTAGACCGTGCCGGACAGCAGCGTGAGCACCACCAGCAGCCCGGCCAGGGCCAGCGCGAGCTGCAGGCGCGAGAAATGCAGCACGCGCGAGGCGCTCAGACTGCTGTGGGTGATCAGGATCTGCATCGATACACTCCCCCGGATGAACCGCGCCCCGCGCATCGCTCCGGCCGTTCCCGACCCGCTCGCGCTGCACGACGCACTGACGCGGAGCGCGGGCTGGACCGACCTGCGCGAACGCCTGCACCGGTCGGCACGCCTGCTGGACGTGCTGACCCCCCTCCTGCCCGGCGGCCTGCGCGCGCACGTGCGCCCGGGGCCGCTGGATGCCGACGGCTGGACCCTGCTGGCGAGCAACGCCGCCGTGGCGGCGAAACTGCGCCAGCTGAAGCCGCGCCTCGAGCAGGCCCTGCGCGAGACGCTGGGCCCGGCCGCGGTGCTGCGCATCAAGGTGCTGGCGCCGTCGGCCCTGCGCTAGCGGTCTGGCCGCGGCGCCGGGGGAGGGATTATGGCGGCGAAGCGGTGCATTCCAAAGCACGCGGCGGCTGCAGACGATGACGGCGGCGCGCGGCACAATGCGGCGGCCGGGGCATGCCCGCCCCGGCGCATCCGCCCCGGGAGCCCACCGATGATTCCTCCACGTGCCCTCGTGGCCAGCAGCCTGGCCGTCTGCCTCGCGCTCGGCGGGTGGGCCGCGCCCGCCCGGGCCGGCGGGCTGATCCCGACGGAGCGCCTCGCGGCGGCGCCCGCATCGCCGCACGCGGCCGATGGCGAGCCGGCCGTCGGCCCGTCGACCGCGCCCGCTGCGCCCGCCGGGGCCCCGCTGCCGGCCGACCTGCGGGCCGAGCTGGGGCGGGCGCTGGTGGCCGGCGGCGTGGCGCCGGCCGAAGCGGCGCGCCGCGTCGACGCGCTGACCGACGCCGAGGTCGCGCGACTGGTGCGCGAGCTGCCCACCGCGCCGGCCGGCGGGCTCTGGTTCGTGCCCTTCCTCGTCGTCGCCGCGGTGGTGGGCGCGCTGATCGGCAGCCGCGCGTCCAACGCCAAGGCCTCGTCGGACCTGTTCGGCCGCTCCGGGCCGTTCGCCGCGGCCCCTTGACGCCCGGCGGGACGCGCTGAGCCCGGCGGGTCCGCGGCCACGCAGCGGCCGGGCCGGCACCGGCCGCCTGGTTCCCGCCCCGCGCCCCGCTCAGCCCAGCCCGAGCAGGCGCACCGCGTTCTCCTTCAGGATCAGCGGCTTCACCTTGTCCTTGAAGCCGGCCTCGTCGAAGTCCTTCATCCAGCGCTCGGGCGTGATGAGCGGGTAGTCACTGCCGAAGAGCATGCGGTCCTTCAGCAGCGTGTTCGCGTACTGGACGAGCTGCGGCGGGAAGTACTTCGGGCTCCAGCCCGAGAGGTCGATCCAGACGTTCGGCTTGTGCAGCGCGAGCGACAGGGCCTCGTCCTGCCACGGCCAGCTCGGGTGCGCGATCACGATCTGGATGTCCGGGAAGGCGATCGCCACGTCCTCCAGCAGCATCGGGTTGCTGTTCTGCAGCCGCAGGCCGCCGCCGCAGCGCATGCCCGAGCCGATGCCGCTGTGGCCGCTGTGGAAGATCGCCGGCAGCTTGTGCTCGGCGATCACCTCGTAGATCGGCCAGGCCATGCGGTCGTAGGGCAGGAAGCCCTGCACGGTCGGGTGGAACTTGAAGCCCCGCACCCCGTGCTCCTCGATCAGGCGCCGCGCCTCGCGCGCACCCATCTTCCCCTTGTGCGGGTCGATGGAGCCGAAGCAGATCATCATGTCCGCGTTCTGCTTCGCCGCCTCCGCGATCTCCTCGTTGGGAATGCGCCGCCGCCCCAGCTGGGACTCGGCGTCGACGGTGAACATCACCAGCCCGATGCGGCGTTCGCGGTAGTAGGCCACGGTCTCGGCGATCGTCGGGCGCCGGTCGGAGCCGAAGTACTTGTCCGCCGCGCGGTCGTACTCCTCGCCGTAGTTGTCGAAGGGGTTCCAGCACGAGACCTCGGCATGGGTGTGCACGTCGATGGCGATCAGGTCGGCGGGATTCATGGCAGGTCCGATTGCTTATGTTTCATAATCATAATCACGGTGGGCGGCGGCAGTCGCCGGTCCGGATCCAGACTTACACCTAGAGGAGACGACGATGATCGTGCAAGGCATGGCGGCCGTGGTGACCGGAGGGGCCTCCGGGCTGGGCGCAGCGACGGCGCGCGCGCTGGTGGCGGCCGGCGCCCGGGTGGCGCTGCTCGACCGCAACGAGGCGGCCGCCGCGGCCTGGGCGGCCGAGATCGGTGCCACCGCGCACGCCTGCGACGTCGGCGATGCCGCGTCGGTCGAGGCTGCGCTCGCCCAGGCCGCCGCGGCCCACGGGCCGGCCCGCATCGTGATGAACGTGGCCGGCATCGGCACGGCGAAGCGCATCGTCGGCCGCGACGGCCAGGCCGCGCCGCTCGAGGACTTCGAGCGCGTGCTGCGCGTCAACCTGGTCGGCACCTACAACGTCTGCCGCCTCGCCGCGGCGCGGATGGCCGCGCTCGACCCGCTGGACGCGGACGGCGCCCGCGGGGTGCTGGTCAACACCGCCTCCGTGGCCGCCTTCGATGGCCAGGTCGGCCAGGAGGCCTATGCGGCGTCGAAAGGCGGCGTCGCGGCGATGACGCTGCCGATGGCGCGCGACCTGGCCTCGTTCGGCGTGCGCGTCTGCACCATCGCCCCGGGACTGTTCGCGACGCCGCTGCTGAAGGAGCTGCCGGACGCGGTGCAGGCTTCGCTCGCCGCCGCGATCCCCTTCCCGAAGCGGCTCGGTGCGCCGGAGGAGTTCGCGCGACTCGCGCTGCACATCGTCGACAACGACGCGCTGAACGGCGAGGTGATCCGGCTGGACGGCGCACTGCGGCTCGCGCCGCGCTGAGGCCGGCGAACCGCGCGGAGACGCGAGGCGCCGGCGATGGCGCCGATGGTGCCCCCGGCAGGGATCGAACCCGCGACCTTCGGTTTACAAAACCGCTGCTCTACCAGCTGAGCTACAAGGGCCCTGCGATGCGGCCAGCCGCGCTCGGAAGACGGGGCGGATTCTAGCGGGGCGTGCCGGGCCGTTCGCCGGCCGGCGCCGCGTCGGTCACTTGATGCGCTTGAGCGCCGGGCGCGGGCCGCTGGGCGGCTGCGGCTCGGGCGGCGGCGGCTTGCCGTCGCCGGCGGCCGCGCCATCGGCGGCGGGGGACGGCGTCGCGGCTTCGGCCGGCGTGGATTCGTCGCTCGCCAGGCGCAGCGCGGTGGGCCGGCCCTCGGGCGGCGCGGCTGCGGGGGGCATCGGGGCCGCCTCGGTGGGCACCGGGAAGGCCATGCCCTGGCCATTCTCGCGCGCGTAGATCGCGATCACGTGGTCCACCGGCACCACGATGTCGCGCGAGCTGCCGCCGAAGCGGGCCTTGAACTCGATCCAGTCGTTGCCGAGCTTGAGCGCCGTGGTCGCCTCGAAGCCGACGTTCAGCACGATCTCGTTGTTCTTCACGTATTCCAGCGGCACCTGGACGCTGGCATCGACGTAGACCGCGATGTAGGGCGTGAAGCCGTTGTCCGTGCACCAGTCGTGCAGCGCGCGGATCAGGTAGGGGCGCGTCGAGGTGCCGTGGTTCGCGGGCGGTACGGGCGGCGGTGCGGGGGGGCTGCTCATGACGGATCCTCGGTCGGCACGGGGGCGGCGGCGCGTGCCTGCGCGGCGCTCGGTCGGCAAGCCGGGCAGCCACAGCGGGCCCGGCCGCGCCCGCACGGCCGCCACGCGGCGGCCGTGCCTGGGCGCGTCACTTGCGCATGACCTTCTCGGACGGGGTCAGGGCCTCGATGTAGGCCGGGCGCGAGAAGATGCGCTCGGCGTAGCGCAGCAGCGGCACGGCGTTCTTCGACATGTCGATGCCGTAGTAGTCCAGGCGCCACAGCAGCGGCGCGATCGCGACGTCGAGCATCGAGAAGTCGTCGCCGAGCATGTACTTGTTCTTCAGGAAGATCGGCGCGAGCTGGGTCAGCCGGTCACGGATCTGCGAGCGCGCCTTCTCGAGCTGCTTGTCGTTCGGCTTGACGCCGCGCGACTCGAGCACGTTCACGTGGGCGAACAGCTCCTTCTCGAAATTGAGCAGGAACAGCCGCACCCGCGCGCGCGCGACCGGGTCGCCCGGCATCAGCTGCGGATGCGGGAAGCGCTCGTCGATGTACTCGTTGATGATGTGCGACTCGTACAGGATGAGGTCGCGCTCCACCAGGATCGGCACCTCGTTGTACGGGTTCATCAGCGCGATGTCTTCCGGCTTCGCGAACAGGTCGACGTCGCGGATCTCGAAGTCCATCCCCTTCTCGAACAGGACGAAGCGGCAGCGGTGCGAATAGGGGCAGGTGGTTCCGGAGTAGAGCACCATCATGGCGAGGATTCCTTCGATCGGGGATCAACAACGGCAGGCCGCAGAGAAACCAAAACGCAGTGGGCGCCCCTGAGGAGGCACCCACTGCGTCCGGGGGCCGGCCGCCACTCGGCCGGCGGGGACGGCCGCCTTACTTCACGTCCTTCCAGAACGCGGCGTTCAGGCGCCACGCGATGACGGTGAACAGGCCCAGGAACAGCAGCACCCAGACGCCGACACGCACCCGCTGGCTCTGGGCCGGCTCGCCCATCCACTGCAGGTAGGCGACCAGGTCGCCGACCATGTCGTCGTAGGCCTGCGGCGCCATCGTGCCGGGCGTCAGCTGCTCGAAGCCGGCGAAGACGTGGACCTTCTTCGCATGGTCGTGCGGGTCGGCCTTCTCCTCGAAGCGCGCGGCGCGCTGTCCCTGCAGCTGCCACAGCACGTGGGGCATGCCGACGTTCGGGAAGGCAAGGTTGTTCCAGCCGGTCGGCTTGGTGTCGTCGCGGTAGTAGGTGCGCAGGTAGGTGTAGAGGTAGTCGGCACCGGTGCCGCCGTGGCCGGCGCGCGAGCGGGCGATCACGGTCAGGTCCGGCGGCACGCCGCCGAACCAGTCCTTCGCCTGGCGCGGATCGATCGAGACCTTCATCGTCTCGCCGACCTTGTCGGTCGGGAACATCAGGTTCTGCTTGATCTGGTCCTCGGTGAGGCCGATGTCGCGCAGCCGGTTGTAGCGCATGAACGCCGCGGCATGGCAGTTCAGGCAGTAGTTCGCGAACACCTTGGCGCCGTTCTGCAGCGCCGCCATGTCGTTCATCTTCTGCGCCGGGAACTTGTCCCACGCGATGCCGCCTTCCGCGGCGCTGGCGCCACCCACCAGGCCGAGCGCCAGGCACAGGGTCAGGATCAGTTTCTTCATGTCGTCGATTCCCGTGGCCGCGTCAGTGGGCCGCGAAGGTGACCCGGTCGGGCACCGGCTTGAACTCGCCCAGGCGGCTCCACCACGGCATCAGCAGGAAGAAGCCGAAATAGAACAGCGTCCCCACCTGCGAGACACGCTCGCCGATCGGCGACGGCGGCTGCACGCCGAGGTAGCCCAGCACCGCGAAGACGACGACGAACACGCCGTAGAGGATCTTGTGCCAGCCCGGGCGGTAGCGGATCGACTTGGCCGGGCTGTGGTCCAGCCAGGGCAGGAAGAACAGGATGATGACCGCGCCGCCCATCACGACGACGCCCCAGAATTTGGCGTCGATCGCCAGCATCGCGGCGACCGCGACCACCGCGCCGACCAGGAAGGCGGTCTTGAACACGTTGCTGGCCTTGGCCTTCAGCACGCCGAAGGCGGCGGCACCGATCACGCAGACGATCAGCACGTACATCATCTCGCTCGTGATCGCGCGCAGCATCGAATAGAACGGCGTGAAGTACCAGACCGGGGCGATGTGCGCCGGCGTCTTCAGCGGGTCGGCCGGGATGAAGTTGTTGTACTCGAGGAAGTAGCCGCCGAACTCGGGCGCGAAGAACACGATCGCGGTGAAGGCGATCAGGAAGACGCTGACGCCGAGGATGTCGTGCACCGTGTAGTACGGATGGAAGGGGATGCCGTCGAGCGGCCGGCCCTGCGCATCCTTCTTCGCCTTGATCTCCACGCCATCCGGGTTGTTCGAGCCCACCTCGTGCAGCGCGATGATGTGCGCGGCGACCAGGCCGAGCAGCACCAGCGGCACCGCGATCACGTGGAAGCTGAAGAAGCGGTTCAGCGTAGCATCGCCGACGACGTAGTCGCCGCGAATCAGCAGCGCCAGGTCCGGGCCGACGAAGGGGATGGCCGCGAACAGGTTCACGATCACCTGCGCACCCCAGTAGGACATCTGGCCCCAGGGCAGCAGGTAGCCCATGAAGGCCTCGGCCATCAGGCACAGGAAGATCGCGCAGCCGAAGATCCACACCAGCTCGCGCGGCTTGCGGTAGCTGCCGTAGATCAGCCCGCGGAACATGTGCAGGTAGACCACGACGAAGAAGGCCGAGGCGCCGGTGGAGTGCATGTAGCGCACCAGCCAGCCCCAGGGCACGTCGCGCATGATGTACTCGACCGACGCGAAGGCCAGCGCCGCGTCCGGCTTGTAGTGCATCACCAGGAAGATGCCGGTGACGATCTGGATCACCAGCACCAGCAGCGCCAGCGAGCCGAAGAAGTACCAGAAGTTGAAGTTCTTCGGCGCGTAGTACTCCGACAGGTGCTCCTTGTAGAGCTTGGTCGCCGGGAACCGGTTGTCGACCCAGTTCATCAGCTTTTCCGCCGCGCCGGCGTTGGGGGGAGCTTCCTTGAATGTCGCCATGGTGTGGTCGTCCTCGAGCCTGGGGTGCCGTTCAGTCGTGGGGGTCGCCGCAGCCCGTCAGGCCTTCTTGTCCTCGCCGATCAGCAGGCGGGTGTCCGAAAGGTACATGTGCGGCGGCACCTCGAGGTTGTCGGGCGCCGGCTTGTTCTTGTAGACCCGGCCCGCCATGTCGAAGGTCGAGCCGTGGCAGGGGCAGAGGAAGCCGCCCGGCCAGTCGTCCGGCAGCGAGGGCTGGGCCCCGGTCTGGAACTTGTCGGTGGGTGAGCAGCCGAGGTGGGAGCAGATGCCGACGACGACCAGCAGTTCCGGCTTGATCGAGCGCGCCTCGTTGCGGGCATAGGCCGGGGTCAGCTCGTCGGGCTTGCGCTCCGACTTCGGGTCGGCGAGCTGCGGATCGATCTTCGGCAGCGCGGCGACCTGCTCCGGCGTGCGGCGGATGATCCACACCGGCTTGCCGCGCCACTCGACGGTCATCTTCTCGCCCGGTTTCAGCGCCGAGATGTCGACCTCGACCGCTGCGCCGGCAGCGCGGGCCCGTTCGGAGGGCTGGAACGTGCTGACGAAGGGCACGGCCACGGCGACACCCCCCACCGCACCCGCGCACCCCGAGGCAATCAGCCAGGTGCGTTTGCTGCTATCGACTTGCCGCTCGCTCATGCAAAAACCTCGACGTGGATCGCGATCAGTTCGGGACAACCCGCGATTCTAGCCCAGCGATCGTTGCCTGCAGCCGGCGAGCGCACCGTCGGGTGCGCGCGGGCCACGCAGGACCGCCGCTCCCGCCCGGGCCGCACGCGCCTTGACTTCGGGGTCGGCTCGGCAATACTCGGCCGACCGGTGCAGGCGCGCCGGCCCACCCGAACCAGAACCGACTCGGCGCCCGACGCCGGGGACCCAGGGAGCAGCAGCGATGAGTTTCGCATCGGAGTTCAAGGAGTTCGCCGTCAAGGGGAATGTGGTCGACCTGGCGGTCGGCGTGATCATCGGCGCGGCCTTCGGCAAGATCGTCGACTCCGTGGTCAAGGACCTGATCATGCCCATCGTCGGCCGCCTGTTCGGCGGCCTGGATTTCTCGAACTACTTCGTGATGCTGGCGTCGCCGCCGCCCGGCTACACCGGCCCGATGACCTACGACGCGCTGACCAAGGCCGGCGTCCCGCTGTTCGCCTACGGCAACTTCCTGACGGTGTCGATCAACTTCGTGATCCTCGCCTTCATCATCTTCATGATGGTCAAGCAGATCAACCGGCTGAAGCGCGACGCGCCGCCGGAGCCGCCGGCGCCGCCGGCCCCGACGCCGGAGGACGTGGTGCTGCTGCGCGAGATCCGCGACGCGCTGCGCAAGTGACCGGCTGCCGGCCGGCGGCGGCCCGGCCGCCGGCCGGCCGACGGGCCGTCAGCGCCCGAGCAGGCGGCCGGCCATGCGCCAGGCCGCCCACAGGCTCGCCGGATCGGCCCGGCCGGTGCCTGCCAGGTCGAAGGCGGTGCCATGGTCCGGGCTGGTGCGCACGAAGGGCAGTCCGAGCGTGACGTTCACGCCCTGCTCCACGCCGAGGTACTTGACCGGGATCAGGCCGTGGTCGTGCGTCATCGCCACCACGGCATCGAATTCGCCCGGGTGCGCCGGCGGCGCATGGCGGGCGCGCATGAAGACGGTGTCCGGCGCATAGGGGCCGCGGGCGTCGATGCCTTCGGCCCGCGCCGCGGCGATCGCCGGCGCGATCAGCCGGATCTCCTCGTCGCCGAACAGGCCACCCTCGCCGGCATGCGGGTTCAGCCCGGCCACCGCCAGGCGCGGGGCCGCGAGGCCGAGTCCGCGCAGGCTGCGGTCGGCGATGCGCAGGGTCTCGAGGATGCCGGCGGTACTCAGCGCATCGATCGCCGAGCGCAGCGACTGGTGGATCGTCACCAGCACCACCCGCAGTTCCTCGTTGGCCAGCATCATGCGCACCGGCGGCGGGCCGCTGCCCTCGGCGGCGGCCAGGTGCTGGAGCATCTCGGTGTGGCCAGGGAACGGCAGGCCGGCAGCCGACAGCGCCTCCTTGTGGATCGGCGCGGTCACCAGCGCGGCGAGTTCGCCGTCGCGCACCCGCTGCACGCCCTCGGTGATGCAGGCCGCGGCCGCAGCGCCGGCGCGCGCCTCGACGCGGCCCGGCGGCAGCGCTGCCAGGCCCGGCGGCAGGCCCGCCACCGGCAGCACCGGCAGGCTGCCCGGCGGCGCGTCGGCCGCGTCCTGCGGGTGCGCGAGCACGGCCACCGGCAGCCCGCCGACCCAGGCCGCCGCGCGGCGCAGCACGCCGACGTCGCCCAGCACGAGGCTGCCCGGCACCCGGCGCGCGCGGAACAGCATCGCGATCAGCTCGGGGCCGATGCCGCAGGCGTCGCCCATCGTGAAGGCGATCGGCAGGCCGGCGGGATCTCCGTCGGGGCGCATGGCATCAGGCCGGGTTCGGCACCTCGATGAAGCGGTGCTCGAGTCCGAACTGCCGCGCCACCGCCTCGCCCACCGCCGGCGCCCCGTAGCGCTCGGTCGCGTGGTGCCCGCAGGCGAGGAAGGCCACGCCGGTCTCGCGCGCGAGGTGGGCCTGCGGCTCGGAGATCTCGCCGGTCAGGTAGGCGTCGGCCCCGGCCGCGATCGCCGCCTCGAAGTAGCCCTGGGCGCCGCCGGTGCACCAGGCGATGCGCCGCAGCGGCCGGCCGTCGCCCGGCACCACCAGCGGCGTCCGGCCGAGCCGCTCGGCGACCCGGGCCTGGAGCGCCGCCAGGCTGGGCGTGTCGGCGGCGTCGCCGATCACGCCGAGGTCCTGCTCGCCGAAGCGGCCGTCGGCCTGCCAGCCGAGCAAGGCACCCAGGCGCGCGTTGTTGCCGAGCACCGGGTGGGCGTCCAGCGGCAGGTGGTAGGCGTAGAGGTTGATGTCGTGCGCCAGCAGGCGCGCCAGGCGCTGGCGCATCCAGCCGGTCACGCGGCCGTCCTGGCCGCGCCAGAACAGCCCGTGGTGCACCAGCAGCGCATCGGCGCCGGCCTCGACCGCGGCCTCGATCAGCGCCAGGCTGGCGGTGACGCCCGAGACGAGCCGGCGCACCTCGGCCCGCCCCTCGACCTGCAGACCGTTCGGCCCATAATCACGGAAGCGGCCGGTGTCCAGGAGGGCATTCAGGTGAGATTCGAGCTCGCTGCGGTGAACCATCCGGACAACTGTACATGCGCAAGACCTGGCTGATCTTTTCCCAGGCCGTGACGGTCGGCGTGGCGATGCTGTTCGTGATCGCGACGCTGAAACCCGACTGGCTCGGCCGCGGCGCCGGCTCGCCGATGCCGACGGTTGTCTCGATCCTGACCGCGCCCGAGGCGCCGGCCTCCGCCGCCTCGGGCGCGGCCACCGGCCTGATGGTCAGCAGCTACGCGCCGGCGGCGCGGCGCGCCACACCGGCGGTGGTGAGCGTCACGGCCAGCCGCGCGAGCCGCCGCCGTGGCGGCGACCCCTGGCACGACTTCTTCTTCGGCGACCCGCAGGCCGACCGCCAGCGCGGCATCGGCTCCGCGGTGATCGTGTCGCCGGACGGCTACCTGCTGACCAACAACCACGTGGTGCAGGGCGCCACCGACATCGAGGTGCAGCTGAGCGATGGCCGCCAGGCCGTTGCCCGGCTGGTCGGCGGCGATCCGGAGACGGACGTCGCGGTGCTGAAGATCGACCTCGAGAAGCTGCCAGTCATCACCTTCGGCGATGCCGATGCGCTGCAGGTCGGCGACGTGGTGCTGGCGATCGGCAACCCCTTCGGTGTCGGCCAGACGGTGACCTCGGGCATCGTCAGCGCGCTCGGCCGCGACCAGCTCGGCATCAACACCTTCGAGAACTTCATCCAGACCGACGCGGCCATCAACCCCGGCAACTCCGGCGGCGCGCTGGTAGACGTGCGCGGCCACCTGATGGGCATCAACACCGCGATCTTCTCGAACTCGGGCGGCAGCCTGGGCATCGGCTTCGCGATCCCGGTCACCACGGCGCGCCAGGTCATGGAGGGCCTGATCAAGGACGGCATGATCACGCGCGGCTGGATCGGTGTCGAGCCGCGGGAGCTGACCACGGACGTGGCGCGCACCTTCAACCTGCCGGTCAGCGAAGGCGTGCTGATCACCGGCGTGCTGCAGAACGGCCCGGCGGGCGCCGGCGGCATGCGCCCGGGCGACGTCGTGACGCAGGTCGCCGGCCAGCCCGTGCGCACGCCCGCCCAGTTGCGCAACGCGGTGTCGGCGCTGAAGCCGCGCCAGGAGGCGGTGCTGCAGGTGCAGCGCGGCGAGCGCTCGCTGGCGCTCACGCTGACCATCGGCGAACGCCCACGCACGGCCCAGGCGCCGGCGCAGCGCTGAACGCCGCGCGCCGGCGGCCGGCCCGCGTCAGGCGGCCGGCGTCTTCTCCGACGCGTCGTCGGGCGCGCGGGTGTGCTTGATGAACATCCGCGCCGCGACGATCCCGAGCTCGTAGAGCAGGCACATCGGGATCGCCAGCGCGAGCTGCGAGACCACGTCCGGCGGCGTGATGATCGCCGCGATCACGAAGGCCAGCACGATGAAGTAGCCGCGGAAGGCCTGCAGCTTCTCGATGCTGACCAGGCCCATGCGGGCCAGCACGACCACCACCACCGGCACCTCGAAGGCCGCGCCGAAGGCGATGAACATCGTCAGCACGAAGCCGAGGTAGGCCTCGATGTCCGGCGCCGCGGTGACGCTCTTTGGCGCGAAACTCTGGATGAACTTGAAGACCTGGCCGAACACGAAGAAGTAGCAGAAGGCCACGCCCAGGAAGAACAGCAGCGTGCTCGACACCACCAGCGGCAGCACGAGGCGCTTCTCGTGGCTGTACAGGCCTGGCGCGACGAAGGCCCAGACCTGGTAGAGCACCACGGGCAAGGCCACCAGGAAGGCCGCGAGCAGCGTGATCTTCAGCGGCACCACGAAGGGCGAGATCACGTTGGTGGCGATCATCGTGCTGCCGGCGGGCAGGTGCGAGACCATCGGCGCGGCCAGCAGGTCGTACATCGCCGACGGGCCGGGCCACAGCGCCAGCACCGCGAAGCACACGGCCACCGCCGCGATCGCACGGATCAGGCGGTCGCGCAGCTCGACCAGGTGGGAGACGAAAGGCTGCTCGGTGCCCTCGAGTTCGTCGGGGCGCTCGGGATCGCTGCTGCTCATCGTGACGGCGGGCGGAAGCGCGCCACGCGCGCCGCGCCGGACTGGGTGCGGGTGCGCACGCCGTTGCGCTGCTTGTACCACTGCGGCACGGCGCCACGCTTGAGCCGCCACTTCTTCTTCGGGTGCCGGTACTCGGGCACCGGCGGCTGCAGCGGGGCGGCCAGCGCCGAGCCATCGTCAGCGCCGCCCAGGCTGCCGGACGAGGCGGCGTCCATGTCCTTCCAGGCCTGGTCGAACTCCCGGCCGGTGTCGTGGATGTGCTGGTTCACGGTCTGCTCGACGTTGCGGGCGGCGTCCTCGAACTCGCCCTTCATCTTCTTGAGCTCCTCGAGCTCGATCGAGCGGTTGACCTCCGCCTTCACGTCGGCCACGTAGCGCTGCGCCTTGCCCAGCAGGTGGCCGACGGTGCGGGCCACGCGCGGCAGCTTCTCCGGGCCGATCACGATCAGGGCGACCGTGCCGATCAGCGCGAGCTTGTCGAAACCGAAATCGATCATGCGTTCAGGGCCCTCCGGGCCGGGCCCGTCGGTCGGCGGCTCAGGACTTGGTCTTCGCCTCGACGTCGACGGTGTTGCCGTCGACCTTCTTCGCGGCCGTCACCTGCGCCGGCGACTCGTCGGCGGCGGCGCTGCTGCTGCCCCCGTCGCGCACGCCGTCCTTGAAGCCCTTGACCGCACCGCCCAGGTCCGAACCGATGTTCTTGAGCTTCTTCGTGCCGAACACCAGCACGACGATCAGCAGCACGATCAGCCAATGCCACACACTGAATGAACCCATGGTTCTCTCCTGTTCCGAATGCGGCGGATTCTAGGCGAGGGCACGGACACCCTGCCGCTGCCGCGGCTGCCGCAAGACCCGGTGCGCGGCAGTGGATTGCGCCGCCGTGCCCGGGCCAGGGCCGGGCGGGCAGGCGCCGGTTCAGCCCTTCTTCCAGGGCCGCGGGCCGCCGATCACGTGCATGTGCAGGTGGGGCACCTCCTGCAGCCCGTCCTCGCCGGTGTTGATCAGCGTGCGGAAGCCGTTGGTCACGCCCTGCTCGCGCGCCAGCCCGGGGGCCAGTGCCAGCATGCGGCCGAGCAGCGCCTCGTGCGCGGCCGGCGTCGTGTCGGCCAGCGAGGCGATGTGCTTCTTCGGGATGATCAGGAAGTGCACCGGGGCCCAGGGGGCGATGTCGTGGAAGGCGAGCAGCTGCTCGTCCTCGTACACCTTGCGCGACGGCAGCTGGCCGCTCGCGATGCGGCAGAAGATGCAGCTCGGGTCGTGGTTCATGGCGGCTCGTGCGCTCAGGTCGGCATCGGCTGGTTGCCGTTCAGGTTCAGCCAGCCGCGGACCACGCGGTAGAGGAACCAGATGGAGATGATGGCCCAGGCCAGCAGCCCGGGCAGCGCCAGCAGCAGCCACAGCGGCGCGGTCAGGAGGTACAGCCCGCCGGCCCACAGCACGCTGCGGATGCGCCAGCGGAAATGCGATTCCTGCCAGGTGCCCAGCGCGTCGTCCTTCTTCACCACGTCGATGATGAAGGCCACGATCAGCAGCGCCACGCTGGCCTGCACGCCCGGCACCACCGCGCTGACCGCGACGATGGTGTGCAGCAGGTAGCTGACGTGGCCGACCGTCTTCAGCGCGCGGGATTTCTCGTCCAGGCCCAGGGATTCGCTCATGGCTGCCGTTCCTCTCGTCGTTCACGATCCTGCAACTTGCGGGCTGCGAACTCCTCCAGGCCCGACCGGCCCTCGCGCCGCTCCAGCTCGGCCAGCACGTCCGCCGGCCGCAGGCCATGCGCCTCCAGCACCAGCAGGCAGTGGAACCACAGGTCGGCGACCTCGCCGACCAGCTTGCGCGGGTCACCGTCCTTGGCGGCCATCACCGTCTCGGTGGCCTCCTCGCCGATCTTCTTCAGCAGCGCGTCGTGGCCCTTGTGGAACAGGCGCGCGACGTAGCTGCGCTCCGGATCGCCGCGGCGACGCTCGGCCACCACCGCGGCCAGGCGGGCCAGCACGTCCTGCGACGAAAGAGGCTCGGCATTCATCCCGGGGGCCGCTTCAACGGTAGATGGTTTCGGGGTCCTGCAGCACCGGCTCCACCACCTGCCACGCGCCATCCTCGTAGCGCTCGAAGAAGCAGCTGTGGCGGCCGGTATGGCAGGCGATGCCGGGTTCGTGGCCCTGCTGTGTCACGGTGAGCAGCACGACGTCGCGGTCGCAGTCGACGCGCACCTCGTGCACGGTCTGGAAATGTCCCGAGGCCTCGCCCTTGTGCCACAGCCGGCCGCGCGAGCGGCTCCAGTAGACGGCCTCGCCACGCGCCACCGTCTGCGCCAGCGCCTCGCGGTTCATGTAGGCGAACATCAGCACGTCCTTGCTGCCGCGTTCCTGCGCGATCACCGGCACCAGGCCCTCGGCATTCCACTTGACGTCGTCCAGCCAGCTCATGGCGGCAGTGTAATCAGCTTCGGTGGGTGGGCCCGGCGTGGCCGCGCTCCTCGGCCAGCCACTGCAGCACCGGCAGCGTGCCGGGCAGCACCGGTGCCACCTCGACCGGCAGCGCCTGCCAGGCCATGGCCTGGCCCTCCAGCATCTGGAACTCGCCGCTCCAGCGGTGCACCTTGCAGAAGTGCAGGCGCACGCGGGCATGCGGGTAGTCGACGATCTCCACGCGCCAGGGCTCGACCTGGCGCACCTCGATGCCGATCTCCTCGCGCAGCTCGCGCCGCAGGGCCTGCTCGACCGTCTCGCCCGCCTCCAGCTTGCCGCCCGGGAACTCCCAGTGGCCGGCGTAGACCTTGCCTTCGGGCCGCGAGGTGAGCAGGAAGCGGCCGTCGCGGCCGGCCGCGTCGCGCTCGATCAGCACGCCCACGGCCACGTCGACCGGCGTGCGCGCCGCCCCGTCGGGCGGCAGCGCCGGCATGGTCGAGTCCGTCACGAGGCGTGCCTCCCCGCGTAGTCCTTCGCGAACTGGAACGCCACCCGGCCGGACCGCGAGCCGCGCTCCAGCGCCCACACCAGGCACTCCTGGCGCGCCGCCGCGATCGCGTCCTCGGGCACGCCGTAGCCGCGCAGCCACTGCGCGGCGATCGCCAGGTACTCGGCCTGCGTGAACGGGTAGAAGCTGATCCACAGGCCGAAGCGCTCGGACAGCGAGATCTTCTCCTCCACCACCTCGCCGGGATGCACCTCGCCGTCCTCGGTGTGGGTGTAGCCGAGGTTCTCCTTCATGTACTCGGGCAGCAGGTGGCGGCGGTTGCTGGTCGCGTAGATCAGCACGTTGTCGCCGGCCTGGGCCACCGAGCCGTCGAGGATGGACTTCAGCGCCTTGTAGCCGGCCTCGCCCTCGTCGAAGCTCAGGTCGTCGCAGAAGACCACGAAGCGCTCGGGCCGCTCGGCGACCAGATCGATCAGGTCGGGCAGGTCGACCAGGTCCGCCTTGTCGACCTCGATCAGCCGCAGGCCGCGCTCGGCGAACTCGTTCAGGCAGGCCTTGATCAGCGAGCTCTTGCCGGTGCCGCGGGCGCCGGTCAGCAGCACGTTGTTGGCTGCATGGCCGGCCACGAACTGGGCGGTGTTGCGCAGCAGGCGCTCCTTCTGCGGCCCGACCTCGCAGAGGTCGTCCAGCCGGATGCGGGCCACGTGGCGCACCGGCTCCAGCCGGCAGCCACCGGCCCGGCGGCGGTAGCGGAAGGCGATCGAGGCGGACCAGTCCGGGGCGGCGAGCGGCAGCGGCAGCACGGCCTCGAGGCGGGCCAGCAGGGCCTCGGCGCGCGTGATCAGGGTATCGACGGAGGGCATGATGGGCCGGCAGTGTAGGCGCTCGGCCCCGCAGCGCCGGGCCGCCGGCCGGGGGCCGCGGGGTTCAGCGCAGTGCCACCACGCGGTCCGCGGCCGCCCAGACCTGGTCGCCGGGCGTCCGGCGTACCGGGTGCATGCCGGTGAAGGCGCCGAAGGCCGGCAGCACGCCGACGCCCTGGGCGAAGTGGAAGCACGGCAGGCGCAGGCGGTCGCGCGCCCGGCCGGACAGGTGCACGCAGGGGTGCAGGTGGCCGGCCAGCACCTGCGCACCGTCGCGGCGCAGCGGATGGTGGGCCAGCGCCAGCAGCGGCGGGGCCTGCGGGATGCCCGCGGCCAGTGCGGCCGGCGGCGCGAGGCACCAGGGCTCGTCCACCACCCGCAGGCCGAGCGCGGCCGGTGGGTCGCCGGCGCGGTCGTCGTGGTTGCCGCGCACCAGCGTCAGCGCCAGGTCCGGCCAGGCCGCGCGCCAGCGCAGCAAGGCCTCGTGCACGGCCGGGGCCTGGGCCTCCGGCGCATGCAGGAAGTCGCCCAGCACGACCAGCTCGCGGGCACCGAGGGCCTGCAGCAGGCCCGACAGGCGCTGCAGGGTGTCGGCGGTGGTGCCGCGCGGCACCGGCGCACCGAGCCGCCGGAAACTCAGCGCCTTGCCGAGGTGCAGGTCGGCCACGAGCAGGCAGTGCCGCTGCGGCAGCCAGGCCGCACGCTGCGGCAGCAGCTCGACGCGATGCCCGCCCCATTCGAGCGCGGCCGCGCCCGCGATGGCGGACGGCGCCATCACACGACCAGCAGCTGCAGCGCGGCCTCGAGGTGCTCGGTGGGCACGCGCCGGAAGCCGGAGCGCGCGAAGCGCTGCAGCCGCCCGACGGCGAAGGCCGTGAGGGCCGACGCGCGCACCTGGGCGTCGACGGTGGGCATCGCCAGCGTCGGATCCGCCCCCTCGCGCAGCCCGATGCGCAGCTGCGACTCGATGCGGTCGAAGAACTGGTTCATGCGCTGCTGCAGCCGCTCGTGCTCGTGCACCAGCGCGTCGCCGACCATCACCCGCGTCATGCCGGGGTTGCGCTCGCCGAACTGCAGCAGCACCGCGACGATGCGCTGCGCCCGCAGCCGCGGCTCGGCCTCGCGTTCGCAGATCTGCTGGGTGAGCGTGAACACGCTGTGCTCGATGAACTCGATCAGGCCCTCGAACATCTGGGCCTTGCTGGCGAAATGGCGGTACAGCGCGGCCTCGCTGAGCGACAGGCGCGCGGCGAGCGCGGCCGTGGTGATGCGCTCGGAGCCGGGCTGCTCGAGCATCGCCGCGAGCGTCTGCAGGATCTGCAGCCGGCGCTCGCCGGGCTTCAGGCGCCGCCGTGCGGTGGCGGCCGCCGGGCCGTGGCCGGCCGGTGCCGCGACGGGCCCGGCCGCGTCGTCGGACCGCGGCACGACGGGCGACGGGACCGCCGCGCCGGGCCCGGCCATCGGGGCCGCAGGGTCGGGGGGAGCACTCATCGCGAGAACTGCTGCAGGGCCCGCAAGGCGGCGATGCGCTTGATTCTGGCACACACGTAGGCCGGCCGGCCGCCGCGGGCGCGCCCGCCGGCGGCCCGCGCGCCGGGCGGCTGGTAGCCCTGCATCCACACCGTGCGCAGCCCCAGCCGGCGCACCGCCTTCTGGTTCGACAGCGTGTCCTCCACCAGCACGCAGCGCGCCGGCACCAGCTTCAGCCGCGCGAGCAGGTGGCGCAGCGCCCGCCGGTCGGGCTTGGGGCGGTGCTCACCGAACATGCGCATGTCCTCGACGCCGAGCACGCCGTCGAACAGGCCGTGCAGGCGCAGGCCGCGCAGCACGCGCGCGGCGTAGGCGCGCGGGCCGTTGGTGACGACGTAGCGGCGGCCGGGCAGGCGGCACAGCGCGCGCCGGTCGGCCGCGTGGCAGCGCAGCCGCTCCTCCAGTCCCGGCAGCGCATGCGTCTCGTCGAGGAAATGCCGGGCCACCACGCCGTGGTGGCGCACCAGGCCCAGCAGGGTCGCGCCGTAGCGCCGCCAGTAGCCCTGGCGCAGCACGGCGGCCTCCTCCGCCGTCAGGCCGATGTGGCGCACGATGTAGTCGTTCATCGCGGCGCTGGCCTGGCCGAAGGCGGCATGGCTGGCGTCGTGCAGCGTGTCGTCCAGGTCGAACAGCCACACTGGCGGTGGCCGGCGTCCGGCCGGGCGCGCGGCGGCGGGCACCGACGCCGGCGCCGGCGCCGCCGACGCGGCAGGCAGGCCGCCGCGCCAGCGCCGGCGCAGCCGTCGCACCGCGGCAGTCAACGCGGATCCCCGGGCGACGCGGCGGCGACGCGGCGGCCGAGGCCGGCGATCGCGATCATCAGCAGCCCGCCGCCGGCCCACTGCAGCGCGCCGAGCGGCTGGCCCAGCAGCAGCGCGGCCAGCAGCACCGCCGTCAGCGGCTCGACCAGCGTCGCGACGGTCAGCGCCGTCGGGCTGATGCGCGCGGCGCCCCAGCTGAAGGCCAGCAGCGCCAGCGCCGCGGTGACGACCCCGAGGTACAGGAACCAGGCCTCGGGCGCGACCTCCACCGGCCACGCGAGCGGCCGGAACAGGCCCGACAGGCCCATCACCGCCGCCGCGACGACGGTCAGGCAGGTGGTGGCCGGCCCGGCGCCGAGCCGCTGCGACAGGCCGCCGCTGACCAGCGTGAAGCCCGCATACAGCACCGCCGAGCCGACCGAGCAGGCGACGCCGACCCAGAAGTCCCCGGCAGCGACCGGGCCCGCGCCGCCGCCATGGCGCGCGACGATCATCACCGTGCCAGCCAGCGCGGCGGCGAGGATCGCCACCAGCGTCGCGTCGAGGCGCTCCTGGCCGCGCAGCAGCGCGACCAGCGTGACCAGCACCGGCGGGAGGCACAGCGCAATCAGGGTCGGGATGGCCGCACCGATGCGCTCGATGCCGAGGAACCACAGCAGCACGTAGGCCGCCATGCACGTGCCCGCACCCAGCACCCGGGCCCACAGCGGCCGCACCGCAGCCCACAGCCCGCGCCGCCCGAACACCGCGAGCAGCACGACGGCGCCGACCACGAAGCGCCAGAAGGAGATGTTCTCCGGCGTGAACCCGTGGCGCTCGATCAGCACGTTGACCACCAGCGCGCCGGTGCCCCAGAGGAAGCCGGCGCCGCAGGCCGCGGCCAGCGCGGCGCGTGCGGTGGCGGCGGTGGGGGCCGGGAGGGCGGGGGAAGACGGGGTCACGGCGGCGGCTCGGGGCGGGTGGCGCGGGCCGCGCGTCGCCGCCGGCCCGGACCGCGGCGGGCCGCCACGCGGCGGCCTGCCGGCTTCAATGGCTGCGGATCATCGTGCCGTAGGCCTGGTCGGTCAGGACCTCCAGCAGCAGCACGTGCGGCACGCGGCCGTCGATCACGTGCACCGAGTGGACGCCGTTGCGCGCGGCCTCCAGCGCCGACGAGATCTTCGGCAGCATGCCGCCGCTGATCGTGCCGTCGGCAAACAGGTCGTCGATCTCGCGCGCGCTCAGGTTGGTGAGCAGCTGGCCGGCCTTGTCCAGCACGCCGGGGATGTTGGTCAGCATCACCAGCTTCTCGGCCTTCAGCACCTCGGCCAGCTTGCCGGCGACGATGTCGGCATTGATGTTGTAGTTCTCGTTGTTCGCGCCGAAGCCCAGCGGCGAGATGACCGGGATGAACTGGTCCTCCTGCAGCGCCCGCACCACGCTCGGGTCGATCGACTCGATCTCGCCGACCATGCCGACGTCGTGTTCCTTGGTCGGATCCTTCAGGTCGAGCATCTTCATCTTGCGCGCGCGGATCAGCCCGCCATCGCGGCCGGTCAGGCCCACCGCCTTGCCGCCGGCGACGTTGATCAGGCCGACGATGTCCTGCTGCACCTGGCCGGCGAGCACCCACTCGACGACCTCCATGGTCTCGTCGTCGGTGACGCGCATGCCCTGGATGAAGGTGCCCTTCTTGCCGATCTTGGCCAGCGCCTCCTCGATCTGCGGCCCCCCGCCGTGCACCACCACCGGGTTCATGCCGACCAGCTTCAGCAGCACGACGTCCTCGGCGAAGTCCTGCTGCAGCGCCGGGTCGGTCATCGCGTTGCCGCCGTACTTCACGACGATGGTCTTGCCGTGGAAGCGCCGGATGTACGGCAGGGCCTGGGCCAGGATCTCGGCCTTCTCGCGCGGCGCGATGCGGGCCACGGCCGACGCGATGTCGTCGGACTCAGCGCTCATGGGGGACACCTTTCAAGGCTGGCGGGCGACGGGTGCCGCGCGCGTCTGGAAATTGTAGGCACGCGCCGCGCGCTGCGCGGCCGGGCGGGCCGCGCGGCCGGCTCAGAGCGCGCGGCCGCCGCGGTAGGCGCCCTGGGTGCGGCGCGCGAGCGGCGTCCCGCTGCGGGCCAGCACCTCCAGCGAGGCGCCCGCGTGCGCGTGGCAGATCGCCAGCCCGAGCGCATCGGCGGCATCCTTGCCGGGCAGGCCCGGCAGGCGCAGCAGCCGGCGCACCATCTCCTGGACCTGGTCCTTGCGGGCGTGGCCGTGCCCGACGATCGCCTTCTTCATCTGCAGCGGCGTGTACTCCGACACCGGCAGCGCGTCGCAGACCAGCGCCGTGACAGCCGCGCCGCGCGCCTGGCCGAGCAGCAGCGTCGACTGCGGGTTCACGTTGACGAAGACGATCTCGATCGCCGCGCAGCTCGGCTGGTAGCGACGCGTGACCTCGCGCACGCCGTCGAAGATCAGCTTCAGCCGCGCGGGCAGCTCGCCGAGCTGCGGCCCGGCGGTGCGGATGGTGCCGCTGGCCACGTAGTTCAGCGCCGGGCCGTCGGCCTCGATGACGCCGAAGCCCGTGATCACCAGCCCCGGGTCGATGCCGAGGATGCGGCGGGCCGTCATCCGCCCAGCTCCGGCAGCGAGAGCACGGGCAGGCCCTGGTCCCAGCCGAAGAACCAGCGCACCGAGTGGAAGAACACCGGCGCGGCAAAGCACAGCGGCGCCACCCGGTCCAGCAGGCCGACGGCCCCCGTCACCGAGACGCGGCCGTCGCGGCCGCGCACGCCGGCGTCGCGCTGCAGCGCGGTGACCACGAAGGCGCCCAGGGTGCCGCTGCCGCCGGCCAGCACGCCCATCAGCGCGGCCGGGCCCGGCATGAAGGGCGTGGTCCAGTACAGCAGCACGCCCACCGTGCCGCCGGCGGCCACGCCCCAGCCCCAGGCGCGCCAGGTGAACTGGCGGCTGATCGCGCGCGCCACCGGCCGCGCCCGCACGTGGCGCGCGGCCACCGCCTGCGCCTGGTGCGCGGCGGCGACCACGGCGACCAGGAAGAACACCAGGAAGGCGCCGCGGCCGGCATAGCCCGGCAGGTCCAGCAGCAGCAGCGCCGGGGCGTGGCTCATGCCGTAGACGCACACCATGATCGCCCACTGGATCTTGGCGGTGCGCTCGAGGAAGCGCTGCGGGTCGTTGCCGAGGGCACTCAGCAGCGGCAGCAGGAAGAAGACATAGACCGGCACGAACACGGTGAACAGGTCGAAGAAGCGGCTGCCGGCCAGCACGAACTGCAGCGGCAGCACGACGAAGAAGGCCAGCAGCAGGCTGCGGTGGTCGGCCCGCCGGGTGTGCGTCAGCGTGATGAACTCGCGCAGCACCAGGAAGGCGACGAAGCCGAACAGCAGCGTGGCCACCGCCGCGCCGAGCACCCAGGCGATCCAGAACAGCACCGCGCCGACCCAGGCCGCGCGCAGGTCGCCCCAGAGCACCTCCTGGCGTGCCAGCCGCGGCGGCGAGTCGGCCCGCAGGCCCAGCCACCATGCGCCGAGCGTGGCGGCCACCAGTGCACCGAACAAGCCGATGAAGAGCCAGGCGACCTGGCGGTCGACCGCGGCCTCGCGCAGCGCGTCCACGCTCAGCCCATCCCGGCCGGCTTCAGCGCCAGCACCGCGTCGCGGGCCCGCCCGAGGAAGGCCCGCTTGTCCTCGCCGGGCGCGAGCTGCAACGGCGCGCCGAAGCTGACGGAGCACAGCACCGGCACCGGCACCACCTCGCCCTTGGGCATGACGCGCTGCACGTTGTCGATCCAGGCCGGCACCAGCGGCACCCCGGGGAAGCGCTCGGCCAGGTGGAACAGGCCGGACTTGAAGGCCTGCGGGTCGCCGCGGTGGCCGCGCGTGCCTTCGGGGAAGATGACCAGCGAGTCCCCGCGCTGCAGCGCGTCGACGAGCGGCTCCAGCGGGTCCTGGTCGGCGCTGCGCTGGCGGTCGACGTAGACGGCATTGAAGATCTCGCGGGTGATCCAGGCGCGCAGCGGGCTGGCCGTCCAGTAGTCGCGCGCGGCGATCGGCCGCGTTACCGCGCGCAGGTCGCGCGGCAACGCGGCCCAGATCAGCACCCAGTCGAAGTGGCTCTGGTGGTTGGCGAAGTAGATGCGCTGCTCCGCCTTCGGCGCGGTGCCGCGCCAATGGCCCTGGGCCCCGGTGATCAGCCGGGCGACGAAGGCGAGCAGCAGGCCGGCGGCCTCGGGCAGCGTCATGCAGCGATTCTGCCGCGCCGCCGCCGGGCGCCCCGGCCGCCGGGCCGGCTCAATGCCGGAAGTGCCGCACGCCGGTGAGCGCCATCACGATCCCGCGCTCGTCGGCGGCCGCGATGACCTCGGCATCGCGCACCGAGCCGCCGGGCTGGATCACCGCGGCGGCACCGGCATCGACGACCACGTCGAGGCCGTCGCGGAACGGGAAGAAGGCGTCGCTCGCGACGGCCGAGCCCTGCAGGCTGAGCCCGGCGTGCTCGGCCTTGATGCCGGCGATGCGCGCCGAATCGATCCGGCTCATCTGGCCGGCGCCGACGCCGAGCGTCATGCCGCCGCCGCAGAAGACGATGGCGTTGCTCTTCACGTACTGCGCGACCTTCCACGCGAACAGCAGGTCGGCCAGCTGGGTCGGCGTCGGCTGGCGCGCGGTCACGATCTTCAGGTCGGCGGCGGCCAGCACGTGCTCGTCGGCGCTCTGGATCAGCAGGCCCGAGCCGACGCGCTTGACGTCGTGCGCGTTGCGGCCGCGCGCCCAGGGCGTCGCGCCGGCCGGATCCACCCCGTCCAGCGGGATCTCCAGCACGCGCACGTTGGCCTTGGCCGCCAGCACGGCACGCGCCTCGTCGGTGTAGGCCGGCGCGATCAGCACCTCGAGGAACTGGCGGCTGACCGCCTCGGCCGCGGCCCGGTCCACCGCCACGTTGAAGGCGATGATGCCGCCGAAGGCCGAGGTCGGGTCGGTCTTCAGCGCCTTGGCGTAGGCCGCGGCCGCATCCTCGCCCAGCGCCACGCCGCAGGGGTTGGCGTGCTTGACGATCACGCAGGCCGGCCCGTCCTGCGCCGCATCGAAGCTGCGCACGCACTCCCAGGCCGCATCCGCATCGGCGATGTTGTTGTACGAGAGCTCCTTGCCCTGGTGCTGGGTCGCGGTGACGAGCGAGCCCGGCGCCGGATGCAGGTCGCGGTAGAACGCGGCGCGCTGGTGCGGGTTCTCGCCGTAGCGCAGGTCCTGCAGCTTCACGAAACGGCCGTTGCTCTGCGCCGGGAACTCCGCGCGGCTGCCGTCGGCCTGCAGCGCCGACAGGTGGTCGCTGATGGCCGCGTCGTAGTTCGCGATGCGGTTGAAGGCGGCCACCGAGAGCGCGAAGCGCGTGGCGCGGCTGACCGCGCCGTCGGCGCGCAGTTCCGCGAGCACGCCCGCGTACTGCGAGGCATCGGTGAGCACCGCGACGTCCTGCCAGTTCTTCGCCGCCGAGCGCACCATCGCCGGGCCGCCGATGTCGATGTTCTCGATCGCCTCCTCCAGCGTGCAGTCGGCGCGCGCGACGGTGGCCTCGAAGGGGTAGAGGTTGACGACCAGCAGGTCGATCGTCGCGATGCCGTGCGTCGCCAGCGCCGCCATGTGCGCCGGCAGGTCGCGCCGCGCCAGCAAACCGCCGTGGATCGCCGGGTGCAGGGTCTTCACGCGGCCGTCGAGCATCTCGGGGAAGCCGGTGTGGTCCGCCACCTCGGTGACGGGCAGGCCGGCCTCGGCGAGCAGGCGGGCCGTGCCGCCGGTCGACAGCAGGCCGATGCCCAGCGCGTGCAGGCCGCGGGCGAGGTCGACCACGCCGGTCTTGTCGGAAACGGAGATCAGGGCGTTCATGGAATCAGCTTGTGCTGCAGCAGCTTGCGGCGCAGCGTGTTGCGGTTGATGCCGAGCCATTCGGCGGCCCGGCTCTGGTTGCCGTCCGCCCGCTGCATCACCACCTCCAGCAGCGGCTTCTCCACCACGTCGATGATCATGTCGTACAGGGCGCTCGGCTCGACGTCCCCGAGGTCGCGGAAATAGACCGCCAGGCTCTCGCGGATGCAGGCCTCGACGCCGTGGCGGTGCGCGCCGGCCGGCGCGTGGCCGGCGTCGGCCGGGGCGTTCGGCGCTTCGCCTTTCGGGCGGCCCTGCGGGCTCATCGGCCGCCCCCCCGGACGGCCCGGCGCAGCGTCGCCGCGGCGCCGCCGTCGGCATCGTTGGCGGCCTCCGGGCCCGCGTCCACGCCGCTCACCGGCAGCGGCCGCGGGGCCGGCCAGCAGGGGTGCTCGTCGGCCAGGCGATCGAACCAGCGCGCCAGCGCGCCGGCCTGCGCGGCGCTGCTGTCCAGCGTGTTCAGGTGGTCGCGGAAATCGCGGCCGCCCGGCAGGTCGCGCAGCGCCCAGCCGATGTGCTTGCGGGCGGTGCGCACGCCGGTGAGCTCGCCGTACAGGCCGTAGTGGTCCTCGAGGTGCTCGAGCAGCCAGTCGCGCGCCTGCCGCACCGGCGGCGGCGGCAGGTGCTCACCGGTCTCGAGGAAGTGCGCGATCTCGCGGAAGATCCAGGGGCGGCCCTGGGCCGCGCGGCCGATCATCAGCGCGTCCGCGCCGGTCGCGGCCAGCACCTCGCGCGCCTGCTCGGGCGTGGCGATGTCGCCGTTGGCGACCACCGGGATGCGCAGCGCCGCCTTCACCGCGGCCACCGTCGCGTGCTCGGCCCGCCCGCCGTAGCCCTGCTCGCGCGTGCGGCCGTGCACGACCACCATCGCCACGCCAGCCGCCTCGGCGGCCCGGGCGATGGCCAGCGCATTGCGCTGGCCGGCGCACCAGCCGCTGCGCATCTTCAATGTGACGGGCACGCCCAGCGGCGCGCAGGCCGCGACCACCGCCTCGACGATGCGCAGCGCCAGCACCTCGTCCTGCATCAGTGCGGAACCGGCCCAGACGTTGCACACCTTCTTCGCCGGACAGCCCATGTTGATGTCGATCACCTGGGCGCCGCGCTCGACGTTGTAGCGCGCCGCGTCGGCCATCATCGCCGGCTCGGTGCCGGCGATCTGCACCGCGATCGGCGCGACCTCGCCGTCGTGGTTGGCACGGCGGCTGGTCTTCAGCGTGTGCCAGAGATCCCTGCGCGAGGTGACCATCTCGCTGACGGCATAGCCCGCCCCGAGCCGCTTGCACAGCTGGCGGAACGGACGGTCGGTGACCCCGGCCATCGGTGCGACGAACAGACGGTTGGCCACCGCGATGGGGCCGATGCGCAGGGTCGCCATGGCGGCGTCGACGGGTGCCGGGTGCACAAAAAGGAGGCAGGAGTATAGCGATGCCCCGCGGCCCCGCGCGGCCGGCCCCGGCCCTGGCGTGCGGCCTGCGCCCCGCGCTGCGCGGCCCTCGATAATCGCGCCCCGATGACCGCCTGGATCGAGGCCGCACTGGCCTCCACGCTCGCCCTGCTGTCGCTGCCCGCCTACGGCCTGAGCACGCTGTTCGTGGTGGCCTTCGTGTCGGCCACGCTGCTGCCGATGGGCTCCGAGCCTGCGCTGTTCGGGTTGCTGAAGCTGGAGCCGGGCCTGTTCTGGCCCGCGGTGCTGGTCGCCACCGCCGGCAACACGCTGGGCGGTGCCGTCAGCTGGTGGATGGGCCGGGGCGCCGAGCAGGCCTACGAGAAGCTGCGCCACCACGGCCCCGCGCACGGGCGCGCGCTGCGCTGGCTCGAGCGCTTCGGCCCGAAGGCCTGCCTGCTGTCGTGGTTGCCGCTCGTCGGCGATCCGCTGTGCGCGGTCGCCGGCTGGCTGAAGATGCCCTTCTGGCCCTGCGTCGCCTACATGGCGATCGGCAAGTTCGCACGCTACGTCACGATGACGGCGGCGCTGCTCTGGATGTTTCCGGGCCGGCTTGCGCCCTGAGGTCCCCCCGGCGGGCCAGCGAGCGGCACGCAGCCGCTCGACCGGCGCCCGGGCGGGGGCTGGCGGCGGCTCAGGCGGCGGCCGGGGCGGCGGCGCCCGCCGCGCTCTTGGCGGCGCGGGTCTTGCGCGGCGCCGGGGCCGCGGCCTTCGCCGTGCCGGCGGCCTTCGGCGCCTTGGCCGTCTTCGCCGCCTTGCCCTTCAGCGGCGCGGCAGCAGCCGGCGCCGGGGCGGCGGCCTTCTTCGCGGCGCGGCGCGGCGTCTTCGCGGCCGGGCGGCCGCCCAGGCGGGCCACCTCGGCCGCGAGCGCATCCACGCGCGCCTGCAGCGCCTCCAGTTCGCGCGCCGACGGCACGCCCAGGCGGCCGAGCGACTTGGCCACGCGCTCCTCGAAGATCGATTCCAGCTTGTCCCACTGCTGGCCGGCCTTCGCACCGACGTCGCCGGCCATGTTGCTCATGCGGCTGGCCACCTCGCCGAACTTCTCCTCCGCGGCGCTCTGGGTCTTGCGCTGCAGGGCCACGCCCTCCTTCACCAGCGCCTCGAAGACCTTGCCGCCCTCTTCCTGCGCCTTGGAGAAGGCGCCCATGCCGGCCAGCCAGATCTGCTGGGCGGAGTCCTTGACGGCGCCGGCGAGCGCGCTGTCGAACAGCGAGGCGCCGCCCGCGGCCTTCTTGTCCGCCATCTGCTTGAGCTTCTTGACCATGGTGATTCCTTTCGTCGGTGTCGCGTCGGTGCGGCCGGGATGGCCCGCACGCCATGGCGGCCACTATAGGCAGGCGGGGCCGCGGTGTCAGCGGTTTGGGCTAGTGAGCCCGCCCTAGGCGGCGGGCTTGCGGCCGCGCCGGGGCTGCGGCAGTCTGCCGCCCCGATCCGCGTCGCGCCGCCGCGCTGCGGGTTAGCGCGCAGGCCCGCCCGCGGGCCTTTCGACAAGAATCTCCGCGCCGCCGGCGATGCGGCGCGAACCACCCCCTGGAGGACCGCATGCAGTATTTCGTGACCGGCGCGACCGGCTTCATCGGCAAACGCCTCGTCAAGACCCTGCTGGCCCGGCGCGGCTCGGTCGTGCACTTCCTGCTGCGGCGCGAGAGCGAGGCCAAGCTGCCCGAACTGCTGGCCGGCTGGGGCCTGACGGGCGCCGCCCGCGCCCGGGCCGTCCCGGTCTACGGCGACCTGACCCAGTCCCGGCTGGGCGTGGCGCCGGACGAGCTGAAGAAGCTCAAGGGCCAGGTCGACCACGTCTACCACCTCGCGGCGATCTACGACCTCGGTGCCGACGAGGAGAGCCAGGTGCGCGTCAACGTCGACGGCACGCGCCACGTGGTCGAGTTCGCGAAGGCGGTCGATGCCGGCCACCTGCACCACGTCAGCTCGATCGCAGCCGCCGGGCTCTACGAGGGCGTGTTCCGCGAGGACATGTTCGAGGAGGCCGAGGGCCTGGACCACCCCTACTTCATGACCAAGCACGAGAGCGAGAAGATCGTGCGCAAGGAGTGCAAGGTGCCGTGGACGGTGTACCGCCCCGCGATGGTGGTGGGCGACTCGACCACCGGCGAGATGGACAAGATCGACGGGCCGTACTACTTCTTCAAGCTGATCCAGCGCATGCGCCAGATCCTGCCGCCGTGGATGCCGAGCATCGGGCTGGAGGGCGGGCGCATCAACATCGTCCCGGTCGACTTCGTGGTCGCGGCGCTGGACCACATCAGCCACGCCAAGCTCGAGCTGAACCGCCGCTGCTTCCACCTGGTGGATCCGGAGGGCTACCGCGTCGGCGACGTGCTCGACATCTTCGGCAAGGCCGCGCATGCGCCGAAGATGAACCTGTTCGTCAATGCCGCGCTGCTCGGCTTCATCCCGCGCAGCGTCAAGAAGGGGATGATGGCGCTGGCCCCGGTGCGCCGGGTGCGCAACGCGGTGATGAAGGACCTGGGCCTGCCCGAGGACATCTTCACCTTCATCAACTACCCGACGCGCTTCGATTCGCGCGACACCCAGGCCGCGCTGAAGGGCAGCGGCATCGCCTGCCCGAACCTGCGCGACTACGCCTGGCGTCTGTGGGACTACTGGGAACGCCACCTCGACCCGGCGCTGTCGATCGACCGCAGCCTGCGCGGCACCGTCGCGGGCAAGGTCGTGCTGGTGACCGGCGGGTCCTCCGGCATCGGCCTGGCCGCCGCGATCAAGTTCGCCGAGGCCGGCGCGACCACGCTGATCTGCGCCCGCGACGAGGCCAAGCTGGAGGAGGCGCGCAAGGAGATCCTGGCCGCGGCCGGCAAGGACGCGCGCGTCGACACCTACTCCTGCGACATCGCCGACGAGGCCGGCTGCGCGTCGCTGATGGCCTGGATCCAGGAGAAGCACGGCGGCGTCGACTTCCTGATCAACAACGCCGGCCGCTCGATCCGCCGTGCGATCGAGAGCAGCTACGACCGCTTCCACGACTTCCAGCGCACGATGGACCTGAACTACTTCGGGTGCCTGCGCGTGACGATGGGCCTGCTGCCCGGCATGGTCGCGAAGAAGCGCGGGCACGTCGTCAACATCAGCTCGATCGGCGTGCTGACCAACGCGCCGCGCTTCTCGGCCTACGTGGCGAGCAAGGCCGCGCTGGATGCCTGGACGCGCTGCGCCTCGAGCGAGTACGCCGACCTGGGCATCACCTTCACGACCATCAACATGCCGCTGGTGCGCACGCCGATGATCGCGCCCACCAAGATCTACAACAACGTGCCGACGCTGTCGCCCGAGGAAGCGGCCGACATGATCGCCGAGGCCTGCGTGCACAAGCCGGTGCGCATCGCGACGCGGCTGGGCGTCTCGGGCGAGCTGCTGCACGCGCTGCTGCCGCGGGTGGCACAGATCGTGATGAACACCAGCTTCCGGATGTTCCCGGACAGCGCGGCGGCCAAGGGCGACAAGAGTGGCAAGCCCGCGCTGTCGCCGGAGGCGATCGCGATGCAGCAGATGATGCGCGGCATCCACTTCTGAGCGGCCGCCGCGCCGGACGGTGCCGGCGCGGCCCGCGGCCGGCCGCCGCGTTGCGGCGACAATCGCCGCCATGTATGCCTTGTTCGAAGACGCCGGGAAGTTCCTCGCCGGGCGGGTGATGTCGGAGGCCGACACCTCGCTGCAGGTCGAGCTGGACTCCGGCAAGCGCGTGAAGGTGAAGTCGGCGAACCTGCTGCTGAAGTTCGAGCGGCCGCTGCCGGCCGAGCTGCTGGCCGAGGCCCAGGCGCGGTCTGCCGAGATCGAGCTGGACCTCGCCTGGGAATTCGCGCCGGACGGCGACTTCGGTTTCGCCGACCTGGCGCGCGACTATTTCAGCGCCGTCGCGGACGCGCCCACCCAGGCGGCGATGCTGCTGCGCCTGTTCGACGCGCCGCACTATTTCCGCCGCCTCGGCAAGGGCCAGTTCCGCAAGGCCTCCCAGGAGGTGGTGCAGGCGGCGCTGCTGGGCATCGAGCGCAAGAAGCAGGTGGCCGCCCAGATCGAGGCCTGGGCCGGCGAGCTGGCGCAGGGCCAGTGTCCCGCGCCGGTGCGCGAGCAGCTCTACCGCATCCTGTTCAAGCCCGACAAGAATGCGCCGGAGTACAAGGCGGTGGTCGAGGCGGCGCGGCGCACGCAGCGCGCGCCGCTGGACCTGCTGAGCCGCGCCGGTGCGATCACCTCGCCCTACCAGTTCCACTGGCGGCGCTTCCTGTTCGAGAACTTCCCGCGCGGCACCGGCTTCCCGGCGGAGGCGCTGGCCGCGCCGCCGGTGCGCGAGGAACTGCCGCTGGCGCCGGTGCAGGCCTTCTCCATCGACGACTCCTCGACCACCGAGATCGACGACGCGCTGTCGGTGCAGGGCCTGGGCAGCGGCACCGTCACCTTCGGCGTGCACATTGCCGCCCCGGGGCTGGCGATCACGCCCGACGGCGTGCTGGACCGGGTCGCGCGCGAGCGCCTGTCGACCGTCTACATGCCCGGCCACAAGATCACGATGCTGCCGGACGAGGTCGTGCAGGCCTACACGCTGGCCGAGGGCCGGGACTGCCCCGCGGTGTCGCTGTACGTGCGGATCGACGAAGCCAGCCTCGAGCTGCTGGGCAGCGAGACCCGCCTGGAGCGCGTGCCGATCGCGGCCAACCTGCGCCACGACCGGCTCGACGGCGTCGTGACCGAGGCCAGCCTGCTCGGCCAGGCCCCGGCGGACTACCCCTTCGCCGAGGCCCTGCGCTTCGCGTTCCGGCTCGCGCAGGCGCTGAAGGCCCGGCGCGAGGTCGTGCGCGGCAAGCCCGAGAACTTCAACCGCCCGGACTATGCCTTCCGCCTCGAGGGTGTCGTGGGCGACGAGCCCGCCGGCGACGAGCGGGTGCAGATCAGCACGCGCCAGCGCGGCGCGCCGCTGGACCTGATCGTCGCCGAGGCGATGATCCTCGCCAACGCGACCTGGGGCGGCTGGCTGGCCGAGTGCGGCGTGCCCGGCATCTACCGCAGCCAGGCCAGCCTGGCGCCGGGCATCAAGGTGCGCATGGGCGTCAAGCCGGCGCCGCATGCCGGCATGGGCGTGCCGCAGTACGCCTGGGCCACCTCGCCGCTGCGGCGCTACGTCGACCTGGTCAACCAGTGGCAGATCGTGGCCTGCGCGCGGCACGGTCGGACGGCGGCGCTGGCCGCGCCCTTCAAGCCCAAGGATGCGGCGCTGTTCTCGGTCATCTCGGCCTTCGACGCCGCCTACGGCGCCTACAACGCCTTCCAGTCGGCGATCGAGCGCTACTGGACGCTGACCTGGCTGGCCCAGCAGGGCCGCCGCGAGCTGGACGCCGCGGTGATGAAGGACGGCCTGGTGCGCGCCGAGACGCTGCCGCTGGTGTTCCGCGCCGCCGGCGCCGAACGCCTGCCGCGCGGCGCACGGGTGCGCGTCAAGCTGCTGGGCGAGGACCTGCTCACGCTCGACCTGCAGGCCCAGGTGCTGGAGCTGCTGAGCGATGCGCCGGGCGGCGACGCAGCCGCCGCCGTCGAGGAGAACGCGGACGGCCTGGACGACGACGGCGGCGCCGAGGGTGCCGGCCCGTTGACGCTGGCGATCGAGCTGGCCGATGCGGACGCCGGCGGTGCGGACGCCGGCGGCGCGGCCCCGGCCGATCCCGCCGCGCCGCAGCCCTGATCGGACGGGACCGGCAGACCGCCCGATGGCCCTCGCCCGCCCGCTCAGCCCGCTGCAGATCGCGCTGCTGGTGTCGGCCGGGCTGCATGTCGGGCTGATGGCGGTGCGCTTCGCCGACCCGCAGCGCTTCGACCGCATGTTCCAGGACACGCCGCTCGAGGTCATCCTCGTCAACTCGCGCTCCGGCGAGGCGCCGGTGAAGGCCCAGGCCATCGCCCAGGCGAACCTGGCCGGCGGCGGCGATGCGGCCGAGGGCCGGGCGCGCTCACCGCTGCCGGCCTCCAACGAACTGGAGGTGGGCGACGCCGACGAGGAGACGCGCAAGCGCATCGAGCAGCTGCAGTCCGCGCAGATGCGGCTGCTGACGCAGGTGCGCCGCGAGCTGGCGCAGCTGCCGGCCCCCGACCCGCAGCGCGACGAGGGGTCGCCGCAGGATCGCGCGGAGGAGGACCGCCGTCGCCAGCTGCTGCAGCTGCTGGCCGAGATCGAGAAGCGCGTCAACGAGGAGAACGCGCGCCCGAAGCGCCGCTACGTCAGCCCGGCCACGCGCGAGGAGGTCTATGCGCAGTACTACGACCAGCTGCGGCGCAAGATCGAGGACCGCGGCACCCGCAACTTCCCCGAGCACCAGGGCCGCAAGCTCTATGGCGACCTGACGATGAACGTCGTGGTCGACGCCTCCGGCCGGGTGGTCGAGACCGAGGTCGTGCGCAGCTCCGGCCAGCCGGTGCTGGACCGCTATGCGGTGGCCATCGTGCGCGCCGCGGCGCCGTTCGGCGAGTTCACCGGTGCGATGCGCCGCCAGGCCGAGCAGCTGGTGATCACCTCCCGCTTCCGCTTCACGCGCGACGAGGCCCTCGAGACCACCGTCACCGCCCGCCCCTGACCCGGGCCTCCGTACCCTCCCGCCCCTGCGCCCCGTGCCCCCAGACACCCTCCCCGCTGCCGCGCCGGCCGCCGAGCGCGACCGCTACGTCGTGATCGGCCACCCGGTGGCCCACAGCCGCTCGCCCTTCATCCACGCTGCCTTCGCCGAGGCGACAGGCCAGGCGCTGCACTACGACCGGCTGGAGGCACCGCTCGACGGCTTCGCCGCGACCCTGCAGGCCTTCGCGGACAGCCGGGAAGGGCCGCCGGGCGTGCGCGGCCCGGCGCGCGGCTGCAACGTCACCGTGCCCTTCAAGTTCGAGGCGCGGGCGCTGGCGCTGCGCTGCACCGAGCGGGCCCGGCTGGCCGGCGCGGCGAACACGTTGCGCCGCGAGGACGGCGGCTGGGCGGCCGACAACACCGACGGGGCCGGCCTGGTGCGCGACATCGAGCACAACGCCGGCCGGCCGCTGGCCGGCCGGCGCGTGCTGCTGCTGGGCGCGGGGGGGGCCGCCGCCGGCGCGCTCGGGGCGCTGCTGCAGGCGCGCCCCGCACGGCTGCGCGTGGTCAACCGTACCCCGGACAAGGCACGGGCGCTCGCCGACCGCCACGCGGACTGGGCGGCGGCCTGCGGCGTCGCGCTCGAGGCCGGGCCGCTGGACGACCCGGGGGAGGGCCACGACGTCGTCGTCAATGCCAGCGCGAGCAGCCTGCACGGCGTCGCGGAGCCGCTCGATGCCCGGGCGCTCGGCCCCGGCGCGCTGGCGCTGGACATGATGTACGGCCCCGCGGCCGACGGCTTCCTGGCCTGGGCGCAGCGCCATGGCGCGCAGCCGCGCGACGGGCTGGGCATGCTGGTCGAACAGGCGGCCGAGGCCTTCGCGTGGTGGCGCGGCGTGCGCCCGCAGACGGCGCCGGTGCTGGCCGCGCTGCGCGCCGCCCTGCCGGCCCGCGGCTGACGGGCTGCCACCGATGCCGGCCCCGCCACCCCGTCCGAACCCGCGCGCCGCGGCGCGGCCCGCGCTGCGCGGCACGGCGGCGGCCCTCTGGCGGCTGCTGGTGCTGCTGCTCGTCGCGGCCTGTGCGCTGCAGCTCTACTTCCTCGGCCGCGTGCTGCTGATGCGCGTCATCGACCCGGCCTCGACCGCCTTCCAGCGCTCCGAGGCCTGGCGCCTGCTGGTGGAGAAACACGCGCTCGACTGGCGCCAATCCTGGGCCGACTACGGGCAGATCGCCCCCACGCTGAAGCGCGCGGTGATCGCCAGCGAGGATGCCGGCTTCGTCGACCACAACGGCGTCGAATGGGACGCGATCGAGAAGGCCTGGGAGCGCAACCAGCGGGCCGAGGCCCGGGCGCAGCGACTGAACGAACAGCTGGAGCGGCGCGCCGCCGCGCTGGCCGGCAAGGCCGGCGCCGCGCGGGCGCCGACCGGGCCGCCCCCCGAGCCGCCGAAGGTGGCGCCGAAGGTCGTCGGCGGCTCGACCATCACCCAGCAGCTGGCGAAGAACCTCTTCCTGGGGCCGGAGCGCAGCCTGGCGCGCAAGGCGCAGGAGCTGATCGTCACGCAGATGCTCGAACTCGTGCTCGACAAGCGGCGCATCCTCGAGATCTACCTGAACCACGTCGAGTGGGGCGAGGGCGTGTTCGGCGCCGAGGCTGCGGCACGGCATTACTTCCGCGTGCCGGCTTCCCAGCTCGGCGCGCTGCCGGCCGCGCGGCTGGCGGTGATGCTGCCGGCGCCCAAGCGCTTCGAGCAGCGGCCGGGCTCGGCCTACGTCGCCGGGCGGGCCGCGACGATCGTCGCACGGATGGGGGCGGTCGAGCTGCCGTGATTCCGCCCATGCGCGTGCCCATGCGCATGCGCATGAGCCCGCCCACGAGCCCGTCCCCGGGGCGCGACGCCCCTGCACGGCGCTCGGCCCCGGCGGCCTTCCTAGAATCCGCCGCATGTCCCGCACCCGCGCCGAGATCGCCGCCGCCGCCGCCCGCCTGGTCGTCGAGGAAGGCCTGGAGTACGGCGCCGCCAAGCGGCGCGCCGCCCGCGACCTCGGCCTGGGCGTGCGGGCCGGCGAGCTGCCGAGCAACGAGGTGGTCGAGGACGAGGTGCGCGCCTACCTCGCGCTCTACTGCGCCGACACCCAGCCTGCCGAACTGGCCGCGCTGCGCGAGGTCGCAGCGCACTGGATGGAGCGGCTCGCGCCGTTCCGGCCGCACCTGGGCGGCGCCGTCTGGCGCGGCACGGCCACCCGGCTCAGCGCCGTGCAGCTCGCGCTGTACTGCGACGACCCGAAGGCCACCGAGATCGCGCTGATCAACCGCGGTATCGACTTCGACGTCGGCAGCCTGCCGAACGGTCGCGGCGGCGAGCCGCTGGAGGTGCTGACGCTGGCGCACCGCAGCGCCGCGCTCGGCGAGCCGGTGAGCGTGCACCTGGTGCTGCACGACCTGGACGACCTGCGCGGCGCCCTGAAACCCGATGCCGGCGGGCGCAGCCTGCGCGGCGACCTGCCGGCGCTGCGCCGGCTGATGATGGAGCACTGATGGACGAGGCAGGCACGACCGGGACCGGCCGGCACCGGCGCGGCTGGCTGGCCGGGCTCGGCGTCGGCGTGGCCGCGCTGGCCGCCGGCGGCGGCTGGTCGTGGTGGCGGCTGAACGCACTGCCGGTGGTCGATGCGGCGGCGCTCGACGCGCTCTGGCAGGCGCGCTTCGAGCAGCCCGATGGCGGCACGCTCCGCCTGGCCGACCAGCGCGGCCGCCCGCTGCTGGTGAACTTCTGGGCCACCTGGTGCCCGCCCTGCGTGAAGGAGATGCCGCTGCTGGCGCAGTTCCAGCGCGAGCGCCAGGCCGCCGGCTGGCAGGTCGTGGGCATCGCCATCGACAAGGCCGAGCCGGTGCGCCGCTTCCTGCAGCAGCGGCCGGTCGGCTTCCCGGTCGGCCTCGCGGGCTGGGACACGATCGAGCTGAGCCGACGGCTCGGCAACGCGGGCGGCCAGTTGCCCTTCACCGTGGTGCTGCGTGCCGACGGGCGGCTGCACGACCGGCACCTGGGCGCGGTGGACGAGGCCCGCCTGGCACGCTGGGCCGACGGGGTCTGAGCCCCGCGGGCGTGCGCCGGTTTCCACCGGAGCGGCCCCGGCATGCAGGCCGGGGCGAATCGGGCCTGGAAGTGGTCGCATTTGCCGGCAAAGGCGCTTAAACTCCGCACCCTTGCCACCAACGGGCCCCGCCGCTGCCGGCGCACGGCCCCCACGCATGCAGATCCTCGTGCTGCACGGCCCGAACCTGAACCTCCTGGGCACGCGCGAACCCTCGGTCTACGGAACCACGACTTTGGCCCAGATCGATGCCGAACTGGCCTCGATCGCGGCCGATGCGGGCGCGAGCCTGTCGAGCTTCCAGAGCAACCACGAAGGCGCGCTGGTCGACCGGATCCAGGCCGCGCGCACGGACGGCACGCAGTTCATCGTCATCAACCCGGCCGCCTACACCCACACCAGCGTGGCGCTGCGCGACGCGCTGGCCGCGGTCGACCTGCCCTTCATCGAGGTGCACCTGTCGAACGTGCACCAGCGGGAGCCCTTCCGGCACCGTTCCTACCTGTCCGACCTCGCGGTCGGGGTGGTCTGCGGGCTGGGCCCGGCCGGCTACCGCGCCGCGCTGCATTACGCGCTCGGCCAGGCGCCGCGCCCCGCCCCGGACGCCCGCTGACCCACCCCGTCGCCTCGCCGCACCGGCGAGGCGTCGTTGTTCTCGCCGGCGCAGCATGCGCGGCAGCCTCATCCGACGGAGATCCCGATGGACCTACGCAAGCTCAAGACCCTCGTCGACCTGGTGTCGGAATCGAACATCTCCGAACTCGAGATCACCGAGGCGGACGGCAAGGTCCGCATCGTGAAATCCGCACCGGCCGTGGCGGCGCTGGCACCGCCGGTGGTGCTGCCGATGGCGGCCGCCGCCGCACCCGCGGCGGCTCCGGTGGCCGCCAGCGCGGCCCCGGCGGCCGCGGCCGCGCCGGCGTCGGCCGAATCGACGGCCCACGCCGTCAAGTCGCCGATGGTCGGCACCTTCTACCGCTCGGCCAGCCCGGGCGCGAAGGCCTTCGTCGAGGTCGGCAGCAGCGTCAAGGAAGGCGAGCCGATCTGCATCATCGAAGCGATGAAGATCATGAACGAGATCGAGGCCGACAAGTCCGGCACGGTCACGCGCATCCTGTGCGAGAACGGCCAGCCGGTCGAGTTCGGCCAGCCGCTGTTCCACATCGAGTGACGCGGCTTCGCCGCAGCGCCCGCGCGCCCGCGCCGCCCGTCTCCACGGGCCCGGTGCACGTGGCGCGGCGCCGCGGCGGCCGCCCGAACACCAGGCTTGCCGATGCGGGCCGGGGAGCCTCCTGAATGTTCAAGAAGATTCTGATCGCGAACCGGGGCGAGATCGCCCTGCGCATCCAGCGCGCCTGCCGCGAGATGGGCATCAAGTCGGTGGTCGTCTACTCGGAGGCGGACCGCGACGCGAAGTACGTGCGCCTGGCCGACGAGGCCGTGTGCATCGGCCCCGCGGCCTCGTCGCTCAGTTACCTCAACATGCCGGCCATCATCTCGACGGCCGAGGTGACGGACGCCGAAGCGATCCACCCGGGCTACGGCTTCCTCTCGGAGAACGCCGACTTCGCCGAGCGCGTCGAGCGCAGCGGCTTCACCTTCATCGGCCCGACGCCGGAATCGATCCGGATGATGGGCGACAAGGTCTCGGCCAAGCAGGCGATGATCCGCTCGGGCGTGCCCTGCGTGCCCGGCTCGGAGGGCGCGCTGCCGGACGACCCGAAGGAGATCATCCGCATCGCCCGCGCGATCGGCTACCCGGTGATCATCAAGGCGGCCGGCGGCGGCGGCGGCCGCGGCATGCGGGTGGTGCACACCGAGGCGGCGCTGATCCACGCGGTGCAGACCACGCGCGCGGAGGCCGGCGCGGCCTTCGGCAACCCGTCGGTCTACATGGAGAAGTTCCTCGAGAACCCGCGCCACATCGAGATCCAGGTGCTGGCCGACCAGCACCGCAACGCGGTCTGGCTGGGCGAGCGCGACTGCTCGATGCAGCGGCGCCACCAGAAGATCATCGAGGAGGCGCCGGCGCCCGGCATCCCGCGGCGCATCATCGAGCGCATCGGCGACCGCTGCGCCACCGCCTGCAAGAAGATCGGCTACCGCGGCGCCGGCACCTTCGAGTTCCTGTTCGAGAACGGCGAGTTCTACTTCATCGAGATGAACACGCGGGTGCAGGTGGAGCACCCGGTGACCGAGCTCGTCACCGGCGTGGACATCGTGCAGCAGCAGATCCGGGTCGCCGCGGGCGAGAAGCTGCCGTTCACGCAGCGCCAGGTGCAGCTGCGCGGGCATGCGATCGAGTGCCGGATCAACGCCGAGGACCCCTACAAGTTCACGCCCTCCCCCGGCCGCATCACCACCTGGCATGCGCCGGGCGGGCCCGGTGTGCGGGTGGACTCGCACGTGTACGCGAACTACTTCGTGCCGCCCCACTACGACTCGATGATCGGCAAGATCATCGTGCACGGCGACACCCGCGACCAGGCGCTCGCGCGCATGCGCATCGCGCTGTCGGAGACGGTGGTCGAGGGCATCCTGACCAACATCCCGCTGCACCGCGAGCTGATGGTGGACGCCAAGTTCGTCGAGGGGGGCACCAGCATCCACTACCTCGAAGGCTGGATGGCGGCGCACAAGCGCTAGCCTGCGAGGACGAGGCCCGCATGGTCGAATTGCAGCTGCTGGCGCCCGAGGCGCTCGTGGACCCGGTGTCGGATGCGCTGATCGACGAGCTGGGGGCGCTGTCCGTCTCCGTCGAGGATGCCGACGCCGATACCGCGGCCGAATCCGCGCTGTTCGGCGAGCCCGGCCTGCCGCCGCCGCGGCCGGGCTGGCAGCGCTCCACGATCCGTGCGCTGTTCGAGGAGGCCGACGCGGCCGAGGCTGCGGCCGCGCTGCTGCTGGCCCAGGACTGGGCCGAGGGGCTCGAGCGCCATGCGGTGAGCGAGGTGCCGGCCCAGGACTGGGTGCGCCTGACCCAGTCGCAGTTCGCGCCGGTGGAGGTGACGCCCAGCTTCTGGATCGTGCCGAGCTGGCACACGCCGCCCGAGGCCGCGCGGCAGGTGATCCGGCTGGATCCCGGCCTCGCCTTCGGCACCGGCACCCACCCGACCACCCACATGTGCCTGCGCTGGATCGCGACGCGCGCCGCCGAACGCGCCGCCGCCTGGCACGCGGTGCTCGACTACGGCTGCGGCTCCGGCATCCTGGCGATCGGCGCCGCGCTGCACGGCGCCCGCGACATCGATGCGGTGGACATCGACCCGGCGGCCGTCGAGGCGACGCGGCTGAACGCCTCTGAGAACGGCGTCGCGCTGCGCGCCGGCCTGCCCGACGCGGTCGCGGCGCCGGCCGGCGGCTACCCGCTGGTGCTCGCCAACATCCTGGCCACGCCGCTGAAGCTGCTGGCGCCGCTGCTGTGCGGCCACGTCGCTCCCGGCGGCGACCTGGTGCTGGCCGGCATCCTGGAGCGCCAGGCCGAGGAGCTGCGCGAGGCCTACGCGCCGTGGCTGGCGCTGCAGGTCAGCGACGCCCAGGACGGCTGGATCCTGATGACCGGGCGGCGCTGAGCGCCCGCCCGGCGCCCCGGCGATCCCCCCTCGGCATGGCATGATTCCCGGCATGAGCCTGGCGACCCGCTGCAGCCACTGCGGCACCCTGTTCCGCGTGGTGCAGGACCAGCTGCGCGTCTCCGAGGGCTGGGTGCGCTGCGGCCGCTGCGACACGGTGTTCAACGCCCTCGACGGCCTGGTCGAGCTGGCCGCCGACGGCAGCCCGCTGGAAGGCGCGCCGAGGGCCGCCGCCACGCCGCCCGGTCCGGCCCGCCGCATCGAGCCGGCGTTCGATGAGCCAGGCTGGCCGCCGGTGGCGGATCCGGACGAGGAGCCGGCCGGCGCGGGCCGCCTGCTGCGGCCCGCCGCCCCCGACGCGCCACCGGACCGGGATCCGGATCCCGCGCAGCCGGCCGAGCCGCGCAGTGCACACGAGCCCGGGCTGCCGATCGCAGCGGCGGCCGCCGTTGCCGCAGCCATGGACGCAGCGCCCGAGGACGAGCCGCCGGCGCCGCCGCTGCGGCCCGGGGACGACGCGCCGCACGCGGCCGCGGAGCGCGACGCCGCCCTGCCGCCACCGCCTGTGCGGCCCCCGGCGCCGGTGCGGGCGCCGGCCCCTGCGCCGGCGGCCCCCGGCTTCGTGCGCCAGGCCGACCGCGCCGCGCGCTGGAACAGCCCGGCGATGCGTGCCGCGCTGGGCGGCTGCGCCGTGCTGCTGGCACTCGTCGGCGCGGTGCAGGCCGGCATCCATTTCCGCGACGACCTCGCTGCCCGCTCGCCACTGCTCGCCGGCTGGCTGCGGGCCGGCTGCGCGCGCTGGGGCTGCGAGGTGTCGGCGCCCCGGCACCTCGACCAGGTCCGCCTGGACGGCAGCAAGCTGGCCCGCGTCGGCCCGCAGGGCCCGGCCGTGCGCCTGACGCTGCAGCTGCGCAACCTGGGCCGCACCGCGCTCGCGGTGCCGGCGGTGGAGCTGAGCCTGACGGACATCCGCGGCGAGCTGATCGCGCGGCGCACGCTGCTGCCGGCGGACTTCGGGCTCGACGACCCGGTGATCCCGCGGGGCGGCGAGCTGCCGCTGGAGCTGGTGCTGAGCGCGGGCGAACGCACCATCAACGGCTACACCGTCGAGCTCTTCTATCCCTGACCCTGGAGCAACCCATGCCGGCCCTGATCTGCGGCTCCCTCGCCTTCGACACCATCACCACCTTCCCCGGCCGCTTCGCGCAGCAGATCCTGCCGGACCAGGTGCACATCCTGAACGTCAGCTTCCTCGTGCCGACGCTGCGCCGCGAGTTCGGCGGCTGTGCCGGCAACATCGCCTACAACCTGGCGGGCCTGGGCGGCTCGGCGGTGGTGATGGCCGCGGTGGGCAACGACGGCGGTGAGTACGTCGAGCGGCTGGGCGGGCTGGGCGTGGATACCCGGCACATCGCGGTGGCCGGCGACAGCTACACGGCGCAGGCGATCATCATCACCGACACCGACAACAACCAGATCACGGCCTTCCATCCCGGCGCGATGCAGTCGGCACACGAGACGCCGGTGCCGGCGCGCGCGGACCTGAAGATCGCGATCATCGCGCCGGACGGGCGCGAGGCCATGCTGCAGCACGCGCGCCAGCTCGCCGAGGCCCGCATCCCCTTCATCTTCGACCCGGGCCAGGGCCTGCCGATGTTCGACGGCGACGAACTGCGCGCCTTCCTGGCCCAGGCCACCTGGGCGGCGATGAACGACTACGAGGCCCGCATGCTGTGCGAGCGCACCGGCGAGACCCTCGCCTCGCTGTCGCGCGGCGGCCTGCAGGGCGTGGTGGTGACGCTCGGGGCCGAGGGCTGCGAGGTGTGGATCCAGGGCGAACGCACGCACGTGCCCGGCGTGACGGCCACCGAGGTGGCGGATCCGACGGGCTGCGGCGACGCCTTCCGCGCCGCGCTGCTGTACGGCCTGGAGCGTGGCTGGACGCTGGCACGCTGCGCGGAACTGGGCAACCGCCTCGGGGCGCTGAAGATCGCGCAGCGCGGCGGCCAGAACCACACCATCGACCGCGCGGCCCTGGGGCTCTGAGCGGCTGACGCCGCGGGCCGGCAGGGCCCAAAGAAAAACCCGGCCGGAGCCGGGTTGCCTTCGGTGGAACGGACGCCCGTCAGGGCTTGTTGCCCGTCGGGAAAGGCCAGGCCGCCTGCGGGCTCAGCGCCGTCTTGGCCGCCGGAGCGGCCGCAGCGGGCGCTGCGGCAGGCGCCGCAGCAGGTGCGGGAGCAGCCGCCTTCTTCGCAGCCTTCTTCGCGGCCGCCTTCTTGGCGGGTGCCTTCTTCGCCGCGGCCTTCTTGGCCGGCGCAGCCTTCTTCGCCGGGGCGGCCTTCTTCGCCGCCGCCTTCTTGGCCGGCGCGGCCTTCTTCGCCGGGGCCGCCTTCTTCGCCGCCGCCTTCTTGGCCGGCGCGGCCTTCTTCGCGGGGGCCGCCTTCTTCGCCGGCGCCTTCTTGGCCGGGGCGGCCTTCTTCGCCGCCGCCTTCTTGGCCGGCGCAGCCTTCTTCGCGGGGGCCGCCTTCTTCGCGGGGGCGGCTTTCTTGGCCGGAGCGGCCTTCTTCGCAGTTGCCATTCGATTTCTCCTTGATCAAGTGGAAAAGAGCACTGCCCGACGACGGCACGGGGCCGACGCCGCACAGCAATTCACCGCGTGACAGCCGGCCCGTCGGCCCGGTTCCCCACGGTGAATGGGGAGCATCCCGCCCGCAGCGCTTCTGGCGTCGCTGCATCGCGTGATGCGGATCCTGTTCAGTCCCACGACAGCGCGCCGCCGGACTGGTATTCGATGACGCGCGTCTCGAAGAAGTTGCGCTCCTTCTTCAGGTCGATCATCTCGCTCATCCAAGGGAAGGGGTTCTCCTCGTTCGGGAAGAGCGGCTCGAGGCCGATCTGCGTCGCCCGCCGGTTGGCGATGTAGCGCAGGTAGCCCTTGAACATCGATGCGTTCATGCCGAGCACGCCGCGCGGCATGGTGTCCTCGGCATAGCGGTACTCCAGCTCGACGGCCTTCTGGAACAGCGCCTTGATCTCGTCGCGGAAGGCCGCGGTCCACAGCTGCGGGTTCTCGAGCTTGATCTGGTTGATCAGGTCGATGCCGAAGTTGCAGTGCATCGACTCGTCGCGCAGGATGTACTGGTACTGCTCCGCGGCCCCGGTCATCTTGTTCTGGCGGCCGAGCGCCAGGATCTGCGTGAAGCCGACGTAGAAGAACAGGCCTTCCATCAGGCACGCGAAGACGATCAGGCTCTTCAGCAGCGTCTGGTCCGCCTCGGCGGTGCCGGTGCGGAAGTTCGGGTCCATGATCACGTCGATGAACGGGATCAGGAACTCGTCCTTGTCGCGGATCGACGCGACCTCGTTGTAGGCGTTGAAGATCTCGGCCTCGTCCAGCCCCAGCGACTCGACGATGTACTGGTAGGCGTGGGTATGGATCGCCTCCTCGAAGGCCTGGCGCAGCAGGAACTGGCGGCACTCCGGGGCGGTGATGTGCCGGTAGGTGCCGAGCACGATGTTGTTCGCCGCCAGCGAGTCGGCGGTGACGAAGAAGCCGAGGTTGCGCTTGATGATCCGGCGCTCGTCCTCGCTCAGGCCGTTCGGGTCCTTCCAGGTCGCGATGTCGCGCGACATGTTGACCTCCTGCGGCATCCAGTGGTTCGCGCAGGTCGCGAGGTACTTCTCCCAGGCCCACTTGTACTTGAAGGGGACGAGCTGGTTGACGTCGGTCTGGCCGTTGATGATGCGCTTGTCGGCGGCCCGCACGCGGCGTGTCTCGCCGTCACCGGACGGGGCCGGCTGGCGCACGACCGGCAGCGACGCGATGGGCAGCGGCGTGGGAGCGACGAAGGCCGCCGACTGGCGGGGCAGCGCGGGCGCGCTGGCGGCGGGCCGCTGGGCCGGGACCGGTTGCGCCGCCGCGGTGGCGAGGGCAGCGGACGACGGGGTCACCGAAGCCGACCCGCTGGCTTGGCTCGTGGCGTACGGCTTGTGCGCGGGGCTCGAGGAATGCGTTGTCGAGGGGACGTCTTCTTCCCAGACCAGCATGGTGAGTTTCCTGTGCCTTTTGAATTATCGGAGGGTTGATGTCGAACACCAAGCGAATCTTGACGCGGTGCCGATGTCGTGCAGGGGGCTGTTGCTCGCCGGCTTCAATGCCCGGTGTCGCAGGGCCCATCGGCGCGCGACATGTCGCCGCGGACCGGTCGCCGGTCATCGGCGAAACGGCCCGCGGCGGGCATCACTGGCAGGCCTCGCAGGTGGGGTCGTCGATCGCGCAGAACTTGATGTCGCTGGCCGGTTCCTCGACCGCGGCCGCGGCCACCGGTGCCGCGTGGCTGGCCACCGCATTCAGCTGGCCGCTGTTCTTCACGGTCGACTTCTCGGCGTGCGTGGCACCCACGGTGCGCAGGTAGTAGGTGGTCTTCAGGCCGCGCGTCCACGCGAGCTTGTAGGTCTCGTCGAGCTTCTTGCCCGAGGCCCCCGCGATGTAGAGGTTCAGCGACTGGGCCTGGTCGATCCACTTCTGCCGGCGCGCCGCGGCCTCGACCAGCCACTCGGTCTCGATCTCGAACGCGGTGGCGTACAGGCGCTTCAGGTCCTCGGGGACCCGGTCGATGCGACGCAGCGAACCGTCGAAGTGCTTCAGGTCCATGACCATCACGTCGTCCCAGAGGCCGAGCTGCTTCAGGTCACGCACCAGGTACTCGTTGAGCAGCGTGAACTCGCCCGACAGGTTGGACTTGACCGACAGGTTGCCGAACGACGGCTCGATCGACGCGCTGACGCCGACGATGTTGGAGATCGTCGCCGTCGGCGCAATCGCCACGCAGTTGCTGTTGCGCATGCCGTGGGCCGCGATGCGTTCGCGCAGCGCGCCCCAGTCCAGCGTCGCGCTGCGGTCCACCTCGACATGCCCGCCGCGCGACTGGGCCAGCAGGTCCAGGCTGTCCAGCGGCAGGATGCCACGGTCCCACAGCGAGCCGCGGAAGCTGCTGTAGCGGCCGCGCTCCTCGGCCAGTTCGGTCGACGCCCAGTAGGCGTGGTAGCAGACGGCTTCCATCGAGCGGTCGGCGAAGTCGACCGCCTCCTGCGAGGCATAGGGCACGCGCAGCTCGTACAGCGCGTCCTGGAAGCCCATGATGCCGAGGCCGACGGGGCGGTGGCGCAGGTTCGAGTCGCGCGCCTTCTTGACCGCGTAGTAGTTGATGTCGATCACGTTGTCGAGCATCCGCATCGCGGTGGCGACGGTCTTCTTCAGCTTCGCGTGGTCGATGCGGCCATCCTTCACGTGGTGCACCAGGTTCACCGAGCCGAGGTTGCAGACCGCGATCTCCGTCTCGCTGGTGTTCAGCGTGATCTCGGTGCACAGGTTGCTCGAGTGCACCACGCCGACGTGCTGCTGCGGGCTGCGCACGTTGCAGGCGTCCTTGAAGGTGATCCACGGGTGGCCGGTCTCGAACAGCATCGAGAGCATCTTGCGCCACAGGTCCTTCGCGGGCATCTTCTTGAAGAGCTTGATCTCGCCGCGCGCCACCTTGGCCTCGTAGCCGGTGTAGGCGATCTCGAACTCGGTGCCGAACTTGTCGTGCAGGTCCGGGCAGATCGACGGCGAGAACAGCGTCCACTCGCCGCCCTCCATCACGCGCCGCATGAACAGGTCGGGGATCCAGTTCGCGGTGTTCATGTCGTGGGTGCGCCGCCGGTCGTCGCCGGTGTTCTTGCGCAGCTCCAGGAACTCCTCGATGTCGAGGTGCCAGGTCTCCAGGTAGGCGCAGACCGCGCCCTTGCGCTTGCCGCCCTGGTTGACCGCGACCGCGGTGTCGTTGACGACCTTCAGGAAGGGCACCACGCCCTGGCTCTTGCCGTTCGTGCCCTTGATGTGCGAGCCGAGCGCGCGCACGTTGGTCCAGTCGTTGCCCAGGCCGCCGGCGAACTTCGACAGCAGCGCGTTCTCCTTCAGCGCCTCGTAGATGCCGTCGAGGTCGTCCCTGACGGTGGTCAGGTAGCAGCTCGACAGCTGCGAGCGGCGCGTGCCGGAGTTGAACAGCGTGGGCGTCGAGCTCATGAAGTCGAAGCTCGACAGCACCTCGTAGAACTCGATCGCCCGGCCCTCGCGGTCGATCTCGTTCAGCGCCAGGCCCATCGCCACGCGCATGTAGAAGGCCTGCGGCAGCTCGATGCGCTGCTCGTCGACGTGCAGGAAGTAGCGGTCGTACAGGGTCTGCAGGCCGAGGTAGTCGAACTGCAGGTCACGCTCGGGCTTCAGCGCCGCGCCGAGGCGCTCCAGGTCGTACTGCAGCAGCTTGTCGTCCAGCAGCTCGGCCTGCACGCCCTTGCGGACGAAGCCGGGGAAGTAGTCGGCATAGCGCTGGCCCATCTCGGACTGCAGCGCCTCCTCGCCGAGGATCTCCTTGCGGATCGTGTGCAGCAGCAGCCGCGCGGTGGCGCGGGTGTAGCCCGGGTCCTTCTCGATCAGCGTGCGGGCGGCCAGGATCGCGGCCTTGTGCACCTCCTCGATCGGGACGCCGTCGTACAGGTTGCGCCGGGTCTCGGCCAGGATCGGCTGCGGGCTCACCTCGCCGCCGAGGCCGTCGCAGGCGCCCTGCACGATCGCGGTGAGGCGGTTCCAGTCCAGCGGCACGCGCCGGCCGCCGTCGGTCACCATCAGCGCCGCCTCGGCCGCGGGCGCCGCCGCCTGGCCCTGGCGCGCGCGCTCCTGCGACCGGCGCTCGCGGTACAGCACGTAGGCCCGCGCGACCTCGTGGTGGCCGCCGCGCATCAGGCCGAGCTCGACCTGGTCCTGCACGTCCTCGATGTGGAAGGTGCCGCCGCCCGGACGCGAGCGCAGCAGCGCGCGCACGACCATCTCGGTCAGGCCGTCGACGGTCTCGCGCACGCTGGCGGACGCGGCCCCCTGCGTGCCGTGCACCGCGAGGAAGGCCTTCATCAGCGCCACCGCGATCTTGTTCGGCTCGAAGGCGACCACCGCGCCGTTGCGGCGGATGATCTGGTAGCCCTGGTAGGCGGACACGGGCGCCGCCGTGGGCAGCGCCGACGGGCGCCCAGCGGGCAGGGGGGACGACACGGGCAGGGAAGCAGTGGTGGACATGGCGCGGCAGGTCGGTGTTCAGCGTGGATCGTTGTCGTCGTGCGGATCGGCGTCACGCACGCGGCGTCGCGTCGAAGCGCGCGAAGACGGCCCGGTCGGCGCTCCATCGGCCCGCCCGGGCTGCGCCGCCACGGGCGACACGGCGGTGGCAGGCAGGCGGGTCAGCGGGGAAGCGCCAGGACGTTCGGACCTCGGCAAGACATCGGCTCGGCAAGACGGTGCGGCTTGCACGCCGGCAGGCCGCGTGCCCGGCCGCGAGGGACGGAACAGCAGGCCTGCATCGGCAGGTGCGGAAGGGCTCGAAGCAGGCCCGACCACCGTTTCGACGAGGCGTGAAGGATAGCACGAGGGACACTATATCTGTGGTGTCACCCACCCACAAGACGCGGTTTCGCCACTATCCCTAGCGTGTCGTCTTCGAGCCGTCATGGCCCTGCGGCACGCCGAAGCCGGCCGCCACAGGCGGCCAGACGCACGCCCGCGCACGGGCCATGCGGCCCCCGCGCCCGGGACCCGCGCCGGGCCTGGGATGGCCGGGCATTCCGGGCCGCGGAGCCGCGCCAATGCTGGCCCCCGCCGTGCCGCCGACCGGCTTCGACGACCCCCCCTTCGACGGCCCCGCGACCCAGCCGCGACGCGATCGACCCACCCGTCCCCGGGAAAGTCCCAGCCCGTGCCGCAGGCCCGGGCTCAGGCGCGCGGATCGTCGCTGCCGTCGCCGGTGCCGATCTGCAGCCGTGCCATGCGGTAGCGGATCTGCCGCAGGGACAGACCGAGGCTGGCGCCCGCCGCGGTGCGGTTGTAGCGATGGCGTTCGAGCGCGCGCTCGAGGATGTCGCGCTCGATCGCGTCGAGGTAGGCCTCGAGGTCGGACGGCAGCGCCTCGGGACCTCGCACGGCCGCGGCCGCGGCCGACGCACGGGGCACGGAAGCCGTGCGGGGATCCTCGCGGCCCGCGGCGCCCCCGGGCGTCGCGAACACCGGCTCGGCGGCCGCGGTGTCGGCGAAGGCGTTCAGACCGAGGTCGTCGGCGTCGAGCACGGCCCCGCCGTCGCACAGCGCGACCACGCGGTGCAGCAGGTTCTCCAGCTCGCGCACGTTGCCCGGGAAGTCGTGCGCCGCGAGCTGGGCGAGCGCGCGCGCGGTCAGCGCCGGCGGCGCCGGCAGGCCGCTGTCCGCGGCGATGCGCTCGAGCACCCGCGCGGTGATGTCCTGCAGGTCCTCCAGGCGCTCGCGCAGCGGGGGCACGCGGATCTGGATCACGTTCAGCCGGTAGTACAGGTCCTGGCGGAAGCGGCCGGCCTGCACCTCGGCGGCGAGGTCCTTGTGCGTGGCACTGAGCAGCCGCACGTCCACCTGCTGCTCGGTCACCGCACCGATCGGCCGCACCGCCCGCTCCTGCACCGCGCGCAGCAGCTTGCTCTGCATCGCCAGCGGCAGGTCACCGATCTCGTCGAGGAAGAGGGTGCCGCCGTGCGCGGCCTGGAAGAAGCCGCCGCGGTCCTCGGCCGCGCCGGTGAACGCGCCCTTGCGGTAGCCGAAGAACTCGGCCTCCAGCAGCTGCTCCGGGATCGCGCCGCAGTTGACCGCGACGAAGGGCTGGCCGCTGCGGCTGCTGCTGTCGTGGATGGCGCGCGCGACCAGTTCCTTGCCGGTGCCGGACTCGCCCTGCACCAGCACCGGCGCCATGCTGCGTGCGACCTTGAGGACCAGGGCGCGCACCTGCTCCATGGCCGCCGAGCGGCCGGCGATGCGCGCGAGCGCGGCCGGGGGTCGGGCGGCCGCCGGTGGACGCGTCCGCGCCGCAGCGGCCGCGCCGTCCGCGGGCGCAGCCTCGGCCGCCTGCGCGGACCAGGCCGCCCCCGGCGCGGGGGCCATGCCCGAACGGCCCAGCGCCGACGCGACGACGGTGCGGAACTGCTTCAGGTCGACCGGCTTGGTGAGGTAGTCGTAGGCCCCGGCCTTCAGTGCCTCGACCGCGTTCTCGGCCGAGCCGTAGGCCGTGATCACGATCGCCTTCTCGCTGCGCCCGTCGGCCTCCAGGCGGTGCAGCAGGTCGAGCCCGCTGCCGTCGGGCAGCCGCATGTCGGTGATCACGGCGTGGAAGCTCGCCTCGGCCAGCCGCTGCAGCGCCTCCTCGAGGCTGCCTGCGGTGTCGATCTCGTAGCCCTCGCGCAGCAGCGTCAGCTCGTACAGCGTGCGCAGGTCGGGTTCATCGTCGACGACCAGCAGGCGCCGGCCGGAGGAGGAGCGGGAGCGGGCGGAATCGGTCACGCGGGGCGGTGCACGGCAGGTGGGTCGGAGGCGGGCGGCGCGTCGGCGGGGGCCGCATCAGCCGGCTGCATCACGACGGAAAAATCATTGCGGTGCGGGTCGGTGGCCGGCCGGGTGCGGTAATCGATGCCGGCCCCGTAGCGCTCGCACAGCTCCCGGCAAATGTACAGGCCGAGGCCGGTGCCGCGGCTGCGGGTCGAATGGAAGGGTTCGAACAGGTGCCGCTCGACCTCGGGCGGGATCGGCGGCCCGTCGCTCGCGACGCTCAGCACCGCGCGGCCCTCGGCCCGGTAGACCCGCACGGCGATCGAGCCCGGCGCACCGCTCGCGTGCCGCCAGGCGTTGTCGAGCAGGTTCACCAGCACGCGGCGCAGGTGCTCGGCATCGAAGCGCACCCACAGCACCTCGCCCGGCAGGTCCAGCCGCAGCGGGCCGATCGGCAGCCGCGCGGCGGCGGCCCAGTCGGCGCACACCGCCGCGACGGCGGCGGCGAGGTCGATGCGCGCGGCCACGACCACCGCGCCCGGCGCCACCTCCATCACGTCGTCGACGATGCGCTTGAGGCGTTCCACGTTGTCGGACACCAGCCGGGTCAGCTGACGCTGGGCGGGCGACACCGCGTCCTCGGCCATCAGGCCATTGGCCTGCGCGATGGCCGCCAGCGGGTTGCGGATCTCGTGCGCGATGCCCACCGAGACGCGGCCCATCGCGGCCAGCTTCTCCTGTCGCACCCGGGCCTGCATGCTGCGCAGGTCCTCGAGGAACAGCACCGCATGGTCCTCGCCGGGCGCCAGCTCGCCGCGCCGCGCGAAGCGCAGGCGCACGCGCACGGTGCGGCTGAGGCCGGGGTCGAAGGCCAGCGTCACGTCGCGGCCCTCGGCCGGCCAGTCGGCCCGACCGAAGGCGCTGGCCACCTCGGCGGCCAGCGCCTGCCAGGCCGGCAGGCCGCGCAGGTCGAAGGGCGCCGGGCGGCAGATGCCCTGCGCGGCCAGCAGCCGGCGGGCGGCGGGGTTGGCCGCGCGCACCCGCAGCGTCTGGTCGACCACCAGCACGCCGTCCTGCATTTCCTCGATCACGAGGCGGTTCAGCTGGGCCTGCTGGCGCGCCAGCTCGCGGCTGCCGCGCGCGGCCTGCTCCTCGCGGGCCAGGCGGCCCGCCAGCTCGCCGGCCAGCACGGTGATGAAGAACAGGCCGCTGCCGACCAGGCCGGCCTGCGTCAGCAGCGCGGCCGGATCCGCGCCGGCCGCCAGGTCCACCAGCGCATTGCCCAGCAGCGCCAGCGCGATCGCCGCGCAGGTGGCCAGCGCCAGCAGGCGCGGCGTGAGCACGCCGGCCATCATCACCGGCAGCACCAGCAGCGCGGCGTAGTTGAAGCCGGCCATCGGCGACAGCACGTGCAGGGTGACGAAGCACACGCTGTCCAGGCCGATCGTGGCCAGCCACTGCGGGCTCTGCGGCCGCGCCATCGCCTGCGGCGACAGGCCGCGCCCGAAGCGCGGCAGCAGCCACATGCTGATCGCGACGCCGGCGTAGCCGATGCTGACGGAGGCGAGCAGCACACTCGGGCGGATGCCGAAGAAGCCGGTCACCACCAGCATCGTCACCAGGATCAGCCCGAGCGCCGCCCGGGCGCCGAGGAAGACGCGGTGGATGCGCCCGAAGGCCGTGGTCGAGGGCTCCGGCTCGCCCGCGCCGCGCGCCCCCGCGGAGCGGCTGGACGTCGGCGCCTCGCCCGGCAGCCGCGACGCGAGTTCGTCGTCGATCGGCGCGAACCACGACGACGCGGGCTGCGAGCGCGGCCCGGCCCGCCGGTCCACCTGGCGACGGTCGGCCTCGGGCGGCACCGGCACCCGGCGCCGACGCCGGTCACCGCGCCGCGGATCGGCCGGCCGGCCGCCGCTGCCCGCCGCCGGCCCCGGGGGGCCCGACGGGGGCTCAGTCACCGCGGGCGCGGCCCTCGGCGATGCGCCGGTGGGCCTCGCTGCAGTAGACGCCGCCCCGCCCCGGCCAGGATTCGCCCTGGGGCAGGTGCAGCCCGCAGTGGGCGCAGGCCAGCAGCGGGGTGCCCTCGGCGGCCGCGGCACGGCCCGCGGCCGGCGCGGGGGCGGCCGCGGGCCGCGCCGCCTCGGCCTCGCGCTCCTCGCGGCGCCGGGCGCTGCGGGCCAGCCACAGCACCACGCCGACCACCAGCACGAGCACCAGGTACTTCATGGCGCCGGCGGCCGGTGCAGCAGCACCTCGAGCACGAAGCGCGAGCCGACGTAGGCGAGCAGCAGCAGGCCGGCACCGACGTACAGCCAGCGCGTGGCCGCCGGCCCGCGCCAGCCGGAGACGCGCCGCCCGACCACCAGGCCGGCGAACACGCTCCAGCCCAGCAGCGAGAACACCGACTTGTGGTCCCAGCGCCAGGGCGACGCGAACCACCAGCCGAGCAGCACCGCCGCGGTCAGCGTGACGAAGCCGGCCTCGACGAAGCGGTAGGTCAGCCGCTCCAGCCGCAGCAGCGGCAGGCCCAGCATCGGCGCGGGCTGGCGGTTCACGCGCATGCGCCGGTCGGCCCGGTTCAGCAGTGTGGCGTGCAACACCGCGGCGCCGAACAGGCCGTAGGACGCGATGCCCAGCACCCAGTGCAGCGGGATCCAGCGCGACGCCAGTGCCGGACGGATCTCACCGGGATAGATCCAGGCCAGCAGCGTGGCCGCGATGCCGAGCAGCGCGAGCGCGCGGCGCAGCCCGTCCAGCGGCAGGAAGCGGCTCTCGAGCAGGTAGACCCCGAGCACCAGCCAGACCGTGACGGACAGCGCGGGCGCGAAGCCGAAACGCGCCCCGGTCACCGCCTGCCCGAGGCCCGCGACGTCCACCGCGATCGCCGCGGCGTGCGCGAACCAGGCGAGCCCCAGGCCGCCCTGCAGCCCGCCGCGACGCTCGGCCGGCAGCAGCATGCCGACCGCATAGCCGAACACCGCGAGCAGGGTCGCGAGGCCGAGGGGTGTGAGCGCGCTCACGGGGCGGGCCTCATGGGAGGCCGGCAGGCGGGATCACCGCGAACGATACACTCATGCAGCGAGTGTACTTTCGCGCCCTGCGGCGCGCCGCGTCGGCGCCCCTGAACCGAGTCCCCGATGGCTTCCACGCTGACCGAACGCCTGAGCCGCCTCGTCAAGACGATGCGCGGCCAGGCCCGCATCACCGAAGACAACGTGCAGGAGATGATGCGCGAGGTGCGCATGGCCCTGCTCGAGGCGGACGTGGCGCTGCCCGTGGTGCGGGACTTCATCGCCCGCGTGAAGGAGAAGGCGCTCGGCGCGGAGGTGGTCGGCTCGCTGAACCCCGGCCAGGTGCTGGTGTCGATCGTCAACCGCGAGCTCGCTGCCACGATGGGCGAGGGCGTCAGCGACATCAACCTCGCCGCACAGCCCCCCGCGGTGATCCTGATGGCCGGCCTGCAGGGCGCCGGCAAGACCACCACCACCGCGAAGCTCGCCAAGCACCTGATCGAGAAGCGAAAGAAGAAGGTGCTGACGGTGTCGGCCGACGTGTACCGGCCGGCGGCGATCGAGCAGCTCAAGCTCGTGACCCGGCAGGCCGGCGCCGAGTGGTTCCCGTCGACCAAGGACGACCAGCCGCTCGCGATCGCGCAGGCCGCGCTGGACTACGCGCGCAAGCACTACATGGACGTGCTGCTGGTCGACACCGCGGGCCGCCTCGCGATCGACGAGGCGATGATGCGCGAGATCGCGGAGCTGCACGGCGCGCTGAAGCCGGTGGAAACGCTGTTCGTCGTCGACGCGATGCAGGGCCAGGACGCGGTCAACACCGCGAAGGCCTTCCGCGAGGCCCTGCCGCTGACCGGCATCGTGCTGACCAAGATGGACGGCGACTCGCGCGGCGGCGCCGCGCTGTCGGTGCGCCAGGTCACCGGCGCGCCGATCAAGTTCGCCGGCACCAGCGAGAAGATCGACGGCCTCGAAGTCTTCGACGCCGAGCGCCACGCCGGCCGCATCCTCGGCATGGGCGACATCGTCGCGCTGGTCGAGCAGGTCACGCAGGGCGTGGACATGGCGGCCGCGCAGAAGCTGGCCGACAAGGTCAAGTCCGGCGACGGCTTCGACCTGGAGGACTTCCTCTCGCAGCTGTCGCAGATGAAGAAGATGGGCGGCATCTCCGGCCTGGTCGACAAGCTGCCGAGCCAGCTGACCGGCGGCCGGACGGCCCAGCTCGGCCAGGCCGACATGGACCGCGCCGAGCGCGACGTGCGCCGCATGGAGGGCATCATCTTCTCGATGACGCCGCAGGAGCGGCGCAAGCCCGAGCTGCTGAAGGCCAGCCGCAAGCGCCGCATCGCGGCGGGCGCCGGCGTTCAGGTGCAGGACGTCAACCGCCTGCTCAACCAGTTCGAGCAGATGCGCGACATGATGAAGAAGATGAAGGGCGGCGGCCTGATGAAGATGATGCGCCGCATGGGCGGCATGAAGGGCATGATGCCGCCGGGCTTCCCGGGGCGCTGAACGCGGCGCCTTCCGGCGGCCGGCTGCCGGACCCTGCCGCGCCGGTCGCGCCGGCCCGGGCCTGCCGCGCCCGTTCAGTCCAGCAGCGCCCGCGCGAACTCCTCGGCGCGGAAGGTCTGCAGGTCCTCCAGCGTCTCGCCGACGCCGATGAAGTACACCGGCAGCACCACGCCGTCGGCCCGCCCCTTGGCCCGCTCGCGCGCCCACAGCGCGATCGCGGCGAGCACGCCGCCCTTCGCGGTGCCGTCGAGCTTGGTGACGATCAGGCCGGTCAGCTCCAGCGCCTCGTCGAAGGCCTTCACCTGCGCCAGCGCGTTCTGGCCGGTGTTGCCGTCGATCACCAGCAGCACCTCGTGCGGCGCGCCGGCCTGGGCCTTCGCGATCGAGCGCCGGATCTTCTTCAGCTCGTCCATCAGGTGCAGCTGCGTCGGCAGGCGGCCGGCCGTGTCGGCGATCACCACGTCGCAGCCGCGTGCGCGGCCGGCACTGACCGCGTCGAAGCTGACCGCCGACGGATCGCCGCCGGACTGCGCGACGATCTCCACCGGCATCGCCCCCGCCGCGCCGGCCGGCCGCTGCGAGCGCTCGGCCCAGACCGCCAACTGCTCGCGCGCGGCCGCGCGGAAGGTGTCGGCCGCGGCCAGCAGCACGCGCTGGCCGTGGTCGGCGAGGTAGCGCGTGAGCTTGCCGATGCTGGTCGTCTTGCCGGCCCCGTTCACGCCGGCCACCATGAACACCGTCGGCGTCTCGCGGCCGACCACCAGCGGCCGCTCCAGCGGCCGCAGCAGGTCGGTGATCGCCGCCGCCAGCAGGCCCTTCACCTGGGACGGTTCCGTCGCCCGGGCCTCCTTGACGCGCCGCCGCAGGTCGGCCAGCAGGTGCTCGGTCGCCTTCACGCCCGCGTCGGCCATCAGCAGCGCGGACTCGAGCTCCTCGTACAGGTCCTCGTCGATGCGGGTGCCGGTGAAGACCTGGGTGATCGCCGAGCCGGTCTTGCGCAGGCCACCGCGCAGCCGTTCCATCCAGCCGGAGCGTGCGGCGGGCGAGGCCTCGGCCTCGTCCATCGCCGGCTCGGCCGGAGCGGGCAGCGCGGCCGGCCGGGCGGCGCCGCCGCGGGGTGCCACCAGCGGAGGCAGGGTCGTCGGACCGGTGCGCACGCGCGCCGCGGGCGGCGCCGGCGCGACCGCGGCCTCGCGGGCGACCGGGGCGGCGCCTGGCATCGGCATCGGCAGTGGCATCGGCGCCGGCTGCGGCGTCTGCGGCAGCACCGGGCCCGATCCCGGGGTCACGATCGCCGGCGTCGGGAGCGCCAGCGGCTCGGCTGCGCCCTGCACCGCGGCAGGTGCCGGAGCCGGCGCCGGTGCGTCGACGGGCCGCGGGTCCGCAGCCACGGCCGGCGGCACCCCTGCGTGCGGCGCGGGCTGCTGCACCGGCGCGGCCGCGCCGGGCGCGGGCGCTGGATCGGCCGGCGGCGGCGCGGCCACCGGCTCGTCCGCCGGCGCGCCGGCCTCGCCGCCTCGCCCGAACCAGCGTGCGATCCGCTGCCCGAAGGCCTCGCCGGCCGGTTCCGCCGGGCTCGGCGCCGCTTCGGCCGCCGGCTCCCCGGGCCCGGCGGGAGCGGGCGCGTCCGCGGACGGCTTGCGCTTGAAGAAACTGAACATGGACCGATTGTCCTCTGCGCCGCGGCCCGTCGATCGCGGCCATCGGCCGCCGTGGCCGCCCAGGCCGGTGCCCCGGCCCTCGCGCGCGCCACCACACATGCACTCGCCTCGGCGCGATTTCAGGCTACAATCGCGGGCTCAGGCGCTTTAGCTCAGTCGGTTAGAGCGACGGAATCATAATCCGCAGGTCCGGGGTTCGAGTCCCTGAAGCGCCACCAGACAAATCAAGGGCTTGCGTCGCGAGGCGCAAGCCCTTGAGCGTTTCCAGAGAGCCGTTGATCAGGCATTCGTCTGATAGAAAAGCAGCCGCCTTTCGCTGCACCCTCCCTTCGCCGGCCAGTGATCAGGAGAGCTGAATGGCAGCCGTCTGGTGCGGCTTCCGCAGCGGCCTCAGCGTCCGGCCTCTGCAAGGTATGCTGCCCCTCGATGGGCAACCCTCCCCTGCGCCGCGGCACGATCGCCAACCGCCTCGGACCTGAGGTGCGGCCCCCGCAGGTCGCGCGTCAGCTCGTGGCGGCGGTCGCCGCCCTCGCATACGCGCTGCCGCTCGCCGCGGGCGGTGCCGACGAAGCCTTGCGCAACGGCTACGACGACCCGCACTTCCGCGCCACGCGGGCGATCGCCGGCTGCCCGGTGCCCGCCGGTCCCTACGCGACCGAGGCCGAGCTGCGGGCCCAGGCGCATCGCCGGGCCGAGAAGGGCACGTCCTGCTGGCTCGCCGACGACCCGTCGTGCACGCGCGCCAACGCCTACGCCTACGACCGCGAGATCGCCGAACACCTGCGCCAGGACTGGCGCGCGCACCGGCGCTATGCCGACAGCTCGCTGTGGATCACGGTGCAGGGCCGCGTCGTCTATGTCGAGGGCTGCGTGGCACGTGCCGACGACGCGGCCCGCATCGAGGCCGCGGTGCGCCGCCTGCCGCATGTGCAGCAGGCGATCGCCATCGTCACCACCCGGCCGCGGCAGCCGCCTCCTTACCGAACCCGGCCCGCTCCGCCGAGCACACCGTGACCCGCGGGCTGGCGGCCGATTCCGGGGCCGGCGTCAGCAGCCGCCGTCCGGGGTTCGAGCCCTGAAGGCCACCAGATCCGAAGACCTTGGGTGCCGGAGCTCAGCCGGCCGAACCGCGGCGCCCCGAGGCCAGCCAGGCCCCCGCCCCCATCGCCGCGGTGATGAAGGTGCCCCAGGCCATGTCGACCACGGTCATCGCGGTGCTCCAGCCCTGCAGCGTGGCGAGGTTGGTGAGGTCGTAGGCGCCGTAGGCGACGAGGCCGAGCACGGCGCTGCGCGCCACGACACGGCGCAGCCCCGCACCGTCCGTGGCGAGGCCCAGCACGACCACACCCACCGGGTAGAGCAGGTAGAAGATCACCGCGGGCGGCACGTTGACGTCGGCCGCCAGCAGGTGGCCGACCTCGCGCTGGTAGAAGTCGCGCGACAGCAGGCCGAGCCAGAGGGCGTCGAGCAGCCCGAGCACCAGCAGCGCGCCGAGGTAGGCGCGCACGCCCCGCGCCGCGCGGTGGGTCGTCGCCGACGCTCCGGGGGACGGTCGGGCCGGATCGTGCGCGCGCTGCGCCGGCGCGCTCACCGCCGGCCCCGCGCGGGCTTCGTGCTGCCCGCTGCGGCGGGTGCGCCCGCCGCTTCACGGCGCAGCAGCTCGCGCCGGCGCGGCGCATCCAGGCCGGGCGTGGCGCGCAGGTCGGTGTCGACCTGGCCCTCGGCGAGATCGCGCCCTGCCTGGGCCGTCTGCGGGTCGACCGCGGGATCCACGTGGCCGCGCGCAGTGTCACGCTCGTGGGGCAGCGGCAGATCGGGCGTCGACGGGCGGTCGATGCGCGCAGCGCCACCCGAGCGGGGGGCGGGCCGTGTGGCAGGGCGAAGGGCGGGGGAACGAGGCATCACGGGAACTCCGTAGCGGATGGGCGGGCGTCGGCGACGCATGGGCAGCGGCGGGACGCTCCCGGAACGGCAAGCGGCCGGCTGGGCGCTTCACGCTTCACTTCAGAACTGCGACCGATAGCTCAGCATCATGCCGCCACTGCGCGGCCGCACGAAGAGTGCGGACGAATTCGACAGCTGCACGCGAAACAGGCCGTTGCGCAGGTTGCGTGCGGCGCTCGGCGCGGAGCGGAACTCCAGCCCGAGGCGGGCCTCGGGGGCGGCGCCGGCGAGCGCCGCCGCACTGCCCGACAGCGCGAGCGAACTCGCCGGCGCGCGCAGCTCATAGGTCAGCCGGGCCTGTTCCGACACTTCGGCACGCACGCCGACCACCGGCCGCAGCGGCCGCAGCGCCGAGCCGGCCGGTGCGGCCGCCCAGTCGGCGCCGGCCCCGAGGGCGCCGCGCGCATTGCCCCACCACAGGCGGGTGCGCAGTTCGGGCGACACGGGCGCCTGCGGGCTGGCGTCGAGGCGGTACAGCCGGGCGGTGCTGGCCTGCGGGTCTTCCAGCGCCGGATCGATGCGGGTCAGTTCGATGCCGGCCCGCAGGCTGCCGGCCGATGCACCATCGTCCTCGCGGCCGGTCAGGCCAACCGCCTGCACCGCACGCCCCTGGATGCCGTCGACCGGCGCGGCCGCCGGTGCGCGATCGACGGACTGTGCCGTCGCCACCGCGCTCGCGCCACCCAGCAGGACACATGCCAGCGAGCGCATCCACACCTTCTTCGCCGTCGACCACCGTGGGGTCATCGTCGTCTCCCGTCACCATCCCGTCACCGGCGCCGCGGGGCGCCGCACCGTCGACGACACCTTATCGAGCCCGGTCCGCCGTGCCGGTCGGACCTGTCGCAGCGCCCGGGTCGTCGCGGGCCGATCCCGCTGTAGGACGCGTCGTACGAGACCTGCATCGGGCCGGCGATGGCCGTGGGCCGGAGCGACCCGCCCGCTCAGGCCGACGCCGCCGCGCCGCCGATCACCGTGATCTCGGGCTGCATCGACTGCAGCCGCGCCGGGCCGAACAGCGTCGCGAACGCGACGTCCTTCGCGTCCTGGCCGGTGGCGATGCGGACCAGGTGGTCCACCGGGCTCATGCGGGTCGGGTCGAACAGCACCCAGCGGCCGCCGAGGTAGGCCTCGAAGACGGCATGGAAGTCGGGCGGCGGCTCCTCGAAGGGGGCGTAGCCCGCCACCAGGCGCGCCGGGATGTTGAGTCCGCGGCACAGCGCCACCGCGAGGTGGGCGAAGTCGCGGCAGACCCCGGCCCGCTGCACGAAGACATCGCGTGCGGTGGTCAGCGGCGTGGTCGAGCCGATGCGGTAGTCGATGTGCTCGTGGACCCAGTCGGCGATCGCCTGCACCCGGGCCCGGCCCGGCGGATGTTCGCCGAACAGCTGCCAGGCGACGGCGCCGAGGTGGTCCGATTCGCAGTAGCGGGTCGGCGCGAGGTGGCGCAGCACCTCGTCGGGCAGCTCGGCCACGGGGAGCTCGGGCAGGTCGGGCGTGCGGTCCTCCGGCGGCCGCTCGACCACGGCCCGGTAGTGCAGCGAGAACGGCCCCGGCCCGGCCGACAGCCGCAGCACGTGGTTGCCGGTGGCGGCGTCCTCGAAGCTGCGGAAGCGCGTGGCCGGCTCGAGCTGCAGCGACTCCTCGAGCAGCGTCAGGTCCGGTCGGCGCGCGACATGCACGAGGAAGACGAACTCGCAGGGACCGTCCAGTTCGTAGACCAGCCGGCAGTCGATGCGCAGCCGGGTGAGTCCGGGCTCCTGCGCCGGCGCAGCGGCGCCGGGCAGGCCGGGCGCCAGCAGCGCCGGCATGCCCCGGGTCGGCTGCGCCGGCGCAGCCGAGGGCTGGCCCTGCCGCGGAGCGTCGGCGGGCGGGTCGCCGTCCAGGCGGGCGGGGCGGGAATCGGTCAGGGTGTCGAGGGGACGCATCGGGCGCTCCGGGCACGGCCACGGGGGTTCCCGTCGGCTCGACCGGCGATTGCAGCGCAGGCCCGCCCCGCCGCCCATCGGTCGACCCGCCGAGCCCGCGTAGGACAGCGGCGGCGCGGGGCATCGTCCGACAGGCCGCTGCGGCCGGGGCCGGCGCGGCCGCGGGCGGCCGACCGCTATAAATGCCGCAGGCCTGCCGCGCCCCGGAGCACCGCCGCCACTCGACCGGTCGCACCACCGACCGCCCCCGCACGCCCCTCGCGACCCCGCCTTGCCCACCCTCATCACCCCCCGCCAGGCCTGGTCGCTGTGCCGTGCGACCGTCGATGCCTGGCTCGACGACCGGGCCGCCAGCATGGGCGCCGCGCTCGCCTACTACACGCTGTTCTCGATCGCACCGCTGCTGCTGATCGTGATCTCGGTCGCAGGCCTCCTGTTCGGCGCCGAGGCGGCGCGCGGCGAGATCTTCGAGCAGGCCCGCGGCCTGGTCGGCGACCAGGGCGCCGCCGCGCTGCAGGCCCTGCTCGAATCGGTGAACCGGCCGGCGGGCGGCGTCGCCGCGACGCTGCTCGGGATCGGGCTGATGGTGATCGGCGCCACCACCGTGTTCGCCGAACTGCAGGGCTCGCTGGACCGCATCTGGCAGGTGCCGCCGCGCCTCGGCAGCGGCGTGTGGGACCTGCTGCGCGCCCGCGTGCTGTCCTTCGGCGTGATCCTCGGCATCGGCTTCCTGCTGATCGTCTCGCTGCTGTTCAGCGCGGCCATCGCGGCGCTGCAGAAATGGTGGTCGCCCTGGCTGGGCAGCTGGCAGGCACCGGTGGAGGCGCTGAACCATGTGCTCAGCCTGCTGCTGGTCACGACCATGTTCGCGATGATCTACCGCCTGATGCCGCGGGTGCGCATCGAGTGGCGCGACGTGGCCGTGGGCGCGGTCGTCACCGCGACGCTGTTCACCCTCGGCAAATGGGCGATCGGGCTGTACATCGGCACCACCGGCGTCGGCTCCGGCTTCGGCGCCGCGGGCTCGCTGGTGGCCCTGATGGCCTGGGTCTACTACTCGGCGCAGGTCTTCCTGCTCGGGGCCGAGTTCACCTGGGTCTACGCACACACGCTCGGCTCGCGCCGCGGCATGCCGGCGGACCTGCCACCGACGGCCGCCCCGTTGCGGCCGGCCGGCGCGGGCGGGCTCAGCGCGGCGTCGGCGGCGCCGGAACCTCGGTGACGATCTCCTTGATCACGCCGCCGCCCTCCACGCTGCCCGAGCGGGTGCCCTCGCCCAGCGCGAGGCGGCGGCAGTCGGCGCGGTCCTCGTCGCGCACGCGTTCGCAGCGCGCCAGTGCATTGCGGCGGCGCTGGTCCGCATCGGGCCGGGACTGGGGTCCCGACGAGGGGCGGCGCGCTTCGTCGTAGGCGTTCGTGGCCTCGCGCAGGCAGGTCGCGCGGTCCTGGTGGGAGCGGCCCTCGAGGCAGGCGGCGCGCTCGCGTTCGAAGCGTGCCCGGGCCTCGTCCGCGTGCGGCGTGGCGGCGGCCGCGGCGGCCCCGAACGACAGGCTGGCGGCGACGGCCGCCAGCAGGCCCGCGGCAACGCGGCGTGCGCCGGTCGGCCGGCAGGAGGCGGGGGAGGGCATGGCAGGCAGGTGCGGCATGGGGGACTCCAGCGTGAGTGAGAAATGGCGACAGCCTCGCGCTGCGCGCGGCGAGCGCGCGTCGGCCGGCGCCGGACGCGGCGGTAGGACCGGGCCGAAGCGCTGCGCGGCACGACGCGCGGTGCGCCCTCGTCCTACGCCCGGCGTCGGGCCGTTCCGATGCGGCCGCCCCCCCGGCCCGCCCAGACTCGAAGCGTCCGGGACCCGCGGCCGACGTCTGCCGCACCCGTCCAGCACCCCCGACAACCTCGACAAAGGAGTACCTCATGCTGAAATGGGCCCTCATCTTCGCCGCCGTGTCCGTCGTGGCCGGCCTGCTCGGCTTCAGCGGCCTCGCCGCCGGCGCGGCCGGCATCGCCAAGCTGCTGTTCGTGGTCTTCCTGGTCGTGTTCCTGGTGCTGGTGGCGCTGGCGCTGGCCGGCTTCGGCGCGATGCGCAAGTAGTCAACGCCCCCAGGGCCGGGCGCTGCCCGACCCGCCCCCCGCGGGGTCGAGAAAACTCGGGGCGGCCCGGCGTTTTCTTGAGCGCCCCACCAGCGGGCGCTTGTCCTACAGCGACGGCCGCCGGCCTCCGATGGCCCACCGAAGACCCCCCGTCTACAGTGACTTGCATCGGTTCCCGCCGCGGAACCGACACCCGCAACGCCCCGCAGCCGGGGCTCCACGGAACGAAAGGAAACACACATGAACTGGGACCGCATCGAAGGCAACTGGAAGCAACTCAAGGGCAAGCTGCAGGAGCAGTGGGGCAAGCTGACCGACGACGACCTCGACGTCGTGGCCGGCAAGCGCGAACAGCTCGCCGGCAAGATCCAGGAACGCTACGGCGTGGCCAAGGACGAGGCCGAGCGCCAGGTGACGGCCTGGGAAAAGCGCTCCAACGAGGAGAAGTGGTTCCACTGATCCGCTGAGCCCAGGGATGCGAGCCGACCTCACCGAGGCCGGCCGCCTCCCCGACACCGACGCCGGCGCCCCGCGCCGGTGTCCTCTGAACTCCCCCGAACGACCCGCCCCGCATCACCAGGAGAAGCCGCCATGACCGCGCGCAACGACACCGCCACTGCCCTCGCCGACGCGGCCGAACGGACCGCCGAGCGCGTCCAGGCCAAGACCCACCAGGCCCTGCGCGACACCCGCGAGGCCGCCGACGACGCCATGCGCAGCCTGGCCGACGGCGTGGACCGTGCCGCCCAGGACGTGCCGGATGCGATCGCCCGCATCAGCGCGCAGGTCGAGGACCTGACCCGCCGCAGCCTGGAGCGCGCGCGCCAGACCAGTTCCCAGGTGCGCGAGCGTGTCAGCGAGAGCTGCGACCGCACCGTCGACCGCATCCGCGAGGAGCCGGTCAAGGCGGTGCTGATCGCCGCGGCGGCCGGTGCCGCGCTGGCGGCCCTGATCGGCCTGGTGCAGGGGCGCCGCAGCCGCGAACTGCACTGAGCCTCGCCCTCCCGGGGCACGCCACGACGTGGCGTGCCGAGTGATGCCTGCCGACGGGCGGCCGAGCGCACCAGCCTCACATGCCTGCGCCATCGCCGCCCCGTCGTGCACCCGCGCAGGCGATCGCCGCCGGCGCCCGTTTCCTCTCGGCACCGCCAGGATGACCGATGCTGCATCCCTTCATCCGCACACTGGCCTCCCGCCCGCACCTGGTGCTCGACCACCTCGGCGGCTACGCCGAACTGGTCGCGGTGCTGTCGCGCGATGCGCTCGAATCGCTGCGCCGGCGCACGCTGCTCGCCACCCTGCTCGTCGTCTGCCTGCTGCTGGCGCTGACGCTCACCGGCGTCGCGCTGCTGCTCGTGGCCGCGTTGCCGCCTGCGTCGATGCATGCCCCGTGGCTGCTCGTGGCCGTACCCGCGCTGCCATGGCTGGGCGCCCTCGTCGCGGGGCTGGGGTTGCGGCAGGCGCCGCGCCAGCGTCCGTTCGACGCGGTGCGCGAGCAGATCGACGCCGACGTGGCCTTGCTGCGCCGCGCGGCGGATGCATGACGCGGGCGTCGCCCCACCCGACCGCCGTGTCAGGAGCTGTCGATGAGCGCTGAGATCCACTCGCCGCCGGGCGCAGGCACCGACGAGGGCCTGGCGGCCCTCGTCCCGGCCGCGGCAACGACGCCGCTGGCCCTGGCCCAGGCCCGCCTGGCCGCGTCCCGCGAGCGCCTGGCCGAACGGCTGCTGCCGCGCCGGCCGCCGCCGGAGCCCCCTCGTCGAGCCGGCCGGCTGCCCCCGCTGCTGTCCCGCCCGCTGCAGGCGCTGCGCCGCGGCCTGGGCGGCCAAGCCTGGCTGGAGCCGGTCATCGACGGGATCGGCAGCTGGTGGGCCCGGCACCCGCTGCGCGATGCCGCGGAACTGCTCGGCGCGGAAGTGGCCGAGGGCTGGCGCGAGGGCGTGCGGCCGCTGCTGCGCCGCCACCCGGTGGCCAGCGTCGCGGTCGCCGGCGCGGTCGGTGCGGCCCTCGTCGGCACCCGCCCCTGGGCCTCGCCCCGCGTGCGGGCGGGCCTGCGCCCCCTGCCCGGCCGCTTCGGCCGCTGGCTGTGGGCCCAGGTGCCGATGCAGACGGTGCTGACCGGAGCGGCGCTGATGTTGGCCACGCGCGGCAGCGGCCTGGCGGCCATGGACGCCGACGAGCCTGGCGCGGACCCGGCGTCGGAGGCGCCATGACCGAGGACCTCACGCAGGCCACCCGACTCGCGGAGGCGGACACCGCGCCCCTGCTCACGGTGGCCTTCCAGGGCTGCCTGGGTTGCCCGCTGCGCCCGCTGCCGCTGTTCCAGTCGGTGGACGACGAGGAACAGGCGCTGATCGCGCGGTTGAAGCAGGGCGAGGTGCTGCGCGCCGCCGGCAGCGTGCTGTTGGCCGAGGGCGAGGCGGACGGGCCCCTGCTCACCCTGCTGTCGGGGTGGGCCTTCCGCTTCAAGACCCTGCCCGATGGCCGGCGGCAGATCCTCAACTTCCTCCTGCCGGGGGACTTCATCGGCCTGCAGAAGAAGCTGACCGACGCCGCGACCCATGGCGTCGAGGCCCTGACGGCGGTCCGCCTGTGCACCTTCCGGCGCGACGCGGTCTGGACGCTGCACCGCGAACGCCCGTCGCTCGGCTACGACGTCACCTGGCTGGCGGCCCACGAGGAGGCGCTGGTCGACGACAACCTGTTGAGCGTGGGCCGGCACAGCGCGCTGGAACGCATCGCCAGCCTGCTGCTGCAGCTGCATGCGCGTGCCCGCGCCCACCACCCGCCGTCGCCCTGCGTCGGCGCCGGCGACGCGGACACCGGCGTGCCCTTCCCGCTGACCCAGCAGCACCTGGCCGATGCGCTCGGGCTGTCGCTGGCGCACACGAACAAGACGCTGCGGCGGCTGGTGCGCGCCGGCCTCTGCGAATGGACGCCGGGCGTCCGGCTGCACCTGCCCGATCCCGCGGCGCTGGCCGCGCACGCCGGCCTCGAAGCACCCGGCCTGCCCCCGTCGCGACCGCTCATCTGAACGCGGCCTGTGGGCGGCGTCCGACAGCCGCTCACGCCGTCGCCCGATGCCGGCGGCGCTGGCCGCCCCCTACGCTTCTTCCCATGCGCCGCACCAGCCGCGACCCCTCCGGGTGGCCGTGCGGCGAAGCGAACGGGCGCCGCCCGCGCCCGCCGAATCCGAATCCAGCACCCCAGGGAAGGACCCACACCATGCGCAAGATGCCCCTCCATGCCACCCTCATCGCCACCGCCGCCGCCGCGCTGATGCTCAGCGCCTGCGGGCGCAACGACGATCGCACCGCCGGCCAGCAGCTCGACCAGGCCGTCGCGTCGGCCGAGACGCGTGCCGACCAGGCCCGCGCCGACGTCAAGCAGGGCATGGCCGAAGCCCGCGAATCGGCGCGCGAGACCGGCGCCGAAATCAAGGCGGGCGCGAGCCGCGCGGCCGATGCCGTGGCCGACAAGGTCGAGGACGCGGCGATCACCGCCTCCGTCAATGCCGAGCTGGCGAAGGACGACCGGCTGAGCGCGCTGAAGATCAACGTCGACACCAGCGGCGGCCATGTCTCGCTGCGCGGCACCGCGCCGGATGCGAGCGCGCGTGAACGTGCGACGCGGCTGGCCAGCTCGGTGAAGGGCGTGGTCTCGGTCGACAACCAGCTCGAGGTCCGCGGCTGACATGCGTCCCTGGCGCTGCACCCGCTGCGGGTTGATCGTCTACTTCGAGAACACCGCCTGCAGCCGCTGCGGCGCCCGGCTCGGCTTCGTGCCGGGCCGGCGGGAGATGGTCGCCTTCGATCCGCCGCAGGACGATCCGGCGGGCGCGTGGCCCTGTCGCTGGGACGCGGCCGACGGGAACGACGCCGGCCGTCCGTCGGCCCTGCGCCCCTGCGCGAACCACGTCGACCCGGTGAACTGCAACTGGATGCTCGACGACGGCGACCCCGCGCTGCAGTGCCGCAGCTGCCGCCTCACCGCGGTCGTGCCGGACCTCGGCAAGCCCGAGAACGGTCGGCACTGGGCCGCGATCGAACGGGCCAAGCGCCGACTGGTGCTGACGCTGGACGACCTCGGCCTCGCGCCGCGTCCCAAGCGCGCGCCGGACGACCGCGACGGCCTCGCCTTCCACCTGCTCGAGGCGCTGCCCGGCGGCCCGCCGGTGATGACCGGCCATGAAGACGGACGCATCACCCTGAACGTGGCCGAGGCCGACGACCTGCAGCGCGAGACGATCCGCGTCTCGATGGGCGAGCCGGTGCGCACGTTGCTCGGCCACCTGCGGCACGAGATCGGCCACCACCTGCAGCAGCGCTGGCTCGAGGACACGCCCGCGATGGACGAATGCCGCGCGGTCTTCGGCGACGAGCGCGCGTCCTACGACGCCGCGCTGGCCACGTACTACGCGCAGGGGGCGCCACCCGACTGGCCGCAGCGCCACGTCAGTGCCTATGCGAGCGCCCATCCGTGGGAGGACTGGGCCGAGACCTGCGCCCACCTGCTGCTGGTGGTCGACGCGGTGCATACCGCCTCGGCCTGGGGCCTGCGCCTCGAGGGACCGGCCGCACGGACCGACACGAGTGCAGCAGCCGAACCGGCGGCACTGCCCGTGGAGGACCTGGTGCTGCAGCACTGGCTGCCGGTCGCCCAGTTCCTGAACGCGATGAACCGCAGCCTCGGCCTGCCCGATGCCTACCCCTTCCTGCTGCCGCCGACGGTGCTGCAGAAGATGGGGCTGGTGCACCGCCTGCTGCGCGAGGCGGCGGCGCGGCGCCCGGAGACCTCGCCGCCGGCCGAGCCCGGCGCCCAGCCCGCCGCAGACGCGCCGGCTCCCCCTGCGGCTGATATCGTGGCCGCATGACACCGTTCCTCCGGCGGCCCGCCGCTGGCCGACCCCCGGCGCGGGCCGCGTCCCGCCCGGCGCGCCAGCGCCGAACGGCGCGTTGGGCCGGCGCCGCGCTGGCGCTGCTTGCGTGGGGAAGCCTGCACGGCGCGTCGGCCGCAGGCGGTGGCGGGCTGATCGTCGGCCGCGTCGATGGCCTGCCGGACGGGACGCGGCTGGTGCTGCGCCAGGACGGCGCGGGCCAGGCCGTGGCACTGCGCCTGGCCGCGCTCGAGCTGCCACCGGCCCCGCCGTCCGGCGCGCAGGCGGCGCGCGAAGCGCTGCGCGCCTGCACCGGTGGGCGCACCGTGGTGGCGACCGTGGTCGAGACCGACCGCCAGGGGCAGCCCGTCGCGATGATCGACGCCGGCGGACAGGACTGCGGCCTGCAGCTGCTGCGCCGCGGCCTGGCGGTGCTGCTGCCGGCCGAGGCCGCCCGCTTGCCGGTCGGCGACCGGCACCGTTACCGGCGGGCACAGGAAGAGGCCCGCGCCCGGCGCCTGGGCGTGTGGGCCGACGCCGCCCGCCCGCCGCCCGACGCCCCGCGTCCGGAACGGTAAGTCGGACCGTCCGCCGACGGGCGCTCCCGCACGGCGCCCGAGGGCCCGGCGGGCACGCGGCGCGCTGCCCCGCCCAGGCCCTCAGTTCAGGCGCTGCGCGCGGGGCTCCACTTGAGCAGCTGCGCCACCTGGCGCCACGGCAGCCGGTGCCGACGGTCGCGCGGCACCCAGGCGTGGGTGTTGGAGACGTCGATGCCGGACATGCTGCCGTCCCACTCGGTCTGCCGCACGGTGTGCCAGGCGCGCCCGAGGCGCACCGCGCCGTGCCGGTCCATCAGCACGACCATCGACCCGTGGATCAGCGGCGCGGTCAGGCGCAGGAAGCCCTGCGAGCGGATCAGCGCCCCGGCCTGGGTGTCGTCCAGCCCCTCGAGCATGTTGCGCAGCAGGCGCGCCAGCTCGGCGGTGTCGCTCGTCGCGACGTCCTGCGGCGCGAGGTGGGAGATGGTGCCGTTGTGCATCAGCATCAGGCCGTCGCGCACGAAGAAGGGGTGCGCCATCTCCTCGTTCACGTGGCCGTAGGTGGCCTTGCGCACGTGCAGGAAGACCTCGCGGTCCAGCGGCAGCTGCGCGTTGTGCGCGATCAGTTCGCTGAGCTTCAGGCCGCGTGCCCACACCACCCGCCCGTCGTCCACGTGGAAGCTGCCCCAGCCGTGGGAGTTGTGCTTCCAGGCGTGCTCCAGGAAATCGGCCGTGATGCGGCGGCCTTCGGGTTTCTTGATGATGAGGCACATGGCGATGATGATGGACCGACCCCGTTTCCCCCAGCAAGTTCATGACCCGGCCGGAATCGACGCAATTCGTCACATCGTGGCTGCACTGCAACATGGAACGCAGGCGCCCCGGGCTCGGATGACCGCCGGCGGCCGTTGCGCCGGTTTCCTGAGCCCCCCGGGGGGCCGCGCGGCCGGCGGGCGGCAGGCCGGGGGGCGGTCTGTTACCGTCGCGCCCTGGACAGGGAAGGAGCCGGCTTGAGCCTGCAGACGACGACACTCGGGGAACTGACGCGCGAACGCCTGGCCGGCATGCGCCGCGGCGTGGAGAAGGAAAGCCTGCGCGCCCGGCCCGACGGCGCGCTCGCGATGAGCCCGCACCCGGCGGCGCTCGGCTCGGCGCTGACGCATCCGCAGGTCACCACCGACTTCAGCGAATCGCAGCTCGAGCTCGTCACCGGCGCGCATGCCGACGTGGCCGGCTGCCTGGACGAGCTCGGCCGCATCCACCAGGGCGTGGTGCACGCGCTGCACGCCGCGGGCGACGAGCGCATGTGGCCCTCGAGCATGCCCTGCCGGCTGCCGCCGGACGCCGAGATCCCGATCGGGCGCTACGGCCCATCGAACGTCGGCCAGGCCAAGAGCGTCTACCGCGTGGGCCTCGGCCACCGCTACGGCCGGCGCATGCAGACCATCTCCGGCATCCACTACAACTGGTCGCTGCCAGGGCTGACGAACGACGACTACTTCGCGCTGATCCGCAACTTCCGCCGCCAGTCCTTCCTGCTGCTGCTGCTGTTCGGTGCGTCGCCGGCGGTGTGCTCCAGCTTCGTGCAGGGCCTGCCGCACGGCCTGCAGCCGCTGGACGGCGCCGGCGACGCCTGCGGCTCGCTGCACCTGCCCTGGGCGACCAGCCTGCGCATGGGGCGCCTTGGCTACCAGAGCGATGCGCAGGCCTCGCTGGCGGTCAGCTACAACAGCCTGGCCGGCTACGGCGCCTCGCTGCACGACGCGCTGACGCGCAGCTACCCGGCCTACGAGGCGATCGGCGTGCGCGGGCCGGACGGCGCCTACCGCCAGCTCGCCACCAGCCTGCTGCAGATCGAGAACGAGTTCTACGGCACGATCCGCCCGAAGCGCGTGATCTTCCCCGGCGAGCGCCCGCTGCATGCGCTGCGCGAGCGCGGCGTCGAGTACGTCGAGGTGCGCTGCATGGACCTGGACCCGTTCGAGCCGATCGGCCTGGGCGCGCCCACCGCGCACTTCCTCGACGTCTTCATGCTGCACTGCCTGACGACGCCGAGCCCGCCGGACTCGCCGGCCGAGATCGCCGCGCTCGGCCGCAACCAGCACCTGACCGCCGCGCGCGGCCGCGAGCCCGGCCTGGCGCTGGAGCGCGACGGCCGGCCCGTGCCGCTGTTCGACTGGGCGGCCGAGATCCTGGCGGCCTGCGCGCCGATCGCGGCCCGGCTGGACGAGGTCGGCGGCACCGCCGCGCACGCCGACGCGCTGGCGCTGGCGCGCCGGCGCCTGGCGCAGCCCGAGGAGCTGCCGTCGGCCCGGGTGCTGGCGGCGATGCGGCAGGCGCATGGCGGCAGCCACGTCGGCTTCGTCGCGGCGCGGGCGGACGCGATCCACCGCGAGCTGCTGGCGCGGCCCTGGCCCGCCGCAGAGGCCGCCGCCTTCGCCGCCGCCGCCGAGGCCTCGGTGGCCGAGCAGGCGCGCATCGAGGCGATGGACAGCCTGCCGTTCGAGATCTACCGGCGCGAGTACCTGTCGCCGCGCCGCCTCGGCGCCCGGCTGGCGGACGCCACGCCGCACGCCTGAACCAGCGGCCGGGCCGGGCGGTCCCCGGCGCGGCCGGGGGCGCCGCAGGCCCCGCGGCCCCGGGCCCGCGGCTCCGGCGCTACAGCAAGTTGGTGCTGCGGAACATCATCGTCGACTCGCCGTCGTCCTCGCTGCGCCGCGCCGGCCCGAGCAGGCGCAGCGTCAGCGCGCCGGCCACGCGGATGCAGCCGCCGGCCACCATTACCGCCTCCTGGCCCTTGGGCACCGGCACGCCGTCGACCTCGGTCAGGCTGTCCGACAGGTTGCGCAGGCGCAGCCCGTCGGGCGCGCGCCGCAGCTCGAAGTGCCAGCGGCTGATCTGGCGCGCCCGTTCCGGGTCCGGGTGGCCCAGCACCACGTCGTTGGCGCGCACGCCGTCGTGCTCGGCGAGGCGGCCGAAGGTGACGATGTCCTGCGCCGGCAGCACCAGCTCCTCCTTGGTCTCCTCGACCAGCAGGTGGCGCGGGAAGCGCGACTCGTCGCGCCACTGCAGCGCCAGCAGCGGCACCGGCTGGGCCACGCCCTTCAGCGACACGCCGCCGAGCGCGCGGCAGCTCAGGCGCTGCAGCCGGCCGAGCTCCTGGAAGACGTCGCGCGTCATGCGGATCTCGTCGGGCTCGCCGGAGGCGGCGACGCGGGCGCAGAGGTTGACCGCGTCGCCGCTGACGGCCACGCCGTCGGTCAGCACCCGGCCCCAGTGCAGCCCGATGCGCACCTGCAGCTGGTGCTGGCGGGCGCGCGCCGCGTTCTCGCGCCCGAGCTGCACCTGGAAGGCCACCACGCCCTGCACCGCCAGGTCGGCGCTCGGGAAGACGCAGAAGGCGCCGTCGCCCGAGGTGTCGACGATGCGGCCCTCGACCGGCGCGATGCACTGGCCGAGCACGTCGAAGTGCAGCTGCTGCAGCTGGCGGCCGGCGGCATCGCCGAAGCGCGCGAAGTAGGGGGTCGAGCCGACGATGTCGGAGAACATCAGCAGCAGCGGCCGCTCGAAGCGGCGCGTCAGCTCCTGCTGCAGCTGGTTCTGCAGCCGGATGATGTCCGTCATCGTCAGGGAGGCGAAATCGATCATGGGCGCGCGAGGCCGGCTGCGGGGCCGATGCGCATTGTGCCCCGTCGGCCGCCGGGCGGCGATGCGCGCGCCGGCGCCCTCCCCGGGGCCGGGGGGCCGGCGAGCCGGCGCCGCGCCGGGCGGCGTCCCGGCGGCTGGCTCACCGGGTGAGCCGGATGGGCTGCGATGATCGGCGCATGTCGACGCTGTGGCTGTCCAACCGCTACGAGGTGCTGGCCGAGCGCCTGGTCGAGGCCGTGGGCGGCGCGCGCGCCTCGCTGTTCGACGCGGAATCGGTGATCGTGCCGAGCGCCGCGGTGCAGCGCGACCTGGCGCTGCGCATCGCCGCGCGGCACGGCGTCTGCGCCCAGGTCGAGTTCGGCTTCCTCGCGCAATGGGTCTGGCGGCGCATCGCGCAGCGGCTGCCGGAGGTCGGCGCCGCGTCGCCGTTCGCGCCCGGGGCGCTGGGCTGGCGCCTGTTCCGGCTGCTCGGCGAGGCCGCACGCGAGCCGGCGGCCCTCGGCTCGCCGCGCCTGGCCGCCTGGCTGGCCGGCGCCGACGCACCGATGCGGCTCGGCCTGGCCGAGCGCCTGGCCGGCCTGTTCGACCACTACCTGACCTACCGCAGCGACTGGCTGGCGCGCTGGGGTGCCGGCGAGTCCGCCGCGGAGGCCGGCACCGACGCCGCCTGGCGCGCCGACGAGGCCTGGCAGGCCGCGCTGTGGCGGCGCCTGCTGGCCGAACTCGGGCTGTCGGGCGACGCGCACCCGGCGCGCCGCTTCCTCGAGGCCCTGGCGGCCGACGAGGCGGCCGGGCGGCCGGCGCCGGCCGCGCCGGTGCACGTGTTCGCGCTGCCCGCGATCCCGCCGCTCTACCTGGCCGTGCTGCAGCGCCTGGCGCGCCACGAGGACCTGCGGCTGTACCTGCTCAACCCCTGCCGCGAGTACTGGTTCGACCTGGTCGACGCGCGCCGCCTGGCCCGGCTCGCGCTGCGCGGCCGCGCCGGGCATGCGGAGGTCGGCCAGCCGCTGCTGGCCGCGTGGGGCACGCAGACGCAGGACCAGCTCGCGCTGCTGTTCGACGAGACCGAGCCGGCCTTCGAGGACCACGCCGACTACCGCGACGCCGCCGGCGACGGCCCGCCGGGCCGGCCGCCGCGGCTGCTCGCGCAGCTGCAGGACGCGGTGCTGGACGCCCGGCCGCTGCCGCCCGGCAGCCTGCGGCTGGCGCCGGACGACGCCAGCCTCTCGCTGCAGGTCTGCCACTCGCTGACGCGCGAGCTGGAGGTGCTGCACGACCGCCTGCTCGACCTGTTCGCCGAGCCCGCCGCGCCCGGACGTCCCGCGCTGCAGCCGCACGAGGTGCTGGTGGTGGTGCCCGACCTCGCCGCGGCCGCGCCGCTGATCGACGCGGTGTTCGGCACCGCGCCGCCGGCGCGCCAGATCCCCTTCGCGATCACCGGCCGCCCGCGCCGCGCGGTGAACCGCTGCGCCCGCGCGCTGCACGACCTGCTCGCGCTGCTCGCCGGGCCCTGCCCCGCGAGCGCGCTGTTCGAACTGCTGCAGCAGCCGGCGGTGGCGCGGCGCCAGGGCCTGGACGACGCGGACCTGGCCCGCCTGCACGACTGGTTCGCCGAGGCCGGCTTCCGCTGGGGCCTGGCGCCGGCGCAAAGCGCCATCGCCACCGGCTCCGGCTCCGGCTCCGATGAGGACGCGGACACCGACCCGGCCCCGGCGACCCTGCACCACAGCCTCGACGACGCGCTGGACCGCCTGTTCCTCGCGCACGCACTGCCGCCCGGGCTGGGCCAGGCCTACGCGGGCCGGCTGCCGGCGGGCGAGGTCGAGGGGGCCGACGCGGCCGTGCTGGGCCTGCTCTGGCGCTTCGCGCGCCAGCTGCGCGCCTGGCAGCCGCAGCTGGCCGCGGCGCGGCCGGCGCCGCAGTGGCTGGCGCTGCTGCTGGAGGTGCTGGACGGCCTGCTGCGGCCGCTCGACGAGGAGCGCGAGGAACTGCGCGAGCTGCAGGCCCGGCTGCGCGAGTGGACGGCGCAGATGCAGGAGGGCCTGGGCGACACGCCGCTCGAGGCCGCCGTGCTGCGGCGCGCGCTGGAGGGCCTGCTGGAGGAACCCACCCGCGGCGGCGTGCCGACCGGCCGCGTCAGCTTCGCGGCGCCGGGCAGCCTGCGCGGCCTGCCGTTCCGCGTGGTGGCCTTCCTCGGGCTGGATGACCGGGCCTACCCGGGCAGCACGCGTCCGGCCGAGTTCGACCTGATGGCGCAGCGGCCGCGGCGCGGCGACCGCCAGCGGCGCCAGGACGAGCGCAACACCTTCCTGGACCTGCTGCTGGCGGCGCGCGAGCGCCTGATCCTCAGCCACAGCGGCCGCAGCGCGCGCGACAACGCGCCGCGGCCGCCGTCGGTGCTGGTCGGCGAGCTGTTCGACGTGCTGCTGCCGGCGCTGCAGGGCGCCGAGACGCCGGCCGGCCGCGCGGCGCTGCGCGCGCGGCTGGTCGCCGAGCACCCGCTGCAGCCCTTCTCGCCGCGCGCCTTCGAGCACGGGGGCGACCCTCGCCTGCGCAGCCACCAGGCCGAGTACGTGCGGGCGCTGCTGGCGGCACGCGAGACCGCGGCGGCGGCCGCCGCCGGCGGCGAGGCGGCGTGGGCCGACGAGCTCGCGGCCGCCCGCGGCGAGGCCGCCGGCGAGGACGTCCCGCCGGCCGACGACCCGGACGACGACCGCGGCGGCCCGGGCGGCCCGGCGCCGCGCTTCTTCGCGCGCCCGCTGCCGCCGCCCGGGCCCGCCTGGCGCGCACCGGACCTCGCCACCCTCGCGCGCTTCTTCCGCCACCCGGCGCGCGCGCTGCTCGAGCAGCGCCTGCGGCTGGCCCTGCCGCAGGCCGACGCCGCCCTGCGCGACGACGAGGCCTTCGGCCCGGAGGACGAGGCGCGCCAGGCGCTCGCCCACCACCTGCTGCCCGCCGCGCTGGCCGGCGCCGACACGGCCGCGCTGCAGGCCCTGGCACAGGCCCTGCCCGGCCAGCCCGACGGTCGGCTGGGCGCCGCCTGGCGCGCCGACGAGCTGCCGCGGCTGCTGCGGCACGCGCGCCGGCTCGCCCCCCGGCTGGCCTCGCCGGCGCTGCCGCCGCAGCGCGTCGACTGGGCGTTCGAGGTGGACGGCGAGCCCTGGTGCCTGCAGGCGGTCCTGGCGGGCCTGCGGCCGGACGGCCTGCTGCACCACGCCTACCGGGCGCCGCGCGTCGGCGACCGCCTGGACGCCTGGCTGTGGCACCTGGCGCTGTGCGCGGCGGCGCCGCCGGGCGTCGCGCCGGTGAGCCGCTGGATCGGGCGCGACGCGGCCTTCCGGCTCGAGCCCTGCGCCGACGCCGCGGACCAGCTGCAGACGCTGCTCGGGCTGTACCGGCGCGGGCTGCAGGCGCCCCTGCCCTTCTTCCCGCGCGCGTCCTGGGCCTGTGCGGAGGCCGGCGGCGGCGCGCGCGGCCAGGCGGCGGCCCTCGGCAAGTGGGTGGTCGATGCCCGGCGCCCGCACGGCGAGTCCGGCCATCCGGCGCTGCGCCTCGCGCTGCGCGGCATCGCGCAGCCGCTGGGCGCCGACTTCGAGGCGCTGGCGATGGCCGTGTTCGACCCGCTGCGGGCCCACCTGGTCGACGACGACGGCGCCGCCGCGCCGGCGCCCGGCGACGCAGCCGCCCGCCCCGAGGTCGCCCGATGAGCCTGCCGGACCGCAGGGACCCGCCCGTCCGCCCCGCCGCGCCGGAACCCGCCGAGGCGCCGCTCGCCGTCTTCGACGTGCCGCTGGCCGGCGTGCAGCTGGTCGAGGCCTCCGCCGGCACCGGCAAGACCTGGGCGCTGAGCGCCCTGGTGCTGCGCCTGCTGCTCGAGCGCGGGCTGGCGGTCCAGCAGGTGCTGGTGGTGACCTTCACCGAGGCGGCCACGGCCGAGCTGCGCGAGCGCATCCGCGCCCGGCTGGCCGAGGTGCTGGACGCGCTCGGCCGCGCGGGTGGCGGCGCGGACGACCCCGCCGCCGCCGCAGGCGGCGACCCCTTCGTCGCGCGGCTGCTGCAGCAGCTGCGGGCGCGCGACGACCACGACGAGGACCGGCTGCGCGCCCGACTGGCCGCGGCCCTGCACGGCTTCGACGAGGCCGCGATCTTCACCATCCACGGCTGGAGCCAGCGCGCGCTGGCCGACGCCCCCTTCAGCGCCGGCCTGCCGCTGCAGCTGGCGGTGCTGCAGGACGACCGCGAGCGGCGCGAGGCCGCGGTGAAGGCGGCCTGGCGGGCCGAGGTGTCCACCGCGGACCTGCCGCCGGCGCTGGCGGCGGCGCTGCTGGCGCGCGACGACGAGCCGCAGCGCTGGGCCGAGGTGCTGCGCCGCGTGCTGGCGCGCCCGCTGGCGGCGGTGCACTGGCCCGACGGCGTGCCGGCGCCCGGCGAGCCGCTGCCGCCGCTCGACGAAGCCGCGCTGCGCGAGGCCCGGGCCCGGCTGGCCGCGCACTGGCCGCGCTGGCGCGCCGAACTGGCCGCCTGGCTGGAGGCCGGCGGGCTGCAGGCCCTGAACGCCAGCACCTACTCCGCCGCGGCCGTGGCCGAGGCCCTGGCCGCCTGGGACCAGGTGGTCGACGATGACCTGCTGGCCCTGCCGTCGAAGCTGGCCGCGCGCCGCCTGCCGCTGCTCGGTGCGCGCCAGCTGGTGCAGCGCACGAAGAAGCAGCACACCCCGCCTTCCCACCCCGCCTTCGACGCCGCCCAGGCCTGGCTGGACGCGCGCGCCGCGCTGACGCGCGACCAGGCGCGGGCCCGCGCGGCGCTGCTGCGGCGGGTGCTGCGGCGCGCGGCCGAGGCCTTGCGCGAGGGCAAGCGGCGCGACGGCCAGGTGGCCTTCGACGACATGCTCGCGAACCTGCACGCCCGCCTCTGCCCGCACGCGGCCGGCGGCGAGTTCGCGCCCGCGCCGGCGCCGGACGCCGACATGGCCGCACGCGCCCTCGCGCGCAGCCTGCGGCGACGCTTCCCGGCGGCGCTGATCGACGAGTTCCAGGACACCGACCCGCTGCAGTTCGCGGTCTTCCGCCGCCTCTACATCGACCCGGACGCGCCGGAGGACCTGCGCGCCGCCGACGGCAGCCCGGGGGTGCCCACCCTGTTCCTGGTCGGCGACCCGAAGCAGGCGATCTACAGCTTCCGCCAGGCGGACCTGCCGACCTACCTGGCGGCACGCCGCCATGCCGACGCACGCCATGGCCTGACCCGGAACCAGCGCTCCTCGCCGGCCCTCATCGCGGCGCTGAACCGCCTGTTCGGACACTCGCCGCAACCCTTCATGCAGGACGGGCTGGCCTACCGCCCCGTCAGCCCCGGCGAGCGCCCGCGCCCCGTGCTGCTCGATGCCAGCCGGCCCGCAGACCCGGCCGCACGCGCGGCGCTGCAGCTGTGGCGGCTGCCGCGCGGCGCGGACGGGCTGCCGCTGCCCCGTGCCGAGGCCCAGGGCCTGGCGCTGGACGCCACCGCCGGCGAGATCGCGCGGCTGCTGGCCGAGGCGCGCGACGGTCGGCTGCAGCTGGGCGGCCGGCCGCTGCGCGCGGCCGACATCGCGGTGCTGGTGCGCAGCCACCGCCAGGGGGCCGAGGTGCGGCTCGCGCTGGCGGCGCGCGGCGTGCGCGGCGTCGAGCTGTCGCAGGCCAGCGTCTTCCACAGCCGCGATGCCGAGTCGCTGGCGGCCGTGCTGGCCGCGGTGCTGCAGCCGACGCGCGAGCGCCTGCTGCGCGCGGCGCTGGCCACCGAGTGGTTCGGCCTCGAGGCCGCGCAGCTCGACCCCGAGGCCGGCGCCGTGACCGACCCGCTGCTCGCGCCGATGCAGCGCTTCGCCGCCTACCGCCGCCTCTGGCAGCAGCGCGGCGTCGGCGTGATGCTGCGGCGGCTGCGCGTCGACGAGGGCCTGGCCGAGCGGCTGCTGCCGCAGGCCCAGGGCGAGCGGCGCCTGACCAACCTGCTGCACCTGGCCGAGGTGCTGCACCAGGCCGAGGCCGGGCAGCCGGCCCCGGCGGCGCTGCTGCGCTGGTTCGAGGCCCAGCGGCAGGAGGCGGCGGTCGGCGAGGCGGCCCAGCTGCGGCTCGAATCCGACCAGGACCTGGTGCAGATCGTCACCGTGCACAAGTCCAAGGGCCTGGAGTACCCGGTGGTCTTCTGCCCCTTCCTGTGGACCCCGCGCGCGCCCGCGGGCGGCTGGCCGGAGCCGGTGGCGACCCACGACGAGGCCGGGCAGCCGGTGCTGGACTTCCGGCCAGCGGCCGACCCGCAGCACACCGAGCTGCTGCAGGAGCGGCAGCGGCTGGACGAGGCCGCCGAGGCCCTGCGCCTGGTCTATGTCGCACTAACCCGCGCGGCCCAGCGCGTCCACCTCGTGGTCGGCAATTGCACCACCTTCCGCGGCCGCGCGACCGCGGCCGGCGTGCGCACGGTGCTGAACTGGCTGGTGGCGCCGCCGGGGCCCGGCGGCGAGCCACCGCAGGCGGCCGACTGGCTGCTCGAGCGCGGCTTCTCGGCGGCCGGTGCCGCGGCCGAGGTTGCCGCGGTGGAGGCCGGCTGGGACGCGCTGGCCGACCCGCTGCCCGATCCGGGCTTCGCCACGGCCGCCGCGCCCGGCGGCGACAGCGACCCCGAGCCGGCCGCCCCGCCCGTCTGCGCCCTGCGCGATCTGCCCGCCATCGTCGCCGCGGCCCCGCGCGGCGTGCTGCCGCCCGACCCGCGCGAGCGGGTGCCGCTCACGGCGCCGGCCCCTCCGCCGCGCCGGGCGCCCGGCTGGACGCTGGGCAGCTACAGCCAGCTGCTGCGCGCCCGCACGGCACCCACCGGGCCGCACGAGGCGGAGGAACTGGCTGCGGTCGACCACGACGGCGCGCTCGCGGACGGCAGCGAGGACGGCGAGGCGGCCGCCGCCGCCAGCGGCACCGACCGGACCGGGGCGATGGCCCGCAACGGCCCCGATGCCGCGGCCGGCGCCCGCGTGGGCGCGGACACGGCACCGACCGGGGCCGCGTCGGCCGCGGCGCCGACGACCCTGCGCCACGCCTCGGCGACCGGCGCCCCGTGGCCGGCCCAGGCACTGCAGGCGGCCCTGGCGCAGGCCGCCACCCGGCCGCGCCGCCGGCCCCGGGAGGACGGTTCGCAGCGCGGCCTGTTCGACCCGGCGGACGATGCCGGCAGCGACGCGGAGGCCGCCGGGCCCGGCGAGGCGGCCCGGCTCGGCGACACCAGCGCCGACGGCGCCGTCGGCCACCCGCCGGCGGCCGCTGGAGGACCCCCGGTGGTCTCGGCCGGCCGCGGCGCCGAACCGGGCCGCGTCACCGCCGAGGCGGGGGCCGGGAGCGTCGCCGCGCCAGACCCCGGCACGGCCGATGGCGACGAGGCCGGGCTGGACCCCGACGACATCCTGCGCTTTCCGAGCGGCGCCGCGGCCGGCGAGCTGATCCACCAGGTGTTCGAGCACGCGGACTTCGAGGACCCCTCGGGCTGGCCGGCGGTGGTGGCCCGGGCGCTGGCCAGCGCCCCGCCGCTGGCAGGCGGCGACGCCGCGGCGCCGGGCCGCGGCGCGACCGGGTCGGCCGCGCAGCCGGCGATGCTGCTGCGCCTGCTGCGCGACGTGCTCGCGACACCGCTGCGCCCCGGGCTGCGCCTGGCCACCGTGCCGCGCCGCCGCCGCCTGAACGAGCTCGCCTTCCACCTGCCGGCGCCGGCGCTGGACGATGCGGCGCTGGCGCGCTGGATGGCGGCGCAGGGGCTGCCGGTGCCGCCGCTGGCCTTCGGCCGCCTGCGCGGCTTCCTGCACGGCTACATCGACCTGGTGTTCGAGCACGAGGGACGGCTCTACGTGCTCGACTGGAAGTCGAACCGGCTCGGCAGCCGCGCGGCCGACTACGCCCCCGCCGCCTGCGCCGCCGCGATGGCAGCGCATGGCTACCACCTGCAGGGCCTGCTGTACGCGCTCGCGCTGCACCGCCTGATCCAGCTGCGCCACCCCGGCGAGGACCCGGCCGCGCGCTTCGGGGGCGTGCTCTACCTGTTCGTGCGCGGCGTGCGGCCCGGCTGGACCACGGCGTCCGGCCAGCCCTGCGGCGTGCACCTGCACCGCCCCTCGACGGCCCAGCTCGAGGCGCTCGGGGCCCTGCTCGACGGCGCCGATCCCGACGCACCGACGGGTGCCGGTTCTGCTGCCGGCGCCGATGCCGATGCCGATGCCGGCGTCGGCGCCGGCACGCGTGGCGACGGCTCCGCTGCCGCCGCCGGGCTCGACACCGGCCCCGCCGCGCGGACCGCGGCGCCACCCACCCGGGAGCCCGACGATGCCTGATGCACGCACGCCGCCTGCGCGGCCGCTGCCCCCGCCCGGCCCCGCAGCGGCGGCCCGGACGGGCCCGGCGACGGCCACCCAGGCCCTGGCCGAGGGCCTGGCCGAGCGGCTCACCCGCTGGGCCGAGGACCTGGGCGCGAGCGCGGCCGACGCGGCGCTGGCCGGGCGCGCGGGCCGGGCGCTCAGCCTGGCCACCAGCGAGGGCCACGTCTGCCTGGACCTGGACGAACTCGCCGAGCCGGGCCGCGATGGCGCGGCCTGGCGCCGCGCCCTGCTCGCCAGCGGCACCGTCGGGACGCCGGAGGATCCCGGCGCCCGCCCCCTGGTGCTGGACGAGGACGGCCGGCTCTACCTGCACCGCGACCACGCGCTGGAACGCCGCCTGGCCGAGGCGCTGGCGCGGCGCGCCTTCGCGCCGCCCCTGGTGACCGCGGCGGCCCCGGCTGCGCACGACCTGTCGACCGCCCCGCTGTCGACCGCGCCGGACTGGCAGGCGGTGGCCGCCGCGATGGCGCTGCGCAACCGCCTGACCGTCGTCAGCGGGGGGCCCGGCACCGGCAAGACGACGGCCGTGGTGCGGCTGCTCGGCCTGCTGCTGACGCGCGAGCCGGACGCGCGCATCGCGCTGGCCGCGCCGACCGGCAAGGCCGCGGCGCGGATGGCCGAGGCGCTGCGCCAGCGTGCCCACACCTTGCCGCCGGCGATCCGCGAGAAGCTGCCGCGCCAGGCCAGCACGCTGCACCGGCTGCTCGGGCTGCGGCCCGCGGGCCGCGGCGGGCCGGGCGGGCCGCGGCCGTCCACCGTGGCCCCGCTGTCGGTCGACCTGCTGGTGATCGACGAGGCCTCGATGCTCGACCTCGCGCTGGCCGCGCGCGTGCTCGACGCGCTGCCGCCGGACGCGCGCCTGGTGCTGCTCGGCGACCAGGACCAGCTGGCCGCGGTCGAAAGCGGCGCGGTGTTCGCCGAGCTGAGTGCCGACCCGCGCCTCAGCCCGGCCGGCCGCGCCGCACTGGCCGCGGCCTGCGGGCTCGCGCCGCAGGCGCTGCAGCCACCGGGTGCCCGTGCGCCGGGCGTGCTGCGCGACTGCGTGGTCTGGTTCGACCGCAACCACCGCTTCGCCGCCGACTCGCCGATCGGCCGCCTGGCGCGGCAGATCCGCGTGGGCGACGCCGTCGGCGCGCTGGACAGCCTGGGCGTGCGGCTGCTGGGCCCGGCGCCCGACGTGCGTCCCGCCGAGCCGGTGGCCGCCGGACCAGGCCCGGCGGCGCCGACGGGCGACCGGCTCGGCGCGGCGTCCGCCGGGTCCGGGCCGGCCGGCGCGGCGCACGCCGCCACCGCCGACCCCGCGCGCCAGGCCCTGCACTGGCGGGACGACGACGGCCCGTCGCTGGCGCCCGTGCACCTCGCGGAGCTGGCGCAAGGCTTCGCGCCCTACCTCGGCGCGGTGCGGGCCGCACTGCGCCCCGCGAGCGACGCGGGCGCTGCCGCGCTCGACGCCGAGGCGCTGCTGCGGGCCTTCGACCAGCGGCGGGTGCTGTGCGCGCTGCGTGTCGGCCCGCGCGGCGCGACCGCGCTCGACCGCTGGCTCGACGCGCGCGCCCGCGCCGCGCTCGTGCCGCGCGGCACCGCCTTCGCCCGCGATGCCGCGGACGGCCGGGGCGCGCCGGCCGGCGACGACGGCATGGCCGGCGCCTGGTACCCCGGCCGCCCGGTCATGGTGCTGCGCAACGACCCGCTGCTCGGCCTGTTCAACGGCGACATCGGCATCGCGTGGCCGATGGCGCGCCCGGCCGATGCCGCGCGCCAGGCCGCGGCCGGCGACGCCCCCGCGGACGAGGGCCCACCCGCCTACGCCGTCTGGTTCGCCGACCCCGAGGCCGGCGTGCGCGCCGTGCCCACCGTGCGACTGCCCGAGCACACCGGCGCCTGGGCGCTGACGATCCACCAGTCGCAGGGCTCCGAGTTCGATGCCGTCGACGTGGTGCTGCCGCCCGGCCCCCACCGGGTGCTCACGCGCGAGCTGCTCTACACCGCCGTGACGCGGGCGCGGCACGCGGTGCGCCTGTTCGGCAGCGCCGAGGCGGTCGACCGCGCGGTGCAGTCGCCGACCCGGCGCCGCTCCGGCCTGCGCGCACGGCTGCAGGCCTGGGCCCGCGCGCACGGCCACGGCGGCTGAGGGTGGCGCCTGGCGCGTCACCGACGGGTGGCTGCGCCCACGCGCGGGCGCAGAACACAAACGGAGACGTCCTGGTGTGGGGGACTGATCGCTTTGGCACGCACCCACGGGGACCGCAAGGCTGGGCGGCCAGCGAAGAACTCAATCGGGGCGCGGAGTTACAGCGGGCGGCGCGGCGAACCGAGTTCCGGGGCCCTTGGCACGGAATGGGACATCCCGGGCTACGGTTCGGGCAGGAATGGGCGGAAGCGGGCCGCTATGGGCCGCCAGGAGGCGCGATCGTCAGGGCGCCGCGGCATGGGGTGCTTCGAGGGAGAACGGCGCGCCACAGGGGCCGAGTTCCTTGGATGCCCGTGCAGTTTGAGCCGCCTGCCGAGGTCGCACGTTCCGAGGTCGCACGTTCGAACTCGGGTGCGACCTGAGAAATCATCGGGAAATCAACAGGTTAGGGACGGAACCCGCCCGAGTTCGCTCACCGTGCGACCTGCACGAGGTCGCACGTCACAAACCGCCGCCGAACAGGCCATCCTGCGCGCTGTCCGCCGCCCCGCCGCCCTGCGCGACGATGCGCCAGATGTGGCGCTCGGCCAGGCCGTAGCGGCGCGCCAGCGCGGCCGCCGAAGTGGTCTGGTACTCGGCCCGGATCCGCTCGTCGCGCAGGTGCCGCAGGGCCCGAACGCCACGCGGCACGTCGGCATGCTCGTCCCCGCCGAACTCCGCGCTCAGGCGCGCCAGGTTGGCCTCGCCGATCAGCACCACCAGCGGATGCTCGGGGCCCCAGGTGGCGGGCACGTAGAGCCGGGTGCCGCCGTAGCGCTCGACGATCGCCAGGGTTGCTGGCAGGCCGATCAGGCGCACGAAATCGCGCAGCCGCCGAGGCAGCAGCTCCAGCGCGGTCTCGGACAGATCGGCCAGCTCGATCACGCGCGGCCCTTGCGGCTGTAACCGAGGGCCGGCTGGCTGTAACCCAGCATGCCGGACTCGGCGCCATGGGGCGGAACGCCAGGCGCCTCGGTGGCCTTGGCGCGCAGCTGCTCGGCATTGCTGTACGCTGCGACAGGCACAGCTTGGGAGGCGCCATGTTCGGGACGGTTTTGCAGGGTCAGAACGGCAGCAAGTTCGAGGTGAACGGCTACGGGCTCCGACTTCAGGACGGGAGGTTCGTCGCCCGCTTCCGTGTGACGGAGCATCGTGGTTCGGATGCGCTCGACCAGATGCACGACACTGATTCGATCTTCGATACAGAGGAGGATGCTGCCTTTGAAGGGGCCCAGCTCGGAGCCAGATGGGTTGCGGATCACTACGGTATCGTCGGCTGAAGGCATCAGGCGTTAGCGTTCCGATGCATCAGAGTATTGGTACAGCCGCAAGCTTCTTGAAGGCCTTCGAAGCCCTGCAAGGCATCGACCAGCCACAGCATGACCTCCCTCGGCCGGAGTTCGTCATTCCGTCCATCGTATGCATCGCCTTTGCCGTCGAGCTTGGGCTCAAGGCTCTGCTTTACCGGGAGGCCAGGCCCATCCAAAAAGGAAAAAGCGGGCATAGCCTGGTCGCCTTGGCGAGCGAGATTCCGAATGATGTCCGCGTCAGGCTGGTAGCCACTCTGGGCATTGACGATGCACGTTTCTCGGAAGCGTTGGCTTTCGACGATAGATCGTTCGAGAAGTGGCGCTATGCGCACGAGTTCGATGAAGGAATCAGCGCGGACAACGAGTTCCTTCATCGACTTGCGAAGGCGCTGATTACTGAGGTCGTTACAAGCGCAGTTCCCGAGTGAAGCCTTCCGCCTGCAACCTAGTGCCGGCCATCATTAGCCTTCTGGTTCGTAGATGAACACGATCTGGCCCGCAATCACAGCATGGAAGGCGCGTGTCGCGCCCTTGCTGCTTCATCACCGCGCCACCTGACCGATCGACTGGCACTGCACACCGAAGCAGCGCGTGCCATCGGGCAGGCGATCCGTCTGCACCTGGCCGGTGGGCGCTGTCGAGCCGCAAGCTCTTAGAGTGGGCGCAGGAGACGCCACCGGAGACGCTGAGCTGACCGACATCCAGCGGGCGGCGCTGTCAAGGGCATTTCAAATTTCCACCCCCATGGCACGCTAAATTTCCCCACCCGGTTGGGAACCGTCGTTGTCGTGTGACCGGATCAGGCCGGCCTTGAGCTTGTCCTTGAGGCGGTACGAATTGCCTCGGACGATGAGGGTCACGGCGTGGTGCAGTAGCCGGTCGAGGATGGCGGTGGCGATGATCCTGTCACCGAAGACGTCGCACCACGATGAGAAGCTCTGGTTGCTCGTCAGGAGCATCGGGCCGCGCTCGTAGCGCCTGCTGATCAGCTGGGAGAACAGGTTGGCGCCCAGCCGGTCGATGGGCAGGTAGCCGATCTCGTCGATGATCAGCAGCCGTGGCGTGGCATACACCTTCAGCTTCTCGTCGAGCCTGCCCTCGGCATGTGCATTGGTCAGGGTGGCGATCAGGTCTGGCTTGCAACCGTGGACTGGATCCGGACCAACTTGCCGGCTGATACATTCAACGGATGATGGCCATTAGCGACGCGATCCACGACCACCTTTCTCAATACTGCGTGCAAATCGCATGCAATGTCGTCAGGCCCGACGGAAGTCGACCTGAGGCGCCGTTGATTGTCTCTGCCTTCATTGTCGAGGCTGCCGATCGATGGTTTGTAGTCTCGGCCGGACACGTGCTCACTGATATCCGCAGCTTTCAGCGGCAGGGTTTCCAGTTTGGGGTCTGCTACATACGCGACGCAGCAGCACCCAGGTTCGAGAACATGGGAGTTCCAATCGACCTCGATCCCGATCAGTGGATCGTCTGCGACCCCGACGAGCATGGGCTGGACTACGCCGCTCTGCCTCTTCGCGACTATTACCGGCACACGCTCTCCCAGTCAGGCTTCAAGCCGCTCAGTCGCTCCGGATGGGGCGACCCCTCGCAGCGGTACGACTACATGGTCGTGATCGGCGTGCCAGAAATGCTCGTGTCCGCTCAGCACGGAGCGGTTGACATAGTGAAGATGCGGCAGGTCGCGATTCCCCTTGTCCCCTGCGAGCCGCCAAGTCAAGTGGAGCGCAAGCACGAACTTCAGTTCTTCGCTCGCATGGATGAGTCCGCCAATCACCTTACAGACATCGGTGGGATGAGCGGCAGCCCGGTCTTCGGGATCCGTTGGCTGTCGCGGGATGAAGGTGACAAGGAGCACACACTCCAATGCTGGGCCGTCGGTGTGCAGTCAGGATGGTACAAGTCGAGCCGGGTGATCAGCGCCTACGCGATGGAAATCTTCGGCCAAAGCTTGGAAGCGCTAGTGAGAGATCGATCGCGATCAGCAAGCCCCGCGCGAGACTAAGCGCCGGCCGGCGATAGCACCGAAGGGTAGTGGCGGGGCCGGGGGCTCAACGGCCCCATCCCGGGGCCTGATTCGTCACCAAGCTCAGCAGGATCACCCCATGAGCTATCCGGTGGCTACGCTGGCAGCAGCAGAGCCGACGGAGCCCAGCATGTCGATGAACCGAGTTCAGTTCCAGCGCGGGTTGCCGCTGAGCGAGTTCTTCGCCCGCTATTGCAGCGAGGCGCAGTGCGAAGCGGCGCTGAAGGCGCTTCGATGGCCCGACGGCTTCCGCTGTCCGCGCTGTGCAGGGGTGGCCTGCTACGCGGTCGGTCGCCTGTTCCAGTGTTGTGCCTGCCGTCACCAGACCTCGCTGACGGCCGGTACGGTGATGGACAGCACCAAACTGCCGCTGCGGACCTGGTTCCTGGCCATCTACCTGATCAGCCAGGACAAGACCGGGCTGTCGTCCCTGGCCCTCATGCGGCAGTTGGGCACCAGCTATCGCACCGCCTGGCTCGTTCACCACAAGCTGATGGCGGCCATGGCCGCGCACGACGCCACTCAGCCGCTGTCGGGCAATGTGCAGATCGACGATGCCTACCTCGGAGGCGAGCACCCCGGCACGGTGGGCCGAGCCGATCCGGCGAAGGTTCCGATCATCGCCGCGGTCTCCACCAACGACCGCGGTAACCCGATGCGCGTCAAGCTCGCGGCATTGACGGGCTTCACCCGCGAGGCCATCGCCAACTGGGCCCGCGTCAATCTGAAGCCGGGTTGCGACGTCCGCAGCGACGGCCTGAGCTGCTTTGCAGGTGTCATCGACGCGGGCTGTGCACATTCGTACATCGTCGTCGGCGACCGCAAGCCCCGGGATCTGCCGCAGTTCACCTGGGTCAACACCATCCTTGGCAACCTGAAGACCGCCATCAGCGGCGGCCTCAAGGCGTTCAAGTACGCCAAGTACGCCGGCAGCTACCTCGGCGCCTTCGCGTTCCGCTTCAACGGCAGGTTCAATCTGCCCGCCTTGCTTCGCGACCTCATCTCCAACGCCGCCACCTCGCAACCTACGCGCGAGAGGCAGATTCGAGGGGCGGCTGAGGTTCATGACTAATCAGGTCCCGGGGAGCCGGGTGGCTATCGGAGCGGCCCGTTTGCGGCACCGAAAGTGCCAAAGGTCGCGTCCAAAGTGTGCCAAAGGCTGCGGAATTCCGTGCCAAAGGTCGCGGCGCGCCACACTGGCACGGCACGAAGCGCCGCCCATGCGCGGGCACGGCCCCGAGGTCGTTCCGCAGGCTCTTTCAATGAGAACCATTCTCATTTACTATGGGGCCTCGCCGCCGCCTTCGGACACTGCCATGCCGCCCCTGCCGAGCCCCTGCCCCGCCCAGACCGCGCTGCGGGACGGAGCCGCCCTGCCCCCGCCCGGCCCCTGGAGCCCGCTCGCCTGCGAGCACCGCGCGCTGCTGCAGGCCTACGGCCGCGCGCAGCAGCGCTGCAGCGACGAGCTGCAGGCGCGGGCGCGCGAGGTCGAGCGCCTGGAGGGCGAGGTGCTGCGCCTGCGCGCGGCCCTGCTCGTGCGCGACAGCGCCGACGCCTGGGCCCGGGAGGACCGTCGAGGCGGGCAAGCCCATCAGGCAGGTGAAGCGCGCGAGGCCCGTGGCGCCCGCACGGCCGACGAGGCCCGCGAGGCGGGTGAAGGGCGTCTGGCGACCGTGTGGCCCCCCGTTTCGCGCCGGGCGCCTCTTGGCGAGGCCGATCCGCTCGCCGCGGCCGTGCGGGCCGCCGACCTGGTGATCTGCCAGACGGGCTGCCTCGGCCAGGGCGCCGCGTGGCGGGTGCAGGACCTGTGCCGCCGCAGCGGCACCCCCTGCGTGCTGGTCAGGCAGCCGGCGCGCCTGCGCATCGTGCAGGTCCGGCCCGGCGAGCGCGGCGCCGCGGCGACGGCCACGCTGGCGACGCTCGCGGACCCCGTGCGCTGAGTAACCGTCTCCCGAGTCAAGTGTCGTGAAGCGAGTTGTCCCAAGGCTTGCTGGTTCTGACCATGGCATTGAGCGGCCGGGCCGCGGCGGCGGACCGCCGGCCGGCGCCCCGGCGCCACCGCAGGCGGTCGGCCGCGGCACACTGTCGGCCCGCGCCGCACGGCGCGCCCCACCGTCCAGGAGCCCCATGCCCACCCTCCGCGTCGAACTCTTCGAAGGCCGCACCCCGCAACAGAAGCGCGAACTCGCGCGCGAACTCACCGAGGCCTGCGTGCGCGTGCTCGGCAGCGCGCCGGACTCGGTGGACATCCTCTTCTTCGACATCGCCCGCCAGGACTGGGCCAGCGGCGGCGTGCTGTGGAGCGACCGCCCGCCGGCGCCGGTCAGTGCCTGACGCGCGCGCCGACGTGGCCGACGTGGCCGGCGCGTCCGCGCAGGGCGAGGCGGTGGCCGCGCTCTACGACGGCATGGCCGCCCGCTACGACGAGGTGGTGCGCGCCGGCCGCTACGTCGGCCCCGGCTGGCTGGCGCTGCGGCTGCGCCGCCTGCCGCCGCCGGCCCGGGTGCTGGACCTGGGCTGTGCGAACGGCCGGCTCGGGCCGGTCGTGCGGCGGCGCTTCCCTGCCGCCCGGCTGAGCGGCGTCGATGTCTCCTCGGCGATGGTCGAGGCGGCCCGCGCCAGCGGGCTGTACGAATCGGTCCGGCGCCACGACCTGGCCCGGCCGCTGGACCGCTGGGACACCGGCAGCGCGGAGCTGGTGCTGGCGCTCGGCTGCCTCGAGTTCCTCGCGGAGCCGGCCGCGCTGCTGCGCGAGGTCGCCCGCGTGCTCGTGCCCGGCGGCCACCTGCTCGCGTCCTTCCAGGCGCACTGGCCCGACCGGCCCGCGCTCGCCCCGCGCAGCACGCGCAGCGCGGACGTGCGCCACCACGCGCTGACCGAGGACGAGGTGGCTGGGCTGTTCGACGCGCCGCCCTGGCGCCTGGAGGCGCTCGAAGGCGTCACGGGCTATGTCTCGGCCACCGGCTTCGCGTGTCCCTACTGGATGGTGCAGGCGGGCCGCCAGGGCGGCCCGCCTCGGGCTGAATAAACGGCTCCCCCAAGCCCCCTCCGGGAGGGGGCTCCAGCGCGTTCGACGGCTCCCTCCAGCCTCCCTCCGCGAGGGAGGCTCCGGTCAGATTGACGAACCGTCGGCGGCGGCTCGCTTCCGCCGCACGATGCATCGGCCTGGGAGGAGCCCGCGCTCGGCATGCCGATCGGGTTCATCCCTGCAGGCTCCCCGGGTCCGCAGCGTCGAGCAGCTTGCCCGGATTCATCAGGCCGAGCGGGTCGAGCGCCTGCTTGAGCCGGCGCATCGCGGCCAGCTCGGCCGGGCTGCGGCTGAGGGCCAGCCAGGCCTTCTTGTGCAGGCCGATGCCGTGCTCGGCCGAGACGCTGCCCTCGAAGGCGGCGACCTGGGCATAGACCACCTGCTCCACCCGCTCGCGACGGCCCAGCACGCTCGCGCCATCGGTCGACAGGTGCAGGTTGCCGTCGCCGACATGGCCGAAGCGCAGGCTGCGGTGGCCGGGCACGTCGGCGTCGAGGGCCTGCAGGCAGGCCTCGGCGAAGTCGCCGATGCGCCGCATCGGCAGCGCGACGTCGAAGTTCACCGGGTCGTGCAGCCGGGCGGGGAACTCGGCGGTGGCCTCGCGCAGCCGCCACAGCGCGCGCGCCTGCGCCTCGGTGTGCGCCAGCACGGCATCGTCGGCCAGGCCCTCGGCGAACGCGGCCTCCAGGGCCTGCTGCAGCGCCGCCTGCACGTCCGCGCGCGGGCCCTGCACGTCCACCAGCGCGCACAGCGGCGGCAGCGCCGCGAAGGGCGGCGGCCCGCCGCGCCAGTCGAGCGCGGCCTCGAGGAAGTCGCGCCACATCAGCTCGAAGGCGGCCACCGCGCCGGGCAGGCGGGCCTGCAGCGCGGCCAGCAGCGCCGGCGCCTGCGCGTAGTCGTGCAGCGCCAGCAGCGCGGTGGCCCGCGCCTCGGCCCGCGGGTGCAGTCGCAGCAGCGCCCGCGTGACGATGCCGAGCGTGCCCTCGGCGCCGATGAAGAGGTGCTTCAGGTCGACGCCGGTGTTGTTCTTCGGCATCGGCCGCAGCATCGGCAGCACCTCGCCGTCGGCCAGCACCACCTCGAGGCCGAGCACCTGCTCGCGCATCATGCCGTGCTGCAGCACGCCGTGGCCGCCGGCATTGGTGGAGACGGCGCCGCCGACCTGGCAGCTGCCGCGCGCGCCGAGGTCGACGCCGAAGGCCAGCCCGGCCGCCTCGGCCGCGTCGTGCACCTGCTGCAGCGTGGCGCCGGCCTGCACCTGCAGCAGCCGCACCACCGGGTCGATCCAGTCGATCACGGCCATGCGCTCCAGGCTCAGCGCGACGGCCCCGGCGCGCAGCGCCGCGCCGCCGGCCAGGCCGGTGCGGCCGCCCTGCGGCACCACCGGCAGGCGCCGCGCGTGGCACCAGCGCAGCGCCCAGGCGACCTCCTCCGTCGACGCCGGCCGCAACTGCACGAGCGGCCGCTCGCCGGCCTCGCCGCTCCAGTCGCTCCACTGCGCCGGCGGCACCGCCGCGCCCGGCACCACGCCCGCCGGGCCGAGGCGCGCGAGCAGCTCGTCCAGCGGCAGTGCGGCGGCGCCGTCCACCGGCCTCAGCCGGCGACCGGCACGGTGCCGTCGCCGTGGGCGGCCGCGCGGAAGGCCGGCATCGCCTCGGCCGCGGCCGAGAAGGCGACCAGCCGCGGGTGTGCCTGCGGCGACACCAGGCCCGGCACGGTCTGCTGCGTGAAGTGCCAGGCCACCGCGGTGCTCAGGCCGTCCTGGCCGATGCCCTCGGGCGTGGCCGACCAGCCCGCGTCGGGCAGCGCCGCCTCGAGCGCCGCGAAGGCGGCGTGCAGCTGGCCGGTCACCCGGTCGCGCCACGGCGCATGCGCCTTCTCGGGCGGGCGCAGCGCGCCCTCGTAGTAGTACTGCACCGCCTTCTCGCAGGCCGCCAGCGCCAGGCCGATGCGGCGCAGCACGCGCAGCCGGGCCGCCGGCTCGGCCGGCATCAGGCTGCGGCCGGCCAGCGCCTCGGCGTAGTCGATGATCAGCGTCGAGTCCATCAGCGGCAGGCCGTCGTCGCAGACCAGCGTCGGCGCCTTGACGACCGGGTTCAGCGCGTGGAAGGCGTCGAAGCCACGGAAGACCGAGACCGAGCGGTGCTCGAAGGGCAGGCCGAGCAGTTGCAGCGTGATCGCGACGCGCCGCACGTAGGGCGAGTCGAGCATGCCGATGAGTTGCATGGCGGGCAGGTGGAAGCGACGGGGCTGCCAGCGTACCGCAGCCGGGGCGGAGCGCGTCGCGTGGGCCGCATCGTTCGCCACCTCCAGCGCGCCGCGCCAGCGCAGCACCGGCCGCAGCCCACCGCGCGGTGCTGGGAGCGCGCACGACAGACCATGGTGCTGTCGGCGGCGCGCGCGACGACTCGAGCCCCGGGCGCCCCGTCCAGCCGCGCCGCCGCCCGCCCCCTGCGCGTCGCGGGGCCACGGCGATTCGGGCATCATCCCTGCCATCGCCCCGGCTCGCAGCATCCCGCGGCCCCTCCCAGCCCACCGCCGCGCATGCCCCACGACCCCGCCGATTCCCCTGCCCCCGCCGGCCCGCCCGCCGCCGGCGGCGCCGAGCCGCCTCCGGCCCCGACCCCGCAGCACAGTGCGGCGACCTGGCGCCAGATCGTCGACAGCGCCAGCGACACCGCCATCATCGCCACCGACACCGAGGGGCGGGTGACGAGCTGGAGCGAGGGCGCACGCCACCTGCTGGGCTGGACCGAGGCAGAGATGCTCGGCCAGGACCTGGAACGGCTGTTCGTGCCGGCCGACCAGGCGGCCGGCCGCTTCGCGGCGGAGATGGCCGAGGCACTGGCCAGCGGCCGTGGCGGCGGCGACGAGGGCTGGCGCGTGCACCGGGACGGGCACCGGCTCTGGGCGGTCGGCGAACTGACGCCGATCCGCGGTGCCGACGGCAGCCACATCGGCTTCGTCAAGGTGCTGCGCGACCGCACCGCGCAGCGCCGCGCCGAGGAATCGGCAGCCGAGGAGCGGCGCGCGCTGGAGGTGCTGAACCGCGTGGGCTCGGCGCTCGCGATGGAGCCCGACCTGCACCGGCTGGTGCAGATCGTGACCGACGCCGGCGTGGAGCTGACCGGCGCGGAGTTCGGCGCCTTCTTCTACAACGTGCACGACGAGGAGGCCGGCAGCCAGACCATGCTGTACACGCTGTCGGGCGCACCGCACGAGGCCTTCGCGCGCTTCCCGATGCCGCACATCACGCCGGTGTTCGCGCCCACCTTCCACGGCGCGGGCATCGTGCGCAGCGACGACATCACGCGCGACCCGCTGTACGGCCGCCACCCGCCGCACCGCGGCATGCCGCCGGGCCACCTGCCGGTGCGCAGCTACTTGGCCGTGCCGGTGATCTCGCGCAGCGGCAGCGTGCTCGGCGCGCTGCTGTTCGGCCACGGCCGGCCCGGGGTCTTCGGCGAGCGCTCGGAGCGCGGCCTGACCGGCCTGGCCGCCGAGGCCGCGGTGGCGATCGACAACACGCGGCTCGTCGCCGAGGCGCAGCGCGAGCTGGCCGAGCGACGCCGGGCCGAGGACGCGCTGCGCGAGCTGAACGCCACGCTCGAGCAGCAGGTGGCCGATCGCAGCGCCGAGCTGGCGCGCCAGGCCGAGGCGCTGCGCCAGTCGCAGAAGATGGAGGCGGTGGGCCAGCTGACCGGCGGCGTGGCGCACGACTTCAACAACCTGCTGCAGGTCATCGTCAGCAACCTCGAGGTGGTGCGGCGCGCGGCGCCGCCGGAGGCCGAGCGGGTGCGCCGGGCCGCCGACGGCGCGCTGACGGGCGCGCGGCGCGCGGCGGCGCTGACCCAGCGCCTGCTCGCCTTCGCCCGGCGCCAGCCGCTGGACCCGAAGCCGGTCGATCCGAACGGCCTGGTGGCCGGGCTGGCCGAGCTGCTGCGGCGCACGCTGGGCGAGTCGATCGAGGTGGAGACCCGGCTGCAGCAGGACCTGGGCTGGGTGGAGATCGACGCCAACCAGCTCGAGAGCGCGCTGCTGAACCTGGCCGTGAACGCCCGCGACGCGATGCCGGGCGGCGGGCGAATCACGATCGCCACGGCCAGGCTCACGCTGCCGCCCGACGGCGACGCCGCGCCGGCGGACGACCTGCCCCCCGGCGAGCACGTGCTGCTGAGCGTGACGGACACGGGCTGCGGCATGGACGAGGCGACGCTGCGCCAGGCCTTCGAGCCCTTCTTCACCACCAAGCCGGTCGGCCAGGGCACGGGACTCGGGTTGAGCCAGGTCTACGGCTTCGTCAGGCAGTCCGGCGGCCACGTCCGGCTGGACTCCGCGCCGGGCCGGGGCACCACGGTGCGCATCCTGCTGCCGCGGCTGGCGGCGCCCGCCGCGGCGCCGGCGCCGGGCGCCAACGACACCCCGCGCGCGAGCAGCGGCCGCCAGGAGACGGTGCTGGTGCTGGAGGACGACGCCGACGTGCGGGCCCAGTCGGCGTCCAGCCTGCGTGAGCTGGGCTACCAGGTGCTGACCGCTCCCGACGGGCCGTCCGCGCTGGCGCTGCTGTCGCGCACGCCCGAGGTCGACCTGCTGTTCACCGACGTGGTGCTGCCCGGCGGGATGACCGGCGCCGACGTGGTGACGCGGGCGCGCGTGCTGCGGCCCGGCCTGCGCGTGCTCTTCACCTCCGGCTACGCGCGCGACGCGATCGTGCACGGCGGCCGGCTCGACGCCGGCGTGCGCCTGCTGACCAAACCCTACGGTTACGCCGAGCTGGCCCGCAAGCTGCGCGAGGCGCTGGACGCGAAGGCATGAACGCGGGCGGGCTGGCCGAGGCGCGTGCACACGTCCTCGTGGTCGAGGACGAGCAGACGATCGCCCGCAACGTGGTCGAGTACCTCGAGCTGCACGGCCACCGGGTCGACGTCGCCTACGACGGCGCGGCGGCGCTCGCGCTGCTCGCGCGCCAGACCGTCGACGTGGTGGTGCTGGACATCGGCCTGCCGCGGCTGGACGGCCAGGAGGTGCTGCGCCAGCTGCGCGGCCGCCTGCGCCTGGCCGTGCCGGTGCTGATGCTGACCGCGCGCGACGCGCTGGCCAGCAAGGCCGCCTGCTTCGAGGCCGGCGCCGACGACTACCTCGTCAAGCCTTTCTCTCTGGCCGAGCTGGCACTGCGCGTGAAGGCGCTGCACCGCCGCGCCAGCCAGGCGGTGACCGGTGATGCGCTGGTGGTCGGCCCGCTGCGGCTGGACCGCCGCACCCGCGAGGTCCACGTCGGCGAGCGCCCGGTGCACCTGCCACCGCGCGCGCTGCAGCTGCTCGAACGGCTGATGCGCGACCCGGGGCGGGTGGTGCCGCGCGCCGAGCTGGAGGCCGCGCTCTGGCCCGACGATCCGCCGGACGGCGACGCGCTGCGCGGCCAGATCCACCTGCTGCGGCGCGCGCTCGCGCAGGCCGGCTACGACGGCGTGGAGACACGCCACGGCATCGGCTGGCGGCTGCACACCGGCGCCGACGAGGGCGCGCCATGACGCTGCAGCAGCGGGTCCGGCTGGCGCTGGTGCTGCTGGTGGCCTTGTTCACGCTGGTGCAGGGCGGCCTGGCGGTCTGGACCCTGCACGAGCAGGAGGACGACCTGGCCGACGACCTGGTGCGCACCGAGGCGCAGCGTCTGGCGCAGCGCATCGAGCGCGGCGGGCCGGCGCGCCTGCTCGACGAGGGCGCCGACGGCGCCATCGGCCCGCTGCTGCCGGACCGCTACGAGGCCTGGTGGCAGGCCCCCGACGGACGCAGCCTGCCGGGCCCGCTGCCGGCCGGCCTGGCCGGCCTGCGCGACGGGCCGCACCGCGACCACACGCCCGCTGGCGGCGAGTACCACCTGCTGGTGATGCCGGTGGCCGGCGGCCGGCTGGTGGTGCGCTACGACGCCGCCATCGCCGAGCAGAAGGTGGGCGATTTCGCGGCCCAGCTGGCCGTGCTCGGCGCGATCTTCATCGGCCTGGCGATCGCCGTCTCCGCCTGGGTCGCGGAGCTGCTGATGCAGCCGCTGGCACGCGTCGCGCGGCTGATGGACGACTGGGCGCCGCCGCCCCCGCCGCGCCCCGGCGAGGGCGCACGCGCGCCGCCGGCAGCCGACGAGGAGGGCCGGCTGCTGGACGCCTTCGGCCGCGTGCAGGCGCGCTGGGAGCATGCCCTCGCGCGCGAGGGGGAACTGCTGGCCGACCTGCGGCACGAGGTGCGCACGCCGCTGACCGCGCTGCGCACCGACCTCGAGCTGCTGCAGGTGGCCTGGCCCGGGCCGGCGACACCGGGCACCGCCGCGACGGACCGTGACGTGGCCGCACGGCAGCGCGTCGCGCGCATGCTCAGCTGCGTCGACGCGGTCGCCGGCACCCTGGCCTCGCTGCGCGCGATCGATGTGCCGGGCCAGCGCTCGGCGGCGGACCAGGTCGTCGTGCCGCTGGCCGACGCGGTCGACGACGCCTGGGACAGCCTCGGCGATCTGCCGGCCCAGCACGGCCTGGTGCTGGTCAACGAGGTCGCGCGCGACAGCGCGGTCCGGGCCGACCGGCATGCGCTGACGACGATCCTGCGCAACCTGATGCGCAACGCAGCCGAGCACGCGGCGCCGGCGCGCTGCCGCGTGCACTGGGACGACGGCGCGCTGGTGATCGAGGACGACGGCCAGGGCATCCCGCGCGACGAGCTGCCCTTCGTGTTCGAGCGCTACTACCGCGGCCGGCTGAACGACACCGGCGGCCGGCCCGCCGATGGCGGCGACCAGCGCGGCCTCGGGCTGGCGATCGCGCGGCGCGCGGCCGAGCAGCGCGGCTGGTCGCTCGGCGTCGGGCCCCGCGAGCCGCAGGGCACGCGCTTCGTGCTGCGCTTCGGCGCCTGAGCGGCCGGGCGCCGCGGGCCGGGCCGCCCGCCCCGCCTGCCGCCGCGGGGCAGTGCCCCGAGCGCCCGCGCGACACGGTGCGCCGCAGCGCGGCGCCCGCAGGTCCCCGCACGCGCCTCGACGGAAATTCGACGCGGCCTCGACGCGGCCTCGACGGGCCCCTGCCTAGCCTCGGGGCATCCGTCGACCTGCGCCCTCGCGCGCCCGCCCGTGACCGCTCCCGCCCTGCCCCTGGCCGCGCCCCGGCCCGCCGACCCACCCGCCGCGCCGCGGCCCGGACGGGTCATCGCGCTGCACCTGCTGGCGATTCCGCTCGCCTTCGCCACCGCGGCGACCCTGCTGCGCCAGAGCGGGCTCGACACCGCGCTCAGCGCGCGCTTCTTCGACCCGGCCAGCGGCCACTTCCTGGTGAGCGGCAGCGGCTGGGCCGAGGCGATCGGCCACCGGGCGCTGAAGTCGGCGGTGCTCGCGCTGTGGCTGCTGCTGATCGCCGCGGCCGTGGCCGCGCGCTGGCTGCCGGCGCTGCGGCCGCACCAGCGCCTGCTGTGGACGACGGTCGCGGCCATGGGCCTGGGCCCGGCGCTGGTGACCGTGCTGAAGGACATCAACAGCCACGCCTGCCCCTGGGACCTGGTGCAGTTCGGCGGCAGCGCCGAGCCGAGCGCGCGCTGGTTCGTGCCGCGCATCGAGGCCGGTCGCTGCTTCCCCAGCGGCCATGCGGCGGCCGGGTTCTCGCTGGTGGCGCCGGCGCTGGCGCTGCAGGTGCTGGGGCGCCGCCGCCTGGCGCACGGCGCCTTCGCGCTGACCCTGGTGGCGGGCGCCGTGTTCGGCGGCGTGCGGCTGGTGCAGGGCGCGCACTTCATGAGCCACAACCTCTGGTCGGCCGCGGTCGACTGGTTCGTCGCCGCGCTGGTCTTCCTGCCGCTGCTGCGGCGCGGCACCGCGCCGGCGACCCCGGCGCAAGGGCACCGGCCATGAGCGCCGTCCTGCCCGTGCCGGGCCGGCTCGATCGGCGGGCCGGCCCCCGCCCCGCCGCCGGCGGCCTGGCCCCCGAGACCCTGCTGCTGGCGGTCGTCGCCGCGATCGTGCTGCTGCTGAACCAGCCCTTCTGGCAGGCGGCGCTGGCCGGCCGCGCCTGGGGCGACGCGGCCACCTGGCGCTTCGTCGCCAGCAGCGCCGCGGTGCTGCTGGGCCTGCATGCGATCCCGCTGCTGCTGCTGGCCACGCGCTGGAGCCTGAAGCCGCTGCTCGCGCTGCTGCTGCTGGCCTCGCTGGTCTCGCAGCACATGATCCAGCGCTACGGCGTGGTGCTCGACCCCTCGATGCTGCGCAACACCCTGCGCACCGACACCCGCGAGGCCGCCGACCTGATGACGCCGGCCCTGCTCGGCCAGCTCGCGCTGGCAGCGGCGGCGGTGTTCGGGCTGTGGCGGCTGCGCCTGCGCCGCGACGGCTGGCGGCGCGCGCTGCTGCGGCGGCTGGGCGTGCTCGGCGCGCTGCTGGCGCTGACGCTGGGCGCGCTGCTGGCCGGCTTCCAGGACCTGTCGTCGACGCTGCGCAACGACAAGACGCTGCGCTATCGCATCACGCCCGGCAACGTCGTCTATTCCACCGGCCGCGTGCTGGCCGACGACTGGCGCACGGCGCACCGGCGCGCCGAGCCGCCGCCGGCGATCCAGCTCGTCGGTGCGCCCGCGGCGCGGCCGCGGCTGCTGGTGATGGTGGTCGGCGAGACCGCGCGCGCCATGAACTTCTCGCTCAACGGCTACGCGCGCGAGACCAACCCGCGGCTGGCGCGCCTGCCGGTGATCAACTTCCCGCAGACCACCTCCTGCGGCACCTCGACCGAGGTCTCGCTGCCCTGCATGTTCTCGCCCGAGGGCCGGGCCGACTACGACGAGGACCGCATCCGCAGCGGCGAGACCCTGCCCCAGCTGTTCCAGCGCGCCGGCTGGCGCGTGGTCTGGCTGGACAACCAGAGCGGCTGCAAGGGCGTGTGCCGAGGCGTCGACACGCGCGACCTGACACGCGGCACCGACCCCGCGCTCTGCCCCGGCGGCGTCTGCTTCGACGGCGTGCTGGTGCAGGGCCTGCGCCAGGTGCTCGACGAGGGCGAGCGCGGCGCGGCGCCGCGCGACACCCTGGTGCTGCTGCACCAGATGGGCAACCACGGCCCGGCCTACTTCAAGCGCTACCCGCCCGAGGGGGCGGTGTTCGGGCCGGCCTGCCGCAGCACCGAGCTGCGCGACTGCACGCGCGAGCAGATCGTCGCCGCCTACGACAACGCGATCCGCTACACCGACCAGGTGCTGGCCGAGGTCGTCGGCACGCTGCAGCAGCGGCAGGACCGCTACGATGTCGCGATGATGTACGCCTCCGACCATGGCGAATCGCTCGGCGAGCGCGGCCTGTACCTGCACGGCATGCCCGAGGCGATCGCGCCGCGCGAGCAGCACGCGGTGCCGATGCTCTGGTGGTTCGGCGGCGACGGCGCGCGCGGCTGGGGCGGCCTCGACGCCGCCTGCCTGCGCCGGCGCGCGGCCCAGCCGGCCCACCACGACGACCTCTACCACTCGATGCTCGGCCTGGCCGGCCTGCGCACCGCGCGCTACGTCGGCGCGCGCGACCTCGTCAGCCCCTGCCGGCCGGCGCCGGCCGGCGCCGGCGGCCTGCCGGTGGACGCCGCCGCGCTGGGGCCGCAGCGATGAGCAGCGCCCATCCCGGCGCGCGCCGCGCGGACGGTCCGCCCGCACCAGGCGCCACCGCGCTGAAGGGCCGCACCGGGCTCGACCGGGTGCTGCACGCCGCCGGCCACTCGCTGCGCGGCCTGCGCGATGCGTGGCGCGGCGAGGCCGCGTTCCGCCAGGAGCTGGTGCTGGCCGCCATCGCGCTACCGCTGGCGGTCTGGCTGGGCCGCGGCTGGGTGGAGACGGCGCTGCTGCTCGGCAGCCTGGTGCTGGTGCTGATCGTCGAGCTGCTCAACTCGGCGATCGAGGCCACCGTGGACCGCGTCTCGATGGACCTGCACGAGCTGTCGCGGCGCGCCAAGGACATGGGCAGCGCCGCGGTGCTGCTGGCGCTGCTGCTGTGCGGCGGCGTGTGGGGCACGGCGCTCTGGCAGCGCTTCGCGGGCTGACGCGGCGCGCAGCAGCGTCCCCAGGGCCGCGGCGCGCCGGCCGTGCGCGCGCTGCAGCTGCCGCTGCCGCGCCAGCTAGAGCGTCCGGTGCACGCGCAGGCCCTCGAGGCGCAGCGCGATCTTCTGCTGCAGGTCGGCCAGGCGGCGCTCGAGCACGGCGCGCTGCGCCGCGTCGGCCGCCGCGAGCTCGGCCTGCAGCTGCGCCCGCTCGCGGAACCACGCCAGCTCCGGCGGCACCCAGCCGGCGTTCTTCAGCACCTTGAAGGGCAGCCGCAGCTCGGCCGGCGTGGCGTCCCAGCCCTCGTCGACCGGCAGCGGCCGGCCGGCCAGGCCGCGGAACTCGCCGCGCGCCTCGGCCTCGCGCAGCTGGCGGCCGATCTCCTCGTCGGTCATGCGACGCGCCCGAACCACCAGACCGACAGGCCCGCCGACAGCAGCACCAGCAGCGCGCCCAGCGCCGCGAACAGCGCGGTGACCTCGGTCTCCTTCTTCTCGACCGCCATCCGCGAGCCCAGGCCCTGGTAGACCTTCTTCAGGTCCTCGGCGGTGCCGGCGTAGTAGTAGTCGGCCCGGGTGGCGTTGGCGATCGACTTCAGCGTGTCCTCGTCCAGCCGCACCCGCATGCTCCAGCCCTCGAAGCCGATGGTCTCGCCTTCCTTGGTGCCGATGCCGACGGTGTAGACCTTGACGCCGCGGTCGGCGGCCATCTTGGCGGCGTCCAGCGGGTCCGGGCCGGTGGTGCGCTGGCCGTCGGTGAGCAGGATCACCGCAGCCGACGCGTAGGAGCCCGGCGCCACCGGCGCGAGGTCCTGGCGCGGCTTGTCGCCGGGGCCGGGCGGCATCGCGCGCTGGCCGGTGATCTGGCTCAGGTCGATGCCGGCGTCGGGGAAGAGCGTGGCCAGCGACAGCACGATGCCGCTGCCGATCGCGGTGCCGCGCTGCAGCTGGAAGCGGTCGATCGCGGCGACCACGTCCTCGCGGCTGAGCGTGGGCGCCTGCACCACGGCGGCGGTGCCGGCGAAGCTCACCACCGACAGCCGCACGTTGCGTGGCAGCTCCTTGATGAAGGCCTTGGCCGCCTCCTGCGCGGCGACCAGGCGGTTCGGCTGCACGTCGGTAGCCCGCATGCTGCCGGACACGTCCATCGCCAGCACGATGGTCTCCTGCTGCAGCGGCAGGCTGATCACCGCGGTCGGCCGCGCGCCGGCCAGCAGCAGCGCCGCCAGCGCCAGCAGCAGCAGCATCGGCGGCACGTGGCGCCGCCAGCTGCCGCCGCGGCCCATCGCCTCGCGCACCAGCGCCAGGTCGGCGACGCGCAGGCTGCGGTGCTTGCGCCGGCGCATCAGCCACAGGTAGGCGAGCACCAGCAGCGGCAGCAGCAGCAGGCCCCACAGCAGGTCGGGCCAGAGGAAGCTGACGGGAAGGTCGCGGGTGGGCATGGCGGGGTGGGAAGACCGTCGGGGGGCAGGCGGGGCCGGGCGAGGTTCAGGGAGCAGGCGGCGTGCCTGCACGCGCGGCGGGCGCGACGAGGTGCCGCGGCACCCCGCCGCCGGCCGCCAGGCGGGCGCGCTGGCGGCGCAGGTCGGCGAAGCGCAGGATCGCGTCGAGCAGGTCGTCGTCGGTGGCCAGCTCCAGCGTGTCCACGCCGGCAGCGCCCAGCGCCTCGAACAGCGCCTGCTCGCGCCGCGCGGCGGCGGCCTCGAAGCGGCGGCGCAGGCCCGGGTCGGAGGTGTCGACCAGCAGGCGCTCGCCGGTCTCGGCGTCGCTCATCGTCAGCAGGCCGATGTCCGGCAGCGAGCGCTCCATCGGGTCGACGAGGCGCACCGCGGTCACCTCGTGGCGCAGCGTCAGCCGGCCGAGCACCGCCTCCCAGCCCGGCTCGCTGACGAAGTCGGAGACGACGAACACGGCGCTGCGCCGGCGCACCACGCGCTGCGCGGCCTGCAGCAGCTCGGCCAGCCGGGTGCCGGCGGCCGGCGCGGGCGCCGGCGCGCGCGCCGCCCGCCGGCCGCGCGCGCCGCCCTCGGCCGCGGCGGCCGGTGGCGCGGGCGGCGGGCGGTCGATCGCCTGCAGCAGCCGCAGCACCTGCAGCCGGCCGCCGCGCGGCTCCAGCACCGCGAAGACGCGGCGGTCGTAGAGGATCGCGCCGACGCGGTTGCCGTGGCGCGTCAGCAGCCGCGCCAGCACGCCGACGAAGTCGCGCGCGACGCGGCGCTTGGTCTGCCGGTCGGAGCCGAAGTCCACGCTGCCGCTCAGGTCGACCAGGAACCACGCGCTCAGCTCGCGGTCCTCGGTGAACTGGCGCACGTACGGCACCTGCAGCCGCGCGGTGACGTTCCAGTCGATGTGGCGGACGTCGTCCTCGTGCTGGTACTCGCGCAGGTCCGCCAGGTCCAGCCCGGTGCCGCGCCAGAGCGTGCGGTGGTTGCCCTGCAGCCGGCCGTCGAGGCGGCGCAGCACGGTCCATTCGAGGCGCCGCAGCAGCGCCTCGCCGGCGCCCGAGGCGGGTGCGGCGGCGTCGGCGGGCGCGGCGGCCGGGGTCATGGGGCGAGCGGCTTGTCGGGCACCGGGATCTTGCGCACGATGCGCTGCACCAGCGCGTCGGCATCCAGCCCGTCGGCCAGTGCCTCGTAGCTCAGCACCAGGCGGTGGCGCAGCACGTCGGGAACCAGCACCGTCATGTCCTCCGGCAGCGCATAGCCGCGGCCGCGCATGAAGGCCAGCGCGCGGGCGCCCTCGATCAGGCCGATGGTGGCGCGCGGGCTGGCGCCATAGGTGAGGTAGCGGGCCAGCTCGCCGAGCTCGTAGCGGTCGGGCCGGCGGGTGGCGCTGACCAGCTTCACGGCGTACTGCATCAGCGACGGGTCGACGTAGACCTTGCGGCACTCCTGCTGCAGCTCGGCCAGCTGGCCCATGCTCGCGACCGCCGCCACGCTGGCCGCCGCGCCGGTGACGCGCTGCGCGATCACGAACTCCTCTTCCTCGCTCGGGTAGTCGACCAGCACCTTCATCATGAAGCGGTCGACCTGGGCCTCGGGCAGCGGGTAGGTGCCCTCGGTCTCGATCGGGTTCTGCGTGGCCATCACCAGGAAGGGGCTGGGCACCTTGTGGGTCTCGCCGGCGATCGTGACCTGGCGCTCCTGCATCACCTCCAGCAGCGCGCTCTGCACCTTGGCCGGCGCGCGGTTGATCTCGTCGGCCAGCAGCAGGTTGGCGAACACCGGGCCGAGCGCGGTGTCGAACTCGCCGGTCTTGGGGCTGTAGATGCGGGTGCCGACCAGGTCGGCCGGCACCAGGTCGGGCGTGAACTGGATGCGCTTGAAGCTGCCGCGCAGCGCCTGGGCCAGGGTCTTGACCGTCAGCGTCTTGGCCAGGCCCGGCACGCCCTCGACCAGCAGGTGGCCCTGGGCCAGCACCGCGATCATCACGCGCTCGAGGAAATGGTCCTGCCCGACCACGACGCGCTTGACCTCGTAGAGCACCTGCTCCATCAGCGGGGTGGCGGCGGACGGGGACGTGTCGGACGGGCTCATCGGGCGGCTTTCGAGGGCGGGGACGGGGGACGGGACCTCAGAACGGCGGCATGCCGGCGCCGGCGGCCGCATTCTCGATCGGCACGGCGAAGCCGATGCCGATGAAGGTGCGCGAGCGCGAGGGGTTGAGGATCGCGGTCACGATGCCGACGACGGCGCCGTCGGTGGTGACCAGCGGGCCGCCGGAATTGCCCGGGTTGGCGGCGGCGTCGAACTGGATCAGGTTGCTCAGCTTCTGCTGGCCGTCCGGCGAGTTGAACTCGCGCTTCAGGCCCGAGACGACGCCGGCCGACACCGACGGGCCGATGCCGAAGGGGTAGCCGACCGCGATCACCTCGTCGCCCGGCAGCAGGTCGGCGGTGGAGCGCATCGTCGCCGCCTCCAGGTCGTCCGGGATGCTGCGTGCGCGCAGCACCGCCAGGTCGTTCTCGGGCTGCACGTTGATCACGCGGGCATCGCTGACGTGGCCGTCGGCGAAGGTCACCTTGATGCGGCGCGCGCCCTGCACCACGTGCAGGTTGGTGAGGATGGTGCCGTTGTCGACGATCACCACGCCGGTGCCGACGCCGCGCTCGACGCTGCGCTCGCCCGGTCGCGCCGCCGGCCGCTCGCCGTTCGCCGGCACCGCGCCGGGCGCGGACGGCGCCGGGTCGTCGCCCTCGTCGCCCTCGGTCATCAGCCCGACCACGCGCACCACCGAGCCGCGCACCGCCTCGTAGGCATGGGATGCGTGCGACGGCAGCGGGTTCTCGCCGAGCGACTGGCGCACCATCGCGTCGATCTGCTTCGGGGTGTAGGGCGCGGGGGCGGCGGGCCGCAGCGCGCCGTGCAGCGCCAGCGCCGCAACCACGACCAGCCCGACGGCCCAGAACCAGCGCTCGCGGCGCGCCAGGCGGGCGCGCCAGCCGGTGGGCACGGGCAGCGCGACGGGGGCGGGATCGTGGGCGCGTTCGAAGGCAGGGGCCGACGGCGCGCCCGTCGGCGGCCGTGCGACAGGACCGTCACCCGGCGCTGCGGCCGCCGCCGAGGCGCCAGGGCCCGGACCGTTGCCGCCCGCCGCCGCCGCGGCCGGCACCGACCCGGCCGGGGGCTCGGCGGTGCGCGGGGATCGGCTGACCAGCGGTGTTCTCTTCGGCATCGGAGCGTCTCCCGGCAGGGCGGCCCGCCGACGCGCCACGCTGCGGACGCCCCTGGCCACCAGACGCGACCACGGTAGCACGGCCTCGCTTTCCCGTCACCGGGCCTGGGGTTTACGGCGCCGCCCGGCGGGCGGCATCCGCCGCCCCTGCCGGCGGGACGGAACGCCCGGCACGGGCATGATGGCGCGCATGTGGATCGACACGCACTGCCACCTCGATGCTCCCGAGTTCGATCCGGACCGCGACGCGGTGGTCGCGCGCGCCGCGGCCGCCGGCGTCGGGCTGCTGGTGCTGCCGGCGGTGCGCGCCGGCGACGCCGACGCGCTGGCCGGGCTGGCGCAGCGCCACGGCGCCGCCTACGCGCTGGGCATCCACCCGCTGTGCGTGCGCGACGCGGACGACGCGGACCTCGACCGGCTGGACGCCGCCCTCGCGCGGCACCGCGACGACCCGCGCCTGGTGGCGGTCGGCGAGATCGGCCTCGACCACTTCGTGCCCGGCCACCCGCGCGAGCGCCAGGAGGCCTTCTACGCGGCCCAGCTCGCGCTCGCCCGCCGGCATGGCCTGCCGGTGCTGCTGCACGTGCGGCGCTCGGCCGACACGCTGCTCAAGCACCTGCGGCGCACGCCGGTCGGCGGCATCGCCCACGCCTTCAATGGCAGCCTGCAGCAGGCCCGGGCCTTCGTCGAGCTCGGCCTGCGCCTGGGCTTCGGCGGCACGCTGAGCTTCGACCGCGCGCTGCAGATCCGCCGCCTGGCCGCCGCGCTGCCGGACCACGCGCTGGTGCTCGAGACCGACGCGCCCGACATCCCGCCGCGCTGGCGCTACCAGACGGCGGCCGAGCGCGCCGCCGGCGCCGACCCGCACGACGCCCGCAACGAGCCCGCCGAGCTGCCCCGCATCGGCGCCGAACTCGCCGCGCTGCGCGGCAGCAGCCCGGCCGCCATCGCCGCGCTGACGACGGCGAACGCCTGCGCGGCCCTGCCGCGGCTGGCCGGGCTGCGGCCCGGCCTGGCCAGCGCCGCCGCGGCCGGCGGCCGCGTCGGCACGGCCGACCCGGGCCCGGCCCCGACCGGGCCATGAGCCGGCGCACCCCTCCAGCGGCGGCGGCAGTCCTGCCGGCTGCTCTGCCGCTGCGCGAGGGCCTGCCCCCCGTGGTCGGCCCGCGCACCCGGCTGCTGGTGCTCGGCAGCTTCCCCGGCGAGGCCTCGCTCGCCGCCGGCCAGTACTACGCGCACCCGCGCAACCAGTTCTGGCCGCTGCTGTCTGCGCTCTGGGGCGTCGACCTGCGCGCCCTGCCCTACCCGGCGCGGCTGGACCAGCTCTGCGCACGCGGCCTCGGGCTGTGGGACGTGTACGCGCGCTGCCGCCGCGCCGGCAGCCTCGATGCGGCCATCACCGATGCCGAGCTGAACGACCTGGCGGGCCTGCGGCGGCTCGCGCCCGGGCTGGAGGCGGTGGCGCACAACGGCGGCGAGTCGGCCCGCCACCGCGGCCTCGCCGAGGGGCTGGGCCTCGCGGTCTGGCGGCTGCCGTCCACCAGCCCGGCGAACGCCAGCTGGTCCTTCGAACGCAAGCGGGCGGCCTGGCAGGCGGTGTTCGATGCGCATGGCGTGGGCTGAAGAAGCCGTGAAGGGCCCGAGGCGACTGCGTCGTTGCCCGCCGGGCGCGGCCGCGGGCGCGCACGCCGGGCGAGGCCGCCGCGCGCGACCGCCGCGGGGCGGGACAATCGGCGACCGCCTGCTGCCGACCCCGATGAACCGCCGCCGCCCCCGCCTCGCCCCCGCCACCCTCTCCGAGGCCGATGGCGTGCGCTACCTGCACCTGGGCACGCCCTGGGTGCAGGGCGCGCTGCGCCTGCGCAAGCCCGACGCGATCGAGCTGGAGTACGTGCAGCGCATGCTGGCCGCGCTGCTGCTGCGGCCCGAGGCGGCCGACCCGGCAGCCGAGGCCTGGGCCGAGGTGCGCGCCGTGCAGCTCGGCCTCGGCGCCGCCACGCTGACCCGCTTCTGCCACGGCCTGGGCATGCCGACGACCGCCGTCGAGATCAACCCGAGCGTCATCCAGGCCGGCCGCCTCTGGTTCCGCCTGCCGCCGGACGGCCCGCGGCTGCAGGTCATCGAGGCCGACGCCGCCGCCCACGTGGCCGATGCCCGCCAGGCCGCCAGCGCGGACCTGCTGTGCGTGGACCTCTACGACCACGAGGCCGCCAGCCCGGTGCTCGACAGCCCGGCCTTCTACCGCGACTGCGCCCGCCTGCTGGCGCCGGGCGGGGTGATGGCCGTCAACCTGTTCGGCCGCGACGCCGCCTTCGAGCACAGCGCCGCCCGCATCGCCGCCGCCTTCGCCGGCCAGCCCGTGCGCACGCTGCGGCCCACGCGCGAGGGCAACACCATCGTGGTCGCGGTCCGGCTGCCCGCCTGGCCGGAGGCGGCCGTGCTGGCCGCGCGCGCCGAGGCGCTCGAGGCGCGCACCGGGCTGCCGGCGCGCAAGTGGCTGCGCATGTGGCGGCAGGCGCCGGGCGCCGCGGCCGGCGAAGCGGCCGCGGCGCCTGCGTCGCCCGCGCCCGCCAACGCGCGCCGCCGCAAGCCGGCCGAAGTGGACGATGATGCCGGGTCCCTCCGCCCGGCCCGCTCCGGCCCTGCCGCATGACTGCACCGACCCGCGCCCCCGCGACCGCCACGCCCCCCGGCGCCGCCGCCACGCCCGCGCCCGCGGCCCGCGGCGGCAGCGGTGCCCACCGCGGCCGGCTGGACTGGCGGCAGCTGCTCGCCTGGCTGCGCGAGGACGGCGTGATCAGCGCGGAGGACGCGATGCGCACCGCCAAGCGCTTCGCCGCCGGCGACAGCGCCCAGCACCCGCTGGTGCGGCTCGGCCACGCCGGCCTGGAGCGCGCCGGCGGCACGGCCGCCGGACGGCCGCTCGACGTCGAGGGCCTGACGGAATGGCTGGCACAGCGCTGCGGGCTGCCCTACCTGCGGATCGACCCGCTCAAGGTCGACGTCGGCCGCGTGGCCGAGGTGATGTCGGTGAACTACGCCGAGCGGCGGCGCGCGCTGCCGATCCAGGTCGGCCTGCGCGAGGTGACGATCGCCACCTGCGAGCCCTGCGACATCGACTGGCTGCCCGAGATCGAGGCCCACACCCACAAGGCGGTGCGCCTGGTGGTGGCCAGCCCGCCGGAGATCCAGAAGTACACCACCGAGTTCTACACGCTGTCGCGCTCGGTGCGGGCCGCCGTCAAGGCCGGCGAGGTGAGCGCGGCGGCCAGCTTCGAGCAGCTGGTCGAGCTCGGCCGCAGCAACAAGCCGCTCGACGCCGAGGACCAGGGCGTGGTGCAGGTGGTCGACTGGCTCTGGCAGTACGCCTTCGACCAGCGCGCCAGCGACATCCACCTCGAGCCGCGGCGCGAGATGAGCGTGATCCGCTTCCGCATCGACGGCGTGATGCACACCGTCTACCAGCTCCCGGCCGGCGTGATGAACGCGATGATCGCGCGCGTCAAGCTGCTCGGCCGCATGGACGTGATCGAGCGCCGCCGCCCGCTGGACGGCCGCATCAAGACGCGCAACCCGCGCGGCGAGGAGGTGGAGATGCGGCTGTCGACGCTGCCCACCGCCTTCGGCGAGAAGCTGGTGATGCGCATCTTCGACCCGGACACCACCGTCAAGTCGCTCGACGCGCTCGGCTTCGGCGCGCACGACGCGCGGCGCTGGGAGGAGCTCGTCGCCCACCCGCACGGCATCGTCCTCGTCACCGGCCCCACCGGCTCGGGCAAGACCACCACGCTGTACGCCACGCTGCGCCGCCTCGCCACCGACGAGGTCAACGTCTGCACGGTGGAAGACCCGATCGAGATGATCCAGCCGGCCTTCAACCAGACCCAGGTGCAGCCGGCCATCGACCTGAACTTCGCCGAAGGCCTGCGCGCGCTGATGCGCCAGGACCCGGACATCATCATGGTCGGCGAGGTGCGCGACCTCGCCACCGCCGAGATGGCCATCCAGGCCGCGCTGACCGGCCACCTCGTGTTCAGCACCCTGCACACCAACGACTCGGCCCAGGCCATCACCCGCCTGCTCGACCTCGGCGTGCCGGCCTACATGATCTCGGCCACCGTGATCGGCGTGATGGCCCAGCGCCTGGTGCGCACGCTCTGCCCGGGCTGCAAGCAGCCCGACGAGGCCACCACCCGCGAGACCCTGCACGGCCTGATCGCGCCGTGGACCCTGGCCGGCGGCGTGCGCCCCTACCGCCCCGTCGGCTGCCTCGACTGCCGCATGACCGGCTACCGCGGCCGTGCCGGCCTCTACGAGCTGATGACCATCGACGAAGCCGCCCGCGCCACCATCCACCCCACGCCCGACTTCGCCGCGCTGCGCCGCCAGGCCATCGCCGGCGGCATGCGCCCGCTGCGGCTGGCCGGGATCATGAAGGTGGCCGAGGGGCTGACCACCGTGGACGAGGTGCTGCGGACGACGCCGGGGCTGGGGGACTGAGGCGCCCCCCCCCCGCCCGCGCGCGCACGGCGTCAGCGCGGATGGCGGCGCGCCGCCCAGATGACCGCGCCGTCGGGGCCGTAGCGCTCCTCGTGCGGCACCTCGGCCGCGAGCTGGAAGGTGTCGCCCGCGGACAGGTGCCGCGTGCGTCCCTCGCAGGTCAGCCAGAACTCGCCCTGCGCGACCCGCGCGTGCACGTCGAAGGGGTGGCTGTGCGTGGGCACGCTCGCGTGCGGCGCCCAGCGCCGTTCCAGCACGTCGTCGTAGGCCGCGGCGCGGGCCTCGGCCTCGAAGGCGGCCAGGCCGGTGTCGCCGGTGTCGATCATGGGGATCCTTCCAGGGGCGGAGGCGGTCAGTAGTCGGTGCTCACCGTGACCTTGGTGAAGGCCTCGGTGTGGTCGATCAGCGCGTCGAGCGCCGCAGCGGCCGCGGCGCCGTCGCGCCGGGCGATGGCGGCGGCCAGGTCCCCGTGCAGCCGGGCCATCACCGCGGTGTCGTCGGCCTGCCGGTGGTGCATGAACCAGAAGCGGCGCGACAGGCCGTGCATCAGGCCCATGGCGCCGGCGGCGAACTCGTTGCGGGCGGCGACCAGCGACAGGTCGTTGAAGGCCTTGTCGGCACGCATGAAGCGCACCTGGTCGGCCGAGGCCGCCGCGGCGTGGAACTCGTCGGCCAGCTCGGCAAAGCGGCGGTTCTCCGCGTCGGTGGCCCGCCGCGCGGCCGAACGCGCCACCAGGCGCTCGACCTCGCGCCGGGTCTCCAGCAGCCTGAGCTGGCGCTTGATGTCGATCTCCGACACCAGCACGCCGCGCTGCGGCAAGATCAGCACCAGGTGCTCGCGGGCCAGCCGCTGCAGCGCCTCGCGCACCGGCGTGCGGCCGATGCCCAGCGCGGCCGACACCTCGGCCTCGCTGATGACGCTGCCCGGCGGCATCTCCAGCTTCACGATCATCTCCTCGATGCGCGCATAGGCCTGCGCCGCCAGCGTGCTCGGCTTGCCCGGCAGCGGCGACGCACCCTCGGCCCCGGCCGCGCCGTCGGACGGCGCTGCGCTCGTCGCCCGGGGACTGCGTGTCCGCGCGCGAGCGGGCGCGCGTGTCCGGGCCTCAGGGACTTTCAGTCTTGACATGTCTTCATATCGATCTAGGATCGCACTGATATGTTAGTTGCATCGCACAGGAGTGTCGAGCCATGATGACCGAGCGCCAGCGCCGCTTCCGCGAACAGTACAAGGGGCGCATCAGCCCGTTCTACAACGGGATCGTGCACATCGGCGTGATGTACGCGGTGGGCATCACGGCGATCGTGCTGTGCCTGCAGCGCATCGAAGGCGCCACCTGGGAATGGGCGCTGATGCTGCCGGTCTTCCTGGCCGGCAACCTGGTCGAGTGGGCGATGCACAAGTACGTGATGCACCGGCGCATCGACGTGTTCGCACTGCGCGCCATCTACGAGCGCCACACGCGCGAGCACCACCAGTACTTCACCGACAACGACGTCACCATCGACACGGTGCGCGAGTTCCGCATCGTCTTCTTTCCCTGGCGCGTGCTGATCGTGCTCGGCGTGTTCGGCGGCGTCCTCGGTTACACCGCCGCGCAGCTGATCAACGCGAATGCCGGCTACATCGTCTACCTGACGATGGTCGGCCACTACCTGGTCTACGAGAGCTTCCATTTCTGCTGCCACGTGAAGGACAACGCCTTCGTGCGCCACATGCCCTTCGTGAACACGATCCGGCGCCACCACACGGCCCACCACAACCAGGGAATCATGATGCACAAGAACATGAACCTGACCTTCCCGATCGCCGACTGGCTGATGGGCACCTCGGACCTGGACCGCGGCCTGCTCGGCCACCTGTTCAACGGCTACGACGAGACCCACGTGAAGGCCGAGCTGCGGCCCATCGTGGCGCGCTTCCGCAGCGGCGAGACCCAGGAGAAACGCGTCACGCTGGATGGCCCGGTGCTGACGCCCGACGAGTCCCGGGCACTCGCCTGAGGCGATGACACCACAACATCCGAAGGAGACAACCCCCATGAAACGCCGTCTGTTCGTCGGCACCGGCCTGGCCGGTGCAGGTCTGCTGTCCGCCACCGCAGCGCAGGCCCAGGCCGGCCCCACCTACAACTGGAAGATGGCCACCGGCTGGGCCGGCGGCCCGCTGATGGACATCGGCGCCAAGGCCTTCGCCGAGCGCATGGAGTTCCTGTCCGGCGGCCGCTTCAAGATCCAGACCTTCCCCGGCGGCGGCCTGGGCAATGCGCTGAAGGTGCCCGAGACGGTGAAGAACGGCCTGGCCGAGTGCGGCCACACCTGGATCGGCTACGACTGGGGCAAGGACACCACCACCGCGCTGTTCGGCGGCTATGCCGGCAGCTTCGACGCCGAGCGCATGCTGCACTGGCTGTACGAAGCGGGTGGCGCCGATCTGCAGCGGCAGTTCCGCGACGAATCCGACGGCGTGATCTCGATGCCGCTGTTCATGCGCACCGCCGAGGTCTTCCTGCATTCGCGCAAGCAGGTCAAGACGCTGGCCGACCTGAAGGGCCTGAAGCTGCGCACCGCCGGCGCCTGGCTGGAGATGGCCAAGGACCTGGGCGCTGCCCCCGTCACCACCGCCGGCGGCGACGTCTTCCCGATGCTCGAGCGCGGCGCGATCGACGCCACCGAATGGGGCACGCTGTGGGAGAACGTCTCGCCCGGCTTCTACAAGGTGGCCAAGCACCTCAGCTACCCGGGCGTGCACCAGCCCTGCGCGCCCTTCGAGCTGGTCGTGAACAAGGACGTCTGGGCCAAGATGCCGCCGAACGACCAGAAGCTCGTCGAGCTGGTGGCCAAGCTCGTCACCTTCGAGAGCTGGACGCGCATCGGCGTCGAGGACGCCAAGGCCTTCGACTTCTACAAGAAGCAGGGCGTCATCATGACCGAGCTCGACGACGAGGTGCAGTTCGCCACCCGCAAGATCGGCCTGGACTGGGCCAACAAGACGGCGCGCGAGAGCAAGTCCAAGTACTTCGCCCGGGTGCACAAGAGCCAGACCGAGTTCGACGCCGCCTGGCGCGACGCCGACGACTGGCGCAAGGTCAAGGTCAAGCGCAGCTGACGACCGAGGGCAGGGGCCCGCCGCGGGCCCTGCGGCCCGCCGCGGGCCCGACCGTGCCCGCGCACACCGCAAGGAATCTCTTCGTGAAACGCCTCATCGGCCTGGCCGAGCGCTGGGTCCTGGCCATCGGCATCCTGGCGGCGCTGCTGCTGGTGCCGCTGGTGCTGGCCACCACCTGGGAGGTGGTGGCCCGTTATGCCTTCGGCGCGCCCACCATCTGGGCCTACGAAGTCGGCTACACGCTGACCGGTTCGCACTTCCTGCTGGCGCTGGCCTACACGCTGCGGCAGGGCGAGCACATCCGCATCGACGTGCTGAGCGGCAGCCTGCCGCCGGGGGCGCGCCGCGCCATCGACGCGCTGGTCTACGCGCTGGTGCTGCCCATCCTGCTGTGGCTGACCTGGACGCTCTGGGGCTACGCCAGCAGCGGCTACGCGCGCGGCGAGACCTCGGGCCAGTCGGCGCTGAACCTGCCCGTGTGGCCGTTCCGGCTGGTCTTCACGCTGGCCTTCGCCACCTTCGCGCTGCAGGTGCTGTGCGAGCTGGCCAAGACCCTGGTGCCCGGCGCCCGGCCCGGCGAGCGGACCCCGGCATGAACGCCTACCTGCCCTTCCTGATGCTGCCGGTGGCCTTCGGGCTGATGTTCCTGGGCGTGCAGGTCGCCTTCGCGATGCTGCTGACGGCCACCGGCTTCGGCCTGCTGACCTTCGGCCCGGCGGTGATGCACCAGTTCGTCGAGAAGATCGACGACCTGGCCTCGAACTTCGTGTTCGCGGCGATCCCGCTGTTCGTCTTCATGGGCGCGGTGCTGGAGAAGTCCGGCATCGCCGACCGCCTGTTCGAGGCCATCCACATCTGGACCCGCCGCCTGCCCGGCGGGCTGGCGATCGCCACGGTGCTGATGTGCGTGGTGTTCGCGGCGTCCAGCGGCGTGATCGGCGCCACCGAGTCCGTGGTCGGCCTGCTGACGATCCCGATCATGCTGCGCTACGGCTACGACAAGCGCCTGATCAGCGGCGTGATCTGCGCCGGCGGCTCGCTGGGCACCATCATCCCGCCGTCGGTGGTGGTGATCGTGATGGGGCCGCTGGCCAATGTCTCGGTCGGCGACCTGATGTACGGCATGGTCTTCCCCGGCCTGCTGATGGCGGGCCTGTACCTGGTCTACGTGCTCGCGCTGTGCATCCTCCGGCCGGCGCACGGGCCACGCATCCCGCCCGACCCGAACGACCCCAGCTTCGTGCAGAAGCTGGGCATCACCGCACGCAACCTGCTGCCGCCGCTGGGCATGATCGTCGCGGTGCTCGGGTCCATCCTCGGCGGGCTGGCCTCGCCGACGGAGGCCGCGGCCATCGGCTGCGTGTGCGCGGTGCTGCTCACCGTCGTCTACCGCCGCTTCAGCTGGCCGGGCCTGTACGACAGCCTGCTGAAGACCGCGCGCGTCACCGCGATGATCATGGCCGTGCTGCTGGGCGGCACGCTGTTCACCGGCGTGTTCATCGGCGGCGGCGGCATCAACCTGGCCAGCAGCCTGATCCGCGAGATGCAGCTCACGCCCTGGCAGCTGCTGGGGATGGTGCTGTTCATCCTCTTCATCGCCGGCTTCTTCCTGGACTGGATCTCGATCGTGCTGATCTTCCTGCCGATCTTCACGCCGCTGGTCACCGGCGTGGGCTTCGATCCGGTGTGGTTCTGCATCCTGTTCCTGATCATGATCCAGACCAGCTACCTGACGCCGCCGCTGGCGCCGGCCATCTTCTACCTGCGCGCGGTGGCGCCGCCCGAGATCACCATGCGCCACATGTATGCCGGCATGGTGCCCTTCATCGGGCTGCAGCTGGTGGTGTTGTCGATGACCCTGTACTGGCCCGCCCTCGTCACCTGGCTGCCGGGCGTGGCCATGGCCCTGCGCTGAAGGAAACGGCCATGGACGCACGGCCGGTCGAACGGGTCGAGGTCGACCTGCTGGTGGTGGGCGGAGGCGCCACCGGGGTGGCCGCGGCCTGCACCGCGGCGCGGGCCGGGCTGCGCGTGCTGCTGGTCGAGCGCTACGGCTTCTGCGGCGGCGGCGCGGTGGCCGGCCTGTCGGGCACGGTCTGCGGGTTGTACGAGGCCGAGGATCTGCCGCGGACGCCGCGCCAGCTGGTGCATGGCTTCGTCGACGAGTTCATCGCCCAGATGGAAGGCCGCGGCGGCCTGGGCCCCCCGCTGCGCTACGGCAAGACCTTCACGCGGGTGCACGAGCCGCTGGCCTGGCGCGAGAGTGCCGATGCGCTGCTGGCCGAGGCCGGCGTGCGCGTGCTCTACCACGCGCTGTGCACCGAGGTGCAGCGCAACGGCGACCTGATCGAGGGCGCCATCGTCTGGACCAAGTCGGGCCGGCTCGACGTGCGCGCGCGGCTCAGCATCGACGCCAGCGGCGACGCCGACCTGCTGGCGCTGGCCGGGCTGCGCACGTCCTGCGGCGCGGACGGCGTGGTGCAGAACCCGACGATGATCTTCCGGCTGCAGGGCGTGGACATCCCGCGCTTCCTGGCCGCCCACGGCAGCGACACCATCATGCCGGCGGCGGTGAGCGCGCTGATCGTCGAGGCGCAGGGCGCCGGCCAGGACCTGCCGCGCAGCAAGATCTGGCTCTTCCCCACCACGCGCCCGGGCGAGCTGCTGTGCAACTGCACCCGCATCCGCGCCGCCGACGGGCGCGAGCTGAACGTGGTGCAGGGCAGCGACTTCAGCGAGGCCGAGGTGCAGGGCCGGCTGCAGGTGCGCGCCTATGCGCGCTTCTTCCGCGAGCGGCTGGCCGGCTGCGAGCACAGCTGGGTCAACGACACCGGCGTGCAGGTGGGCGTGCGCCAGACGCGCCAGGGCGCGGGCCTGGCGGTGCTGCGCAATGCCGACGTGGTGGCCGGCCGCAAGTTCGCCGACGGCATCGCGCGTTCGCCGTGGCCGATCGAGCTGCATGCCGGCGACCGGCCGCGCGTGGAGTGGCTGCTGAACGACTACTACGAGGTGCCCTACGGCTGCTTCGTGCCCGAACGCGGCGAGGGCCTGCTGTTCGGCGGGCGCTGCCTGTCGGGCGAGCACGAGGCGGTGGCCTCGGCGCGGGTGACGGCGCAGTGCTTCGGCTACGGCCAGGCGCTGGGCGTGGCCGCCACGCTGGCGACGCGCGACGGCCTGCAGCCGCGCGAGTTGCCCGGGCAGGCGGTGCGCGAGGCGCTGAACCGCCTGGGCGCCCGTCTCGACGATTGACCCCTTTCTCCTGGAGAGCCCCGATGACCCCCGAACAGATCCTGGCCATTCCGCCGAAGGTGCTGACGCAGGCGCAGCGCGAGTTCTACTTCAACGAAGGCTACCTGCTCGTCGAACGGGCGATCGACGAGGCCTGGCTGGCGCGGCTGCGCGCGGCCACCGACGAACTGGTCGAACGCAGCCGCGCGGTGACGCGCACCGACGCGGTGTTCGACCTGGAGCCGCGCCACAGCGCGAGCGCGCCGCGGCTGCGCCGGGTGTCGAACCCGGTAGAGCAGCACCCGGCCTACTGGGACTACTGCCTGCACTCGGCCATGCCCGACATCGTGGCCGACCTGGTAGGCCCGGACGTGAAGTTCCACCACTCCAAGCTCAACTTCAAGTGGGCGCAGGGCGGCGAGGAGGTGAAGTGGCACTACGACATCAGCTTCTGGCCGCACACCAACTACTCGCCGCTGACGGTGGGCACCTACCTGTACGACTGCGGCATGGACCAGGGCCCGCTGGCGGTGCTGCCGCGCAGCCACCTGATCGACCCGATGCTGTCGCAGTACGACGCCGACGGGCAGTGGACGGGCTGCCTGTCCGAGGCGGACTGCGCGCGGCTCGACCTGAAGCAGGCGGTGTTCCTGCCCGGCCCGGCCGGCTCGCTGACGATCCACAACTGCCGCACGCTGCACTACTCGGCGCGCAACCAGTCGGACCTGGGCCGGCCGCTGCTGCTGAACACGCTGACCTCGGCCGATGCCTTCCCCTACACGGTGAACCCGATCCGGCCGAAGCACGACCAGTTCCTGCTGCGCGGCCAGCCCGCGCGCTACGCCCACCACGACCCGCGCCCCTGCCTGATGCCGCCGGACTGGTCGAAGGGCTACACCTCGATCTTCGCGCTGCAGCAGGCCGAGGCCGGCATGGCCGTGGCCCGCTGAACACGTCGACGGAGCCCCCGATGTCCACACCTGCCACCTCCCCCGCGCCGGCGCCCGCCGAGCGCAAGAAGCGCACGATCACCGAGATCCGCGCGTCCAAGCAGACCGGCGAGAAGATGGTCTACACCTCGGTGCCGGACTACACGTCGGCCAAGTGGGCCGAGCTGGCCGGCGTGGACGTGGCGGTCGTGGGCGACAGCCTGGCGATGGTGGCGCATGGCCACGCGAACACGATCCCGGCGACGATGGACATGATGGTGCTGCACGCGCAGGCGGTGCGCCGCGGCGCGCCGAACACCTTCGTGCTGGGCTGCATGCCTTACCAGAGCTACCACACGGTGGAACGCGCGCTGCAGAACGCGACGCGCTTCATGCAGGACGCCGGCTGCGACGCGGTGAAGCCGCAGGGCGGGAAGTCGCAGGCCCACATCCTGAAGGCGATGGTGGACGCGGGGATTCCGACGGCGTCGCACATCGGGCTGACACCGCACACGGTGGCGACCTTCGGCGGCTTCCGGATCCAGGGCCGCACGGCGGACGCGGCGATGAAGATCCTGGAGGACGCGCTGGCGATCCAGGACGCGGGCTGCTTCATGCTGGAGTTCGAGGCGGTGCCGGCGCGGATCGCGGAACTGATCTCGAAGCAGCTGGAGATTCCGACGATCGGGATCGGAGCCGGCGCGGGCTGCGACGGGCAGATCCTCCTGTCCTACGACCTGCTGGGCGTGTTCACGGACTTCAAGCCGAAGTTCACGAAGCGCTATGCGAACCTGACCGAGGTGGCGGTCGCGGGGCTGAAGGCCTACGTGGCCGAGGTGAAGCAGGGGCAGTTCCCCGATGCAGACCACAGCTACGGGGTCGACGAGGGCGAGTTCGAGAAGTTCGCGGGGATGGTGGAGCGGCGGCGGCAGTTCTGAGGCGGGCGTGGCAGGGGCGCAGGTGGCTGCGTCGCTTCGTGCGGAGAGCGGTCCGGGGTCGAAGGCGAAAGGGGGTGGCACCGAGGTGGGGGACATGGGGAGATCACCCCGACAGCGTTCACCAGCGGAGTTGTTCGAGCTCCAGCCCAAGAGCGGTAGCCACCTTCTCCAAGGTCGCCCGGCGCGGTTGCTTCACGCGCTCCATCTGGGCGTACGCGGCCTGTGTGATGCCGATTCGGCCGGCCAGCTCGGCCTGGGTGAGCCCGAAGTGCTCGCGCCACGCGGCCATCGGGGAGACGCCCCGCTCGAAGGCAAGGTTCACCACTTCGTTGGGTACCGTCCCCTGCGTGAAACCGCCCTTCATGCGGCGGAACTGTTCGTAAGGAATGACGACGAAGGCGGGCTTTCCGTCTTGGCCGACGATGACCTGGAACTCAGTACGTGCGTTCATCGCGCTTCCTGACCTCTTCAATGCTGACGATGCGGACGGCGCCATCGAAGTCGAAGAAGACCCGGTAGTGGCCAACGCGCAGTCTGTACCCGTACTCGTGGTTGGTGAGCGCCTTGACGTTTCTTGCCGAGGCGAGATCCACGAGCTCAGCGCTGACGGCGGTGCGGATCTGCTTCCCTGCGTGAGCATCGATCCTCCGCAGCTGACGAAGTGCCTTGGGCAGCCAGTTGATCGTGTTCAACTGCAGATGATAAGCGATGTATACGTATTATCGACCGAGCACGAGCGGCGCGCCCGATCCCGACCTCGGCGGTGGCGATCGCCTGAAGGCGCATGTCACTGCTGCCGCGCTCGGAATGGGCCGGCGCTCCTGTGACTGGCAGCATTACGCTGCCGCCCGCTGTTCTTGCGGAGGGCGGTTCGGCAGCGAAGGCGACAGGTGGCGGCCGGGTCGGCGCCGAGTCGGGGGACGAGGGGACTGCTGCCGGACCGCCGCATGGGGTTCGCCGCCCGGCGGCCCGCGAGGCTCAGGCTGAGGCTGAGGCTCAGACCCAGGCTCACAGCCGTGGCGGATGCACGGGGCTGCGGGTCACGGTCTCGGCAGCTGACACGGCAAGAGGCGCGTCGCCGTGGCCGCCAACCCTCCCTTCGCGGAGCACCCCTCACCGCACGTCAGCGCCGGTCGCCGCCACTTTCCTCCTTTGTCCTACAGCCCCCTCGCATCCCCCGCCCTAGCCTTCGTCCACCCATCAACGGGCCACGAAAAACCCCCCAGAAGGAGTCCCACCATGACGAAGAACCTGATCGCGCTGGCCGTTGCCTGCACCTGCTTTGCCGCCACCGGCGCGCATGCGATGACGAAGGACGAGTACAAGGTCGCGAAGGAGAAGATCGAGGCCGATTACAAGGTCGCCAAGGCGCAGTGCGACACGATGAAGGACAACGCGAAGGACGTGTGCATGAAGGAGGCCAAGGGCAAGGAGAACGTCGCCAAGGCCGAGCTGGAGCAGCAGCACGAGCCGTCGGCCAAGCACCAGAAGAAGGTGGCGGAGGCGAAGGCGGAGATGGCCTACGAGGTCGCGAAGGAGAAGTGCGACGACCAGTCGGGTGACGCGAAGAGCGCCTGCGTGAAGCAGGCGAAGGCGGAGCACGACAACGCGAAGGCGGCCGTGAAGGCCATGAAGGGCTGATCGCCCGCGGCGCGGCGCCGGCGCTCGTCGGCGCGCGCTTGCGCAGGCCGGGCCGAAGCCCGGCGTGCTCCCGGCGGCCCCGCAGCAGCGGGGCCGCCGTCGTTTCAGGCGTGCCGCGGGGCGGCGCGCGGTACGAAACCTGCTCCAGGCTCGCCGGCCGGGCCCCGGGTTCCTCCGGATGCTGCGGCGGGCGAGTTTGCCTACATTTCTTGTATGCAAGCTTGTGGTTCAAGTTTGCACTCAATGTCTGGAGCCCGCGATGCCCTCCTTCCTGCGTTCCCTGTTCGGCCAGGTGGTGCTGGCCCTCGTGCTGGGGGTGATCCTCGGGCTGGCGCTGCCGGAGTTCGCGGTGAAGCTGAAGCCGCTGGGCGATGGCTTCATCAAGCTGATCAAGATGATCATCCCGGTGCTGGTGTTCTGCGTCGTGGTGCACGGCATCGCGGGCGCGGGGGACCTGAAGCGTGTGGGCCGGGTCGGCGTGAAGGCGCTGGTCTATTTCGAGGTGGTGACGACGGTGGCGCTGGCGCTGGGCCTGCTGCTGGCCTTCGTGTTCCAGCCCGGGGTCGGCATGAACGTCGACCCGAAGGCGCTGGACGCGGCGGCAATGGGGGCCTATGCCGACAACGCGAACAAGCTCACCAGCGGCGGCACGGTGGACTTCCTGATGAAGCTGATCCCCACCACGGTGGTGAGCGCCTTCGCCACCGGCGACGTGCTGCAGGTGCTGCTGTTCGCGGTGCTGTTCGGCTGCGCGCTGGCGATGCTGGGCGAGCGCGGCGCGCCGGTGGCGGTCTTCATCGACACGCTGTCGCAGGTGGTGTTCAAGATCATGGGGCTGCTGATCCGGCTGGCGCCGCTGGGCGTGCTGGGGGCGATCGCCTTCACGGTCGGCAAGTACGGCGTGGGCTCGCTGAAGCAGCTCGGGATGCTGGTGGTGCTGTTCTATGCGGCGGTGATCCTGTTCGTCGTGGTGGTGCTGGGCGGCATCCTGCGGCTGGCGGGCTTCAGCCTGTTCAAGCTGCTGCGCTACCTGCGCGAGGAGCTGGCGGTGGTGTTCGCCACCACCTCGAGCGACAGCGTGCTGCCGCAGGTGATGGCCAAGCTGCGCCACCTGGGCATCCGCGATTCGACGGTCGGGCTGGTGATCCCGACCGGCTACTCCTTCAACCTCGACGCCTTCTCGATCTACATCACGCTGGCGGCGGTGTTCATCGCGCAGGCCACGAACACGCCGATCTCGATGACCGACCTGCTGACCATCCTGGCGGTGTCGCTGGTCACGAGCAAGGGCGCGCACGGCGTGCCGGGCTCGGCGATCGTGGTGCTGGCAGCCACGCTGCACGCCATCCCGGCGATCCCGGCGATCGGCCTGGTGCTGGTGCTGTCCGTGGACTGGTTCATGGGCATCGCGCGCGCGCTCGGCAACCTGGTCGGCAACTGCGTGGCCACGGTGGTGGTGGCGGCCTGGGAGGGCGACATCGACCGCGAGCGCGCCCACGCGGTGCTGGACGGCCGGCCGGCGGCGCCGCTGGACGCCCCGGCGGCACTGCCGCCGGGTGCTGCGGCCACGCGGCCACCCGCCGGCCCGGTGGCGCCCGCGGCCTGAAGGCCGGCGCCCGCCCCGTAGCATCGCGGCATGAGCATCAGCCCCGCGGAGATCGCCCAGCAGGTGGTCGAGTCCATCCTGGCGCAGAAGCTGGCGCCCGGCGCCCGGCTGGGCGAGCAGGAGCTGGCCGACCTGTACGCCGTCAGCCGCACGCTGGTGCGCGAGGCGCTGATGCAGCTGCAGGCGCGCGGCTTCGTGGAGGTGCGCAGCCGCAAGGGCTGGTACGTCGTGGAGCCCTCGTTCGACGAGGCGCGCGACGCCTTCGCCGCGCGCCGGGTGATCGAGGCCGGGCTGCTGCGCGAGGCGCCGCAGGGCCGCCCGCTGCAGGCGGTGGTGCAGCGGCTGCGGCAGCACATCGCCGAGGAGCGCGGCGCGATCGACGGCAGCGACGCGGCCACGCGCAGCTACCTGCTGGCCGATTTCCACGTCTGCCTGGCCGACTGCCTGGGCCACCGGGCCCTCACCGCGGTGATGCGCGACCTGACGGCGCGCACCACGCTGGCCGCCACGCTCTACCAGTCCTCGCACGAGGCGCGGCAGTCCTGCGACGAGCACCAGGCGATCGTCGACGCGCTGGCCGCCGGCGACCGGGCCGACGCCGAGCGCCGGATGGTGGCCCACCTGGGCAGCGTGCAGGACGGCCTGAGCGAATCGAGCGGCGCCGCGCAGGACGCGCTGGCCCGCCTGCGCGGCGCGCTGGCCCCGGTGGCGCGCCGCGCGCCGGCCTGAGCGGCCGCGGGCCGCGCCTGCGCAGATCGGCCCGCCGCCGGCGCGGGCCGGACGGACCTCTTACACTCGCGGCCTTCGCTGGCGTGTTCCGGCCGCCGGCGCGGCCCGAGGGCCGGCCCATCCGACCCGTCCCCGCCTTGTCCGTGCTTCCGGCGCCCGCCCCCCTCCCCGACCGCCCGCTGATCGTCGGCATCGGCGGCAGCACGCGTCCCGGCTCGACGGCCGAGCGCGCGATCGAGGCCGCGCTCGCGCAGGCCCGGGCCCTCGGCTGCGACACCCTCGCCTTCGGCGCCGACGCACTGCCCACCGAGCCCTACGACCCGACCCGGCCCGAGCGCAGCGACAAGGCGCGCGCGCTGGTCGACGCGGTGCGCCGTGCCGACGGCCTGGTGCTGGCCACGCCCGCCTACCACGGCGGCATCTCCGGCCTGATGAAGAACGTGATCGACTTCGTCGAGGACACGCGCGAGGACGCGCGGCCCTACCTGACGATGCGCGCGGTCGGCTGCATCGTCAGCGCCGACGGCATGCAGGCGATGGGCACCACGCTGACGGCGCTGCGCAGCGTGGTGCACGCGCTGCGCGGCTGGCCCACGCCCTACGGCGCGGCGCTGCTCGCATCGTCCCGCCCGTTCGGCGGTGCCGAGCAGCCGGCCGACCCGGCGGCGCTGGCGGCCTGCCACCGCGTGGCCGAGGAGGTGGTCGGCTTCGCGGCGCTGGTGCGCGGCGCCGCCGCGGTGGCGCCGGCAGCCTAGGCTGCGGGCGCCGGCGCCCGCGTGGCGGACAGCACCCAGCTGGCGATCGGCCGGCCGAGCTCGCTGCGCAGCACCTCGCGCGCGAGCCGCTGCACCACCAGGCCGTGGTGGAGCGCCGCGGCGCAGACGTAGGCCGCCTGGTGGGCGTATCGCCCGTGGGAGCGCAGCGCGAAGCCAGCCGCGGCCGGCTCGTCGAGCGCCTCGAAGGTGAGCACCACCACGCCACCGGGCCGCAGCGCCGTGGCCAGCGCCTGCATCACGCCGTCGAGCTCGCCGAAGTAGCTCATCACGTCGGCCGCGACCACGGCGTCCAGGTCGGCACGGCGCTGCGCGAGGAAGGCGCCGAGCTCGGCCTGGTGCAGCTCGTCGTAGCCCTTGCCGGCGGCCGCGTGCCGGAGCATGCCGCCGGACAGGTCGACGCCGACGAGACGGGCCGCCAGCGGCCGCAACCCGGGGCCGCACAGGCCGGTGCCGCAGCCGGCGTCGACCACGGTCGCCTCCGCCGGCAGGCCCTCGCGCAGGCGCCGCAGCTCGTCGACGACCAGCGTCGGGCCCCGGTAGCCCAGCCGCGCCAGCTGGGCGTCGAAGGACTGGGCGAAGCCGTCGAACAGCTGGCTGACGTAGTCGTCGGGCGCCCGCGGCGGCACCACCGCGGCACCCAGTGCCGCGAGGTGGTGGCGGGCCTCGGGGTTGTCCGGCTCCGCCTCGAGCCATTCCTGCACCGTGCGCAGCGCGGCGGCCCGGTCGCCGAGCACGTCGTGGGCGATCAGCATCAGCTTGCGCGAGAGCGACCGCGGCCCCATGCAGAGGAGGGCGCGCGCCAGGTGCTGCTCCGCCTCCTGGGCGCGGCCGGTCGCCAGGCACACCTGCGCCAGGTTCTCGTGCAGGTAGCTGCGTTCCGGCCACAGCTCGAGGGCGCGCCGCAGGTGCTGCTCGGCCAGCCCCCAGTCCTGCCGCCGCAGGTGCAGTACGCCGAGGTTGTTGACGATCTGCACGCTCCGCGGCGCCAGCGCCGCGGCGTTGCCCAGGGCCTTCACGGCGTCGTCGAGGCGATCGGTCTCGATCAGCACGTTGGCCAGGTTGATCCAGGGCCCGGCATCGTCGGGCGCGGCCCGGATCGCGCGCATCAGCGTGGCCAGCGCCAGGTCGTGCAGGCCTTGCTGGAAGCGCAGCACGCCGAGGAAGTTGAGCGCGTTCGGCTCGTCCGGGGCCTGCTGCAGCAGGTGCAGGTACATCGCCTCGGCCTCGGCGAGCCGGCCGGCGCGCTGGGCGGCGCGGGCCTCGTCGAGGAAGTCCTGCAGCGAGATCTCGCGCGGCTCGGGCGGGGTGTCGGGCGGCGCGTCGGGTGGGGCTCCGGGCGCGGTGTCCGGCAGGGGGGCGGGGGCAGGCGAAGCGTCCATCGGCGTCGAGGGGCAGTGGCGGCCCCGCGGATGATGGCGCGTCAGACCCCGTCGCGCCACCAGCCCTCGCCTTCCAGCGCCTGTTGCAGCCAAAGAATCAACACCTGCACCTTGCCCGGCAGCAGCTTCGGCGACGGGAACACGGCGTGGATGTCCTGGGCCGGCAGGTTGAAGCCGGGCAGCACGCGCACCAGGCTGCCGTCGGCGAGCGATTCGCGCGCCACGTAGGCCGGCAGCACCGCCAGGCCCAGGCCGGCGCGGCAGGCGGCGAGCACCGCCGACAGGTTGTTCGAGCGCAGCGGCCCGCGCACCGGCACGGTGACGGTGCGGCCCGCGGCATCGTCGAAGCTCCAGCGGTCGTCGCCCTGCACGCTGCTGTAGACCACGCAGCGGTGGGCCGCCAGCTCCTCGGCCGCGCGCGGCGTGCCCGCCTCCTCGAGGTAGGCCGGCGCGGCCGTCAGCACCCAGGGGTTGCGGCCCAGGTAGCGGGCGCCGAGGCCGGAGTCGGCGAGGCGGCCCATGCGCACGGCGACGTCGATGCCCTGGGCCACCAGGTCGACGTAGCGGTCCTCGAAGCTCAGCTCGAGGTTCAGCCCGGGGTGGGCCTGCATGAAGCGCAGTGCCAGCGGCACCAGCACGCGGCGGCCGAAGGCCACCGAGCTGCCCAGCCGCAGCTGGCCATGCATGCGGCCGTGCAGCAGCGCGGCCAGGTCGTCGGCCTCGTCGAGCTCGGCCAGGATGCGCTTGGCCTTGTCGTAGTAGGCCGCGCCGACCTCGGTCGGCGTCACGCCGCGCGTGCTGCGGTGGAACAGGCGGGCCCCGAGCCGCCGCTCGAGCGCGGCCACGTGCTTGGTGGCGGTGGGCTGGGTCAGCGCCAGGTCGCCGGCGGCCCGGCTGAAGCTGCCGGTCTCGACCACGCGGACGAAGAGGCGCAGGGCGGCGACGCGGTCCATCGCCCGATGCTAGCGTCGGCCGCCGCGTCATTCCACCGCGGAATGACTGATATGGCCCCACCCCGGCTTCCGCGCCGCGGCCGGCCGGCCGACCATGCACCCCGAGGCGACAGACCCCCCACGACCCCAGGAGAACGAGCATGGCCCGGATGAAAGCCGCGATGGCGGCGGTGCTGGTGATGGAGAAGGAAGGCGTGACCCAGGCCTTCGGCGTGCCCGGCGCGGCGATCAACCCGCTGTACGCCGCGCTGCGCGAACGCGCGTCGATCGCGCACGTGCTGGCGCGCCACGTCGAGGCGGCCTCGCACATGGCCGAGGGCTACACGCGGGCGCGCGCCGGCCACATCGGCGTGTGCATCGGCACCAGCGGCCCGGCCGGCACCGACATGATCACGGGCCTGTACTCGGCCGGCGCCGACAGCATCCCCATCCTGTGCATCACCGGCCAGGCGCCGCGGGCGCGGCTGTACAAGGAGGACTTCCAGGCGGTGGACATCGAGTCCATCGCCAAGCCGGTGACCAAGTGGGCCGTGACCGTGCGCGAGCCGGCCCAGGTGCCGCGCGCCTTCCAGCAGGCCTTCCACCTGATGCGCTCGGGCCGGCCCGGGCCGGTGCTGATCGACCTGCCCTTCGACGTGCAGATGGCCGAGATCGAGTTCGACATCGACACCTACGAGCCGCTGCCGGTCTATAAGCCCGCCGCCAGCCGGCGCCAGATCGAGAAGGCGCTGGACCTGCTGGAATCGGCCGACAAGCCGGTGATCGTCGCCGGCGGCGGCGTGATCAACGCCGACGCGAGCGCGCTGCTGGTCGAATTCGCCGAGCTGACCGGCGTGCCGGTCATCCCCACGCTGATGGGCTGGGGCGCCATCCCCGACGACCACCCGCTGATGGCCGGGATGTGCGGCCTGCAGACCAGCCACCGCTACGGCAACGCGACGATGCTGGCGAGCGATTTCGTGCTCGGCATCGGCAACCGCTGGGCCAACCGCCACACCGGCAGCCTGGACGTCTACTGCAAGGGCCGCCGCTTCGTGCACGTGGACATCGAGCCGACGCAGATCGGGCGCGTCTTCATGCCGGACTACGGCATCGTCAGCGACGCGGCGGCCGCGCTGGCGCTGTTCGTCGAGGTGGCGCGCGAACGCCGCGCGGCCGGCACGCTGAAGGACCGGCGCGACTGGGCGGCGCGCTGCGCCGAGCGCAAGCGGCTGATGCACCGCAAGTCGCACTACACCGAGACGCCGATCAAGCCGATGCGCGTCTACGAGGAGATGAACGCCGTCTTCCCGCGCGACACCGTCTACGTCTCGACCATCGGCCTGAGCCAGATCGCCGGCGCGCAGTTCCTGCAGGTGCACGGGCCGCGGCAGTGGATCAACTGCGGCCAGGCCGGCCCGCTGGGCTGGACGCTGCCGGCGGCGCTCGGCGTGGTCGCCGCGGACCCGACGCGCACCGTGGTCGGCCTGTCCGGCGACTACGACTTCCAGTTCCTGATCGAGGAGCTGGCGGTGGGCGCGCAGTTCCGGCTGCCCTACGTGCAGCTGCTGCTGAACAACAGCTACCTCGGCCTGATCCGCCAGTCGCAGCGCGGCTTCGACATGGACTACTGCGTGCAGCTCGCCTTCGACAACCAGAACGTGGCCGAGCCCGCGCTGCGCGGCTACGGCGTGGACCACCTGAAGGTCGTCGAGGGCCTGGGCTGCAAGGGCCTGCGCGTGACCGACCCCGAGGCGCTGCGCCCGGCGCTGCAGCAGGCCCTGGAGATGGCACGGGCGCACCGGGTGCCGGTCGTGGTCGAATGCATCCTGGAGAAGGTGACCAACATCGCGATGGGCACCGAGATCGACGCGGTCCACGAGTTCGAGGCCATCGACTGCCGGCACCCCGCCGGGCGGCAGGGCCTCGAGCTGGCGGGCCTGCTCGACTAGCGCCTGCCGCCGCCTGCCACCGGCCACGGCGGCGGCCTCCGCCGCCGCCGCGCGATCCCGTCCACCGCATCCGCCGAGCCGGCTTCCCCTGCGTTTCCGCCGAGCCGCCCTGCCCCTCCTGCCCGAGCCGCCATGCCCCGCTTCGCCGCCAACCTCTCGATGCTCTTCACCGAGCGCCCCTTCCTCGAGCGCTTCGAGGCCGCCGCCGCCGCCGGCTTCGAGGCCGTCGAGTTCCTCTTTCCCTACGAGCACCCGGCCGAGGCGATCCGCGAGCGGCTGCTGCGGCACCGGCTGCAGCTGGTGCTGCACAACCTGCCGCCGGGCGACTGGGAGGCCGGCGAGCGCGGCCTGGCCTGCCTGCCGGACCGGGTGGCCGAGTTCCGCGACGGCGTCGGCCTGGGCATCGCCTACGCGCAGGCGCTGGGCTGCCGGCAGCTGCACTGCATGGCCGGCAAGGCGCCGGCCGGGGCCGACCCGGCGCTGCTGCAGCACACCCTGGTCGAGAACCTGCGCCACGCCGCGGCGCAGGCGCGCCAGGCCGGGCTGCGCCTGCTGGTCGAGCCGATCAACCCCTACGACATCCCCGGCTACGTGCTGAACCGCAGCGCGCAGGCGGTGGCGCTGATGGACGCGGTGGCCGCCGACGGCGTCACCGACAACCTCTTCCTGCAGTACGACGTCTACCACATGCAGCGCAGCGAGGGCGAGCTGGCCGCCACGATCGAGCGCCTGTTGCCGCGCATCGCGCACGTGCAGATCGCCGACAACCCGGGCCGCCACGAGCCCGGCAGCGGCGAGATCGCCTACGGCTACCTGTTCGCGCTGCTCGACCGGCTGGGCTACGCCGGCCACGTCGGCTGCGAGTACCGGCCGGCCGCCGGCACCGAGGCCGGCCTCGGCTGGTTCCACCGCGCCACCCGCCGCGCCTGACGGCCGGCCCCGCCCTGCTCCGATCGACCGCGGAACCCGACCCATGCCCGCTTCCACCTCCCCGCAACGCCTCGGCTTCATCGGCCTGGGCATCATGGGCGCGCCGATGGCGGCCCACCTGCAGGCCGCCGGCCACCAGCTCTTCGTGCACACCCGCAGCAAGGTGCCGGTGGCGCTGGCCGAGGGCGGCGCCACCGTCTGCACCACCGCGCGCGGCGTCGCGCAGCGAGCCGACGTGGTGTTCCTGATGCTGCCGGACACGCCCGACGTGGCCGCGGTGCTGTTCGGCGACAACGGCGTGGCCGCCGGCCTGAAGGACGCCCCCGCCGGCAAGACCGTCGTCGACATGAGCTCCATCT